>NZ_JAMXWM010000027.1 GCF_024125445.1 Sporolactobacillus shoreicorticis | reverse complement strand
ATAGTACAAAAAGAACTTTCTCCCAAGTTCGGAAAAAGTTCTGCTTAAAGCTGATTTTCTATTGCAAATTTGGCGGCGTTACATCCGGCGGAATCAGACATTCATAGGTTTCGCCATCCAGCCGTTCTTGGAATTCCCGCTTTGCTTCGGCAAGCAGTTCTGGCTCCTCCAACGCCTTGAGCGCGGTACAGGCCATGGCTTCTCCAGCATAGAGTGCCGCATTCAACGCAAAATCCTGTGTTCCCTGCGCGACGACTTGCCATGTATGCGGTACCGTCGCGAATGCCCACGTTGATGTAAAACATTGCGCAGTCGGCACATTCCAGCTGACATCGGAAACATCCGTCGAGCCTTCCATAAACAGATCGTTCTCCGGGCATGGAATCACCCAGTCGGCAATTGGTTTTTCATCGATCGTTTTGCGCTGTTCAGTCGTGAGAAACTTTTTTGCAAAGTTCTTCTCATTGTCGCCAAGCGACGCATAGATCTCTTTTATAAAAGCAAGATCATTTTCTGTTGGTTCAGGATAAGCGATCTCTTTCATAAAATCAGCCATTACTTGATGAAGCGCCGTGTTTGGAATCAAGTTGCAGCAGCCGCCTTCAATTTTATAGCTCATTTCGGTATCCGTCATCAATGCCGCTCCTTCGGCAACATGAACCACACGTTTAAACAATTCCTTGACTTCATTCGGTTTCGGCGAACGAACCAAGAATCGCTCCTCAGCAACTGCTTGGACAACGTTCGGCGATACACCGCCTGTGTTCGTTACCGCATAATGGACACGTGCCTTGTCCGCCATGTGTTCGCGCAGGTAGTTGACACCAACGTTCATCAGTTCCAAAGCGTCCAGCGCACTGCGCCCAAGCTCCGGCAGAGCGGCGGCATGTGCACTCACGCCTTTAAATGTAAAACGAGCTTCAATGACCGCATTGGACGACAGATGCTGCACCGCGTTTTTCGAATCCGGATGCCATGAAAAAGCGGCGTTCACGTCTTTAAAACAGCCTTCACGTGCCATATATGCCTTACCATTGCCACTTTCCTCAGCTGGGCAGCCATAATAACGAACTGTGCCTTTCAGTTGATGTTTCGTTACGTATTCTTTTGCAGCAAATGCCGCGGCAAGCGAACCGACCCCAAGCAAGTTATGACCGCAGCCATGACCATTGCCATTCGGCACAATCGGATCGTGAACCGTTTTATTTCGCTTCTGACTGAGTCCGGCAAGTGCGTCGAATTCACCAAGAAAAGCGATCACCGGCTTCCCTTGACCATAACTGCCGACAAATCCGGTTTTTAATCCGGCTATACCTCTTTGAACGGTAAATCCCTCATCCTCAAGCGCCCGGCTCAGCAGTTCAGCCGATTTCACTTCGCCAAAATGAAGTTCCGCCAAGTCCCAAACCTTTTCGCTGAGCGCTTGATATGTGCCTCTTTTTTCGTAAACCATACTCTTTATCTCATCAATTAGTCCCAAGTTAAATTCTCCTTCCGTCTTTTTATTGCGCAGCAAAATCTGTCAACAAATAAGCCATGTGCAAGCTTCCGTCAACATAATCTTTCATGCGAATTGACTCATTCGGTGCGTGCGCCTTAGACTCCGCCCAGCCGACACCGGTGCTGACAATCGGGAGATGGAGGTATTTATCGAAAACGTACATCGGACCCGTTCCCGCCGAATTCGGATACAGAACGGCCTCGGACTGATACGCTTCTTCTGCCGTCTTTTTAACTAATTTCAAGAAAGGATCATTTATATCTGATCGGAAGGCGCGTTGTGATTCAATCATAGCCACTTTCACGTCGGAAAAACCATGACGAGCAAGGTGACGTTCAAAACAAGCAAACAGATGTTCACCGGTTTGTCCGGGAACCATGCGGCAATCGATTTTAACCTTTGCTTCCTTTGGCAGCACGGTTTTGGCACCCTCACCAATATAACCGCTGACCATACCGCAAATCGTCAATGTTGGATGCAGCATCAGTGCATCCTGAGGCACCTCGCCGCGCGCTTCGGTAATAAACGGACGGCTGAGACCGAATGATTTCTTTAATGCCTCATTGTTAAAAGGAACGGCGCGAACCGTTTTCATCAACGCTTCATCCGGCTCTTCGATCTCATCAAAAAATCCTTCAACCGTTATGTCGTTATTTTGATTTTTCATGCTGGCAAGCGCCTGTACTATGCGCCAGGCAGGATTGTCAATGACAGCAGCGAGTGATGAATGAATGTCTATGATTGCGCTCTTCGTGGAGAATTCATAATAAGCTGAGCCTTTAATTCCCGCAAAAAGTGAAACACGTTCTGCCGCATCTTTATTTCCAAATTCCCAGATACACGCATCCGCTTTAAAAAGCGTTGCATATTTTTTTAAGTATCCGGTTAGATTGGGACTCCCAATCTCTTCTTCACCTTCAATAAGAAATTTGACGTTGCATGGAAGTCCACCCGTTTTTTCCAGCGCTTTAATTGCTGCCAACCGTTGCATGAGTGTTCCTTTATTATCGGCGGTACCGCGTGCATAAAGAATACCATCCTTTAGATAAGGCTCGAACGGTTCTGAGTCCCATTCATCAAGCGGATCCGGTGGCTGAACATCATAGTGATCGTAGAAAAGCAAGGTCTTGTTTGCATTGCCTTTTTCTCCCGCAGGTAAAAAGCCGTAAATAACGGGATTCCCACCTAAATCGTCGAGTACTTTAACCTCTGCGCCAAGACCGATCAATAATTCAGATACAAAGTCGACCGTTTCCGGAATTGCCAGATTCTGAGCGGAAACGGTTTTAAGACGCAAATAATTATAGAGCGTTTCAATTGATCGATCCGCCTGCGCGCGCACTTCTTTCTCCAATATTTTTCTCTTGCTGTCGTCCATGATCATCACTTCCTTATTTGTTTTGTTGAAGCTTTTTAGGTGAGGTTTTGTTGTATCGGCCATGAATGGCCTAGGTTCTGTGAGCCGCAGGAAGCGGCGTTATTCCAGACCGCCTATACTACCCCGACTAACTTTTCAAAATTTTATTTTTTCTCATTGACTAAAGACTAAAAAATTTAAACAGCTGACTCAATAGAGCAGCTGTTTAAATGTGTATCATTTAATTGAGCCCGTGTTCCAGAAGCTCAGAAATGCTTATTTGTATGCCCATTTCTGGAAGTTAGCCACAGTTCCCGGCCAATATGCGGAAGCACCGCCGTAAGCGAGATCCTTGCTCTTCACCACAACTTCATTGTCGGAGTAGAGCGTAATTACAGGCATATCCTTTTCCCAGATTGCCTGAAGCTTGTTATAAATAACTTTTCTCTTCGCGCTGTCCGGTTCAGCCTTGCCATCGGCAATCAGCTTGGTTGCTTCCTTATTTTCATACTTCATGAAGTTGTATGCACCTGTTGGGCCATACAGTGCAGAAACATCAGGGTCAAGGTTGAATGTAAATCCGATCAGAAGCAAATCAAAGTCGCCTGCCGCGCCTTTTTGCATGATCGTTGGAAAGTCATAAGTTGTTTCTTTAACCTTTACGCCAATCGCCTTGAAATTCTGAACGATGATGTCGGCAGATTGTTCACGCACCTTGTTTCCAATCGGAACCACAAAGTTCAGTGTCTTATTGAAGTCCCATCCGGCATCCTTCAGCATTTGTTTTGCTTTTTTAGGATCATACTTAATAACGTTCGTGCTCTTATCGAGATAAGGGCTCTGTGAGGTGTAAGGTCCGTCGACGATTTCGCCGTTTCCTTTGAGCAGCTTGTCAACGATTTGCTGACGGTCAATCGCGTAGGCCAAGGCTTGGCGAATTTTCGCATTCGGTAGTGTCTTCGTATTATACTGCATCGTCTGGAATCCGATCTGCGGATGAATCTCCGTTGTTACATTTTTAAGCTTTTTAGCTGAATCAACATCTTGGAACGGAAGATTACCGATACCACCTGATGCATTGGCTTGAATTGTACCGGCCTGCAACTCGCTCAAGAGATTCGGTGCTTGCATAATCTTAATAAAGAACTTAGGTGTCTTAGGCTTGCCAAGGTAATAAGAATTGTTTGCTTTATACTGAATGTATGTGTTTTTGTTGTAGGTTACAAATTTGTATGGTCCGTTCGTTACATCAGGAGCCTGTACGTATTTACTCTTAGAGAAATCTTCAGGTTTAATGTCTTTCAGCACATGCTGGGGCATCGTAATGATCTTTGTACCGATCATTTCCTTGATATAATTAGGGTCAACCGGCTTCTTTGTTTTGAAGGAAACCGTATGTTCGTCAACTTTTTTCAGGTTCGGAATTGAAGTAGCACCGCCTGTCAACTTACCGCTTGCATCCAGGCCTTCCAGAGTTGATAAGTTCGAGCCAACTGCTGTTTCTGTTTTTGGATTGGCAATCAAATTAAACGTGAAAATGACATCATCGGCCGTTACCGGTTTGCCATCTGTCCATTTCGCCTTAGGATTCAGATTAATGGTGTAGGTCTGATTGTCTGTCGTGTCAATAGAAGTTGCCAATTTAGGTTGAAACTTCAGCGGTGCTGTCATGTCCAAGAATGAATCGAGCATTACGCGAATGGCAAATTGTCCTGCAATATCACCGGTGTTAATCGGATTGAAACCACCAGGGGGGTTTACTAAGCCAAGATAAATGGTGTCTTTCTTCTTGCTACTCCCTGATGAGCCCGAACCGCCGCCGCATGCTGCGAGAAAAACGAGCGACAGAGCCATGAAGGATGTGATCACATATTTCAAAATACGTTTTGAAATCATTTTGTGTCTGTTCATTGTGTTGTTTGCATCCCCTTTTATTTTTTCTTATTTTGCGTTCTGTGACTCAATTGCGTCACGCAAGCCGTCACCGATAAAGTTAACGGATAATACGGCAAGTAAAATCATCATGCCCGGTGGAATCCACAGCCAAGGCTGCGAGGAAAGAACTGTGATTGATTCCGCCTGCGTAAGCATGTTCCCCCAGCTCGCCGCCGGTGGGCGAACACCCATCCCAAGGAAACTCAATGAGGCTTCCATGATAATGGCCGACGCAACACCAAATGTGGCATTAACTAGGATTGGTGCCAGCGCATTCGGAAGAATGTGCTGGAAAAGAATCTTCGGCGTTGAATAGCCGAGGGCAACACCTGCCTTTACATAGTCCATTTCTTTTATAGAGAGCACACTGCCCCTGACCAAGCGGGCAATGGCAGGCCAACCGAGAAGACCGATTACAATGGTTATGTTGAAGAGACTCGGTCCGATAATACTCACCAGTACAAGAATAACCATGAAGTACGGAAACGACATGAAGATATCGGTAAGTCGCATGATAATCATGTCAATCCATTTTCCGAAGTAACCGGCAACGAGTCCCAAAACAATACCGATCGCAACATAAATGGCCACTGCTCCAATCCCAACCGAGATGGATACTTGAGCACCATAGATTAGTCGGCTCATCACATCGCGTCCGACAGGATCAGTACCTAACAGGTGAGATGCTGATGGCGCAGCCTCAAATTCATTAAAAATCTTATTAGGATCATGAGGAGAAATGACCGGCGCCAGCGCAGCAATAAGAATAATCAGCACAAAGACAATCAATCCGGCAAAAGCAAGCCGATGTTTGAAGAACCGCCGACCGACCATGTGCAGATAGCTTTCTTCATCTCCAAATTTTTCAATTATCTGTTCGGAATTCACAAGGCCGTCTGCTTCCGGAACATTTTTATTCGGGTTTAATTTCATAGCCATCTCTTCCGCTCCTCCTTAGTCGTACCTGATTCTTGGGTCGGCGACGGCATACAGAATATCTGTCAGCAGATTCGCAACAAGTACGGTAACTGCCGCAAGCAAGTTGATTGCCATGAGTGTCGAGTAATCCCGAGAAGTAATTGATTGGATCGTGAGCAGCCCAAGTCCCGGCCATTGGAAGACCTGCTCGGTAACAATCGCACCGCCGATCAGCATCGGAATATCAATTCCAATTACGGTAATAATAGGAATCAGGGAATTTCTCAGCGCATGCTTATTGGTAATGATAAACTGAGAAAGTCCTTTCGCCTTCGCAGTTCTCAGATAATCTTTGCCGAGTACGTCCAGCATACTGGAACGAACATAGCGTACCATGTTTCCGCCGATGCCTGTCGCAAGAACCAAAACAGGAAGAATAAGATGATTGATCGTATCCATCAGTCCTCCGTCACCGCCAAGAGTATTCATGCTGCCCGTTGGGAACAGCAGCAGTTTACTGGCGAATACATAGATAACGCCGAGTCCTAAGAAAAAGTGCGGAACAGAAATACCAAAAAAAGAAAAACCGGTAACAAGATAATCAATCCAAGAATTCTGTTTTCGCGCGCAAAGAATGCCGAGCGGAATAGCGATCAGATAACCGACGACGAGCGACACGCCCATCAGCATAACCGTAGGACCGACATGCGCGAGCAGAATCTGCGTTACAGGCTCACGTGTTGAATAGGAAAAGCCCAAATTACCGTGGAACAATTGTGTAATCCAGTTCCAATATTGCACCCATACCGGCTGGTCAAGACCAAGCGCATGCTTGGTGGCGGCCAGCTGTTCCGGCGTCGCGGAAGGATTGACCATCATATCCACAGGATTTCCCGGAGCAAGATTAATTATGAAAAAGTTCAGTACGGTTACCCCAAAAAGAACGGGAATAGCGATTAAGATTCGCCTAATGATGTATTGAAACACTTAAAGTCCTCCCTTCATGCATTGACCGGCTCAAGCGGAAAGTGGCAAGCAACGAGATGATCTTTTCCTGTGAGCGCCGGCACTTTTTCACGGCAAATATCCTTTGCGAACGGGCAGCGTGTGTGGAACACGCAGCCTTTCGGCGGATTCGCCGGACTTGGAACATCTCCTTCGACAACCATCTGATTTCGATCACGCATATGCGGATTCGGAATCGGATAAGCATTAAGCAGGATTTCCGTGTAGGGATGTTTCGGATGTTCAAATATTTCTCGTGTTGTCGCAAGCTCCATTACTTTTCCTAAATACATAACCGTGATTCGGTCGCTTATGTACTTCACAGCGCCAAGTCCGTGTGCAATAAACACATAGGTCAAATTGAGTCCTTTTTGAAGATCTTTAAGCAGGTTCAGCACCTGGGCCTGAATCGAAACATCCAGAGCAGAAACCGGTTCATCACAAATAATCAGTTTCGGATGCAGCATCAAGGCCCGGGCAATACCGATTCTTTGCCGCTGCCCACCGGAAAATTGATGCGGGTAGCGATTTTTATACTGTTTCGAGAGACCGACAATTTCCAGAATTTCATTTACCTTTTTGTCCGCCTCACTTTTGGTCGCCAATTTATGAGCAACCAAGGGTTCGGCCAGCAAGTCGCCGACGCGCTTCCTCGGATTTAATGAAGAATACGGATCTTGAAAAATGATCTGCAGGTCGGTTCTGAGCTTCCGCATTTCATTATGTGAGATGCTGGCTAAATCCTTCCCCTGAAAAAGGACTTGTCCTGCTGTGGGGTCTTCCAAACGAACCAGTGATCGCCCGGTTGTAGATTTTCCGCATCCGGATTCGCCAACAAGGCCCATCGTTTCCCCAGGATAGATGTCAAAGCTTACATCATCAACTGCTTTCACGTAGCCAACTGTTCTTGAGATAACACCCTTTTTAATTGGATAATACTTTTTTAAATTCTTGACTTGAAGCAACGGCTCTTTCTTTTCAACAGACGGCATGTTAAGAACTCACTTCCTTTTCGGCATGCTTCGTTTCATATTCTTGTTCCTCTTTTTCATATAAGAAGCATCTGATGCTGTGGGCCTGTTTGTCCTCAATCGGCTTAAGCTCAGGCTTTTCCTCCAAACACCGTTTCATCGCATGCGGACAGCGATCATAGAAGCGGCAGCCCTTCGGCATATTGTGGACACTGGGCACGGAACCCGGAATGGAGTTCAGCCGCATATCGTCCGGATTGGTGATGTGCGGAATAGATTTCATCAAACCTAATGTGTAAGGATGTTTCGGGTTGTCGAACAAGGTATACACATCGGTTTCTTCAACCACCTGACCGGCATACATGACCGCAACCTTATCCGCCATTTCAGCCACAACGCCAAGATCGTGGGTAATCAAAATAATGGCGGTATTCGAGTCTTCACGCAAATTTTTCATTAATTTCAAAATCTGAGCCTGAATGGTCACGTCAAGCGCTGTCGTCGGCTCGTCAGCAATTAAAAGCTTTGGTCGGCAGCTGAGCGCCATGGCAATCATGACACGCTGTCTCATACCGCCGGACAGCTTATGCGGATACTCATCGATAATTCCTTCAGCCCTTGGAATACCTACCTTTTTCAACATTTCAATCGCATAGTTTCTCGCTTCATTCTTTGAAAGCTTCATATGCAATTTGATTCCTTCAGTCAGCTGATCGCCAATGGTAAGGACAGGATTAAGTGAAGTCATCGGTTCCTGGAAAATCATAGAAATGTCATTTCCACGGATTTTCCGCATTTCCGCTTCTTTTGCATGCGCAATATCTTTACCGTCAAACAGGATGGACCCTTGAGTGACTGATCCGTTGCGATCGAGAAGATGCATGATCGAAAGTGAGGTTACCGACTTTCCGCAGCCTGACTCGCCAACAAGGCAGATGGTTTCTCCTTCGTTCAGATCGAAGCTTACTTCGTCAACGGAAGTAACAGGACCTTTTTCCGTTTGAAATTCGGTTTTAATTTTGTCTACCTTTAAAAGTTCGCTCAAAGGTTGTCCCTCCTTAATTATTTAACGACAGTCGCATTTTCGGTTAATACCGGTGTTTCTTTTGCACAAAGATACTTGTCAACCAGAGACAGGAACGCCTTCCCGGCGACCAGCATCACGCGTTCATCGAAATTGAACTTCGGATGATGATGCGGATAGCTTGCTCCTACCTCGGGATTACCTGCTCCGGAAAACCAAAACATTCCCGGCTTCTTCAGCAGGAAGCTCGAAAAATCCTCTCCGCCCATTTGCGGAGCAATTTCAACAGCTGTACCTTCACCGAATGTTTCATCCATTGCCGCTTTGAAAACATCTGTCTCCTTTTCGTGATTGTAAACAGCCGGATATCCGTCATGATAATCTACATGACCTTGCGCATGATAAGCGGCACAGACATTTTCGACAATGGAATCTAATTCTTTCTTTATTTTTTCGCGAACCTGCGGATCAAACGTACGAACGGTTCCTTCAAGTGTCGCTGTATCGGCAATGACATTCGGAGCAACGCCCGCATTGAATTTTCCAATTGTTATGACTGCGGCTTTCTGGGGGTCTACTTCCCGGCTGACAATCATTTGCAGCTGATTGACAACTTGAGAGGCCACCGCGACCGAGTCAATTGAAAGCTGGGGTGCGGAGCCATGTCCGCCTTTGCCCTGAATTCTAATTTTTATATAATCTGCTGCTGCCATGAAATAGCCTTTACGGTAGCCGATCTGGCCATAGGGTACCGTGCTCCAAAGATGCGTTCCGAATACCAAATCCACATCATCAAGACAGCCGTCTTTAATCATTGCCTGAGCCCCGCCAGGAGGATATTCTTCAGCAGGCTGGTGCAGCAGGACAACATCTCCGGCAAGCTCGCCACGATGCTCCTGAATTACTTTTGCAACCCCAAGCAGAGTGGATGTGTGTCCGTCATGTCCGCACGCATGCATTACATTTGGCACTTTCGACTTGTAAGGAACATCTGTTTCCTCATTGATCGGAAGTGCATCGAAATCGGCGCGCAAAGCAACAGACAGCCCGGGCTTTGCTCCGTGAATTCTTGCAACAATTCCGTAACCGCCGACATGAGTTTTAATATCGGTGATGCCAAAGCTTTTGAGTTTTTCCAAAATAAAAGCCGCTGTTTCTGTTTCGTGATAAGAGAGTTCCGGATGCTGATGAAGGAATCTTCGCCATTCTACCATTGAATCGAATGATTTTTCTAAATCGTCAGACCATGAAATGTTCATTTTCTGACCCCCTGCTAGTAAATTAATAACAATAACACTTTGCTCTATTTTCTGAATTCACAAAAACTATAAAGCAATTATAAATGAGACAAAGCAATTAGTCAAAAAAATTATTAAAATGATAAATTGTTTTTACATAATTTCGTTAAGAAAGCTAACACAGCAAATGTCTTTAATCATAAATTGATTTATTTTCGCCTTTTTTTTGCATAGTCGACTATAATTCGACACTCTATGATAGAATTTATTACAATAATAATAAATTATTTATGATTTGACAATAAGAAATTCTAATAATTATTTAAATTTTAGACAAATGGTGTATTCTTATAAGGTATGTTGAATGTAGTTTACAATTTATTTCGTTTCCATTTATCTATTAATCTTTCACAGGTTTAGGAGGGGTACTTTATGGATGATCCGAATCGATCACCGAACTTCAGCGAAATCATTCATGACTTGCGCGCACTTTCCTCCGTTAATCATGCATTAACGTATCTCGCTGGAGACAATAACCGGACAACTGCCGAACAAATTGAACTGACATCAATTCCCGCACCGCCATTCGGAGAATCTGACAAAGCAATCTGGATGGCCCAGCGGTTTCGCGCGCTCGGCTTGACCAATGTGCATACAGACGATGAGGGAAACGTTATTGGATCTCTTCAAGGCATTGCGGATACCAAAAAGGTTGTTGTCTCCGCGCATCTGGACACTGTTTTTTCTGAAGAAACAAAAATAGAACCGGTGATTAGAGACGAAATCGTGTATGCACCGGGCATCTCCGATGATGGCCGAGGTCTTGCCGTCCTCCTGACATTGATTCGCGCACTGACTGCGTCCGGAATCAAGCCACAGCGGACACTCCTTTTCGTCGCAACAGTTGGCGAAGAAGGTTTAGGCGACCTGCGCGGCGTCAAAGCGCTCTTTAAAAAGCGCACGGACATCGGCGGCTTTATTTCCGTAGAACCGGGAAGTCCTGATCGAATCACCGCCACAGCTGTCGGCAGCCATCGCTATTCGATCACATTTACAGGGCCAGGCGGACACAGCTTTGGAAGTTTCGGCATTCCAAGCGCCATTCACGCACTCGGACGAGCCGTTGCAAAAATCAGCGAACTTCAAGTTCCGGCCGATCCGGTGACTACATTCACAGTCGGCACGGTCAGTGGTGGTACCTCAATCAATTCAATTGCCCAGCATGCAGAAATGGGACTGGACATGCGTTCTGTTTCACAGGAAGCGCTGCTTATATTGGAAAAGAAGGCACTTGACTGTATTCGTCAGGCTGTTGAAGAAGAGAACGCGCGTTGGAGCAAAGGGACATTGATTAAAGCAATGATCCGGCTCGTCGGAGACCGCCCTGCCGGAACGCAAAAGAATGACACCACTGTGGTTCAAACCGCAATCGCTGTTATTCGAGATTTTGATCTTGAGCCGAAACTGCTGCCGATGAGCACCGACTCTAATGTCGCAATCCATTTGGGTATTCCCGCACTGACACTTGGTGGCGGCGGTGAATGCGGCGGTATGCACACTTTGGAAGAATTTTATAATCCGAAAAACGCTTATGTCGGAGCACAGACGGTTTTATTGACCACACTCGCATTCTCAGGGGTCGCAGAAGCGTCGCCGTCCATATTGCCTTGATTACTTTTTCTTTTGCCTAAAACCGCATCATGCGGCTTTAATAGACTCATTCATGAAACAAAAGGAGACTTCACGTTGGCCAAAACCATTGAAGAAACACAATTGGAACAGAAACTGATTTCATGCCGCCATCAGCTGCATGAAAATCCTGAACTGTCTTTTGAAGAATACGAAACAACGAAAGCACTTAAAGGCTGGTTATCCGAAACCGGCGTTGAAATGCTGGATCTTCCACTTGATACCGGAGTGCTCGCAGTCATTCGCGGAGAAAAACCGGGTCCGGTCATCTGTCTGCGTACAGACATTGATGCCTTGCCGATTCAAGAGACAACCGGACTGCCTTTCGCTTCCAAAGTTCCGGGTAAAATGCATGCCTGTGGTCATGACTTTCACACGGTCTCGATTCTTGGCGCAACTTTACTGCTTAATGAACGCAAAGATGAGCTTGAGGGAACAGTTAAAGTCATCTTCCAACCTGCCGAAGAAAATGGCGGAGGTGCAGCAAAAGTATTGGAAACCGGCGTCCTTGACGATGTTCAAGCCATCTTCGGCATGCACGATATGCCACATATTCCAACGGGAACGATTGGCATCAAACCAGGCGCTCTGATGGCTGCCGTTGATAAGTTCACAATAGATGTCGAAGGGACAGGGACCCACGCCGCGGCACCGGAAAAAGGAATTGATTCAATCCTCGTCGCGGCGCACATCATGACCGCGCTTCAGTCCATTGTCGCTCGAAACATTTCGCCATTAAATAATGCAGTAATTAGTGTCACACGCCTGGAATCTGGAAACACCTGGAATGTCATTCCGCAAACGGCTCAGATGGAAGGGACAGTCCGCACATTCCAAGAACATGTGCGCGACCAGATCCCTTCCAAAATGAAACGAGTTGTTGAGGGAGTTGCCGCAGGACTGGGCGCAAAAGGCACTTTGCACTACACGAAACTCGGCCCGGCAACGATAAACAATGAGAAACTTGCTGATTGGGCCGTCGACACAGCGAAAGCATCCGGATTAAATGTCATCATACCAACTCCATCAACCGCCGGTGAGGATTTCGCCGAATATTTGAAAAAAATTCCCGGCGCCTTCTTCTTCATGGGCGTCTCCGGAAATTCAGGATTACACCATCCCGATTTGATTATCGATGAAAAAGCGATTCTGCCAAGCGCCAAATTCTTCGCAAATCTAGCGGCTGATATGCTGAAAAAAGTAACAGATCTATAATCACAAGAATTTAAGAAAATTAGCCTCACCAAACTTCTGGCGAGGGTGAAGTCTTAATTATTTTTCCTCTTAAAAATTTATAACTTTCTTATCATACAAAGAGAAACAAGTTCTGAAGGACCGTTCATCCCCGGTTTTTCAGGACTTGTTTCATTAGGAAAAGCTGAGCAGACAGAAGGTCAGGCTGGTTCTATATTTGTCAGGGATTTTAAGGTGTACGCATTAAGCACGTGTGCCGCATCAAAAAGCAGTTCTGAACGTGTTGCCAAACTTCTATTAGACATTTGTTTCATTTTATCTTATTCTATCTGAAATTGATGTTTTCACGGGGGAATTTTATTGCTGCTTTCAAAACTGCTCGCGCAATCTCAGCATCCTGAGGGATGGCTTGGAAAAATAATGATGAAACTTTGGAACAGAGCCTATTTCCCAATGGTTAAATGGAGTCTTGGATTTGTGCGTACACCTCAAAATGGAACGATACTTGATGTTGGCGTGGGAAATGGGCTTACAACAAAATATATCTCTGATTCAGCATCTTCAAGTCTTGTAACAGGTATTGATATTTCGGAAACAGCAATAACGGCAGCGCGAAAAAAGAACACTGCTGATAATCTCTCTTTTTTCGTGACAGATGTTGAGGATCTGCCCTTCCCAAATCATAATTTTGATTTAATTACAGCATTTCAAACACATTTCCATTGGAACTCATATGTACGTGGATTAGAGGAGATCTATCGTGTTTTAAAATACAATGGACAAGTTATAATCGCTTGTGAAAAAGTGAAACTTAATTATTTTATGAGCGGCGATAAAAACGGAGAATACACGAAAAGAATTGCAAAAAATATTGGCTTTACTAAACTTAACACGCATTATTATCAAGGTTGGCTGTATTACCATTTTACAAAATAGCGTTTTTACTGCTGCTTCATAGTTCCTGTCTTTACCAACCCCAAATCAGGATCGGGAACCCTATCTGTTTCTCATGAGAGGGTGCAGGTCAGTTAATGATGGCGTCGTAAAGACAGATTGTGCACTAACAATGATAACCCTAAATGGATATGTTCTGCCTTCTAACATTTGATGCTGTTCCGCCAACCTCAATACGAGTGATTGTTCTATTTTTGACGGTTAGTTTTGAAAATAATGACGAGGCACGTTTCATACTGTAACCTTGTTCAAACGATAACATCTCGTTACCCTTTGTTTTATTATACTTATATAAATAGCATGTCAACGCTCCCGTGGAAGTTCCTGTTGCACTCTCCTCAGGAATGCTATACAAAGGCGCAAAATTTCTACAATAAGCCGTCAGATTATTTTCAGTATTTAGTGTAAACAAATGATAACCAATCACCTGATACTTTTTACTTACATTGATAATTCTAGAAAAATCAGGCTTGATCTTATTTAAAAGACGCACGTTTTTTATAGGGACAAGTATATCTCTCAGACCGGTTGAAACAACCTCAATAGGAAGATTCTCATCAAAATCTGAAGTGGAGACATTTAATGATCGCGCGATCTCCTCTTTATCAGGTTGCTCATAAAAATTAGGAAGTGTCTGAGAAAGGTATATTTGATTGTCATCACAAATGGTTGCCTTTAGCAGTCCTGCCTTTGTTTCCAATGTATAGGAGCCAATAGACACTTTCTTTTCTAAGCGCATTAAGGAAAAAGCTGCAATCGTTGCATGACCACACAAATTAACTTCGCTGTTCGGGGTAAAATAGCTCATCTTAAAATCGGCATCATTTGAGTGTTGGACAAATGCAGTCTCTGATAATCCAATTTTACGAGCAACCATTTGCATTTCCGATTTGCCGAGTAAATCACTCTCTAAAACGACTCCGGCAGGATTTCCTCCACTGCCATTTTTTGTGAAAGCATCTAACGTGTATCCTTGATTATTCATGTTCACTCCCCCATCCGATTTTATTGTGCAGTTCTCACCTACAATTCAAAAAAAGAACCGGGATGCTGATTCGTCCCCCGAACTTGGATCTTTTTGTCCAATTTCCGGGGAATCGTTCACTCAGGACCGGCTCTTTCACTATTTTTTTCACACGCTGCCGTGCACTTTCTTAACCTTGCTCAAGTATCGGTAGATCGACGCCTCCGAAGTACAGAGTTCCTCAGCAACGATGCTGACAATTCCCTTTAATAAGAAGATCCCGTTTTCATTTAATTTCTCAATGATTTCCAGCCGTTCCTCTTGAGACATTCGTTCAGGCGGTATGTTCACGCCGCCGACAATTTCTTTAATACTTGCCTTGGCAAGATCTTCAATCGAGGGGCTCAAATGTTCAACAGCAGGCAGACTTTTCTTTTCTTCCGGTTTGCGGACACCGACAAATTTACTTAAATAGTCAATAACCTGTTCCATTTTTTTATAATCAACATTGATACAGAGCATACCGATGATCTCATCTTTTTCATTACGAATAAAGAACGTCGACGAACGTAAGATGGTACCGTCCTTCGCCACTCCCTCATAATTAGTGATGAACGATTTGTTTTGCGATCTGCCTTCTTTAAGCATTTTAAGAATCAAGTTGGTAACTGGGGAACCAATTTCGCGTCCGCTCAGATTCGTTTCACTGATTGCTACAACCGAATTTTCAAGATCTGTGACGTCATGAAGAATGATTTCAATATCATCTCCAAGCACTTCGCCTAGAAAATCAACTAAATCTTTATACCTTTCTAATTCCGCGTTGATAAAACCACCGCCCTACTTGTTCATCAAATAATAAGAAAAAATATTTATCATAATAAAAAATCAATATATTCATTGTCCAATATACGTTCATGCTTGTCAACGCATGAGAAGCGATGACGTCATGTATTGAATGATCTCCGTACGCCTTTAAAGCTTTAGTCATTTCATTTCAATCATAGGCCGCAATAGACCAGCCAAATAAAAAAATGATCTAAAGCCAATCAATTCAGTTCATGAATAACAAAAAGACCAATAAGGAAAGCAGCCGAGAGCGTCATGTAATGGAAAAAGCTGATCATTGTTAATGGAAACGTTACGCAGCTTCAACAGCCATTTGCTTTGATTGAGGCAAATCAGAAGCATCGTACCTAAAAAATCCGATTTCTAGCGCATCGTCAAAATTCCGTCGACGTCGACGGTAAAGAATTTTGAACAGCTTTCCTTATTCATCTTTAGACAATCCCGATCAGCTAAGAAAATCAAGAGCAATTTTCTTATAGATCTTGATTGAATCAAAAAACGGCTCACGTTCCACATACTCATTCGGTTGATGTGCAACCGGAGGATAGCCAGGCCCGACAACAGCAATCGGAAACGTTTTTTCAACTTGAGAGAAGAAGGCGCCATCCGTATATCCGGAAAAACCATAGGGTTCAATTTTTTTCCTGCGCACGTCCTCAATAACTTCAGCAAGTCGTTGCACGAACTCGTCATCCTTCGGCGTTTTGACCGGACGCATATCATTGAGGATTTCGATTGTTGCCTTTAATTCAGGAATATCTTTTTTAACGGTATCGATTAAAGATTCTAGTGCAGAGATGATTTCTTTATGATTTTGCGACGGCAGCGTCCGCATATCAATTTCCACAGAACATTTGTCCGGAATGACATTTGTCCCATTTCCGCCGTGCATGACATCGATACTGGAGGTCGGCTCACTGAGCAGATCGTCTGCTTCATAGTCGAATTGAAATTCAGTTTGAAATTTTGAGAGGATCGCAATCATGTGCTCATTCGCGTTAATACCGCAGCTCGGCGTTGATCCATGTCCGGTTTTTCCAAACGTAGTCAATCGAACCCATAACGCTCCCTTTTCCGCGATTGACAGTTCATTATCGGTCGGTTCGCCGATCAGCACCGCATCAAGATCGTCCGCATAACCGCTTTTAACCAACTGCTCTGCTCCAATCGAAGATGTTTCTTCGCCGACGGTCGCAATAAATTTAAGTGTTCCTTTTATTGGCGCATCCGCCTCCTTCAGTTGAATCATCGCTGCAACCATTGCCGCAAGACCGCTCTTCATATCCGAAGCGCCGCGTCCAAAAATCTTTCCGTCGGCTTCTTCAGCACCGAACGGCGGATAATCCCACGGGATTTCCCCTACCGGAACAACATCCATATGCCCGGTAAATGCCAGTACTTTTCCCGGTTCTTCACCTTTTAATGTTGCAATTAACTGATGACGGTTTTCGCTGTAGGTAACCACCTCAGTATCAATGCCCGCTGCTTCAAACAAAGGTTGGATCAAGGCAACCGCCTTTGCCTCATTTCCCGGAGGATTTGTCGTATTGATTTTTAATAGACTCTTGAGCAGCTCAACTGCTCTCTCATTATTCATTGATTATACCTCTTTTCTTAGGGCGAAAGTCTGTCAATTTTATTAACACTACACTAAATGACCGCTCAATTCCATAACTAAAACCGGCATTTGGCAAGCAGCATGACATACGGCACTCTGACAAGCGAGAACCAAAGTATGCTGCCCTCCAATCGTGCCAATGTTCAGAACAATTATTGCATGATCGCTTCCTCAGTTGCCTCCGCTCCCCTTTTAGCAGCAATTTTTTGTGACTCGCAGCAATCCTGCTGTCTCTATTTGAATTCACAATTTTACGGAAGGTAATCCTTAACGCTAAGTATAACAAAATTCTGTCGATTTCTGCACTCCCCTGCAAAAATTTTCTAACAGAAATTATAAAAAGCGAAGAGCTGCCCTAAATGTAATTGCGCAGTAAAGACAAACTGCGAAGTACTTCCTTTGCGGTTTTTTTGGTGATTTATTACAAGTTTCGGATTTTGTTAAGACTTCCCTTGTCTTCGTTACGGTTTTTAGCTCTTTCGTTACTAGTTAAGGATTAAGTGTAACTTTCGTCCTGTTTCGTTGAACTTTACAAGGATTAGTCTAACTTTCTATAGATTCAGAGACAGATCTTTCGTGGTTGTCTTGGTATGAAATTCGAGACGATCACTGCTGTACATCCTTCCGCAATTTCGTTCAAAAAAATGTCTCAAAATCAAAAAAAGATTTTTGAGACACTTTGAAAATCAAACACCGATCGATTATGAAAGTCTTGTTTTAAAATTCTCGTAGCCGAACTGCTTAATCACACGGATACCGTCTTCATCGTTATACGCAGCGATCGCAGGCAGCGCAATCCCGTTGAACGTATTGTTTTTAACCATCGAATAGATCGCCATGTCGCAAAATACGAGACGATCGCCAACCTGAAGCGGATGATCAAAAGAATAGTCGCCAATCACATCGCCGGCGAGACAGGTTGGCCCGCCGAGACGATACGTATGTGCTTGCTCTCCCGGTTTTCCGGCGTCAATGATTTCAGGACGGTAAGGCATCTCCAGCACATCGGGCATATGGCAGGTTGCCGAGGTGTTCAAAATCGCGATCTTCATTCCGTTTTCAAAGACATCGAGCACAGTGGAGACCAGATACCCAGTATTCAAGGCGACGGCTTCTCCCGGCTCAAGATAGACCTCAACATCGTATTTTTCTTTAATCGCGAGAATGCATCGTGCAAGACGGTCGATATCATAACCCGCTCGCGTGATGTGGTGCCCCCCGCCGAAGTTGATCCATTTCATCGTCTTAAGGTATTTGCCGAATTTGCGTTCCACCGCTTCAAGCGTATGTTCGAGCGCATCTGAATTCTGCTCGCATAAAGTATGAAAATGCAAACCGTCAAGACCGTCCAGAGCATCAGGATCAAAATTTGCTTTCGTGACTCCCATCCGTGAAAATGGCGCACATGGGTCATAAAGGCTCGTTTCAACTTCCGAATACTCCGGATTGACGCGCATCCCGCATTGAATTCGGCGTGGTGCAGCTTTTACCTGATCCTTGAATCGCGCCCATTGGCTGAACGAATTAAAAACAATATGGTCGCTGATCTTGAGAATATCCACAAAATCCTTTTCGTCATAGGCAGGGGAATAAATGTGAACTTCTTTATCCATTTCCTCGCGTCCAAGTCTGGCCTCGTATAAGGAGCTGGAGGCCACCCCGCTAAGATAGTGCCCGATCAGCGGATAAAAGGCATACATTGAGAATGCTTTCTGGGCTAGAAGAACCTTGCAGCCGGTGCGGTCCTGAAGCTGTTTTAAGATCTTCAAGTTCTTTACAAGCAGGCGTTCATCAACAACATAGCTTGGCGAAGGAGCCGCCGAGAAATCAATAATCATTAGAGACTCCTTAATCAATCAGCGCCGGCGTGAAATTCTCGTGCCATGGCAGCCCAAATTTATTCAGCGCATCCATGAATGGATCCGGATCGAACTCTTCAATGTTGAACACGCCTGGTCGCTTCCATTTGCCCGTCATCACCATTGACGCTCCAATCATTGCCGGGACGCCGGTTGTATAAGAGATCGCCTGTGAACCGACCTCTTTATAGCATTCCTGATGATCGCAGACATTGTAAACATAGTAAGTACGCGGCTTGCCGTCTTTGATGCCTTGAAAGATGCAGCCGATATTCGTCTTGCCCTTTGTTCTTGGTCCGAGTGATGCCGGATCCGGAAGAACGGCCTTCAAAAACTGGAGCGGAACGATTTGTTTTCCTTCAAATTCGATCGGCTCAATTGAAGTCATGCCGACATTTTCCAGTACTTTAAGATGAGTCAGATAGCTTTGTCCAAAGGTCATCCAAAAACGGATTTTCTTAATCTCCTTAATGTTGAGCGCGAGCGATTCCATTTCTTCATGGTGCAGCAAATAGATGTCCTTTTCCCCGATCTGCGGGAAGTCATAAACACGCTTGATCGACAACGGTTCGGTCTCAATAAATTTGCCATTCTCAAAATAGCTGCCGTTCGCCGTCACTTCACGGATATTAATTTCCGGATTGAAGTTCGTCGCAAAGGGATAGCCATGGTCTCCGGCGTTCGCGTCAAGAATGTCAATGGAATGAATTTCATCAAAATAATGCTTTTGCGCATAGGCAGCGAACACACCGGTCACGCCCGGATCAAAGCCGCTCCCAAGCAGCGCAGTAATTCCTGCTTCCTTAAAGCGGTCACGGTACGCCCATTGCCATTTATATTCAAATTTTGCCGTATCTTCTGGTTCATAGTTAGCCGTATCCACATAATCCACTTTAGTCGCGAGGCAGGCGTCCATAATTGTTAAATCCTGATAAGGAAGTGCGACATTGATGACAATGTCCGGCCGCACCTTTTTAATCAGCGCAATTAATTCGGGGACATCGCTTGCGTCCACTTGCGCCGTCGTAATTCTCGTTTTTCCGCCGTCAAGTTTCGCTTTAAGTGCATCACACTTTGCAACAGTGCGGCTCGCAATGCAAATTTCTTCAAACACCTCGGAATTCTGACAACATTTATGTACCACAACGCCTGCAACGCCGCCTGCGCCGATAATCAATGCTTTGCCCAAATCAAACGCCTCCTAAATCATTTATCCCTTGACCATCTTCAACCATTCAGAGTCTCATTCCATTTCTTCCAGCAGGTCCTTCACATAATTCGGCAAAGCAAAGGCACCGATGTGAATTTTGTCATTATAATACTTAGTTTTCATGCCGTGCGCTTTCCATCCGGCTGCGTTGAAGTCCTCAACAGGATGGTATTTCTTCGACGCGAATCCGAACAGCCAATGTCCGGACGGATAGGTCGGTATGTGTGCCTGATAAACGCGGCTGATCGGAAACGAATCAATAATTCGTTTATGTGCGCGCTGCATCGCTACTGCGTCAACCGGGTAGAACGGACTTTCATGCTGATTGACCATCGCGCCGCAGTCCGTCAGTGCTTTATAGCAGTTGCCGTAAAACTCCTTGGTGAACAATCCTTCGCCGGGTCCAAACGGATCGGTTGAATCGACGATAATCAGATCGTATTCATCCTGCTTAGAACGAACAAATTTAAGTCCGTCAGCATAGTGAATGGTCACTCTTGGATCATCCAGTTTTCCCGCAGTCTGGGGGAGATATTTTCTGCACGCTTCAACCACCTGCCGATCGATTTCGACCAAATCAATCCGTTCAATTTCCGGATAACGGACAAGCTCGCGGACGGCTCCTCCGTCACCGCCCCCGATAACGAGTATCTTTTTCACATTCGGTAGTACGGACATCGGCACATGAACAATCATTTCATGGTAGATAAACTCATCTTTCTCGGTCAGCATCATGTAACCGTCCAGTGTCAGAAAACGCCCGAATTCAAGTGAATCGAAAAGATCAATCCGTTGAAACTCACTTTGTCCGCTGTACACGTGACGATCTACTTTAATAGAAAAATTGACGTTTTCCGTATGCTTCTCAGTAAACCATAATTCCAATCCCGATCACTCCTTCACGGTCTGTATTCGGTTCACCAGACTGTCCTGGGTACCGGTCAGAAAACAGCCTTTTTCCTTGGCATACTGAATATATTCAAGCACCTTGGCAGTCACTTTCTCGCCCGGCGCGAGAATCGGAATGCCTGGAGGATAGCACATCACAAACTCACCGCAGATACGTCCGAGACTCTCTTGAAGCGGCGTTGCTTCACTTTCAGCGTAAAACGCTTCCTGCGGGCCGAGTACGACCTGCGGACGAATGTATTCCTGGCTAAGCATTCCGGCGCGATCCTTGGCATAGCGTCTTTTAATTTCGGACAGCGCTGATACAAGCCTTTCCAGATCAAGGATTCGATCACCAATGGAGATATACGCCAAAATGTTGCCAATATCACCAAACTCAATCTGGATGTCGTATTCATCACGCAAAAGATCATAGACTTCGATACCGGCCAGACCGATATCCAAAGTCAGCACCGACAGCTTCGTATGATCGAAGTCATAGACGGAATCACCATTGATTAATTCGCGTGAATACGCGTAATAACCGCCGATCTGATTAATTTCCGTGCGCGCGTATTCAGCCATTTGAGCCACTTTTTCAAAGATCTCTCTCCCCCTGAGGGCCAGATTCCTTCTGGAAATAT
Source organism: Sporolactobacillus shoreicorticis (assembly GCF_024125445.1). GTDB lineage: Bacteria > Bacillota > Bacilli > Bacillales > Sporolactobacillaceae > Sporolactobacillus > Sporolactobacillus shoreicorticis. The sequence goes on along the minus strand of NZ_JAMXWM010000027.1, from coordinate 40,188 downwards.
CCAGTGAGGAGATCAGCAAATAAGAACCGCTTGTTGTCTGCGTGAGGTTAATGATCTGCCGAACATAGCCCTCGTCAAGTCCATTGACCAGAAGCAGCGAGCTTTGAGTCAGAGAACCGCCGGATTTATGCATGCTGACTGCTGCCATATCCGCACCGACCGACATCGCCGATGCAGGCAGTCCCACACCAAAATAAAAATGCGTGCCATGAGCTTCATCAACCAATACCAGCATATTATGTCTGTGTGCAAGCTCAGTGATTGCCTGCAAATGAGAACAAACACCGTAATAGGTCGGATTATTAACCAATACTGCCTTGGCATCAGGATTTTCTAAAATTGCCTGCTCCACATCGGCAAGTGTCATTCCCAGCGAAATACCCAATTCATGATTCACACCCGGATTGACATAGACCGGTACCGCCCCGCTTAAAATAAGCGCGTTGATCGCGCTTCGATGTACATTGCGCGGCATAATGATTTTCTCGCCGCGCTTGCAGGCGCACATCACCATGGATTGGACTGCGGAGGTCGTGCCATTGACCATGAAAAAGGCGTGCTTTGCGCCAAATGCTTCTGCAGCAAGCATCTCCGCATCTTTAATCACGGAAACCGGATGGCAGAGATTATCGAGCGGTTTCATTGAATTGACATCAACGGTCAGGCATTTTTCACCGAGAAAATCGGTCAATTCGCGGTTGCCTTTGCCTCGTTTGTGACCCGGTACGTCAAAAGGAACGACACGCATGGATTTATAGCGATTGAGCGCCTCAAGAACCGGCGCATGCTCTTGTGATAAAGTCGTCATGTTCTCTCTCCACGAATCAAAATATGTTCGCCCCGCTGAAGATTTCAATCATCTCCTTGCGAAGGTTGTTGCTGATCTTCAGACGCTTCTTCGGCGGGATTTCCAGTACGTCGCGATTAAATAAGTAGTTCTGCAGCTCAGGTTCTTTAATAAGCATCTTCGTATGAAAAAGATTGGCTTGATAGACATTGATATCTACCGCGTCATACTTTTCAAGTGTTTCATCATCAATATAGTTTTGAATAGACGCCATCGGATGATCCATAAACAGTTTTTTCCCATCCACATCTCGGGTAAAACCGCGTACTCGGTAATCTGCCGTGATGATATCCGAGTCAAAGCTGCCGATCAAATAGTTCAATGTATTTAAAGGAGATATTTCTCCGCAGGTCGCCACATCAATATCGACGCGGAACGTCGCAATCGCTGTTCCGGGATGGAATTCCGGATACGTATGCACCGTCACATGGCTTTTATCCAAATGACCGATGACTGTGTCTGCGTACTGACCAAGATTGCATGAACGGTCGATTTGATCCTTGGGAAATTCCTGCTCCGCAATCAGGATGGTCACACTTGCGCCCTGCGGATCGTAGTCCTGCTTGCTGATGTTGAGGACATGGGCACCGATCATTTCCGTTACACGGCAAAGGATATGGGTCAGTCGCTCTGAATTGTACTGTTCGTCAATGTAAGTGATGTAGTCTCTCTGCTCACGTTCACTCTTGGCATAGCACACATCGTAAATGTTGAAGCTCAGTGACTTCGTGAGGTTGTTAAAGCCGTACAATTTCAGCTTATTTTCCAACCCTATCCTCACAACCTTTCTCGGTGATTCATGATCCGTTGCCCTGTTGCAGTCGTTTAACGTGAAAAGCTGAAGCGAATGGACGGTGTTCATCCGCTAGTTTCGACCAAAAAAGTGAAAAATACTAATTTAATTATATAGACAGACTTGCTTAAGTCAAGACAAGATTTTTTCCATAAACAAGACTGATTTCTTTCATTATACATTTATTAGAAGGGAATCTTCCTCAATAAAAAATGTGCCTTTCGGAAAAGAAAAAAGCGGCAGCAGCCGCTCATTCTTCGTGCACCCTATCAAGCATTGCCGAAAAAATAATCGGCCAATCTTTCGTTTTTGCGAATTCCTTACGTGCATGTATCGCTTCAGGATCACGGACAACCGATTCAAGATGCTCACATGCTTGGATCAGCAGTTCCGGATCAGAAGAATCCAAACAGAGATATGCAGATGCTTGCTCATATTTTTTTGTTGAAGGCAAATGAATGCCGACTGCCGCCTTTCCGGAAGCGAGAAATTCAAATAATTTTAATGGAAAGACCGCATTGTTATAGGGTGATGCTTTATAAGGCATCAACCCGATTGAAATCTGACTCATGTAGTGCGGTACCTCCTCGGGAGGTACCGCATCAATCCAGCGCACATTATTCTCCTCAAGCAGGCGTGAGAAGTCAGGATCTCCTTGAGTTCCATCCGGGCCGACAAGCAGTATCTGCCAGTCCGGCTTTCTGCGTGCAACGGCGCGCAGCAGTGCAAAATCAAGTTTAGGCTTAATTCCACCAATATAACCGAGAACGATCCCTGTATTCTGTGCCTCGGATTTGTCATCACCAAACAGGACATAATCCACGCCATTTTCCAATGTTACAACATGGTTGCGTTTTCCCGCGGGCAGTTCCAGATCAGTGACATGATGAAGATAATCAGACGTGCAAAAAATCATATCGGCACGATTCACAATTTTCCGTTCCGAATTTGCAATGAGACGCCTGCGTAGTTTTGCGGTAAGCGACATTCTGCCGCTGATTGGTGCCGCCCATAGATCGCTGCGGTCATAGATGACGCAATCCCATTGGAGGAGATCGCCCAATTTTGAAAATCCGGGAAAGGTATACCATAAGTAGAGATGATCATAACCGACATGCGGCTTCAGTAAACGTGCCAATTCGGAAAGACGCCGCTTATGGAAGAATGACAAATAGCGTGTAAAACGAAAGCATTTATGCGGAAGCATGTCGGTAATCGTCCACTGTTCAATGGTTTCGGCTTCGCCAACCTTTCGATCCGCAAACCGCTTCGGCGATGGGCAGATCCAAACCACATGCTTGGTTTCCGGCTGCGAAGCCAGAAACTCGGCAAGCCGGTGACGGCGATAGCGTAATCCATCCAGCTGCCATGTGCCAGCGCCGACAATAACGTGTATGTCCTTCACAAAGCCGACCTTCTTTCTTCATCAAATACTGATGAATCGTTTAATAAATGCATTCGCCGCATAGTTGACGAAATACCAGCATGAAGGAAGAAGCGGCAGGCGCTCAACACGCCGATACACAAACCATGTTTTTTGAGCTGCCTTCCATTTATTACCGGAAAGTGACGCTTTGCCGCTTATGCGGTATTCTGCCAATGTTTCATCAAGCCCGTAAGCCACCGCTCCCCTTTTCAGCAGTGAGAGCCAAGTAGCCAAATCCTGACGCGAACGAAGATCAGGCATGCGAAAATCACCGATTTGCTGCCGGTCAATCATCACCGTCAGACAACCGACAATCGTATTTTTCAGCATCTGTTTGTAGGTGATGCGAGGCGGTGCACTGATTATTTTGTTGAGCAAATGCCCATTCGTGTCCATTAACTCATAGCCGGTAAAGGTAAACGCATAATGATGAAGCTCCATAAATTGCAGCTGCAATTCCAACTTTTTCGTTTTCCAGCAGTCATCACTGTCAAGAAAGGCAACAAACCGACCCTTTGCTCGCTCCAACGCTGTATTTCTGGCAAATGCCGCACCGTGATTCTCATTAAGAAAAACGGGATGAATACGGCTGTCCGCAGCCGCCTCCTCCTGTAGCAGTTGGCGTGTCCGATCGGTCGAAGCATCGTCAACGATAATCATTTCCCAATGGGGATAGGTTTGTTCACGTACTGACCGAATCGTTTTCTTTATTGTTCTTTCCGAACAGTAGGTAGGCGTGATAATTGAAATGAGTGTATGTTCAACCGCCATGAACCCTGCGCCCCTTTTCTATTCTTTTTTCCTTACGAATTCGGGCAGTGCGGCACCAATAATGACTAATGTGATGCCAAGCATAAAGCCCAGTACTGCTCTCTTCTTCGATGAAATCGTTGAAACACTTGTTCCGCTTTTCTTTTGTGCAGGCTCCAGAATCTGAGCCTGCCTCATTTGCGCTTTTTCCATCTGAAGTTTATAAAGAAAGCGGGCACGGCTTACATTCTCGTTACTTGAAACATGTGACTTATTCAAAGTGTTTATTGCCTCGTCAATGATCTTTTCTTTTTGATCAAAATGCTCTTTATCCTCATCAAGAAAAGCGCTTGTCACAAGATTGACACCTTCAGCTGCCTCAGCCTCAGATGTTCCTTGATAACGAATCTGAATTAAACGATTGGTCAAATCCGTGACACTGATTTGACTGAGCAGTGCTTGTTCCTGCTGCCTCCAAAGTTCGGGCAGTCGTTTTTCATAAAATGGAGCATTCGAAAGAAGCACGATCACTTGACTGGTATCGTTCATGATGTCGTCTCCATACGATCCTAATTGAATCGTTGTCTGTGCTTCGAAAGACGAGGGCATCTTTCCCGCCGGAACAAAGAATCCGACGATACCGAGAATAATAGGCAGGGCAGCAACGATCCACAGGTATTTTCTTAATCTCGCCGCAACACTTTTAAACACACTCATTCAGCATGACTCTCCCGACTGTATCAATTGATGAAGAACTGAAACCGTACAAATAACAAAACCTAGAAAAACCCAGTGAAAATACAAGTTGCTGACCGAACTCGGACTGATGCTGGATATGAGAAAGGCAACCTGTGCTGTCAGACAGGATTCTGCAAGCAGCCGCGTCGTTCTGCCGATTAACTTTGAATGTATTTTCATTAGTGCGAAAAACAAAGCCAGGTACATAGCCAGATAGCCCGCACCAATTAGAAATCCGAAATTACCCGTCAGCTCCATAAGCCAATTGTGAACTTCAAAAATCTGATTTGTATTCTGAATTGGCTGATTTTCAAGATAAACGGGTATATTCCCTGCGCCGACACCCATACCAAGTGATTCCTTTACATAACTCCACGTGCTTTGCAGTAAATGAACACGAACAGTATTTGACGATGGGTTTTCATTTACAGCATACGTGTCCCGAATATACCAAATCGTTTGCAATTTATTGATCAGTTTCGGCAAAAGGACAAGTAATCCCCCGCCTGCTACAATTCCGCCGATCCAAAGCGTCGTTTTCTTTCGTGCGGACGGCAGCATTAGAAACAAGTAGAGAACACCGCCTGCCGCAACGCCTAGTAAACAGGCGCGAGATTCAGTCAAATAGATAAGCCAAACCGAAAGTGCCGCAAGCAAAAAACAAATCATGCGCAGCAACAAATTCCGGAAGTTCCGCACTGCCGCCAAATAAAAAAAGAATGAGATCGACAACAGAGTCGCAAAATCATTTTGATTTGTAAACACTGCAGTCGGGTATGCCTGCTTATATGCCGGTCCTCCGAACAAGGTGGATGTCGGCAACTGAATGCGGGCAAAATGATTGGCCAGACCAATCAAAATCAATACGCCGCTCATCACCAGCCAAATCCAGTGGAAGGCTGCCAGCTGGCGGACATGTGTAAATGTAAATACAGCCAAAAATACAAATAAAATACCGATCGCAAGAAGAAGCAAAGCTTTCATTCCTTCAACAAGCGACCATGCCCAAAGCAGCGATACAGCCGCATAGACAAGCCATAACAGAAGGAACACAAGCACTCCTTTAACAGGATTTCCTGCCCATTGATTACCGAACCCGCCAATCTTCGCCGCATGTACGAGAAAGACAATAAGGCCGAAGATCAGAATCAGCCGATACAAAAATAAGGTAAAAAACCCGGTAGAAAGGCTAAGGAGCTCCTGATTTAAAAAGGTGGAAGCGACCAGTACATACATCATGCTTGACAGCAGAATGGAGCTTGATGCGCGTTCCCTTAAATAAAGAGCGGCAATCGCCGCAAAACAGAGCCACCCCAAAAACAGCAGCATCTGTATCCACGCATTGCCGATCCAATAGATGCCAATCAGAGACGCGAACAAAGCTGTGACGATCACTGATGTTTCAAGCGTTGATCGATGCGCGCTGATATGGCTTTTGCATAAAGTTAGTGACGCTGATGTCATTGTTTCCTCCGTATCAGACCGCTTCTCTTTTTCGTTTCTTAAGTGAACGCAAAGTCACGCGTAGGCCATCTTTTAATGAGACTTGCGGCCGCCATTGCAACAGTTCTTTTGTCAGCTGATTGGACAGGACACTGTGCCTGATATCGCCACTTCGTTTCGGGCCGTAATAGACGTCGAGATCAGATCCTGAAACCTGTTTCATTAACAAAAAGAGATCCTTGATGCTGATCGCTGTTTGCGTTGAAACGTTGACGCATATGCTTTCCTTTACAGAAAGGGCTGCGACTACAGCCGATGCTACATCTTTTACAAAGATAAAATCACGAGTCTGGTCACCGTCGCCGTAGATCATCGGAGGTGTCCCCTTCTGGATTCGGTCGGAGAAGATCGACACAACACCGCCTTCACCCTCAGCGTCTTGGCGAGGACCGTACACATTGCTGAAGCGTAAAATACTGTAAGGCAGCTGATAAAATTTATCAAACATACGCAGATAATGCTCAACCGTCAGCTTTGTTAGTCCATAAGGAGATTCTGGATTCGTCGGATGTTCCATTGTTACGGGAATTTCAAGCGGATTGCCGTAAACGGCGGCAGAGGATGCAAAAACGATTTTTTTTACATTTGTCTGCCGTGCTCCGTTCATCACATTCAGTGACCCCGTCACATTGGTACGTTCGTCAAACAGCGGATCGGCAACCGAATGCGATACACTGATCTGAGCCGCAAGATGAATAATATAGTCGGGTTGAATCGATTGAATGACGTTAATAACTGCCGGATCGGCAACATCGCAAATATATAAGTCAACAGGCAAATCGGCAATATTTTCCCGATGCCCTGTTGAAAAGTTATCCATGACAGCAACTGCGTACCCTTGTCTCAGCAAAGCTTCAACAACGTGAGAGCCAATAAATCCTGCCCCACCGGTAACTAATACTTTTTCCATGGAAATTCCTCCTGGTTTTCAAGTTTTTCCAATTTTATCGAGCCCCGTCTCCGGTCAGCAATACCTTGACCGTGCGCAGCAAAATAGTCCATTCAAGTGCCGGTGATAAATTGCGGACATAGGCCAAGTCATAAACGAGTTTCTCCTTCGGTGACAAGTCATAGCCGCCGCTTACTTGTGCAAGCCCCGTTAATCCCGGTTTCACAAGCAGACGATTCTTGAATCCCGGAATTTCGCGATCAAATTTCTCCGTGAACATCGGCCGCTCAGGTCTTGGCCCAATCAGCGACATGTCCCCTTTAATTACGGAAAGAAATTGAGGAAGCTCATCAATACGTGTCTTGCGGATAAATCGGCCGACGCGCGTAACACGAGGATCATCTGCCTCAGCCCATTGTGCGCCGCCTCGTTCAGCATCCTTGCGCATCGAACGAAGCTTGACTAGTTTAAAGATTTTCCCGCCTTTTCCGACACGTTCCTGCACATAGAATGGAGATCCGGGCGTCTCCATAACAATGAGCACTGAAAAAACGAAAATAATCGGTGTTGCAATAACCATTCCAATCAGGCCAAGGAGTAAATCAAAGCCTCTCTTAACCAAGAGATATGTGCGTGCATTCTCAGGGAGAACGACTCTCGGCGGTTTCACCACTGAATAACCCCTATAGACCTCTATTTCTTTTTCCGCCTTCACATGAAACACCTCTCCAGTTCATCGCTTGCTTGCCTCTGAACTTGTTTCAATTATAGTGAACGTTTATGTAGCAAATGTGGACGATTCATTAAGGCAATGTAAAAGTGCACCCTGAAATCTTAGAAAAATTTACATACTTTTTTCGTTTGCAAGTGACAAGCCTCTGAAAAGTTTACCGATTTCAGATTCATCTCAGGAGAAAAAAGTTGATGAATGGTTATTATTTTTTGATCCGCGCCATTTCATATAAACGGTAATAATCGAACGTCTCTGAATGAGCACCACTAATAAAAGCATACCCAAATTTGCCAAAACCATGAATCGAAAATGGAAAGCATTAAGAACACCTGCGGCTAAAAGCAGCGCCACAACGGAGTAATGCTTCGCAAGTGAAAAACCCGTCCAATTTTTTGAGGAGAAATAGCTTCGGCTCCAAAAAAACAGAACATAGGAGATACCCGTTGCAAGTCCCGCGCCGAGAACACCATAGTGCGGGACGAAGAGCCAATTGATGATCAGGCATGGCAGAAGTGAACAGATACTGACCCAAATATTCAAATAGCTCTTGCGTGAAAAAACAATGCCAAGCGTCGTTGTCTCACTGACCGTATACAGCACGGGCTGGAGACAAAGTAAACCAAGAACGCCTGCGGCAGGCACATATTGCGGAGATAAAAGAAACATTAATTGATCTTTAAAAAGAAGGATGCCGAAATACAGAACGGACATGAACAGAAGGGTACCTTCACTTACCGCTTGAAACGCACGAATGGATCGTCCTTCGCTGTACCACCGATAAGCAGTCGGCACCCAAAAGTTCGTGAAGCTGGACTGCACGACAGCGAGCACTGCGGCAATTTTCAGTGCAGCAGTGAACATACCGATTTCATAAAAACCGCTCCATGTTCTGAGCGCAAGCCGTCCGGCAGAATTCAGGATTGTTGATGCTGACGCAGCAACAACAAGCGGCAAGCCGAATATAACCATACGCCGCAGCAACACGCGATCAAAGTGAAAGCCGCGAAAAGTAAAATAGGAGCGGTAGCGGATCATCAGAAATGAATCGCCGATCATTTGACCTGCAGCAGTTGAATAGACGACTGCAAGAAAATCCCTGCGGATCATCAGAACAAACAGCAAGGTCGCAGCCAAAATAACCAGCTTAATAAAAATGGTAAACATTGAATATTCAAATGCTTTTTCCTCCATACGAATCGACAGCAAAATGAAGCGTTCAAACGTGATAAAAACAAGTGAAATGCCAAGAAGAATCGCTGCGCTGTACTGATCACGCGCGCCAAAAAGAATATGAGAAGCCGTGTCTAGATTCAAAACAATTACAAGCAGGAACAATAGGGCAAATAGGAGCGGAAACAGCAGTGCGTGAAGAAAAAGGCTCTTCCGATCATCCACCTCATTAAATTCCCTCGTATAAGCCTGATCAATCCCCAAATATTGGAAGGTTGACAGCATCGTTAAAGCAAGCGCGAACATGCTCGCTTTGCCATATTCAGCAGGTGACACAAAATGTGTGGTCACCGGTATGGTAATAAAAGCGATGAGCGCGCCGCCGGCAGGTCCGATTGAAAAAGCAAGCAGTCGTTGAATAAATGCTTTCATTTTTTCCCCTTTTCGTTGCAAAGCTTGGCTTGATTAAGTCTTGTTCAAAGTTAAAGCTGTATGATCATGAACGGCCTATTGCCCGGCAAACCGCAAGAAAAGATGATTTACCGGAGCCCCTGCTTTTCTATCGATTATTTGTTAGAAAAGCGTTGCAAGACCAAGCCTTTGGCATCGAATATCATCTCGCAAAGTTGTTTTCGCGAATTATGTGCAGACACAAAGGCACGATAACCGGTGAAAGGTCTTGAAGATGAGTGAATCTTTCTCTCGAAACAACGGCTCCGCATCATTGCTAAATTTCACTCGTGTACTTACATAAGTGTATCAAAGAGCCGCAGCAATTCAGCATTCAGCTTTTGTATATTAAACTGATCTTTAATCGTTTGCCGCGCATTTTGTGTGATTCTGCCCCACTTCTCCGGCGACAGGATGACTTCTTCCAAAACACGCGACAATGCGTCCGCGTTTTTTTCGGCCACAAGGAAGCCATTTTCTTTGTCATGAATCAGTTCGGGAATGCCGCTGTGATAGGTGGAAACAACAATTTTCCTCATCGCCATGGCTTCCATCAGCTGCACGGGAATGCCCTCCATATCGCCATCGCTTGCTGTGACACTGGGAGCAAGCACAATCTGTGCCGTCTTCATCAGTTCAATCCATTCATCTTGTGTTTTCCAGCCAAGCAGGCGGACATGCCGCGTCAGTTTATTGTCGTCAATCAATTGTTGCAGCATGTCCCTTAACGGACCGTCACCGGCAATAAAATAACGGACGGAGTATCCCTTTTTTATCAGCTGTCCGACGGCCTTGATGCCGTAAATCAATCCTTTTTTTTCGACCAAACGTGCGGCAGAGACAATGACTGCCGGTTTCGCGAGCTGAGAGGGATGGCTGTCAAAGCGCAGCAGATCAATCCCCATATGATGAATAATAATTTTGGACGGATCTGCACCTAGTTCAATGCAGCGTCTGCGCCAGAAATCACTGATCGGCAAAATAAAAGCTGGTGAACGAAATAAATCATGATACGCATCTTGGCCTTTTTGTTTCACATAACGCAGCATATCGTAACCGTGAAAAGCGGTGAACAAGGTTCCGTTCAGCAATCCCAGCTCAATACATTTTTGTGCAAGCAGTCCGTTCGGTCCGAAATGCGCCATAATAACCGTTTGATCCGTTAAGTTAACTTGATTGAGCGTACGTACGAGCAAGATCAGATTCGGCATTTTGATCAGATCACGAAAAGCAGCCTCGCATTTGTAGGTTCTGTTAAAAGCACAGGAAAACAAATGCGCGCCTAGTGCACGGGCGAAAGACAAGCCCTTGCGCGCGCGCGTTTGCGCCTGAGACGAGTTGCCATAATAAACCACGTGGCTGAGCAGTTCATAATTCACCACATCGGGATGAATCTTTGAATCCGATCCGCTTTTCTTCGCGAGAATTGTTACCTCATGGCCGGCGTCAATCAAGCCTGTAATTTGATTTAAAATAAACGTTTGCGAGAGTTTCGGAAACTCTCCGACGAGAAACAGAATTTTCATTGAGTGTCACCATCATATTGAGACATTCGGCCGCGACGCGCGTCTACTTGCTGACTTCAGGAATCACATCTGGACGTCCGATTGAGTAGTATTCAATGCCTGCCTTGCGTGCTGCCGAAATCGTGTAGCAATTTCGGCCGTCAAAAACGATCGGTTCGTGCAAAAGGCGGACAAAAGTCTGTGGATCCATTCGCTTAATATCCGGCCAATCGGTAACGATCATCGCACAATCTGCTCCATTTAATGCTTTGGAAACACTTTTTGTATATACCGCAGGTGCACTGATCCATTTGCTGCCTTGATTTGCCGCAATCGGATCGTAGCACACAACCTCTGCGCCAAGTTCCGCCAATTTTGGTATCAGCACCAGTGCCGGAGATTCGCGCAAATCGTCGGTATTGGGTTTAAACGCAAGACCGAGTACAGCCACCTTTTTACCGTGAAGCGAACCGAAACGTGTAAGCATCTTTTCGATTAAGAGCTGCTGCTGATGGTTGTTGACCTCAATCACCGATTTGAGCAGATTGAAATCATGATGATGATTTCCAGCAAGCTGTACCAGTGCATTGGTATCCTTTGGAAAACAAGAACCGCCATAGCCAATCCCGGCTTTCAAAAAGGCACTGCCGATTCGATGATCCAGACCCATACCTTTTGCAACTTCTTCGACATCGGCACCTAACTTTTCACATAGATTCGCAATTTCATTAATAAAGCTTATTTTCGTCGCCAGAAATGCATTCGAGGCGTATTTAATCATTTCACTGCTGGATACGTCGGTTCTTACTACAGGAATGCCGAACGGTGCGTTGATTTCTTCCAGCACATCCGCGGTTTCATGATCTTCCGTTCCAATAATGATTCGATCGCCATGAAAGGTATCGTGAATGGCTGATCCTTCTCGGAGGAACTCCGGATTTGAAGCGATTCGAATGGCGATACCGGGGCGAACATGGCTGAGCATCAATTGTTTGATTCGCATGTTTGTGCCGACCGGTACCGTACTTTTAATAACGACAATGACGGATTCCTGTGCATACTCCGCTACATCTAGCGCAGCCTGTTCTATATAGCGCAAGTTGGCCGAACCGTCGGCAAGCTGTGGGGTTCCAACCGCCAGATAAACAACATCTGCTCCATCAAGTCCGACCCGATGCTGATCGGTAAAGTGCAAGCGCCGGCGTTTCTGGTTTCTCAGCATCATTTCACCGAGCCCCGGTTCGTAGATGGTTGGAATGCCTTGATTAAGCTCAGCAATTTTTTCCGGATCAACATCAATACATGTGACCGTATGACCGATTTCAGCAAGTGCAACACCTGTAACCAATCCAACATAGCCTGTGCCGATCACTGCGATTTTCATATATGTCCCCCCACATTATTCCTCTTTAATGATTATGCTGTGTTAAAAGATTATCGTGTTCGTCACTATTTACTGGCATTCGGAAAGTGGCTCTTGCTATGCAACAGATGAACCAATAAACAACACGATCGTTTAACATCGCCAATGATTAAACTATCCTTGCAGGCTTAAAATCATGCATTGATTCTTATTATGAATACCGTACGTAAAGAAAGTATTAAGAAAATGCATGGATTTGGTTAAATTTTTTATCAACCGCTTGCATATGGGGAACAATTGGCTGCTTTAGAAATTCGTGAAAGATTAAATGGGAAGTCTGTTAGTGTATCAGAAAACTTGACTTCACCAAGCCTCTGGCGAAGGTGAAGCCTTAGTTGCGCTTATACTAAATTCCTCTAAATCTGTATATTTGTGTCAGAAAAACCAGGTAAAAAAGCGTTCGATCCTTACCATGTATGATAGCTTTGTGTCTTTTCGGTGCTGAATCGTCGCTTCGATTACTCGCTTGCCGTGGGTGTATGCATTTTAGCGAAAGCTCTTTTGCTCCAAATACCGTTTTGAATCATCACCCTGTGCTTGATCAAACATTTCTGTTTCGTTAAGCATTCTGGTTTTTCATTAAATAACGAGCAAAATAAGCGGAATTTTTCCGGTTATATGCATCATGATGCATGTTTCACAGGTACATAAGGGTAATTTTTCCGCTTATTCAAAGCAAAACCCTTCACTTTCACGTTTTTCGATTCGATAAGTGGAATTTCTCCGTCTATTTAAGCAATTTTTTCATACATTTTCTAAATAAGCAGAATTTTTTCGCTTATTTTTCAGATTGGGCGCTTACCTGATCGCCCAACCGAATCTTATGACCTTATCGTCGTACCGGCAAGGCAAAACGATAAATTTTCTTTACCTATTAGAAAAACTTGGCTTCGTCAAGCCTCTGGTGACGGCTAATTCTTAGTTGCGCTTACACTAAATTCCTCTAAATCTGTATACTTTCTTAATTTGTGTAAAAAAATCCGTTTCACTTGTCCGGAAACGGATCTTTCTCTTCGGATAATTCTCCATATTTAAGCATTCGAAAATAATAACCGAAATTGCTGCTCTGCCCGAGCAGGTTCGTTCGGCGAAACCAGACGCGCACATCATCCTCGGGAAGCTCGGCGTAGCGGACAATTTCTAAATTGTGGCTCAACGAAAAGGCATTGACCGCATCACGCAGTGACATCGCCTCAACTATTTTTTTCGGCAGCCGAATATTGATTGGGAATCGTTGCCTGCCGTCATACTCTTCATAAATCGCATATCGGTTCTCCATGATTTCCCTCCCTTATCTCTATTTTTTGTATCGTTCCCTAAAATAAGCTTTCCATGTCATGGTTCATCCTGGGTTAAAAGGGCCAAAACACGGGCACTGGAGTTTTCATCTAAGAGGAAATCATCGCTGATGACGCGATCCCTTAAATGGATCAACCGCGTACCGGCCTGGCTAATCAATTCATAATCATGCGTAATGACTAGAAAAATCCGCCCTTTTCCCGCCTCTCTTTTTAAGCATTCAGCTGCTTTTTCTAAGCTGTGCCAATCAAGTCCGGAAGTCGGTTCATCAAGGATAATGATCGGTGCAGCACTCATCAATGCAGCGGCTAGCGTCACCCGCTGTTTCTCGCCCCCCGAAAGTGTGGACGGATGTCGATCGCGCAGTGCCCAAAGATCGAGTTCTCGTAAAAGCTGCTGTGCACGCGGCACTTGAACATCGTCCTCTTTAATTCCTATAAACAGTTCATCCCACACGCTCTGACCAAACAACTGGTAGTCCGCTTCCTGCATGACATAGCGGATTTGCTGACTTCTTTTTCTGCGCGGAACAGGTCGGCCGTCGATCATGATCGTTCCCTCGCTCTTGCCGGAAAGGCCGCAGAGCACGCGAGCGAGACTTGTCTTGCCAATCCCATTCGAACCGGTCAGCATCACAACTTCTCCGGAACGTATCGAAAAAGTAAGATCATGTAAAAGCGTTTCTCCAACGGACCATCCGTTAATTGATAATTGATTAATGCTCACTTGATGGATATTCTGCGGCATTGTCCGGCGATTATTACTCGCTCTCCAGATGAAACGTGTCTGTCTCAGTCCTGACTCAGCCAGTTGTTCAGCCGGCAGCATCACCAGTTCTTCCTTTGAGAAGCTGCGCATTGCTTGACCGGCGCGTACATAAATCATTCGATCAAGCAAATCTGATAAATAGTGGAGACGATGCTCCGCCAGCACAATTGTATGACCGGCCGCCTTCCATTTTCCAAGCAAGTCGGCCAGCTGAAGTGTTGCCGCCAAATTCAGATTCGATGAAGGTTCGTCAAGCACGTAGATGGTTTGACGGGCAACACGAACGGCAGCAATGGCTACTTTTTGTTTTTCTCCGCTCGATAAAGTCATGATCCGATGATCGAGCAGCGTCATCAATTTTTGCTCAATGGCAGCCTGATGGACGCGTTTTTTTATCGTTTCCGGTCTCATACCGAAATTTTCACAATAAAATGCGAGTTCATCCCCCACCACAGAGGTGAAAAACTGACTACGCGGATCTTGAAACACACTGCCCACCCGCTCCGAACGTTCCCATGAAGCCATGGCTTCAATCGACTGACCGTTCATCTCCGCCGTACCTTCAATGACAAGCGCTTCATCCATATAGGCAAGTCCATTAATCAGGCGAATGATCGTTGATTTGCCGCTTCCGCTGGGTCCAGACAGTACAACCAGTTCCCCAGACGCCACGGATAGGGAAAAGTTATTGATAATCGGCACTTCTTGACGCGAACGTACATAAATATTTTTTAATTGAATCATCGGATCAGCCCTTTTATTCGTCATTGACTATCTCCTTACCAACAAAACGAAAGTCAGGATAAGAAGCAGCAGAATAACCGCATAATCACAGAAATGAAATTTAATCTCATGCACCGATGTTCGTCTTATCGGAGCCTCCGCGCCGCGAGTGATCGCCGATGCCGTTAATTCATCCGAAATTTTCAGCAATCGGATCATCAGCGGAACAAGTGCACACTCAAAGACACGCCACGGATGAAGCCAGCCTGTCCGGCTGAAAAAAGCAACACCGCGCTGTTTCATGACCTCATGAATAGATCGTATCTCCATTCCGGCAATTGGCACAAAGCGCAGACTGACCGAGAAGGCAACAATTATCGTTTTCGGAAGATGCCAGGCAGTCAATGCAGACATGAGCTGACCGGCAGGCGTACGTACCAGCACTTCGCCGGCAAGTAGCGCAGGAAGAAAACAAACGATAAAATAGGAAAAAAAAGCAAGGCTGACAAAAAGTATATTCCGTGTCTCAGATGCAAAGTAATCCGAAAGAAAATAGAGTAAGAGAATCAGCACGTAAATGGGCAGTGATCTTCGCACACCGTTCAAAAATCCGTAAAGGGCTGTAACCGAGAATAAAAGCAATAGCTGCGTCACGGTTGAGCCAAAGATGAGAAAGCCGATAACCAGAACAACGCCGAGCTTCGTTCGAGGGTCGAGAATTAAAGGTTTACTCATTGATCTGCAGGATACCCGACTTAACAAAATGCCTGCGCAACAGCCTGGCTCCTGCAAAAGAGCCGATTGCAGAACCGACAAAGGTCAGAACAAAGATCAGTCCCACTGTAATTGGATTGAAATAAATGTCCATCATCTTTGCAATTTGCGCTGCGGTATATCCATGAACGCCCTGCGGATTATAATTACCGATGATCCATAGTATGGCAGCCGGATGCAACGATTTGACACTGAGAAAAACGCTGCAGGCAAGCCCTGACCGAAACACATGACGATATCCGCTCCCGCGCGGCATCATCATCGCTTCGCCAATCAGTCCGACCAGAGCGTAGAAAATAACCATATGCGGCAGACCGGCGAGCAGAAAAATGAACCCATAAAGAATACTGTGCAGAAAAATTGCCCCGTGCTTACCTACTTTCAAAACCATAAGCAAAAACAGCGGCGCTGTTAAAAAGGAAATAACCGCCCCGGAAACTAAAATAGCTCCTCCTGCGGTCAAGAAGCTTAAGACGCCGAACACCTTAGAAAGTGCACTTCCGATCATCATGATCGCCGCGGTAAATATCGCAATGGTAACCACATCACGTATGCCTAAAAATTTTTTCCTCATATATGTCTCAATCCCTATCTATCTGATTTTCTTTAATCTGCCCTGCTCCATAGCGTAAACCGCATCGGTGTGATTCAACGCAGAGCGTCGATGCGACACAATGAGCATTGATTTCCCCTCAAATCGCTCATCCAGCGCGCGAAGAATCATGTGTTCATTCAAGCGATCAACATTGCTTGTCGGTTCATCAAGCAGAATTAAATCACTGTCGCGCACAAACAAACGCGCCAAGGCCAACCGTTGGCGTTCACCCGTTGACAGACGATCTCCCAGCTCGCCGACCTTCGTTTCAAAACCATGGGGAAGCCTGTCAATCATCTGCTTCAGATTGACCTGTTCTGCTGCCGTTGCCACTTCTTCATCCGTTGCATTCGGATTGCCGATTCGGATATTGTCGGCAATGGATTGATTGAACAGGAAGGCGTCCTGAAGCGAAGCGCCTTCGATCACGCGCAGTGCACGTGTTTGAATCAGCGTCATCGGCTCTCCATTCAGCATGACTTCACCATGAGTCGGGTCCCAGAAACGCATGATCAGTTTGAGCAACGTGCTTTTTCCAGATCCGCTTGCACCTGACAAACCAATTTTATCGCCCTTGTCTAAATGAAAGTCAATGGCCTTCAGTATTTCGGGTTGATCGTCATAGCCGAAGTCTACCTGCCCAAGTTCAACGTCTTCAAATGTACTCGGCTCATAACCGCTTGCTGCCTCCTTCACAGCCGGAAGTTCTTCGATGAGCTGCACAACGCGGCGGCAGGCAGCGAATGCCGGAATAAGTCCGTTACCGAGCTGATTTAACGCAAGAACCGGAGCGGATGAAGCAAAAAAAGCTATAGCTGCATAGAGAACCGACGAACCGACAAGGATTCCGGATGAAACCAGAATGGTACCGGCAAAAAGAATGGCAAAAGTAAAAAACAGCAGCCCGCTCTCACCGAGACCCCGAAGAAAGAATGCGTTTTTTCCTAGTTGAATTTCTTCATGACTCAATTCTTGTTCCATGTTCATTAGTTTCTGCTCATAGAGCTTCTTCCGTCCAAATAATCGAATATCGCGGATACCGGAGAAAATATCGAGCTGCAAATGGTGAAATTGGCCGGCAATTCGCCGCATCGCAGTCCCTTTATCTTTTTCATGCTGATAATTGATGATCGGAATGACGCAGCCGAGCGTTAAATAAGCAGCCAGCCCAATCATGCCGAAAACGGGATGAATCATCCAAAGAACAATCGTCATGACTGTCGACACCGTCACACCGATTAACACCGGACCGATCGTGTGTGCGTAAAACACTTCAATGAGTTCGATGTCACCGGTAACCGTTGATACCAGTTCACCGCTGTTCCTTGCTTCCAATTTTGCAGGCGCAAGCCGTCTCATCGCGGTAAATACCTGATCACGCAACTTCGCAAGCAAACGAAAGGCGACATAATGACCGGTGTACTGTTCCGTGTAGCGAAATACGCCGCGGACTAAGGCAAGTACGAGCATGCCGCCGAACACACTCCATAAAATGAGCGGATTCCCATACAAAAGCTTCTCGATTCCATAAGCACCTAACAAGAAGATCGCGGGCACAGACAAGCTGCTCACTGCCCCCGAAAATGCGGAAAAGAGCAGCATAGGCGTCAAAGGACCCGCCAACTTAAGAAGTTTAATGACTGCCGAGCTCGTTCTTCTCATCCGCACACACACCCTTTTCCATTTTTTCTTCTTCCTCGACCAACCGTTTATAAGCACCTTCCTCGGAGATCAGTGTTTCATGCGTTCCAGACTGAACCATCGCGCCGCGATCCAGCACATAAATGCGGTCCGCATCGCGTATGGAGTACATTCGGTGAGCGATCACAATCACTAACTTTTCTTGAGCAAGCGCGCGCATCACATCAAGCATGATTTCTTCACTGTCCGCATCTACATTCGAGGTGGCTTCATCAAAAAGATAAATCGACCGGTCGGCCAGCAAAAGGCGAGCCATAATCAGCCGTTGTTTCTGGCCTCCGGACAGGTTGCCACCATTCTCAGTCAGCACGGTGTCAAGCCCCCCGCTCAACGTATCAAAAAAAGATCTGAGATTAACACGTTCTAAAGCGGCAATAAGCGCGGCATCTTCCGCATTCGGATTACCGAATCGTAGATTTTCCCGCAAGGTCGCCGTAAATAACCGGCTGTCTGAGGACATAAGTCCGACCTGTTGAAACACACTGTCTGGATCAAGGTCTCGCCATTCATTTCCATTAATTGTCAAACTTCCTTTATATCCTCGAAGCAAGCCTGAAACCAAGCGCTGCAAGGTGCTTTTCCCCGAGCCGGATTGGCCGACAAGCGCAATCCGCTCTCCAGTCTGTGCTTCAAAATCAATCGATTGCAGAATGGGACGCGTTCCATCGTAGGAAAAACTGAGCTCGTGCGCCTCAATTCTGTAGCTTGATGTGGCAGATAATTTCTGCTCTCCATATTGTTCTTCAGGAAGATCTAAAAATTGGAAAAGTCGTTCTGCAGCCGACACTCCAGTCATCGCAACATGAAAAAGCGAACCAAGATAACGTAGCGGGAGAAAAAACTCAGTACTCAAAAGCAGGACGAGAATCAGTCCGACTAGGTTAAGGTTGCCTTGGGATGCCTGAATCAAACCGGCCGCAATCCCGGCCCCCGAGCCGCCGTATACGATAAAGTCCATGACGGTGATCGAATTGAGCTGACCCCTGAGTACCTGCATGATCGAGGTACGAAACCGTTCAGCATTCTGATTCATTTCCCGATGAATCGTTTCATCCATCTGAAAAACCTTGAGTGTTGTCAGACCACGAATATTTTCAAGAAAACGCTCACCTAAGCTCACATAGGCACGCCAGTATTTCCTTGACTGTCCTTTAGCCAGTTTACGAATAACAAGAATCGAAAGCGGAATCAGCGGAACACAGAGCACAAGAACAAGTGCAACGACCCAATTGAATACACCAAGAACAAGCAGAATGGTCGGAGGGATTAGCATCGTGCTGAATACCTGAGGAATGTAACGGCCGAAATAAGCACTCAGCTGATCAATACCGCCTGCCGCTGTTTGAGCAAGTTCCGATGCAGAGAATGAGCCGCGGTCACGGATCTCCTGCTCCGATACTTTTTCATAAAGCCGACGCCTTAGCATACTTCGCGCAGCATTCGAATAGCGCGCTGCGGCCGCAACCATGTGCCCATTCGTCTGCATTCGAGCAAAAAGCAGTGCAAGTAATACCGGCAGCGCAAAAAGTACATGCCAAAGCGCAGTCTGTCCCATTAATATGGATTGCAGTAAAAGAGCAAAAAGCAGCATACTCGCCATATAAAAAACAGCACTTAAATAACTGTTCAGCACACTGATAAACAGCCATTTTCTTGCGCCTTTTGTCAGACGGAAAAGTCTCTTATTTATCAAAACGACCCGCCACCCTTCTTAAACAGCAATTTCCGTCTCTTTCGGGAAAGCGAAAAAGACATCGAACGATCCGAAGAATCCTAATCTACACTCTACTATACATGATTCGCGTATTTTTATAAATGAAAGTCTCTCTCATTTAACAGGCAATAGTCCCTCTTTCACCGCTGTTTATTTTCGCCTGTATGAAACATGGTTGGAAATGAAAGACTAAGATCATAACTTTTGGCTGAAGCTGCCTACGAAACGGTTGAAAACGTGATGAACAAATTAATTAAGAAATTAATCGGCTTTTCAATGGGACCAGTCATCGGCGCACTGATTTCATTCATGACGATCCCCCTCACTACTTATTACATTAATCCTGCCGAATATGGAAAAGCAAGCATGTTTCTTCTGTTTCAGACAATCGTCGGTACGTTTCTTTTTCTTGGTGTTGATCAGGCCTACACGCGAGAATATCATGGAGCATCCGATAAAACGAAACTTTTGCAACATGCATTGCTGCTTCCTTTAGGCTTAGCACTGCTTGTCCTGTTTGCTGCGCTGCTTCATCCCAGACCCCTGTCACAGCTACTGTTCGGGCGCCCGGATGAAGCGTTGCCTACGATTCTTTTCGGTGTGATGACTTTATTTATGGTTTTGGAACGCTTCCTCATGCTTTCCGTGCGCATGCGCGAGAAAGCATTCGAGTATTCCCTACTGGCGATCATGGCTAAATCAGCTGTGTTTCTACTGACTTTGTTTTTCATCTTCTTCATTCGCCGTGATTTTCTGACCGTTGTCTACGCCACGGTATTTGGTCAAATCACTGGTGATGCCTGGCTGTTTTGGCGCTACCGCAGGATGCTCAATCCAAAAGGATTCTCCATGGATCGCGTTTTATTGAAAACGCTTGTCACCTTTGGATTGCCGATTGTGATTGCGACCTCGCTCTCCAGTTTGCTCGGTGGATTAGACCGACTCGCGCTTCGCCTTTGGAGCACTTTTAATCAAATAGGCATTTTTTCTGCGACACTGAAAGTTGCCGCCGTTCTTTCCGTGTTTCAAAGCGGATTCACCAGTTTTTGGGTCCCCACCGCCTATCGCTGGTATTCCGAGAATCGGCCCGTCACCTATTTTAAAATCGTCAGTGATACCGTTCTGCTCGCGATGTCGCTGCTTGCAGCCGGTATCTTCCTATTTAAAGGGATTATCGTGTTTCTTTTATCTGCTCACTACAGCAGCGCACAATACCTTGTCTGTTTCTTATGTATGCAGCCGCTCATCTACACCGTAAGTGAAACCACTTGCCTCGGCATTGTTTTTTCCAAAAAAAGTTATCTGAACATTTGGGTTGGCCTATGTGCCCTGATTCCAGCGGTTATACTCGATATTCTTCTCGTACCACCATTCGGCGCCAAAGGTGCGGCTATTGCTACAGCGGTTGCGTTTCTCTTCTTTTTTGCAGCGCGAACTTTTTTCTCAGGAAAACATTGGGTTTGCCTCCCAGTAACGAAGCATTACATTGTTTTTCTCATTCTTTTCGCCGCTGCTTTTATAAA
This sequence comes from Sporolactobacillus shoreicorticis, assembly GCF_024125445.1. Lineage (GTDB taxonomy): Bacteria > Bacillota > Bacilli > Bacillales > Sporolactobacillaceae > Sporolactobacillus > Sporolactobacillus shoreicorticis. Next base: position 18,864 of record NZ_JAMXWM010000027.1, on the reverse strand, counting down.
CCTAATGGATGTTCCATGGCTCACCATCGCAAACATTTTTTCACTGCTCTTAATCCTCATTGTTCAGCGCAGTACCATTCGCGTGCTATGGGTATTTTGGAAAAAAACGAGAACAAATCGGAGGTAAGCTCATGAAAGTTGCAATCATTTGTACGGAAAAACGGCCGGTACCTGCCGTTCAGGGAGGAGCAGTAGAAACCTTAGTTGATCTGCTCATTCAGGATAATGAACGACAACCGATGGCTGAACTTGACGTCTACTCTATTGACGATCCTTGCGCTCGGGAGCAAAGCACCAGCATCAATCACACTCGTTTCTTTTATATCAACAAGGATGATCCGTTCCATTACGCGCGACATATGATGAATCGAGTTTCGAACACGTGCCGCCTTTCCATGTATTCACATGTGTTCTTGTCACGAACCATTCGCGCACTTGAAAGACGCAGCTACGACTGGATTATCGTGGAAAATCGGCCAAAGTTCATCAAATCGCTGCGCAGACATCTTGGCAGCAAGACGTGCATTGCGCTGCATCTGCATAACGATACGCTGAATAAGGAGTACTATGAGGCGTGCTCAATCATTCACATGTGCGATCGTGTGCTCTCGGTCAGCAGCTATATCAATAATCGTGTCCAAACAGCCGCGTCTGAGCAAGACAAATGGAAAGCCCGTGTCCTCTACAATCGCATCGATACCGCATTGTTCAAACCGTCCTTTGATCACCGTTTCTCAAACAGAATCCGCGAGCAGTGCGGCATACCGGAAAATCGCCCGGTTGTGCTCTATTACGGACGGCTGAATCTCGAAAAAGGTGTGCTGGAACTGATAAAAGCCTTCGCGCGTGCGCGACAAGTCACACCATCACTCTACTTAGTGCTGCTTGGCAGCTTTCCCTATAAAAAAGATCAGAAGAAAATTCAGCCGACACTCGATTTACTTCCAGCAGACTCCTATTCGCTGATGGATTACATCAATCATAGCGAATTGCCAGCGTATCTCTCGATTGCCGACATGGTCGCCCTCCCGTCACTGTGTCATGAAGCGTTTGGCCTAACCATCGCCGAATCAATGATCCTCGGAAAAGCCGTCATCACAACCAATGCCGGGGCTATCCCAGAACTGATCGGCACAGGAACAGGACTTGTCGTCCGAACGGGGAGCAACATCGATGCGCGCCTGACCGACGCACTGCTGCGCTGCGCGACTCGCCCGGAATTACGTCATCGGCTCGGTGCGAGTGCCCGAAAAACCGCATTGTATCGTTTTCGATCCGACGGGTATCTGAAGGAGCTGTTGGAAAAACTGAACTAAGGCCTGATTCAGTAAATTTATAACACTCAGATTATGCTCCCGAGCGGCTCTCGGGATTTTATCGGTCTTTTAAGCAATTTATCGGTCCTTTTCCAAAATTTATCGGCCTTTTTAGATATTTTATTCTATTGACCGTCTATTTTGCGTGATTCATAATAATAAAAACTCCGAATCCAATTTTCCGGATCCGGAGTTTCTTGCTCTAATTAGTCAAATTCCATAATTGAGATTGATAAATTTCACATTCACATAGTCATCAATGCCTTGATGTCCGTTTTCTCTGCCGAAGCCGGAATGTTTGACACCGCCGAATGGGGTTTGGGTGAAGGCAACCGTGTTGCTGTTGACACCGACCATGCCGTACTGCAATCCCTGGCTGACCTTGGCAATCCGTTTCAAATCCAAGGTATAGAAATAGCTGGCAAGGCCATAGTTCGTATCATTAGCCATGCCGATCACTTCATCCGTATCCGTAAACTTAATGACCGGCAGCACCGGTCCAAAGGTTTCTTGATAGAAAATATCCATTTGATTTGTGACATTTAGAAGGACAGTCGGTGCGTAAAAATTACCCATCGCGTAGTCGCCATCGATCAGACGCTTGCCGCCGGTCGCCAGCATGGCACCTTTTTCTACCGCGTCGTTTACTTGGCGTTGAATTTTTTCGATTGCATCTTCACGAATAAGCGGCCCGGCATCCACGCCTTCCTCCAAACCATTGCCCACTTTAACTTTTTTCACAGCTGCGACAAGCTTGTCCGTGAATTCAGCGAAAATCGATTCATGCACGAAAATTCGATTCGGCGAGGTGCAGACTTGTCCGTTGTTGCGGAATTTCGAAGATACAAGATCGGTCACTACTTGATCAACCGGGGCATCATCAAACACGATAAACGGCGCGTGACCGCCCAGTTCCAATGATACTTTCTTCAATGTATGTGCCGACTGCTCGAACAGCATTTTCCCAACTCCGGTTGAGCCTGTAAAAGTAATTTTACGTACGGCGTTGCTCGAAGTCAGTGTCTTACCAATCGCCGGCGCGTCGCCAATGACGAGGTTCACAGTACCATCAGGAATTCCTGCCTCTTGAAAAATTTCCATTAATGAGGTCGCAGAAAGCGGCGTTTCTGGAGACGGCTTCAGTACGATTGTATTCCCGCCTGCAAGCGCCGGTGAAATTTTTCGTGTAATCATTGACGATGGAAAATTCCACGGAGTAATTGCGCCAACCACGCCAAGCGGTTCTTTTTTGACAAGAAATAGATGTCCGCCCGGCCCCGGAATGGTTTCCCCATAAATGCGGCGCATTTCCTCCGCATGCCAGCGCACGCTTTCCGCGCCGCCAAGCACTTCGCCTTTAGCCTGAGCAAGCGGTTTACCTTGCTCAATAGTCATAATCTCCGCAAGTTCATCCGCCTTTTCTGTGATTAAATCCGCGACCTTGCGTAAGATTTTGGCGCGTTCATCCACAGGCATTGATGACCAGACGGGAAAAGCCGCCTGCGCTGCCTCAATCGCTTTTTCCGTATCTACCGCACCGCCGCGCGCTACTTTGGCGATTACCTCTCCGGTTGCAGGATTAACGACATCGTCAACTTCCATGCTCTCCGCATCAATCCATTCCCCGCCGATAAAGAGTTGCTTCGGTGCCTGTTTTACATATGAATTCTCTAGTGCCATCATGCGTTCACCTCGTTAATGTAGTAAATCCATGCTGAAAAATGAACCTATAAAGCTAGCATACCTGATCTATTCGACAAACTCCACCGGTTGACAAACGGATTTTCATTTAAAATGTTTCTTCATACTGCTCTGTAAAATAACGATTTTTACTATTCTTAACAATCAAAGCTACATAAAAGTTCATTTAAAACCGTAAACAAAAAAACACCGTACTCCTTCTTGGAGCCGGTGTTCCATCGAATGCTCAGTGAAAAAACGGATGCAGGATGAGGACGTCGCTTTTTTTCACGAATGCGATACGGTGATTATAGGAAATCTGATAGTATTGATCCTGCCCGCTCACAACATGATAGGTTTCCGGTTTGTTAAACAGTTTCGCATAGTAGTAATCCGAACCCGTCACCTTCTCACCGACATAGATTTGGCCGGCAGGCATCGAATAAATCGGTGTGATTCCGACGGCAGGAATACCGAATTGATCATAGGCAGATGCCTCCGGATAAGCAGATCCATAAACAGGGATTGATTCCGCCCCTTTCTTTGCGGTAATCAATATACCGCTTCCAGGCACTGTATTCATGCTTTTTGGATTATAGAACCATGCCTTCTGCCCGCCGAAATCAATTGCGGTCCAATTCTTTGTCTGAGCAACTTTATAATATGAACGACCGGCGACGGCTTTATCGCCCCAGTCATTGAGCGCAGTTGTTCCGCTGCCGTTCGGATGAAGAAGCGGATCGCTGATCAGCGGTGCGTTGAAGCTTGGCTCCGTATATAAATAGACAAAATTTGAAGGCTTAGGCTCAAGTGGTTGGTTATTGTATGACGTTTCCGGTTTATTCGTTTTATAATTCGGATTGATCGTGACAATGCCTTGACTCTTTTTCAGGCCAATCGAATTTCTTTTTTTGGAAAATGGCGCGCCGAGCAGGTCAAAATAATGTGTCCAATTCCAGTACGCGGCCGGGTCCCAATGCATGCTGACCTGGCGCGCCGGATTCAATCCGGGAACTTCTTCATGACCGATGATGTGTTCGCGGTCCAGAGGAATATCATATTTCTTTGCCAAATACTTCACCAGCTTCGCTGAAGCTCGATACATCGGCTCACTATACCATGTCGAGCCTTCAACTGCATAACCCTCATGCTCGATTCCGATAGAATGACTATTGATATACCAATTGCCAGCATGCCATGCTACATCTTTCGGGTCAACCATCTTAGTGATTTGTCCATCTGAAGAGCGGATCACATAATGCGAGCTAACGTAGCTTTTCTGTAGAAAGGTATTAATGGTTCCCTCATAACTGACTTCTGAGTCATGAATGATAATATAGCGAATCTTCTGTCCGTCATAAGGGCGGTTGGCAAGATCGTAGTTGCCGTAATCCCCATCCGTGTCGGAAAATGCCTCGTATAAAGCAGGAATGTTCTGCATATCGACTCCTTTCGGTTCGTCTGCATTGCCATGCTTATGCTTAGGCAACTGAAGATGTGGCAAACTGGTTTTATCTGGCTTTACATTTTTCGCTTGAAGCCGAACCGTACCGCCTGAAGAAAACGTACGCACTGCGCCTTCTTTGATCGTTTTGTAGACCTGATCGGCAAAATCAGTCGCCGTATCATAGTCGGCTGAACCGCTGTATTTAGCGACTGCGCCATACCAGTCTTCAGGATCACTTGAATGTGTGCCTGTAAGCTGTTTTTGATAATCAGCAAGTAATGCGGCTCCGCCCAAAATATTTGTCTTCGTATCTTTTTTAAGCAATTGAGGCGGAGCGTTAATTAATTTCGCCGCTTGAGCTAATGTATGCGTCCCTTGGTCCGATGATTTTGCACTCGCACTTTTATTAAGTACATCCCCCTTTGCCAAGAGATCCACAGATGAATCGCTATCTGTCAGATGCATCACGCCATAGCCGCCCGAGGTACTTGGCTGCCCGTTATGACTTTCCCATCTCGTCTCATTATAGGAAACCGACATCAGGATGCTGACCGGTACATGATAGATATCGGCCGCCTTTTGAAAATCTGCTTGCAGGCTTGTCCGACTGCCGTTTGGTGATTCGGCATGTACCGTCGCATTTGACGTACAAATGAACAAAAACAAAATCAGCAGCCATGAGATGATTAGAAGATGAACATGTTTTTTCTTGACCAAACGAATCACTCCTTGTTCCTTTTGGCTTAATTACTCACAGATTGGCAACAAGCAAGCGCTGCTTCACCCCCAGAAAAATGAAAACCAGCCAAAGATTTACTCAGGCTGGTTTTTGTCTTGGTTGATGAAGACAAAGCAGGCGTATTCAGGTCACACAGGTATTCATGCGAAACATTTATAATTCCCATCATCCAGATGATTTGAGCGGCAGGCAATGGGTCCATTGTCTATTCTCAAAACGTGGAAATTAAGGGATAAGTTCAGTATAGAGCGATCATTATAATTGTCAATATTACGAATATTAGATCTAGTTAGACGATACAGGTGCTTTTTAACCAAAGGACTTTTCCTATTCATTAACATTGCTACCAATGGTCTGTATCAATTGATCAGCTTTATCGTCAATTTTTTGCAGCGGTTGCTTCTCTTCGTGAAATAAATATGCCATATGTACTAGAGGATTCATAAACATTAACATTATTCAAATATTTTTTCGAAAAAAATTTTTCAAGGTTTGGGTTTCAGATTTTAACTTTCTATAAGAAAAACCGGGTAAAAAGCGCCTGGTCCTTACTTCCGCAGGATGCCGCGGCTTTCGCATTGCGTGCAGGACGTACTTTCACAGGACGTGATGGCTTTCGCATTGCATACAGGACGTATGCGTAATTAGCGAAAGTTCCCTTACAGTTAGAAAGATCCTCTACAGTTAGCGACATTTTCTTAGCTCCAAATGCGGTTTTGAATCATCAACCTTGAACAGACATTTTTATTTCATAAATCACTTTGGTTCTTCATTAAGTAACGAAGTAAAATAAGCGGATATTTTCCGATTATATGCATCATAGCGCTTGTTTCACGGGTAAATAAGGGGAATTTTTCCGCTTATTCAAAGAAAAGCCCTCCATTTTCACGTTTTTCGATTCGATAAGCGGAATTCTCCGTCTATTTAAGCGATCTTTTCATTCATTTTCGAATTAAGCGGAATTTTTCCGGTTATTTCGCAGATTGGGCGCTACCTGATCGCCCAACTGAATCTTATGACCTTATTGTCGTATCAACCAGGCCAAAAGGCTAAACTTTCTTATCTTATTAGAAAACTTGGCTTCACCAAACCTCCAGCGAGGGCGGAGTTGCCTCGTGACCCATGTACGGCCTAGTATCCGGCTTGCCACAAGATGTGATGACTTTCACGTTGCGTTCAGGACGACGTATGCGCGCCTAGCGAAAGTTCCTTTTCAGTTAACGAAAACACTCTTATTGCCGAACCACTTACATCCGTTCATGATCAATATCTATCTTTTATCAATGATTCTGCCGCAACGCTTCCGTATTCACGACAAAGTCCGGCTGTTCATGATTCATAAATTTACGCACATTCTCAACAGTCACGTGGGCGACACGGGCGATGCTCTCCCGCGTTGTTCCAGCAACATGCGGCGAGGCGATCAGGTTATCCAAATTCGGTAAGGATTCAGGCGGCTCCTGCTCAAACACATCCAGTGCGGCTCCGGCAAGTCGCCTTTTCTTTAAAGCCTCGAAAAGTACCGGTTCATCAATCAGCGCACCTCTGGAAATATTAATGAGAAATGCCGTCGTTTTCATCTTATCAATCGCATACTGATCAATAAGATGGTAATTTGAGGAAGATAATGCTGTGCTGATCACGATATAATCCGCTTCGCGTAAAAGTCGATCCAGATCCACAAACGTCGCGCGCAGCCGGCGAGCCGCATCTTGGTCTTGATAATTTCCGAATGCAATCACACGCATATTGAAGCCGCCTGCGAAACGTGCCACCTTTTGGCCGATGGAACCGAAACCGATAATTCCAATCGTTTTCCCGTCAAGTTCATAGGCTTCCGCGCTCGGCCACTCGCCCTTTTTCGTTCCGCGATCCAGCATTGGAATCATTCGCGACAAACTAATCAATTGGCCGAAAGCCATCTCCGCTACGGAGGTCGCATTTCCACCCGGGGCATTGCTGACCAGAATGCCTCGAGCAGTCGCATCATTGATCGCCACATTATCCAATCCCGTGCCTGTCTTCAATATGTAGCGGAGATTTGGCGCCGCCTCAATCACTTCACGATCGCATGGAGCAATAGCAGTGATACAGATCTCGCATTCACGAATCGATTTCTTAATCAATTCCTTATTCAAAGCCTGGTCATACATCAGACAGCGGACATGGGCACCCATCGCTTCCAACTGATCCGCCATTTGCCTGTGGATGGACACATATGATTTACCGACACAAAAAAGAATTTGCATGACGAACCCTCCGATTGATCAATGATCATCTGTTTCACGCACCACCTGCGTACAGTTATTAATATACCAAAAACGGACGTAATCCTCTAAATAAAAGATTTCAATAGAATGGATTGATCGTGCGTGGTCGGTGTCTTCCCTCCAGTGAACACAATTTCCTCGGTATATTCACACATTCTTGCTCCCTATCTGAATGTGCGAGAAATCATTGAACGTTCATAGGTTTTTGAACGCCTTTCATTGTACGTAATTCCGTCCTGTTTCGGCACAGATCAGGCATGACTGAACGAAATAACCGTGTTATGATTAAATGAACGACACAACCTTTTTATTAACCGTGTTAAAAGACTATGTTGTTCGCTGCCTTTTTTGGTTGAAAAACCTAGGTTCTGAAAGGTTCGCCTGTTTCATCAAACAGGTAGTAATTGAGCCGATAAACAACTTTTCGTTTAACATCCCTTTTCTATTAAAAGTTGGAATATTCAGGTTGCGCGATCTGCGCTTTCGCATGCGAACACAAAATATGTCCAATTAGTGGTGAAGCGTTTGAAAAACGGATGGATGATCTATTCGAAATCAGTAATACATAATCGATACGGCAACAATGCATTTGAATGGATGACGGAGACCGCTGCCAGGCATCATATCCGTCTGGTAATTATTTTTGTTGAAGATTTAGTGATTCATAGCGCATCGACGGTGACTTTTTACAATAAAAACGAACCGCTGCGTCTACCGGATTTTGTTTTCATGCGCTGTTACAACCGAATTGTTGGCTCTCAATTGGAACAATTAGGGATAAGGGTTATCAATCCTATATCTGCCATGTTTCAATCGCGCAACAAAGTCATCACGTCGCAGATTCTCGCTCAAGCAGGCATTCCGACACCGAAAACAGTTTACACGGTTACAAATGACTATCCCTTGATTTCGGGTCATTTTAACAATCAGCCTTTCATATTGAAAGCGGTGGAAGGATCACAGGGAAAAAATGTCTTCTTAGTCAAAAATGAGCAGGACTTCACAGAAGCATTCAACAAAACAAAAGGATACTGTCTCTGTCAGGAGTACATGGAGAGCAGTTATGGTAAAGATCTTCGAGTGTACGTGCTTGGCGGACGGGTATTAGGAAGTGTGCTTAGAAAATCAAAGTCGGGATTCAGAGCCAATTATTCATTGGGCGGCAGTGCTGAGTTGTATGAAACGAGCCAAGTTATTGAATCGCTCTCGGTTAAGGCTGCGGAAGCGCTTAATTTGGAATTCTGCGGAATCGATTTATTGTTCGGCAACAACGGATTTACCGTTTGCGAAGTCAACGGAAATGCAGGCTTCAGGACCATTTCCAAAGTATCCGATGTTGACATTGCCGAGGAATTATTCACTTATGTGGATCATGCCGTTTATGGACAAGGAACAGGAGATTGGCGTTAGCGATCATTAATGAAGAAATGAATTTTAAATAAGATAAGAAAGCAGGGCGATTCCATGCACCTAGAATTAAGCAGCTCCATAAAAGAAAACGTAATGAACCTCTTCAACTACCTTCATACTCATGCGGAGATCAGCATGAAAGAAACAGCAACGACCGCTTTTATTAAAGAAAAGTTGGACGCGCTCGGCTACCGTACACGAACATTCGATGACTGTCCCGGCGTCATCGGCGAAATCGGCAGCGGAAAACCGATTGTCGCTTTGCGCGCAGATATGGACGCGCTCTGGCAGGAAGTCAATGGCAAATTGCAAGCCAATCATTCGTGTGGACACGACGCGCATATGTCGATGGTACTCGGTGCCGCCATGGTGCTGAAGGAAAAAATTGATTCCGGCGCGGGTACAGTTCGTCTCGTGTTTCAGCCTGCCGAAGAAATCGGACAGGGTGCTTTGGAATTAAGCAAGCGAGGCGTTCTCGATGATGTCGACTACTTCTACGGCGTACATCTGCGTCCGATTGAAGAAACAAAGGACGGCCGCGCCCGTCCGGCAATCCTGCACGGCGCCTGCGGCACGATTCGTGGTGTGATCGATGGTGAGGACGCCCATGGCGCGCGTCCCCACCTTGGTACGAACAGTATTGAAGTCGCGGCCTCAATCGTAAACGCGCTGGGACATCTCCATGTCAATCCGATGATCCCGAGTTCGGTTAAAATGACTAATCTTCACGCGGGTTCGGCGACCAATATTATTCCCGGTCATGCCGAATTCAGTTTGGATGTACGTGCTCAAACGAATGAAGTCATGACCGAATTCAAAAAGAAAATAAAGCAGATAGTTCAAGGAGTGGCAGCGAGTTACGGAGTCAGCGTCCGCCTTGATGATTCTCATGGCAGCCCTGCCGCCGTTTCCGATCCGGAAGCCATTGCCATTATGGGCGACGCCATTAAGGACGTACTCGGCAGCGACCATTTCGACCCTGCCGGTTTATCAAGCGGCGGCGATGATTTTCATCAATACGCGATTCGCACACCAAAATTGAAATCGACAATGCTTGGACTCGGCTGTGATCTCAAGCCCGGCCTGCATCACCCCTATATGACCTTTAACCACGATGCCATGTATAACGGTGTGTTGATATTAGCAACGGCAGTACTCAAGACATTTGAAAAAGTGAGCGGTTCCGCCGCGGTCAAGGAGTGAACGCCATGAACGCGCAACGATCGAAACAATTGCTGCAGGAGGCTCAGTTGCTGCTGCCCCAATTAACCATGTGGAGGCGTGATTTGCATCAGCATCCCGAGCTTGCTTTTGAGGAGCACCGCACCTCCGAAAAGGTCGCCCGCTTTCTCAGATCACTTAATCTTGAAATCAACGGGCCGCTTGCCGAAACCGGAATGGTCGCCTTACTTAAAGGAAAAAGGCCGGGCAAAACCATTGGACTGCGCGCCGACATGGATGCCCTTCCGATTCAAGAACGCAACACCTTTAACTTCAAGTCTGAGAACGATGGTAAAAGCCATGCTTGCGGCCATGACGCACACACGTCCATGCTGATGGGAGCTGCACAGCTATTACAAAAGCAGCAACCGGAGTACGGCAGCATTGCCTTTCTCTTTCAGCCTGCCGAAGAGGTCAGCAAGGGAGCGAAGGCAATGATTGATGCCGGTGCCTTGAATGGAATTGATGAAATGGCCGGCCTTCACATTAATGCCGGCGTTGACCTTGGCAAAATCGCATTCTCAGGGAGAATCGGCTGCGGGTCCACTGATTTTTTCTCATTGGTCATTATCGGTAAAGGCGGTCATGCGGCGCATCCCGACCTTACCGTGGATTCGGTCACGGTGACCGGACAGGTGATTACTGCGCTCCAGCAATTATCCAGCCGCCAGATTGACCCTGTTGATCCCGCCGTTTTGACGATCGCGACCATCCATGGCGGAACGGCGAACAACGCGATTGCCCCTTCAGTCAAAATGACCGGAACCGTTCGAACGTTAAATCCCGAGCTGCGGCAAACGATGCCTAGGCGAATCAAGCGTATTGTTGAAGGCGTTACCTTAGCCTTCGGCGCAGATTATGATCTTGACTACACATTCAGCTCGCCGTCGATCATCAACGACGATCATATGACGCAGCTTGCGCAGCAAACTGTTGACGAGTTACTTGGCAAGGGAAATCGCCTGCAAAGCAAGCCGAGCCTCGGCGGTGAAGACTTCTCGTTCTACACAGAGCAGCGTCCATCCATCTTCTTTGTGCTCGGAGCAGGCAGCAATGCGATACCGCGTCACCCGAACCACCATCCGCAATTCACCATTGATGAACGTGCCCTGCCATACGGATCCGCCATACTGGCCGCGCTGGCGTTAAATGCTCTTGAGAATTGAAAAAGCTCGTGAACCGAGGTAAACGGTTTACGAGCCTTTTTAAGAGACAGCATGCATCTGTTTTTTCATCAATTTCCTCTTTATCTCAGGCAAGATTACATTTCAAATTCAATAGATAAAACAGCCTTACACTCCCGAATTAGCCTGCTTCATCTCAATACAGGCAGCAACAAAGTGTTTGAACAGTCCGAGCATCGCATCGCTGCCGCCGGCGGTCATTGATTCCGGATGCCATTGAACACCCATTAATCCTTTCTCCGTCATATCAATGGCTTCAATGATGCCGTCGGACGAGAAGGCAGCAACTTTCAATCCGGCTCCAATCTTGTCAATCGACTGGTGATGAAGACTGTTGACAATAATCGTCTCCTGCTCACCAAGCACCTGATACAGCCGGGTGCTTTTTTCCAGACGCACACGGTGGCTGCCTTCACGGCGCGGCACCTTTTGTTCGTGTTGAATCGGATGATCCAGCTGACTGTCGATATCTTGAATCAACGTACCTCCCAGCGCAACATTGATCACCTGAAGTCCGCGACAGATGCCGAATAAAGGCTTGCCGCGTTTCAGCGATTCATGTACCAATTGCAATTCTGCCTGATCACGTTCCGTATCAAATACGCCGCAGCCGGGCGTCGGATCTTCATTAAAGAATTGCGGATTTACATCACATCCGCCGCTGAGCAGAAATCCGTCACACAGTTCTGCATACCGCTCCGTGCATGAACCCGGAGCGATCGGCAGGATCAAAGGAACAGCGCCCGCCATTGTCAGCGAGGTTATATAATCCTTATGCGCGTAATCACCTTCTGAAAAATTTGTGAGTTTTACAAAACCGCTGGTGATTCCAATGATAGGTTTTGACACTGCTCCTGCTCCTTTCTCGCTCTGCTAGTTTTACAGTTTAATATAATGATTTTTTACGATTGCGTCAACGTACTCCTCGCGTATCACGAATTTACGGCGTCTCAAAGCTGATTTTCAGCTCATTTTTCTTCATTTTACTTAAGTAGCGATAGATCGTCGCTTCAGAAGTCTTCAGTTCCTGAGCAACGATTCCGACAATGCCCTTGAGCAGGAAAATCCCATTGTTGTTCAATTGGTGAACCACGAGCAGCTTTTCCTGCTGTGACATACGTTCTGATGGAACATCAACGCTTGAAACAATCTCTTTAATACTGCTGATGGCAATATCCTCGATCGATGGACTGAAGTGCTCAACAGGGGACTCCAGATCAATGCCGGCCGGCCAATTGATGCCAACAAAACCACCTAGATACTGAATCGCTTCCTCCATTTTTCGGAAACTGATGTTGATACACAGCATACCGATAATCTCATCATGCTCGTCATAAATAAAATATGTTGACGATCTGAGGACTGTGCCGTCATTAGACCTTCCCTCATAATTCGTGATAAAGGATCTACGGGATTGTTTCCCTTCCTTTAATTGTTTTAAAAGCAAACGTGTTGCCGGTGATCCGATCCTGCGACCCGTTAAAGTGGTACCGCTTATTGCAATCACCGAATGTTCCAGATCGCGCACGTCGTGAAGAATGATTTCTGCCTCATCCCCCACCACATCGCTTAGAAAGGAGACAAAATTCTTATACCGCTGCAGTTTATCTTTAATCTTTGTCCTCTCCTTACGTTTAAAAGTTCGAGGGGTATCCGTCCGTATGTACAATCACATTAAACGCGCGCATGTGCCGCAGTTAATTGTTTAAAAGCGCGCAGCACCATGTCTGTGCCTCTTTCAACATTCGCGCGCGGAGTTGCAACATTCATTCGGAAAAAACCGGTTCCGGCATCGCCATACATGCTTCCCATCTGCAGTGCAATTCCATTCGCAATCAATACTTCACTCACTTCTTGTTCAGAAAAACCCAGTTCCGCGTAATTGATCCACATTAAATAAGTCGCATCATTGTCCATACATCGAAGACCGTCGATTTGCGTGAGGTGCTGGCAAACATAGTCAATATTTCCTTTTACATAGTCAAGCAGTTCGTTCACCCATTGCTCGCCTTTTTCATAGGCAGCTGTCATCGCTGCAATTTGAAAAGGATTCATTTCTGGATAAACCATAAGCTTTTGTTCCTGTTTTATTTTCTCGGCAATTTCGCGTTCAAATGTCAGAATATAGGATGGTCCGATTCCCGCCAAATTGAATGTTTTTGTCGGTGCCATCAGCGTAATAACAGCCTTGCATTTCTCAGCGGCATGCTGCGCCATTGGTTGGTGTTTTTTCCCGGAAAACACAAGATCCGAGTGAATTTCATCGGCAATAATCGGCAATTCATACTTTACTGCCAGATCAATCACGTCCTGCAATTCCTCCGGTTCCCAAATGCGTCCGCCGGGATTATGAGGCGAACAAATGAGAATGCAGGTAACCTTTTCTTCATTGATTTTTCGTTCCATATCATTAATATCCATAAAATAACGGTTTTTCTGAATTTTCAGCTTCGACACAACCGGAACACGATCAAGCTGATTCAACTGTTCAAAAAAAGGATTATAAACCGGGTTATGGATCAGGACCTTATCCCCTTTTTTTGTCAATACGCGAAGAGCCAGAGAGATGCTTGATACCACGTTATGGTTGAAAACAATCGCATCACTTGGAACCTCCCAGCCATAATGCTTGATCAGCCACGACTGCACCACCTGTTTCAATGATTCGGGGCACAGCGTATAACCGAAAATTTTCTGATCCAGGCATGTCTTCAACGCGTCAAGAATGCAATTCGGAGCGCTGAAGTCCATATCGGCAATCCACATTGGGAGCAGATTCGGCTTTCCATACAGTTTTTCCGCTCCGTCCCATTTCACACAGTTTGTATTCGTTCGTTGCACAATTTGATCAAAAATGCTTTTTGACACACGACCCGCTCCTTCGCAAAAATCATTTTTCATCATTCCATCCAAGTCGATATAAAATGATCATTTAATGAACAATTATCTCGCATTAAATACGAGATAATTTGTTATTATGATAATAAATTATTTATTGTTTCTATTTTCTTTCTTTTATAAAGATAAGTCAACATTTTTTTACATTTCTGGGTATTCCCATAAAACTGAGATGACTGAGATGCATTCGAATTGTGAGACTTTTTTCCCGTGAACCATCGGCATTAAAATACTGAGTTTTCTCCACTGGCAACCTGATAAAATGATCCATTCATGAGAAAAGCCCCTCTTTTATAAAAAAAAGAGAGGTTTTTGCCAGATAAAGGCACACAAATCATCAACAGCCTCGTTCATATTTTGCAAATGGATCGCTGATCACAATTCGCTGCGCCTCCGCATCGCTCGTGCCGACGTACAAAGTCATCCGTCCGTCGCCGCGAATAGCTCCGCCGGTGAAGACGACATCACGAAGGTCCGGGCGCTTTGCCGGCCCGCCGATAAAGTCCTGACGTGTGGCAATAATTTCAGGCGATGAATGGCGGCCGGTCAGCGGATCTAAAGTAAAAATCATCGAATAATAGTGACGATTCCCCTGATGGTCAAAATAGGCGATATGTCCAAGCACACCTGCATCGCCATTTTTTAGTGAATGAATCTCATTGGCTCCGCCCCATTCATCATCGGCAAAGTGTCCATCGAGCAGCGGTGCACATTCAATCTTGTTTGTATCAAGCTCATCAAGTGAAGCCAGAAGCACATAGCCAATCTTGCCGCGTCCTCCTTTTTTGCCTTGAGGACGAGTTAAAACCAAAATTAAGCCATTCGGCATTTGAGCAATTCGCAAATCCTTCATACCAACCGGTCCTTCAAAAAAGGGACGCAAAGAACGAATGGATTTACCACGAAAAAACAGTGTCCGCCACGTCACATGTCCCTTCGTGTCCGGTGCGACCCAAACACCGCCGAAAAGCAGCGAATCATCAATTCGTGTGATAAACGGATCCTGAAGCGGAAAAGACGGCATGTCTTTCATCAAATTCCATCCGTCCGTATCTTGCTCAAAGAACCCGATATGGGCACTTTCGCTGTCCCGAGATTCTACGCGGGCCGCAATGATCCGCCTGCCTTCATCATAAAAGGGAGCCGTGCAATTATAGACATCCTTGGCACCGGCTCCTTTAAAATTCAGTTTTTCAACATCATACACGGTCGGATGATCGGCCATATACTGCTCCAGTAAATCTAAGCACTCTGTGACATGCTCCATGAATTTGCGCCTCCCGAAACCATCACCTCTACTATAATCTTCTGCGTGCACAAATTCATGCGTTGTTTTTTTATCGGTCAGCGCTGCCTTATTTTCTCAATCTTTTCAGGTACGTTTACGCATCATTTGTTAACGGTGCTACTGTACCCGTTATTTAACGATTTCAGCACCTTATCAAGAACATGTTTCTATTCAGCGAAACCGATAGTGACCGTCATAATGAGTACCCATGCAGCAGAGTTTAAATAGGTTTCAATTGGGATTATGATGATCCTTTTTATATCGGTCAATAATATGCTTCGAACGTTTTAAATCTTTGGCTATTCGATAGGGTTTGCTGATCATTCTAAGTGACAGTCCATTTAAAAAAGCTCTATGACTTCTCCTATATTCCTGTGCCAGCCTTGATGGTTTGGTAAGCGCACGTTCACGAAGTCCCCTGTGAAAATATGACCGAATATCAAAATCAATACGTGTCATTTTGTGACAGGCTATACAATCAATTTCAGAGATTTTCTTGTCAATATAAATTACACGATGATCAGTCTCACAATGACAATGAGTGCAGAACAGCTGCGTCTGTGTTTTATATTTTCGCATACTTTTCACTCTCCCGAAACCCTGTCCATTTATTAATTTCTGATCAGTATTTGGCACTTGAACCGCATCGGCTTAAGTAAAGTACAAAAAATCGAGATGAACAGCCATCTCGATTTTTGCACACATCAATCCTGCCTAATGTGTTTTTGACCTGTCGACGTATTTAATGCACCTTGCTCCTGCTGCTTTTTTTCAAGACAAGTGATTAAGTCAACGCGTCTTTGATGCTTTCCTCCCTGAAACTCAGTTCCTAACCAAGCGTCAACAATCATTTTGGCCAGTTCGCAGCCGACTACTCGAGAACCGAAGGCAAGGATGTTTGCGTTATTATGTTCATGCGACATCTTAGCGGAATACGGTTCGCTGCAGGCAACAGCCCGAATACCCCGTACTTTATTTGCCACGATTGAAATACCAATGCCTGTACCGCAAATAAGAATACCCAGATCTACCTTCTTTGACACTACATCCAACGCAACTTTATCTGCATAAATCGGATAATCAGTACTTTCAGCAGAAAAAGTTCCCTCATCAATGATTTCTATTTTATTTTTCTTTAAGTAATCCATAAGATTCGGCTTCAGATCAAATCCGGCATGGTCGCATCCGATCGCAATTTTCAATTTTTCCACCTCGTTTGCCTTGCCCCTTCTTTATTTCGTTTCAACACGCACTTTGCTTCTTCGGCTACGTGTTCCGGCGTAAACCCGAATTTGATCATTACAGTTGCCGCCGGAGCCGATGCACCAAAATGATCAATGGTAATCAACCCGCCGGAGGAAGTGATAAATTGGCGCCAGCCAAAGGAAGAGGCCATTTCGATGCCTACACGACTGGACAGCTCAGGCGGCAGCACTTGATCCTTATACGTCTGCGGTTGTCTTTCAAACAATTCCCATGATGGAAGGCTTACAACACGCGCATCTATTCCGTCAGCTGCGAGAAGCGCTTTTGCTTTGATTGCAAGATACACTTCCGAACCGGTTGCAATAAGCACGACATCTGCTGACCGTTTTTCTTTTAAAAGAATATAACCACCTTTTCTGACTCCATCACTTGCATAAACACATTCACCGTCACAGGTTTCGACATCTTGGCGAGTGAGTACAATCAACGTTGGGCTCTCGCGGCTTTCAAGTGCTATTTTCCATGCTTCGCGTGTTTCATTGCCGTCTGCCGGGCGGAGAACAGTTAAATTCGGAATGGAACGTAGTCCTGCCAATTGTTCAATGGGCTCATGCGTCGGTCCATCCTCGCCAACCGCAATCGAATCATGAGTAAAGACGAAAATGGATGGAATACCCATCAATGCCGCGAGCCGAATGGCCGGCTTCGCGTAGTCAGAAAACGTAAAGAAGGTTGAGCAAAACGGAATCAGACCACCATGAAGCGCGATACCATTTGTTGCAGCAGCCATAGCAAATTCACGAACACCAAACCAGATGTTTTTCCCTTCATACTGCCCTGGGAGAAAATCCCCGCTTCCCTTAATCGTTGTTTTCGTAGAAGAGGCCAAATCTGCAGATCCGCCAAACAATTGCGGCACTGTCTCAGCTGCTGCATTGATAACTTCACTTGAAGCAGCGCGTGTCGCTTTATTCGTACCATTTGCATAATCAGGGAAATGATTCGCATATCCATTCGGCAGCTTGCCATCAATCGCATCAAGTAATTCTTGTGCCAGTTTTGGATGATCGGCTTCATAAGCCGCAAACTTTGCGTTCCATTGATTTTCTTTTTCCTCGCCTTTTTTCACAAGTTGATCAAAATGCTCACGTACCTCATCCGGCACGAAGAAAGCGTCATGATTCCAACCATATGCTTCTTTTGTTGCCTTGGTCACCTCCGCACCAAGCGGATTGCCGTGAACCTTGTTCGTTCCCTGAATAGCCGGTGCCCCATAACCAATGACCGTTTTCACCTCGATCAGAGTCGGACGTTCGGGGTCAGCTTTTGCCTGATCAAGTGCCTGCTTTATGTCATCAACCTCATTTCCATTTTCAACAAGCAAGGTTTGCCAGCCATATGCTTCAAAGCGTTTGCCTATATTCTCAGAAAATGACATGCTCAGTTTGCCATCAAGCGAAATGTTATTTGAATCATAAAGCAGGATGAGTTTACCCAATTTTAAATGTCCGGCAAGCGATGCCGCTTCACCGGCGACACCTTCCATCAGGTCACCGTCACCGCATAGCGCATACGTATAATGGTTAATAATAGCAAATCCATTCATATTGTACTTTGCAGCTAAGTGCGCCTCAGCCATCGCCATGCCCACAGACATGGCGATTCCCTGACCAAGCGGCCCAGTCGTTGCTTCAACCCCGACCGTATGACGATATTCCGGATGGCCCGGGGTCAGACTTCCCCATTGACGGAATTGTTTTAAATCTTCAATGGTTAAACCATAATGAAACAAGTGCAGCAGACTGTATAAAAGCATTGAACCGTGTCCTGCTGAAAGAACGAATCGATCACGGTTGAACCATTTAGGATTCAGCGGATTATGATTCATTTCCTTTGCCCAGAGTGTGTATGCCATAGGTGCCGCTCCCATCGGAAGCCCTGGATGACCGGAATTTGCTTTGTCTATTGCGTCTATTGAAAGTGTACGTATCGTATCAATCGATTGCTGTTCAATATGGGTGGTCATGATTATTTCTCCTTCTCAATCCTATTTCGACTCAAAGAATAGAATAGCCAAGTGTTTTTATATCCTTGTTAAAGCCCTTGACTGTGTCCAGAGACACCTGTTCCAACGGCTTTCCTACCTTTTTCAGCTTTTCAATAATTGCCGGCGTGCACGTGATAATATCTACTCCGAGTCGATCA
>NZ_JAMXWM010000026.1 GCF_024125445.1 Sporolactobacillus shoreicorticis | reverse complement strand
GTCATCTTCTCAAAGTAGCATAAGTCTTTTTTTATTGTCCTTGACAAGGGATACAGTTCACTGGCACACTTTTGGCACACTTTGATATTGGGTCTGAATAAATTGATTGCTGCTGTAATGCTTAATCTGGGTCTCTGCGCTGGTTTGCAGATGAATAAAGCCACTCAGTTTATCGGCGACTTGAAAGCTGCTGTTCGTATATAAGTGTCCGTAAGTTCCGAGTGTCGTTTGAATGTCTTTATGACCCAGTCGGTCTTTGATCACCAAGGGATTTTCTCCCATGCTGATTAAAAGTGAGGCATGAGAATGTCTTAACCCGTGAATTTTAATGCGATGAACATGAGCAGCTTTCGCATATCTTTGTATCGCATAGGCAATTGTCCATTTTTGAGTCGGGATGCCATTGTAAGACAAGATAAAATTCGTTTGACACAGGGTGCCCTGTAATTCTTTCCAGTCTTAAAATTCTTCCTTTGTCCAAAAATCAATTTCTGTTTTTGTCTTTTTAATGTTTCCAATGGTTTTTGATGGATTGTCTTTCATCAAACCCAGGACGATGGCTCTATCAAATGCCAAGGATAGTAAACCTTGTATGCCTCGAACGTATTGGCTTGAGTACTTTTGGGTTACACGGATTTGCCATTTTTGCATGATCAATGGCGTAATGTCAGACAGGCTCATTTTGTAAAAATAGGCAAACTGTTTATCGATGAGGTTTTTCCGGATTTACAGTTTATCATGTGGCACTTGCTCCTGTTTTTACGGGTATTTTATCAACACTCTTTATGAATGAGAGATTTAATGTTCTTGGTTGGTTAGGAACATTAATTTGTTTTATGGGTGTTGCGTTAATTTCTAGTTGCGTTAATTTCTATAAGTACGGGTGGGGATTTTCGGTTTAGTTTAGGAGCTCTTTGGGTCTTACTTGCGGCCTTTTCGGAAAGTATTTATTTTGTCATTCAAGCCGCTTATCTAAAAAAATATGGAAACATTGCTTTTACATCGTATACTATTTGGGCCGGAACTCTATTTATGTTTTTTTCTCCCCAGGAGTGACCAAGGAAATTCTATCAGCATCAATAAGAACTAATTTAAGCATTTTATATTTAGGTTTATTTCCAACAGTGATTGCCTATTTTGCCCTAGCCTATGCTGTCTCTCATATCTGATCGTCGAAAGGGTCTGCTTCAATTTATTTAACCCCCGTTTTTGCTTTTCTAATTGCATGGATTTGGTTTGGCGAGGTACCAACTTGGTTTTCTATCCTTGGAGGAATAATAACAATAGTTGGTGTATCATTAGTTAATATTGGAGTTGTTTCAAAAAAATCAAAACAGGTTCAAGAAAAAATTAATATTGAATAACTCATTATCAAGTTATATTTTTGAGACGAATTTTTTCAAGACACTTATTTGAGCAACTAAAAAATGCATAGTTGTACAACAGAGAATGAAGAAAGTTGGAACTTGATATGGAGTCTCTATTATGGGAATGCTCGCAGAGATCCTTGTTAGTGATCAGGCGTTTTGACTTGGACCAAATGAAAAAGTGAACACTCAATCTATCAAGCTTTTTTTGTGTCCAATAATAATATTTTTTAACAAAAAAATGGAGAAAAAAACAATCAGCTTTTTTCTCTTCGATAATATTTTTGTTTTAGACTAACTTTAGTGACAAATGTTATTGTAAGTCAAAAGTAAACTTAGACATTAATGTAGCAAATTAATAAGATCTGGCCAAATTGGAGGTGTATTCATTAAACTAATAAATACAGCGAAGAAAAATGCTATGTGATAAAAATTACAAATTAATTTTTTCATTATTCATTCCCCCTATTATGTTTATAATATTAGTAACAAATGTTATAATTGTCAATGACAACAACGATAATAACTTGAGAGGATACAATGATTGATGAATTATATTCAAAATATCAAGAAATTAAGACAAGAATATGGATTTACTCAAGGTGAATTGGCTGGCCCTGGATTAAGTAGAAGTATGATTAGTTTAATTGAAAGCGGACGGAGTGTCCCTTCGCTTAAAACGTTGGAAATAATTGCAAACAAACTTGGCGTTTCGGCTAGTGTACTATTAGAAGATACTTCTGTAAGGGATTCAGGGGAACGAAAAATTGATCTATCGCTCATTAATGAAAAAATCACTATTTGTCAAACCCTAATTAAAGCAAACAAACTTTTAGAAGCTCAAACGGTATTAAGAAAAACTTTGAATGAAACTAATGATAGTGTGATTTATAAAGGAGTTTTACTAAATTATCAAGGACAGATTTTAATTAAGCAAAAAGAATATTGTAAGGCAATTGATATTTTTGAGGAATCGCTCTTTTACTTTGATCCTTCAAAACATATGAAAAATATAATTGATGTTTACCTGAATTTGGCGCAATTATACAAAAAAGTGGGTAATTATTCCGAAGCCATTGATCGGGCCTTATACGGACATATCTTAACTGAATCTAAAAGTATAGACCTTGAAAGCTCATATAAATTTAATTTTCTTTTTGTTCTTGCATATTGTTATTGCAAGAAAAAAGAATTTTTAAAGGGTAGACAGACAATTAGTCAAGCCTTAACGATGATAAATACTAATGAAGTCAATAATATCAATGGTGACTTGTATATGCTCAAAGGAGTTTCAGAATTATATTCAAATGAAAATATTGAAGCGGTCAAATCATGTAAAAGAGCGATAGAAATTTTCGAAGTATATGACAATAAAAAGAGAATTTATGAGTGTTTACTTAACTTGGGAATAGCCTATCGCAAATTAAATAAATTGCATCAATCCTACGCCGCTATTTTGAATAGTTTTGAGATCGCCACTAACTTAGATGAGGTTATGCATGTTCAAAATATCATTTACGAATTGTCGCTAACTCTTTATTTGCTTAAAGAGTACGATCAATCGAAAGAATGGATTAGAAAAGGATTAAGCATAATGCCGAGTAATGTTGAGTTTGATGGGATGTTAAAATATCAATTATCAAAAATTTATCTCAAGGAGAAAAATGTTCTGGAAGCAGAAAAATTAATACTGGAAGCTCTTGATTGCTTTAACAATGATGTACATTGGCAAGCCCAGTGCTTGCACCATAAAGCTGATATACTACACGAAAAATTAGATAAAGAAAATGCGTTTCTAGCAATGAAAGAATCCTCCCAATTAATATTAGCTGCCGCTTGGAGATGATTCTAAAAAATTGAGTTATTTTGATACCCAATAAGTTATAAAATATATGGAGGCACTTATTTCCTGCATAAAGTGAAGAAATGGTGCCTTTTTCCTATATATAATCTGACTAAGTAAAATCCTAATTCCATGCATGGGATTAGGATTTTAAATTGGTTCAATTCCTAACCGCTTTACTGGCGAAGGCTCCTGCCAGTTCTTCGATCTCTTGTTTAAGACTATCAATTTTCTTTGATTTATCTTTGTCTTTACACCAATGCCCTGTGTATAGGAGTCTGCCTCATACCTATGATGCAAAAGGAAAGAGTTACAGTAGATTGGGACGACTTGGCATGGATCTAGTCAAATTCATCGACTGATGACCTGAAGCTTCTAATTAATTTTCTGTATAATTAGAATTTTTCGGTTTATTTATTCATCATTTGATCTTTTAAAGGATAGGATAGTATTTTATCTTGACCAGATGAATAACTTTTGTTGCCTTTTGACGACGGTCATTTATGCTAACGTCAATATTTCTAAACCATCCTGCATTAAAGTACAGGGGGGGTTGCGACTGAAGTCACCATTCCGACAAAAACCGGTTAAAAATTCCCTGCTCAAGAGTTGAACTCAATCTTTGATGATTTTAAACGTACCATCAACTCGACCTCTGTCTTGGTTTTCGATGTATTGCTTAATTGTTTTCTCTGTAACTGTCTTAACTGTTCGGCAAAAATAACCGAATGCCCAAAGGTGTTGTCCAATATTTTGCCTTAATTCCTTAAACGCTTCTTGCAACATCTTTGAAGAACACCTTTAAACCTAAATTTCCTCAATTTTTCCCGTAGAATCTTATAGCCATTTTAGTCTTTCACACTACGTGATACTGAATACCGTACACGATATGGCTTCCATAGTGGATATATCCCTTTACCTGGACATTCCTTTCAGAGGCCACTGAAGTGCTATCGTGTCCTAAAAGGATCTACTGGCTTAAAGCCAGGTTTGGGCCATGAATTCGTTGACTAACATGAAAAGATTTACTTGATGTGCATAAATGACGGAAAAAATGGATATAATCTTTTGCTTTATCAATCTGTACGAATTTTGGAAGCGACGAATACATAATGAATTTTTTAAAAGAATATTTTTCAAAAGGACATGATTATGAGTAAGATAATATGAAATAAACGTGAACATATTGATATTGTTATTAATTTAATCAATAAATGTTTTATAATTATATCAATAAGAAATAAATACTAACATTGATTAATATATTGACTTATAAAGTTTAAAATTTTGGAGGATAAAATGAAAGCAGATACATATTACATGAGTCTTGCTATCGAGGAAGCACAAAAAGCAATTAACAATGGAGAACTTCCTTTTGGAGCTTGTATTGTAAATGATAAGGGAGAAATTATTCTAACAAGAAATACTTGTTTGTCAGAAAAGAGTACTGTTCACCATGCTGAAATTAATGCATTAATTCAAGCGTCAAAAATAAAAAAATTTGCTGAACTTAAGGAATATACTATTTTTTCAACTTCTGAACCATGTTTAATGTGCTTTGGAGCTATTACGTGGGCAAGAATGTCAAAGGTTGTGTATGGTACATCTATTAAAGACTTAATTAAAGCGGGATTTTCGGAAATTAATATTAATACAAATGAGCTTTTAGATAAAGTAAATTACAAAATCACTGTTGTTCCAAATGTTATGCGTTCAGAATGTTTACAACTTCTTAGAACATGGTGTAAAAAACAAAGAATTTTATCATGGGTTTTTAAAAACAATATTTAAGGAGTTTAGAGATCATGAATGATGATGAAGAAATTATATACATCTCAAATGTTTTCAGATCTATACAAGGAGAAGGCATTTATGAAGGGGTTCCATCGGTGTTTGTAAGATTGCCAGGATGCAACTTGAATTGTACATGGTGTGATGAACAACAGAATATGCAGCGTAAAAAATATTCCCTCAAGAGAGTTAGTGAGATTGTAAATTCTTTTGCGACAAGACATGTCGTCATAACTGGCGGAGAACCGCTACTTAGTAGAAAAATAAAAAATCTAATAGAAATTTTCAAAAAAAGCAATCACTTTATTACTATTGAAACTAATGCAACAATTTTGAGGGAAAATATAAATTGTAATTTTGTGAGTATGAGTCCCAAATTAGCCCACTCAGAAATGGGAAATGATACCGTTTTGGGTGAGAAACAAAGAATTAAACCTACCATTATTGATTACTATATTGGTAGATATCCTTACCAGCTTAAATTTGTTGCAAGAAATATGGAGCAAGATTTTAATGAGATAGAACATGTACTGTCACTATTAAAAACTTATAACAGAGAAAGAGTACTAGTAATGCCTTTATCTAATTCAAGAATGGATCTATTTAAAGTTCAGCAAGAAATGATTGGATTATGCATTAGACATCAATTTCGATATGCAAATAGATTACAGTTGCAAGTTTGGGATAATGGAATAGAAGCTTAGAATCAAAATATTAATAAAGAGGTGTAGTAAATTGTTAAATAAGGTATTCAACAATCGCCTTGATGATTTTTGGGTTTACCCACGGTTAACAAGAAACAAACATAAGAGAGAATTTAATGATAATTTTTTTGACTTTCTAAATAATCCGAGAATAAAAGATACGCCCACTAATTTATACGTTCATATACCATTTTGTGATTCGAACTGCTTTTTTTGCCCTTATTATAAAGTATTTGGCAAAAAAGGACTGGAGAAATATAAAGATGTCTATATTGATTCAATAATCAAAGAAATGAGTTTGTATGGTAACACAAATTATATAAGAAAAAAGAAAATTTCATCAATTCATTTTGGGGGAGGTAATCCCTTTTTATTAAATGTTAAAGATTTTGAAAAGATTATTCAAGCGACTAAAAAATTTTTCAACTTCAAAGTCGATCAAAATATCTCTGTTGAAGGATCGATCAATTGTATTACTAATGAGAGTCAGTTAAAAGATTTGTATAGTATAGGGGTCGATAGAATAAGTTTCGGAGTTCAAACCTTTGATCCCAAGATTAGGAAGAATATGTACATAAGAGCAACACTTGAGGAGCTTTACAAAGGTATTGATCTTATTAAAAAGTTTGGGAAAATGAAGTTTTGTGTTGATATGATGTACAATATGCCAGATCAAAATGAGAAAATATTTTTGAACGATTTAAAAAAAGTTAATGAAATAAATCCCTATCAGATGGACTTGTATAGTATGGCTGTGTTTCCAAACACTAATCTTGATAAAAAAATTAGAGAGAGAGACTATTATACTTTAAATCCTTCCAATGAAAATTCAATAAGGATGTTTATCATTGCTAACAATTGGCTCAAGGGTCAGGGATATAACCAATTAACTATTAACACGTATTCCAGATACCAAAAAAAGGTACACATTGGAGATAAGGTTTATTTAAATAATGGCAATGTAATTGGACTAGGAGCTTCATCTAGAGGCTACATTGATGGTTATGCATATAAAAATGTAGTTGATATAGAAGCATATATTTCTGAAGTGATGAAATTAAATTATCCTGCCGAATTAAGCTTAAAATGTTCAGAAGATGAGCATAATGATCGGAAAATGGTTTTATTCCCAATTTTGCTAAAAATACCCAAAAATGAAATACCTAATTATTCAAGATATAAAAATAAATTGGATGAGTTAGTGAATCACCACATACTTGAATTAGATGATGAGAGTAACTATAGAGTAACTGATAGGGGTCTTCCATGGACTGGAAATATATCTTCGTTGTTTATTAATAAAGACGCGTGGGATGCATATTTGCAATCACTTATGATATCTCTGAAAAAAGGATTTAATCCATATAATGAGGATTATATGGGCTGCAAGCATGAAAGGAAGGAAAAAAATGCTTTATGAAACGCTAGTAAAAAATGTAAGGGAAAAGGGTGATTGCCTTGCCTTGATCTACAACCATATAAAAGTAACTAATTATGGTTTATTTCAAAATGTGCTTTATACTTCAACTTTTTTAAGTAAGCATAGTGTCAATAGAAAAAGAGTAGCTCTGTGTATGCATAATTCTTTAGAATTAATTATCAATCTTTTAGCATTATCTAAGAACAATTGTTTGATCTTGTTATTAAACCCAGCCAATATAAAAAGCCTGAAGGACAAAATAAAAGTTTCAGAGGTAGATGTTACCCTTGTAGAAGATTATTTATTTAGGGATTTTGAAAATATGTTATACGACAACAAAATACACGTATTGACTAGAAGCCAATTACCTAAATACTCTAATTTAAATGATAACTTTGATCTTAATGTTCTTAATGTTAATGAAGAGAAAAGGATCAATAATTATGAGCTTATGCAGACATCTACAGGAACTACAGGAAGAGCAAAGATTGCTTTTAAAACTAGTGAAAACCTGTTATTAGATGCACAAAATATAGTAACTTTATACTCCTACAAGACTAACGAAATAGTTTATTGTCCGGTACCAATTACACACGGATATGGTTTAACAATGGGACTTACAGCGTGTCTCTTTTCAGGAGCAACTCTACTAATACAACGTTTCTTTGACTATAAAAGTTTTAGCTTAATATCTGATGCTTATAAACCATCTCTATTTGTTGGTATCCCAGCTGTTTATAAAATGATAAATGATCATTCAGATAAACATATTAATACAAGTAGTTATAGGACCTTTCTTTGTTCAGGCGATCCACTAAATAGTGAAATAGGGCTTGAATTTTATGAATGTACTGGAAAATGGTTGAGTCAAATATATGGAATGATGGAAGCAAGTCTTATCAGTGCAAATGTATGTCCAACATCTTCTAATTTCATGAGTGTTGGCAGACCACCTGATGGAACAAAAATTAAGATAAAAGATGAGCTTATATTCATAAGATCAAAAACTATTTCTGATAAGTATAAAACTAGAGAAGGTGAAAAAGAAATTAATTTGATAAACGGATATTTTTGTACAAATGATAGGGGATATTTTGATAAGAATAATTATTTGTTCATAAAGGGGAGAAGCGGTTATGAAAACAATAGTAGGAAGGCACTTTGAGTTTGAGGCTAGTCATCAATTACCGGAAAAAAATGTATATGGAAAATGTAGCAAATTGCACGGCCACAGATATGAGTTAACTATTGAGGTAATGGGGGAAATAAACGAAGAAGGATGGGTATGTAACTTTTCTGATGTAAAAAAAATTGTTCAAGAAAAAGTGATTAGTAAATTTGATCATTCAAGTTTAAATGATTTTTTTAAAATTCCGACTGCAGAAGTAGTCGCATCAAATATATTTAATACACTAGAAGAAAGCCTGAAGGGACAAAATTATTTTCTCAAAAGTGTGAAGCTCTATGAAACAAGCAAGTGCTATGTGAAAATTACTAAATAAAAGAGAGAAAGTGTATGAAAATATGAGAGATATTCAAAGTACTATTGATAATAGACATGTCTATATTGATCAAGTAGGTATTAGTGATTTCGAGATTCCAGTGCAATTTGACCTAAAGCCTAACTGCATTAAAAACAGTGTTGCAAATGTTAAATTTACCGTAGCATTGGATGAAGAAAAGAGAGCTATTCACATGAGTAGAATGATTGAAGTCTTAACCGAATGGGATAAGATAATTAATTTTAACTCGTTAGTTGAATTGCTCCATAAAATTAACCAACGATTAGATGCTAAAAGCTCCTTTATACAGTTAGATTTCGATTTGTTAATTGAAAAAAGTAGCCCTGTTTCCAAAGTCAAAGGATTCGTTGCCTATAAGGTTAGTCTTAGTGGAACTAGTGACAAACCTAATATAATCACAAGAATTAAAGTACCAATAACAACGGTTTGTCCATGTTCTAAGGCGATAAGTGAACGTGGGGCGCATAATCAACGCGGAGAAGTAAATATTTCTATTATTATTGATAACTTTAACGATATCCTAGACGTAATTAATATAATTGAAAAAAAAGCCGGATCGGAGGAACTGTTTTCAGTTTTAAAAAGAATTGACGAAAAATTTGTTACAGAACATGCCTATGATAATCCTAAGTTTGTTGAGGATGTCATTAGAGACGCAATTATTAATTTAAAAGATAAATATAAGGTACTTGAAATTGAAATAAAGAATTATGAATCTATTCATAATCATAATGCCTATGCATATATTGGTAGAGATAAAAAAGGAGATAAAAAATGAGAAAATGGAAAGATGTTGAAACAGATCTTAGAACATTTATTCGCAAAAAAATTAATAGTAAAGCATTGATTCAAAGTAATTATGACGATGACACAGATTTATTTAGTTCAAAGATAATTTCTTCGTTATTTTTGGTTGAGTTAATTGTCGAGGTTGAAAACATGGCAAAAATTGAAATTATTACTGATGATGTGTCTGTTCGAGATTTATCTACAATTAATAATATTATAAAAACCGTAAAAAGAAAATATGAAATTTCGTTTAATAAAGAACTAAATAAGCTATAGATTTTCTATAGATATATTTAAATGTTTTTAGTGTATTCTGTGTGATTTTTATTATAAATTTATTTTTTAAAATTGGTAATATTCTGCATTCAATAGCGATTTGATTCAAAAGGAGGTGAGTAAAAATGAAATTTCTTAAGAAACTGTTCTCACATAAAAAAGAAAGTTCCCTAGTAATTACTTCATGATTATTATTTGAATCAAAATTTCTGCTAATACTTTGATTAGTCAATCGCTGTTGAAAACAGATATTATAAAGAGATTGGGAGTTTTTAGTTGTTTTAAAATATTCTCCCAGTCTCTTTTCATAGTTCTATGTTTTTATAGTAGAGTTGATGAGGGCGGTCTTATATGCGGTTGTTTTTCTCTCCATCCATTGGTAGATAGAGTTATAGTAATCGATAAAATATTTTCCAACTATCATATCTAGGTTACTGTGTCCCCGTCAGTTTATGTTGTAGTAACGATTCGTAAAAAAAGTAAAGATTATTTGGGCATGGTTTGAAGTATTGGCTGTTTGGTCTATGAAATCTAGATTATAAATTAATAAAAAAGTGGCTCATTTCTGGTTCACCATAGGACTTTCCGAAAATTATAGAGAATACATATTAGTCTGCCCAAGTAGCAAAGCTCAATTTGTTACCTCTGTTGTCACTAAGGGGAACGAATAGCACTTTTTTCATTACAAAAGTAGGAGGCATATTATTCATGAAAAAGTTACTTCCCTTAGCTGAACCTATATCATTTCATAGTCCCTCAATTACTTATTTGCTATCAATAATTGAATTAAATGAAAATTTTAGAAATTGGCTGGTTGATAATTTATTAAATATTTATGTTCCAAAAGATTATACTTTAAGATTGGACGGTTTTTTTAGAACAAATGAATTTTATAATTGCCCGTTTTTAACTTGTTCTGCACTATCTTATGGTATTTTAGACAATATGAATTTAAAATTTAGTAAAATAATTGAATTTTTAATTCAAAATAATTGCTATATTTATGGCCTGATTAATAGAGAGCCAATACGGTTATTTAATAGATCAAAAACAGCTCATAATATGCTTATCTATGGATATAATTCATTCAAAAAAAGAATCAGTTTTTGTGATTTTGTCCCCCTTCAAGGAGGAGAAAACGGTGAATATAAAAAATTACAGTGTTCTTTTAGAGAGATGAATAAAGCAATAAAAAACTTTAATGGTGATAATTATGTGAGAGAAGAAGACGTTTTATATTTGTTACATATGAAACAGAATGTTAGATATAAATATAATATATCTGATCTTAAGAGATCAATAAAATATTTTTTGAATAGCACTAACCTAATAGAGTGCAATATTGGTTCTATTTATCTCCAATATTATTCTGTATTTTCAAATGAAAAGGAAGATTATTGTTTTGGAGCAGCCTGCTATGACTTATTAGCTGACCAGATTCAAAAAAAAGACTTTTTAATGGTGCGTCCTCTCGTTCTTATTAAAGATTATGCTGTTTTATGGCAAAGAAGATTAAATATATTAAAAGAAGAAAATATAATTCGTGGTAATTCTGAATTATTAGATGAATTGATTAATGAGGTCATAGATTTATCTAAACGAGTAATCATTTTTTTCTTGAAAATGGGGTATGTTCATTCTTCTCAAATAAAAAATCGAAAAATAATGAAGGCTGATATATTAAAATTGAAGAAGAAACAGGTAGACTTTTTGAAAAATGTTCTTAAATTAATTGATTAAAATTCTCTCTGGAAGATTTCTTAATATACGAGGAGGAATGCATTATGTTAAAAGGTAATTTACAGAAGTTTTTATTTGCAGATTTAATTTCTCAATTTGGAGCTGGGATGACAATGTCCGCAATGACATGGTATGTTTTGGATATGAGCAATAGCAATCAGCTTGTTGCTGTCACAGTTAACGTTAATATTATCAGTGGTTTAATTATGGCAATATTTGCAGGAACAATTGTTGATTATATTTCATCAAAAAAAATAATAATATTTTCACATTTTTTACGCGCTATGTTGATTTTGATTCCCCTCTTATTGATAGCTTTGAAAGGTTATAATGTTTTTTTTATTTTTTTATTAGCTTTAAATAATGGATTGGGTTGGAACCTTTACTATCCGGCTTCAAAGGGGTTGATGCAGGCAATTACAAATAAAGAAAATTTACTGAAAATTAATTCAGGGGCAGAAATAACAATGCAGGTGGGGCTTTTTTCTGCGGGAGCAATCGCAGGAGTACTATATAAATTGATTGGATTTAATATGATTCTTGTTTTTGGAATTTGCATTTTCGTCGCTTCAATTATTGTTACATACTTAATTAATGTAGACGAGGAAAAATCTTCTTTTCAAAAATCGTCGAGTTTTGTTAGATTATTCAGGGAAGGATTTATATTCCTATTTTCTCATAAACGTTTCTTTTTATTTGGAATAGTGCTTTATATTCCATTTATCGCTTCTAATGCATTTAATATTGCTTTGCCTGGTTTCGTAAAGCAAGTCTTACATTCAAGTTCAACTACATATGGATTTATTGACATGATGTACGGTGTTGGAGCATGCATTGCTGGTTTAATCATAATAAAATTATCAAAAAAATGTTCCAAAAATGTAATCATAACAATATGCTTTTCTATTGCAATTTTAAGTGGAATTTTATTTTTTATGAATCATTCAATTGTGATAACTATAGTGTTAACATTGATAAATGGTTTTTGCGGACCGGGAATTCGATCAATTGTTTATTCAATCATTATGGATGTAGTACCTCATTCCTTGATAGGAAGAGTTATGTCAATATGGAACATTGTAAGCTTAGTCATTCAATCTACTATTGCTGGTATAATTGGTAAATTTATGGATATCTTTGGGTCTGAATTTGGTTTCCTCATATATTCATTTATTATGATTCTGGGGATTATTATATACTATTTGACAAGAAATATTAGTAAGTTTAATTTGGCGAAAATAAATACAGTTAAATTATAATACACAATATATTTGATATTTGGCTCCGACGAAGTATAACTGCTATTAATTTAATGGTATTCATTGCTACATTTGTCATAGAGTTGTAATCCAACCTCTCAAACAATATACGTTAGACGACATGCTTTTTGAAAAATTTCCTGTTTTTTATTACTTAAGAGGTGAAGTTACTTGAAGATAATTGCTGTCCATCTGGGTGATAACCTAATGCAAACAGATATTAGCAAACTGATATCGTTTGTCAGTGAAACGAGAAAAAAACAGATTAAGCGATTCATTAGAGAAAAAGATCAATGTAGCAGCTTAATTGGTGAGTTGATGGTTCGTAGGTATTTAGAAATAAAACTGAGAATGGATAGTAAAAATTTGACATTTAATTATAATAAATATGGGAAGCCTTTCCTTAAACATATAAATAATTTTCAATTTAATATTTCTCACTCTGGGGATTGGGTAGTATGTGCTTTTGACAAGAAACCTATTGGAGTAGATATTGAGAGAGTAACTAGTGTCGATTTATGTATTGCTAAAAAGTTCTTTTCAAAAAAAGAATATTATCAATTATTACAAAAAAATCCCAAGGAAAAATTAAGTAGTTTTTTTAAATATTGGACCGCAAAAGAGAGTTACATAAAAGCAATCGGAAAAGGACTATCGATGCCATTAAACTCTTTTTATGCAGCAATTCACAAAGAAAAAATAGTGTTTCATTCATTTGAAAACAACGACAAGTGGTTTGGAAAAATCTTCAACATAGATTTAGCATACAAATTATCTATTTGCTCAAGGACCAACTTGTTTCCCGAGCAAGTGTCAATCTTACAGGATAAGGAAATATATAAGTACTTTACTATAAAAGAATAGAAAATTGTATTTCTGATAGTTGCTAGAGGAGGGATGACTTAACATTATGGATGTTACAGCAAAAATCAAATGAAAAATTGTTCGGGTTTGACCTAATCTGTAAAATTAAGTCCGGGAAACCTGGGTTCCTCGAATGCCAGTAGATAAATTTGATGGCGTCACCTTTATTGCACTAACAGTGATTAGTTTGGTATTAATAACATTAGGATATATTGGCTATCGCAAACGAGATATAGTTGAAGGTGCTTGAAGAAACTGGATCTTGTTAAAGAACGGAAACAATAACTGAATATGAGAGTCATTTGTATACATCTGGAAATGTGTGTATTGCAAATGCCTTTTTTATTGTTTAGGAAACTATAAATAGCGACTTGTGGATAACTCTTCGAAAGATGTCCCCTGGACTCAGAGATGGTGGAAAGAAAATGAACGAAAAGAAAAAGCGAGATGAACGAGACCTTGAATGGCTCGGGGAAGATTCATTGAGCGAACAACGAACTAACATCATCACGTTTCAATGCCAAAACTGTGACAAAGAGGATGACATTCCTGATTTTGTGGTGGATGAGTTCAACTATGATCGCGAAGCTGACCAAGAGCTAGAGGTGGCATGTCCTTATTGTGGAGGCACGATGAAACAAGCGAGAAAAAGTCCCAAGTAATTTGACTTTACTTGGGACGTAAGAAGATAGCGTTAGCGATTTTATTAGTATTTTAAAAGAGGCTTTTAAAACAGCCTCTTGATTAATGAGACTTTCATAAATATCTACCAAATAATTTATATTGTTAACTTTCATTAAACTTATCATGATTTTTCCGTCCATTATTTCTTCATAATGGATTCAATAAGTATAAACATACGCAACTAGTACAGTTATTTTTCTGATCCATCTTTTTAGCGACAATTTATTATTGAACTTTTCTGATCATCATAACCAGTACACCGCCGACAATGGCTATACCTGTTAAAAAGGGTAAGATAGGAAGATATTGTCCGCCAACTATATCAAAGAGAATGGCTCCCAGTACAGGACCGAGAATCTGAGCACCGGTGTTGGCAAAGTTAAGGATGCCAAGATCCTTAGCTGCATTTTCAGCGTTTGGCAATACTTCCAGATTTAGAGCCTGATCGACTGAGAAGAAAATTCCTGAACCAATACCTGCAACAATCCCATACCACAGCATTGAAGCTGGCGTATTAAAAATGAATGGAAGCAATGTCCCGGCAGCGATCAATAAAGCCGATAAGGCAACTGGTTTTTTACGCGTCTTTAACTTGTCTGAGATTGGCCCGGAAATCGGTGCAAAGATTAAAGCGGTAACCATTGTGGCAATGCCCATCAATGAGATGTATTTACCAGCCGGGGTTTGGTCAAGCCCCATACCACTGGTAAGAAAGAATAGCTGATAAACGCTGAATGCAGTGACGGCAATGTTGATGAGCATTTTACCAAATAAAGCCAAGTACAGATCAAGCGCATTGTGAACTGGGAAGACAAAGTACCGTACAAAGGAACTCCAATCCATCTTTGTTTTTGGCATGTTCAGACTGGATTTTTCTCTCATAATAATCGCTGCAACTGGTCCGGAAAGCAACATAACGAAGGCAAGCACATAATATCCAGTGTTAACCATACCCGGGTTGGCATCATTTAAGAAGACTCCTCCAACTACGGGCCCACCATATTGGCCGATTATATAACCCGCTGCGTAAACTGATGAAATCATTCCACGATGCATCGGAGCCACTCGATCGGCAATAACAGCAATCAACGGAGCAACGATGAAATTAATGAACGTCTGAAGCAAACACCAAAGAACGATGAATAGTGGTAATTGTTCTTCAAAATTTACCATTCCAAGGCCAATCATAACAGCGGCAGTTAATACAGAGCCCGATAAAATCCAAGGCGTACGACGACCCCAGCGCGAACGAGTTAAATCTGATAAGGCACCGATAATGATTGTGGTGATGGTAGAGGTAACAGCTCCCAAGGTTCCAAGTAAAGCAAGAAAGTTGTTAACGCCAGCACCTGAACCACCCATAATGTTACTTAATTTAGCAGGATTAAGTACTGAGTTAAGACCCATAAATGGTCCTAACCATAACAGCGCACCAATACCAACTGCAAGGCCTATGAAGATAGGAGTCTTTGTCTGTTGGTCATTAGTCATCGTTGCGGACCAAACGCCACCAGCATCTGTTCTGGTATCTAATTTCAATTTAATAACCTCTTTTCATAATTTAATTGGATAAAACATCCATACCCCACGGTTTCAGTTGAAAGGTATCTCCTTCACGGGTACTGAAATCGCTCATTATCGACTTACCAGCCGCTGAACAGAATTGAACTGTTTGTGGTTGATTTGAATAGTTGAAATAAAAGTCTAAAACATGATGATCACTTGTGATTAACCGTTTGTTGATAATTGGGAAGACTTGACCTTGACGAGAAGTCCAAAGGTTTGTCTTCTTAAGGATGTATGTGTATAATTCGGTGATTGATTTTTCATTTAGATACGTACCGGCATAGAATGCATGACCCTTGCCATATTTGTGCTCGGTAATCGCTGCATACTTTCCCCAATATGGGTGATCATAAGCGGCCAAGGTCCTGCCAGTTGTTGGCGTTAATAATTCCATCCAGTACTTAACTGGTTGGTTTTGAATCCCATTTAACTCTTCGATTCCAGTAATGGTCGCATTCTGTTCAGGCTTACCTGTTCCATAGTTTCGGTTGGGTTCAACAAATAGTTTATACTCTGCCCCAATGGTCTTCGAAATTAATGCCGGTTGTATTTCTGTACGAACCTTAACATCTTGATTCGTGAATCCCGAGCGGAACGAATATAAAACATTACCGCCATTTTTGACAAAATCGTTGAGCTGTTGAATCTGCTCATCAGTTGCTGAATACAGCATCGGAACAATTAATAAATCATAATTATCATTGTTGATCCGTGGATCACCAATTTGTAAAATGTCTGCTTCAACGTTCAATTTGTACAGTGGGTCGTAGTAGGAACGAAGAACATCGTTATATTGGTGTTCGGGTGTCTTATCGAAAATTGTGTCCTTGTAAGGGAACCAATCAACCGAACTCAATGCTTGATTGCTTACAACAAAGGCAACCTCATTTTTCTTCTTTGTATTTAGGAAATTTGAACCAATGTCCCTTAATTCTTTACCAATCGTTTGGGCTTCGTTATAAATGGGATTTGGCTGGAAATCATGGCCCAATAATCCTTTCCAGTATGTCTCATAGCTGTTGTGGGTTGAGTGCCAGTGCCAGTAACTAATCATGTTAGCACCAGACGCAATATGTGAGTAAGCCTGTAATTTCAATTGATCAGGATATGGAACCCAGTGTCTAAACGCTTGAGCTTCTGTTTCCATGACAATGTAATTCTTGCCTTTGGTGGAACGAGCAACATCTCCACAGAATGAAATCTCAATTCCAGTCAGGTTATCTTGAGCTGGATGATAAACATCAACAGCAGTGACATCAAATGGTTTGGACACTTCAAAATGATTAGCGTCCGCATTCAGACCATAGGATTGTTTTCGCCATTCAAAGTCAAAGTTGTTCGTGACGAATTGATCATTGCGTTTGTATTCGTTTACAATGTTGACCTGCCAAGTTAAGAAATCAGTGACGAGCGTTCGCTTAAATGCTTCAAAAGCAGTCCCAAAGCTACCGTTGATAGTTGAATTAACGGGTGGGAAATCATCCCAGCTGTTAATCCGGTTGCTCCAGTAGTCAAGTCCATAGGCATGGTTCATTTTTTCCAAATCGCCGTTGAATTTCTTCTTCAACCATTTCTGGAAAGCAGCATAAACATTTTGACTGCTTGTATCGAAGTGTTTCGTTTCATTGTCAACCTGAAATCCGATAACGTTTGGCTTATTAACGGTTCTTTCAATCATCTTGCGAATAATTCGCTCTGACAATGTTCGAAACGTCGGATTCGTGATGTCAATTACCTGTCTTGGACCATATTGATGTTTACCTTTTCTATCAGTAAGCATCACCTCCGGATATTTTTTTGCCATCCAGGTTGGAATAGCATAGGTTGGTGTCCCAACGATTACATCAATACCAGCTTCTTGCATGGTATCAACAACTTTATCCAATTTGGTAAAATCAAAAATTCCTTCTTGAGGTTCGTACGTGCTCCAAGTACTTTCACCAATTCGAACAACGTTAAGATTGGCCTCTTTCATCATTTGAATATCTTTATCGAGCCGATCATATGGCAGATATTCGTAGTAATAGGCGGCACCATACAAAAAGTTTTTAAATTTCATTAATAGATTCTCCTAACTTAGAATAATTTCTATAGATTTAGAAAGCGCTTTCCTATCCGTTTATATTATGTCCCTTCATACAACCTTTGCATATTGGATAATCGACTTTATATTTATCCAAATATGACATATAATTAAAAAAGAAAGCGCAAACATTTATTAATACCCATTGGAGGACAAAAAATGGATTTCTTAAAAAATGCAAAACGGCTACCGGTCATTGACTGGAATCTGACTTTTTTTGGGGCTCACGAACAATCGGTTGGAGGTGACTGGATTGTTCCTATAGAAAAGCACTATGCCTTTGAATGCATATACATCCTTGATGGGCAAGAGTTTGCAAACATTCGTAATGAGATTTTTGCCTTAGAAAAGGGTGATTTTTTCGTCATCCCACCTGAATTTTCACATAAAGTTTGGGCTGGCAAAACGTTAAGATATTTCTGTTTTCACTTTGACATTGATGATCCGAGCTTGAAAATTCAATTAATTCAAGGCTTAAAATACTACTATCCCAAAAACTCTTCTCTATGTAAAAAGGTAACGCCCCACCTCCTTACATTGAATTCATTGATTGCTGCCTCCACATTTGATTTCAATACGAAAATGATTATTCAAATTGAGTTATCGAAAATATTGCAGCTTTTCTATGATGCAGCTAGTCAAAAGATTGGTGATATATCCTCCACACAAGTTGAATATTCCAGAATAATTGCTGACTTTATGAAAAGCAAACTAACCAATCAAGTATTGGCGTATATCAAGAACGGTTACGTTCCGGACGAAAAATCGGTAATTGTCGAAGATGCTATAAAGCAGGCAGGAATAAGCAGTGGTTATGGATTTAGAATTTTTAAGCAAACCTATGGAATTTCACCGAGAGAATATCTGTCCAAGCTCAAGGTAAATGAAGCAAAAAAGCTCCTGATGAAGCCCCAATATACAATCAACGATATCGGCTCATCGTTGGGATACAGCAGTCTTGCAAACTTTAGTCGTCAATTTAAACGATGGACAAATATGTCACCTCAACAATGTAGAAAAGAAAAAATTAATGCACAGATTGAACATTTAAGAACTGTAGAAAAATTCATTGATGATATTCTTATAAAGTGTCATCTTGTCGATTAATAATAATTGATATTTGAATTTTGTGAGTGTTTTGTTAAATAATCTTTGATATTTCGAATAATTCTGATGCATTAAGGCATGGCAGGACACGGGTCCATCGTTAAGAAACAAGAGAAAATAAGAAGCATGATAACTCTTGGAAAAGTCCTCCTTTCATTCTCGGTAAATAAGCACATACCATAAGACACCATTTAAGGATTATCCTTTTGTATTATTTACACAGAACGTTTCACTCTATAAATTAAACAATAAAAATTCAAACGATTCTTTGGCATAAACATTTACACGCAGTGCATTATGTGCTATATTCAACTTGAAAAATGTTTGCGCTTACAGCAGAGATGAAGCGGTCGCGAGGAAGGGAAGTGTTCAGCGATCATAAAATAGAAAGTTTTCGCAGCTTTTGTTGTCGTTGTGCAAGTGGTTTTTGTCGAAAATCATGTGAAATAGTTCACAAATAATCCCATTTAAAAACTATTTGAAAGGAGTAGATGCGATGATTCGATCGTCTTAATGAATAAAACCGATATGAATGCATCCGATTCGTTTCAATGCATCTGAGTGAAAAATCAAGCGGATAAATCGGAATTCCATTCATTTTGGATGCACAGTCTTTTAAACTTTTACAGAATTAAGCCAAATAGATTATTGTATCGAACACTTATTAAGTTTCATGTGAAAAATTTCGCAAATATATTGCTGCTTTCGTTAATAAAATTTAAATGGGTGTTGGCAAGAGTTAAGAAAAACGAAAAGGAGTGCTTACAATGGAACAAGGAGTTAAACCTAAGCTGAAAAAAGTTTTGTCTGAGGATGAAAAAAAGGCCTTGATGGAAGAAGCGAAAAAATACACATCCGGATTGGTTGATAGAGCCTTAGAGGCGGAAAAAGCATATTCCGAGTTCACACAGGAACAGGTCGATAAGATTGTTGCTGAAGCAGCGCTCGCGGGATCGGAAGCGGCCTTGATGCTTGCTCATGAGGCAGTTGATGAAACCGGACGCGGAGTCGTCGAAGATAAAGATACGAAGAACCGTTTTGCGACTGAGAACGTGTACAATGCAATCAAGAATGATAAAACAGTCGGCGTGATCCATGAGAACAAAGTTGCCGGCGAAGTTCAAATCGCGGCTCCGCTGGGGGTATTAGCGGGGATTGTGCCAACGACTAATCCCACATCAACAACAATGTTTAAATCATTACTGGCATTAAAAACACGCAATGCGATCGTTTTTGCTTTTCATCCGCAGGCACAAAAATGTTCTGCTCATGCAGCCAAAATCGTATATGACGCAGCTGTGGCAGCCGGAGCCCCTAAAGATATCATTCAATGGATCGAGAAACCGTCGCTCAACAATACGACAGCTTTAATTCGCAATCCTAAAATCGCTTCTATATTAGCAACCGGAGGTCCGGGAATGGTTAATGCGGCATTGCAATCAGGTAATCCGTCCATGGGTGTCGGTGCCGGTAACGGGGCACTATTTGTTGACCACACGGCACATCTTGACCGGTCAGTTGAAGATTTGCTGCTGTCGAAACGATTTGACAACGGAATGATCTGCGCTACTGAAAACTCAGTGGTTGTTGAATCGTCAATCTATGATCAATGGATGGACAGAATGCTGGAAAAAGGCGCGTACCTTGTTCCTAAGAAAGATTATCAAAAAATAGCCGATTTCGTTTTCAATGACAACCATGGTGTAAACGGACCGGTTGCCGGCAGACCTGCTCGATGGATTGCGGAACAGGCAGGTGTCATTCTTCCGGAGGGCAAGGATGTTATGTTGTTTGAACTTGACCCGAAGAACATTGGCGAAAAACTCTCCTCTGAGAAGCTGTCTCCGTTGCTGTCTGTTTATAAAGCTAAGGATCGTGATCAAGGTGTTAAAATTATTGCAGCTCTTTTGGATTACCAAGGAGCAGGACACAATGCAGCGATTCAAATTGGCTCACAGGCAGATCCGTTTATCAATGAGTACGGCGAAAAGACTAAGGCCGCTCGAATTCTAGTGAATCAACCGGATTCAATCGGAGGCATTGGCGATATATACACAGATGCGCTGCGCGCAAGCTTAACTCTAGGCACAGGATCGTGGGGGAAAAATTCATTGTCACATAACTTATCAACTGAAGACTTATTGAACATCAAAACGGTCGCAAAACGACGCAATCGTCCG
Organism: Sporolactobacillus shoreicorticis; assembly: GCF_024125445.1. Lineage (GTDB taxonomy): Bacteria > Bacillota > Bacilli > Bacillales > Sporolactobacillaceae > Sporolactobacillus > Sporolactobacillus shoreicorticis. The sequence goes on along the minus strand of NZ_JAMXWM010000026.1, from coordinate 47,759 downwards.
CAATGGGTCCGGCTGCCGGAAAAAATTTACTATGAAAAAAATGCTATTTCTTATCTTCAGGATATTGAAAATGTTACACGGGCATTTATTGTTGCGGATCCGGGAATGGTTAAATTCGGTTTTGTTGACAAGGTTTATGAACAATTGGAAATTCGTGATAATGTGGTGAAGACGTCTATCTATGGGACCGTTCGGCCTGACCCAACACTGGGGCAGACCATCGAAATCGCCAGACAAATGCGTGACTTCCAACCGGATACAGTCATTGCAATCGGCGGTGGATCTGCGCTGGATGCTTCTAAAATTGCGCGTTTTATTTATGAGTATTCACTGGACCAAGAGCCCGGGTTCTTAGACAGCTATGAAAAAGTCAGTGAGCTGTTCACTCGTTTACAACAGAAATTCATTGATATCCGCAAACGGATCGTTAAGTTCCATCATCAAACGCAGACCCAGTTGGTTGCAATTCCGACGACATCCGGAACAGGGTCCGAGGTAACGCCTTATGCGGTAATCACAGACGATAACACACATGTTAAATACCCATTGACCGATTATGAACTGACACCGCAGATTGCCATCGTCGATCCGGAATTTGTCATGACCGTTCCGAAACGAACCGTTGCTTTGTCCGGACTGGATACGCTGTCACACGCTTTGGAAGCCTATGTTTCAGTTATGGCATCTGAGTTTACACGTCCGTGGTCACTGCAGGCAATTAAGCTTGTCTTTGAGAATCTGGAAACGTCTTATAAGTTTGATCCTAAGAACCCAACGTTGGAAGGCGAAATGGCTCGCGAGAAAATGCATTATGCTGCTACTTTGGGTGGTATGGCATTTGCCAATGCCTTCCTTGGAATCAATCACTCGATTGCGCATAAAACCGGTGGGGAATTCGGATTACCGCATGGTCTGGCAATTTCAATTGCCATGTCGCATGTCATTGGTTTCAATGGTGTTTCCGGGAAAGTAAAGCGGACGCCGTTCCCTCGCTATGAAGTATATCGTGCTCAAAAAGACTATGCCGACATTGCCCGTTCTTTAGGTATAAAAGGAAACAGTGATGCGGAGCTGGTCGAGGCATTTTGCGATAAGATTGCGGCTTTAATGAAAGCTCTGGATGTTGTGCCTAAACTGTCGGCCAATGGTGTGACTCAGCAACAATTTGACAGTGCACTTGATAAATTGGTTGACTTGATTTATAACGACCAGTGTACACCGGCCAATCCACGTCAGCCGGGATTGGATGAAATAAGACAATTGCTGATTGCCCAATTTTAAGAGGTCTTGAAGCAATAGATTCTACTCTCGGGGGTTGAATAAATCTTGTTTTGAATTTACTATGTAAAGTGAGAGAATAAATTGTTTATGAGGCTGCTCTTATTATAGCCTTGCAGCCAACACTATGATTACTAAGTTATGAGTACGAGACAAAGTGTCATTTACAGACAAGGTGGACTGACCTCCTAAGGTTGGACGAACGAAATTCAACTTTAGGAGGTTTTACTATGATCAATAGTCAACTCATTTTAAGATAAGGTGTCCGGTTGAGTATTTTAAAGGGATAAACGTTGGATTGTACAATTTCTTAGTTTAGTAAAGGAATTTTGTATCTAAGCTTGCGTGCTTTGAGAAATCGCAATGGCATCACTATGCATTGGAGGGCTTTAATGATAAACCAAAAACATATGATATGGTCGCGACTATCTTATTCCTTTGGTGCCTTTGGACATGATATGTTTTGGGTTACTTTAAATACCTATTTTATCATGTTTGTGACGACTCATCTATTTAATACGGGCAGCACCGCTCAGAATGCCAGAATGGTTTCAATCATTACATTAATTATTTTCTCACTTCGATTTGTCGAATTAGTTATTGATCCCTTAATTGGAACCACGATCGATAACACGAGGACACGTTGGGGCAAATTTAAACCATGGGTTGTTGTTGGCGGAGGCGTAGGATCTCTATCACTGATCGTTTTATTTACAGATTTTGGCGGCTTAACCAAAAACAATCCTGTTTTGTATCTGATTCTATTTGCGATTATTTATATTGTTATGGACATTTTTTTCTCGTTTAAAGATGTTGCTTATTGGTCAATGATTCCGGCCCTATCCTTTGATTCACATGAACGAGAAAAAACAGCCACATTTGCACGAATCGGTTCAGCGATCGGCGGAAATCTTGTTGGGGTTACAATCATGCCCCTGATTTTGTTTTTTTCGCTCAGCTCGAATCATGGAACCGGTGACACTCGCGGCTGGTTTTGGTTTGCAATCATTGTGGGAACTCTTTCATTTGTCTCAGCCATTAGTGTCGGTCTGGGTACAAAGGAACTTGATTCGGATCTGCGAAAAAATAAAGAGCGCACCAAATTTAAAGATGTATTTAAAGTATTGACCCAAAATGATCAGCTCATGTGGTTATCGCTGTCCTATGGAGTCTACACAATTGGCGTGTCATTAACCAATTCTATGGTACTCTACTACTTCACCTTTATTCTAGGTGATGCTAGCAGTTTTTCAATTCTGGCAATCCTTAATTTTTTCACCGGTTTGTTTACAGTTTCGGTTTTTCCATCACTGGCTAATCGGTGGAGAAGGAAGACTGTATTTTTCGCTTCGGTAACTGTTATGTTTCTCGGACTGTTACTGTTCAGCTTTGCCAATACCTCTTTGCCGCTCGTTATTACGGCTGGGATTCTGTTCGGCAGTCCTCAGCCTCTGATTTTTTTGGTCGTGCTCATGACGATTACAGATTCGGTTGAATATGGCCAATTAAAGGAAGGACATCGCGATGAGAGTCTGACATTATCGGTTCGGCCTCTTTTAGATAAACTGGCGGGAGCCATATCCAACGGCGTTGTTGGTCTAACGGCAGTTTTGGCAGGCATGACTACAGGTGCTTCAGCAGGCAGTATCAGCAGCGCGGGAAAATTGACCTTTAAACTCATGATGCTGGGCGCCCCTTTTCTACTGGTGTTGATGAGCGCAATTGTCTTCTTCAAAAAAGTTAAGCTAAATGAAAAAATGCATGCCGAGATTGTCGATGAGCTGGAGAAAAAATGGGGCAAGAATCTTGACTCATCAGAAGAAACGACGTCATGAATTAACAGATAGACAACGAATCTGAACCAGATAGTTATGGGCCTTTATCCGGCATATCCCTGTTTTGATTTATAAAAAAGTCAATCCCACAATAAGTGTTCGGTGGAGGAGATGTTCTGAAAAGTTTACCTACATGGCATTTTAAAACAAAACATGTATTTTCGCCGATTCCATCTTCGAGGACTAAAAGTTCATGCAGAATTTGGTTGATTGGCGTTGGTTCATCAAGCCCGCCTAATCGATTCGCAATTTCTTTAGCAGGCCAGGCATTGCAAGGGCACCTTTAATTTGGTCACCCTTCACTTGATTAGGAGCATTGCGAACATCAAGTACAACGTACTTAACATCTTCTGTATCCATATTTTCTAACACAACAAAATGGTTAAAGACTTAAATGGGTTTTCAATAATTCGATTTTTTTGTTTGCATCGTGAATCATTCTCCATTTCATTTCTTATTTTTTGTGTTCCCAGATTAATTTTTTTCGTAAGGCATTCATATCGTTTTTATCTAACTCACTCATAATCATCTGAGCTGCTTTAAAGTTAAACGGCAGGAAAGCTTTTAAAACATTTTTGCCTTTTTCCATTAATTGAACGAAGGAAGCGCGTCTAAATCCACTGAAAATTTATAAAAAGTAAGATTTGATTTGCATCTACACCTGAATATTTATGTGATACAAGATTGACTCTTTTAGAATTAGGACGATCTATAAAAATCGAAAGCTACCAAAAACATCACTTCCTTTATTTAGTTTGCTGGCTAACCTTTGTCAAATGTTAGCCCCTAAAATTTTCTCATGAATGATTGTACTAAGGCTAGAAACTTTGAACAAATCTTTGAAAAATCATTTGGCATAAATAGGCCGTTATCGTCACTTCTGAGAATGCTCTCTTTGCGTAAAGAACGTTTAAGTCTCCAAAAAGCAAAGTAGGGAGCGGGACACTAAAGAGCAACCCAAAAAGGAATCAAATAAAGTATCGGAAAAAGGTTCAGAGAGTCAGCAAAGGTCACTAAAAAAATGATGACAACAATGATCAAGTCATTTCGAAAAATTAACAGATGAGTATGTCAGCAAGACTCCAACATTGATCGGAGCTTGTTTTTTGATAAGAGATGCACATCTCGGGTATTTTTTTATTTTGTTAGTTAAGCCACTTAATTCATGTAATTTTACGATTTTAAAAAAGGGCAAACGTATTATGTTTAGATTTTTGGCCTTTTTTATCCGAATTTACTAATATCAATTGCTTCATCCGGTTTCTCAGGAGTGTAGTTCAACTCGCACAATGCTGAATGCCTTGTGCCCGCATGAATCCATTTATTTGCGCTCTCTTTTCTATGGCTCGCTGAGTTTCTTGAATACGCTGATTTCCATTCAAGTTCGAGCTCCTTTAATAGCGACCTAACGTTGTACTTATGATTCCGGATCATAATCTATGATTAACAGGTTTTCTGTTAGTTGATAAAGTCACGCAAACTTGCTTATTCTTAATAAAGAAGTCCAAATAAAGGAGTCCAATGATCAAACATTTCTTTAACATTTACTTGTTACACTAATTAGGTACATTGAGGAGGAAGGAGGTATTTTATGATTAACGTACTCGTTGTAGAAGATGATGTAAAGTTGAATCAAATTGTTTGTACTTATTTAAATGACAATGGATATTCTGCCAAAGGATGTCTCAACCCGCGAGAAGCCTATGACCTGATGTACGACAAACTGTACGATTTGATTATTTCCGACATCATGATGCCGGAGATTGACGGCTTTGAATTCACAAAAACGGTGCGTGAGATCAATGAAACCATACCTATTCTGATCATCACGGCGCGTGATGATCTTTTTTCAAAACAAAAAGGGTTCCAACTTGAAATTGACGATTACATGGTAAAACCCGTTAACATGGATGAACTTTTACTTCGTGTGGGGGCACTGCTCCGTCGAGCAAATATCACGAATAAAAAACGCTTGAATGTTGGCAACCTAGTTATGGATGCAAACGAAAGGACCGCCACGGTGAACAATGCGGAAATTCCGTTGACCGTGCGGGAATTTAATATACTTTATAAGCTGCTTTCGTATCCGAAGCATACGTTTTCTCGCACGCAACTTATGGATGAATTCTGGGGGATTGACAGCAACACGAGCCTGCGTGCTGTTGATGTGTATATCACAAAACTGCGCGATAAGTTTTCCGCGTGTGCGGATTTCAAAATTGTTACTGTTCACGGGCTTGGATACAAGGCCGTGCCGCTATGAGACGGAGTCTAAGAAAACAAGGCGATAAAAGAATCAATGTCCACCATTTTTCATGGGTAGAATATATCGGACTGCTGGTCGTGCTTGTAGGGCTTGCAGCCCTGCCTGCCATTATGTACGGAGCCAACCTCGCGAAAGATTCCGGTCCTTATCTCTTTTGGTATTCCTATACTGGGCTATCGTTACCGGTATTTTCAGTGTATTTACTGCTTATCAGAGATACCGCACCTTTGATCGGCCGATGCGAAGGCTCAGCGAAGCCGCGAAAAAAGTGGCGAACGGTGATTTTTCTGTTTATGTAAAGCCGGTCCATACAGCAGACAGGCTAGATTATGTAGACGTAATGTTTCAGGATTTTAACAAGATGGTGCAGGAACTCGGATCAATTGAAACGATGAAAAGTGATTTTATCGCAAATGTCTCTCATGAAATTAAAACACCGTTTGCCGTTATTCAAAATTACGCACAAGCTCTGCAAAATGAAAAATTAACGCCGGAGACGCGGAAAGAGTATACCGATACAATCATTGCTTCATCACAAAAAGTTGCCGCACTTGTGACCAACATTTTAAAATTGAATAAAATTGAAAATCAGGTCATTCTTCCAAATGCCGAGCCATACGACTTATGTCGTCAGCTCTGTGACTGCGCCCTCTGTTTTGAAGACTTGTGGGAGAGGAAAACTATTGAATTCATTGCGGATATGGATGATCGGGCCATTATTCACGCTGACGAACATTTGTTGGAGATTGTATGGAAAAATCTTCTTTCTAATGCACTCAAATTCACCAATCCTGGCGGGAAAATTACATTACAGCAAACATCGGATATCAATTCTGTAACGGTATCAATATCCGATACGGGCTGTGGTATGGACGAAGAAACACTAAACCATATCTTCGATAAATTTTATCAAGGCGATACGTCCCATTCGTCCGAGGGCAATGGTCTTGGCCTTGCACTTTCACAACGGGTTGTTGAATTGCTAGGCGGCACTATATCTGTTAAAAGCATGCTCGGCAAAGGGACAACATTCACGGTACAGTTAAAAGTTGAACCATAAGCCGTGAAATAGAATAAGATCAGCAAACATTAAACAGTCTGAATTCGGAACAATCGAATTCGGACTGTTTTTATTTAAAATTAATAACTCTTAAACAGTTCATAAGCAACTCACAAATAATTCATCGATAAGATGAGAACATCAAATGCAGCCATACACATTTGAAATGATAAATTGAGGAGCCTTTACTATGAGTGACATTCAGAATAAAGAAAAAACCTTTGTTGCCTACGAATACAAGCGTGTAACCGTACATTGTTATCTTGAAGGAATGTTAAAAGATAGCTATCATCATTTCGGCTGGAAACTAGAGAAAAGCGAGCCAGCCGTTGTCAAGCATGTGTGGGTGCCCCTCTGCGTCGTGCTCGCCCCGCTTGCTCTGATTCCAGGCAGCCCCGTTGGAAAAATGATTGTGGACCATGGGTCCGAAACCAAAATCACGTTGACCTTCAAACGCGACAAACTCATTTGCAATAAAACAAAACTGAATCGACTACAGTCTCGTTTTGAAGCTAGCGTCAAGATGATTAGCAGCCTTGATAAATCTAAACGTACAACGGCTGCAGCCTTGTCCTGTGTCGTTGGTCTCATCGGTACAGTTTTTATAGGGATATCGATTTTCGGCTATCTCGCAGGTATGCTTCCTCTTTCCATCGTTATGGCCGTACCGGGATTTGCCGGATGGATTTTGCCTTATTTCATTTATCAGGCGGCAAAGAACTTAAAAACGAGTAAGGTTGCCCCGCAGATCGATAAACTGTACGACATAATTTATGACCTGTGTGCAAAGGCAGATACATTCTTAATTTCTTAAATATTTAATCAAGTATTCTCGAATGAAACGAAAAAAGATCCATCAAATAAGTTTAATTGAGGAGATATCGTCATGAGTGAAGATAAGAAAAGCAATAATATTTTTGTTGGCTACGAATACAAGGAGGTCACAGTCAGCCGCGACATGGAATCGATCTATACAGATGGCTATGTGAATTTTGGCTGGGTGCTGGACGGTACGTCAACTCCGCTCCAAGGAATTTCTTCAGTGACATTAAAATTTAAACGTAATCGCAAAATCCGTAACAAAGCTGAACTGACCCGCCTGCAGCGCCAATTCGACGGCTGCGTTGCTGAAGTCAAAGCGATGGAACGTTCAAAATTTGTTGTATCTTCAATCGTTGTTTACACCATCGGCATTATTGGAACTGCATTCATGGCGGGTTCGGTTTTCGCCTATCAGGGTAGTCTGCTCGTTCTTTCCATCATCTTGGCTGTTCCCGGATTTGTCGGTTGGATTATACCATACTTCTGTTTCAGCGCCATTCACAAAAAGAAATCAGCTAGAGTAACGCCAATCATTGATCAGAAATACGATGAGATTTACGAGTTGTGCGAGAAAGCTAACGATCTTCTGCCAGAGTAAAAAGATCGAAGCAGAACTTAATAATGCGAAGAGGGCTATCATTTGAAAGACAAAACCTTTATCAGTGCTATTGCCGTCGCTGCTCTTGTCATCGGTTTTGTCATTAAAAACAAGTGGAAATAATACGGTCATTCCAAGGTTGAGAGGTGACACATGAAGGAATTATTTGACCATTATGCAAAAAATGACCAGGATCGCACGGTAGCTGCTGCACTCGCATCACTCATACTTTATGTAGTTATCGGCATTGGGAAGCTGGTTCTCGGCATGTACCTTCTCTCCACTTGGTACGTAATCAATGCCGTTTATTACTTGATCTTATGTATTGCAAGAGGACAGGCGATTAAAAAATATAAAATCATCCGATCTATTGAAAACCGCATAAAAAGATATGATTTGGAATTTGTCGTCTACAAGCGAAGCGGTATTTTCATTTGTCTGCTTGGCATATCCTATTTTTTTACTTGCTTGAGAATGTATTTAATTGGAGACGCCACCGTTTACGGTGGCTACATGGTTTATCTAGTAGCTACCATTGCTTTTACTAAGATGGGATTTGCCATCCATGGAGCTGTGATTAACCGACATAGGAACAATCCTATTATTTCGACTCTAAAAATCATCAGCTTCATTGATGCAACGGTTGCTATTGTTGTTACACAATACACCCTGCTGATCAAACAGTCATCTGCCCATGCAATGAATAGCAGCGCCTTGTTTGGAATGGGATGCAGTGCTCTATTCATTCTTATAGGAATTCGTATGCTCAATAAAAAGAAAAAATATCCTGTTTTATGAAGATGAAAATCTTAATGCATCAGCTTTTTTTATTATTCCAGAACAGAAAGGATGAAATGAACCTGAATAAAAGTATAACAACAGAAAACCGTGGTATTAAAAAGGGAGTCATCTTGTTTCTTATGATTCTGGGTACTTCCTTGTAGCGTTTAACCAGACCATTATGAGTGTCGTGATCTCGCAATTGATGAACGATCTTGAATTTTCAGCCTCAATGGCATTTTAATTCCAATCACCGCTTTTTTAATAACACGTGTAAGACCATGGCCGTCAACTCTCTGATCCTGCTTGCCGGTCGTATGATTCAGGCGGCCGGTACCGGCATTATTGTGCTATTTGCTATTGCTCCTTAACACTGTTCTCGTGCTTCCGCCCGCGAAGATAGGTGCTGTAATGGAGATGATCCCGCCTGCGATCATTTGCCCCGACGATGATCGGAGAATCGTTAAGAAGGGTCAGACCAACTAACAAAATTGCGTACAGTCAACAGCGTCGCGCAGGATAATGAGAAGGATGTTGCTTTGTTGGCAACGTATGCAAACAAGACGTAACCAAGCCACAATGTTCGCCCAGAAACAAGGGATTGCGATGTGGATCAACCCGAAGAAAAGAAAATATTGATGACAGTCGTGAACCCACCGACAATCAAGTATCGAAGCGCCTCACCGTATTTTGCGTAAATTTGATTTACCTTTCTGTCCATCTAATGATCCCCTTTTAGTAGCGGAACAGGCAAGTGTAGACAAATGAAGCATTCCTATATGAAACACCGTTGATCGATAGTGGGTGTGTCGAGAGTTGATAATGATAAGTGCGTACGATATCTACCTTCTGATTACGTCCGCTGGGGTTGTTTACCATGATTCGATAACGACCCGGTGTGAGCTTATGATGCAGCCGGTATACATACGCGGCATGATAGAGATGATATACATGGCCAGTGCTCGTGCTGATCAAGGTGATTCTAACATGGGAGTTAGCATGAATTTGAACGGAAAGGTAGTTGGCTTGTCCGTGTAGGTCGATGTCTTCCGTCATGATTGTTCCCGGAATTACTTCAACAGCCTTGGCGTGATATTGAACCGATAACTGACTCCGTTGTGCGGCAATCACCGTATTTTTTGGATGCTCAAGCCCCAGCTGATTAGAGAGGCCGATTGAGGCTAATGCGGTGACAGTGACTACGAGCGCTGTCACCCAACGATGCAGCGAAAAACGTGATTTTTCGGTTTTTGCGGGTGCCGGCAGTGCGGCTAGTGCAAACCATGTTAGCGGCAGAATTGCTTGACCGTACCTCGGTTCAACTTCCCAAAGCAGTGTGTGGAAGGCTAGATAACCGAGTGCCGTGATAATCGCGGTAAGCGTTGCAACGTTCCTGACATCAGTCAGATCAGGGTGCCATACCGCTAACCGTAAGATCAACATTAACCATAGACAGATCGTGGCGGCACTGTAACTGATCATCGTGAGGACTTGTAAAAATTGGGCGTGCCTGTGATACCAGGCAGGCGCGGATTGGAAGCCCCCATTATACCAATTTTGGATGCCACGGACATCGAGCAGAGTCTTAAGTTTGATCGTCCAAAGGCGCACCATGCCGGCAACGCCGAGTTTTTTAATGCGCCGGGGAATGTGCTTGAGATCGTACTTTTGACGGGCCGCCTTATTAGGCAGCGCAATCGCATGACTGACATCGCTACCCGCATAGCTGCCGTTATGAACTGGGTTCACGCCCATCAACATCCAATTAGTCACAGGAAATTCGAACTTGGTCTCAGGGGTGAAGTTGCTGAGATGATAGATGCCTTGAGTGGCAGGAACACTGAGACCGAAACCGATCATGATTAGAAGCATGGGGAGGGTCAGCTTCATCTGTTTCAAGAGATGCTTGTGTAATAGGATTACTGCTACGATCGCAAGTGCAGGAATGAGAACAATCAGGTTTGGCTTCAGCAGCTCGCCAATTAACACAGTCACCACAAGTACGATACCTGAAATAATACGTTGCCTTCGGATTTTTCCCGACCATTGCCATAGTGCTCGGATGACGATCAGCAGGATCAGCATCGAAGGCAGATCGGAGTAGAAGACCTGTAGATAATAGGTGTAGGCGAACGGTGTCAAAGCAAAAAAGGCAAACGCGCCGATCAATGTGCTGTTACGTTGATTGAGCTGGTAGATTGTCCATAAAAATAGACCGATGAAACCATCGAGCACTATTAAGCTCAACAGATGAATTGAGAGATTAGTTGAGAAACCGATTAACTGGGTCAGGCGTAGCCATAATGACAGCAGAAACGCTAGCGGCACGTTGTTCGCATAGCGCCAGAAGTATGTGATATCCCAAGTCATGTGACCGGCAGCCATCTGATCAGCTTGCGACAGGACGCGATATGGGTCGTGATAGACCGTGTTTGGCATGACACTCATGATGAAGATTTGAGCGACCAGCATGAAACCGAGTCCAATGCCAATACCCCACTTGATACGTCTGAATGGAAGTGAGTTGATTGTCGGTGCGAGTAAACGAATACAGCTGAATGCGAAGATGGTGACGATCAGAACAGCGACACCGGTATATTTAGTCAAGTTCCCTAGGATGCCAATCAACAGACAGATGATTAATACCAGCGAGAAAAACGTTGGGAAGATTTTGCGATTCATAAGCATCACCTATTCCAAGACATTCTGGATCGTGTAAAGTGGACGCCCTTTGACTTCGATAGTCAGCTTGCCAATATACTCACCAATTACCCCGAGACTGATCATCAGCAGGCCGCCGATAAACCATACAGATAACATTAGAGAAGACCATCCATGGACTGTTAAACCAAGTAGCTTCATCATGATCGAGTACGCCGACATTCCGACTGCGAATAAGCAAGCTAATGCCCCAATGATGAGGATCAAGCGTACTGGGGCGATGGTTAAGCTAGTAATGCCGTCCCAAGCAAAAGTGAGCATCTTCTTGAGCGGATACTTTGATTCACCGGCCATGCGAGGGGTACGCTTGTAGTAGACTTCGGTGGTGTTGTAGCCGAGCTTGGGGATCAGGCCGCGAATGAAGATATTGCGTTCCGGATAGGTCAGGAACGTTTCGAGAGCCCGTTTGGACATTAGCCGAAAATCAGCGTGGTTTGGTACTAGCTCGACGCCTAATAACTTGAGGACCTTGTAGTAGCCTTGTGCGGTCGTGCGTTTAAACCAACTGTCGGTGTCGCGGTTATTGCGGACGCCATAGACGATGTCTGCGCCATCGGCGTACTTGTCAACCATTTCAGCGATCTTGTTAGGATCGTCTTGCAGGTCGGCATCGATTGTGACGACCATGTCAGCTGTTTTGACTGCTTCGCGCAATCCGGCAATCAAAGCTGCCTGATGGCCGAAGTTACGGGAGAAACGTAGCCCGCGAATGCGGGATGTTTCGAGGTTCAGCCGTTCAATGATCGACCAAGTATGATCTGAGGATCCATCGTCCACGATTAGAATATCAGCTTTTTGGTTAAGACTATTTCGCTCGGCAATTTGATCTTCGATATCGAGCAGTTTTTGTACAGACGAAGTCAGTACTTCTTCTTCGTTGTAAGCGGGAATGACGATCGTTAGTTTTTGCATGTTATTGTATCCTTTCTTGGTAAAATTCGTTTGAGCAATCGCTTGATGGCTTCTTCATACGCTGTCACGATCAACCAGTAGCCAGAATCAAAAAAGACACTGGCAAGTACGTCAGAAGCAAAATGGTCACGAAGATAAATTCGAGAGACGGCGACCATGCCAATCCATAGCGCGCCAGCGAGCATGGCAATTAACTGATTTTCTTGATCTTGAATCAGCGGTAAGCACAGCATCAAGATCGAGAAAACAAGGATCGTTGTGCAGAAAGTGTGACCACTTGGAAAACTGAATCCGGTATCTGCCACGAGTTGATGCAGCGGACGAGAACGCGCGACAAGTTGTTTCATTATTGCGACAAACGCAGAACCGAATAACTGTATGCCAGCAATCCAGAGACTGATAATTGCACCTTGACGAGTCCAGAGGTAGGCGCATAAAAGAACGGTTAAACCGATGACTATCACTGGACTACCGAGGAAAGCCACGATCTTGAAGACTTGTGTGTTCATTGGACTAATGGACTTGGTTGCCAAGGAACTGATCGACGTGTCTAGTACGTGGATCCAATGCGCGTGACTAACAACACCAGTGGCTAAAATGACGAAGGTGACAAGGAAGCCAATACCGATAATTTTTTTTTGACTAATCTCCACTTACATTGCCTCCCCGTTTTCGTAGCGCCATGATCGCAGCTGGCAGAAGCGAGATCACGATAATTGCCGTCATGATCAGTTCAAAGTGAGCTTTGACAATTGCGATATTGCCGAAGAAGAACCCGGCACCTAATGCAATCAATATCCAAGTGATACCGCCGAGAACATTGTAGGTAACGAAGTCGCGATAACGCATTTGACTAATGCCTGCCGTGAAAGGTATGAATGTCCGAAGAATTGGCATGAAGCGACCTAAGAAAATTGCCCCCTTGCCGTGTTTCTGAAAGAAGCGTTCTGATCGATCCAAATACTCGGACTTAATGAAACGACTAAGCTTCTTGTTGCGGGTGAGGTATGTGCCGAGGTGTTCGCCAATCTCGAAGTTTAAGGAATCCCCGAGGATCGCCGCCACGGCCAGTAGCACGATCAGCAACCAAATATTGAGCGGGTGGCCACTTAAGGCGGCCAGTGAGCCACAGAGAAACAGGAGCGAATCACCTGGCAGAAATGGTAAGATGACGATCCCAGTCTCAATAAAAATCAGTGCAAACAAACCGATGTAGATCAGACTGCCGTATTGGCTGATTAGTTGCGGCAAGAGCTGGTTAAGGTTTGGTATAAAAGTTGTAAAAAGTAACACAGACATGTTGAGAGCTCCTTTTGAAATCAGAATGAACGCTGTCTCTTAACTCCGTGCCTAGAATATCTGAATTTGAGATTGCTACCTACTTATGAAAACTAAATTGAAACTCAATTTTGTTCAGTTACTAAACTGAAATCCGTGAGAAAGCGGTATTTGTTTCTGAAAAAAACTTAGATTTCGCTGTTTTTAGACGAAAAAAAAGCCTCTCTTTTTTTGAGAGGTTTTGCATCGCAGCACATGTGAGCTAGTCTCCTTTAATCGTGCTTTCAGAGAGGGCTTCTTGAGGGGCAGTCAGTAACAAACTGATGACAGTTCCAATAGGTTGATTGTCTCGCACTTCAAGATGACCGTTGCTGAGTTTAGCAAGTTGAGCTGCAATCGCCAGGCCTAAGCCAGTGCCTGGAATTGATCCGCGAACATCCGCGCTGCGGTAGAACCGTTCAAAGATGTGTGCCTTGTCCTCATCAGCAATACCGGTTCCTTGATCCTTGACGGCGATTACCCGGGTTCCGTTATTTGCAACAGATAGTTCAACCTGAATCGTGCTTGTTTCAGGTGAATATTTAGCGGCATTGGTTACGAGGTTATTGACGATCTGCTCAAGGAAACCTGCATTACTAATTACATGAATACCCGGCGCGATGCTGACTTGCAGCTTCTGAGAAAAGGTACCCTTCAGCTTTTTTGGACAATGCTTTGAAGGGTCGTGCTTAAATCGAGGTCAGCCACTTCTAATGACAGCCTATCCGCCCTAGAAAGCTGCAAGAGTTCATCGATCAGCCGTTGCATCTGACGAGATTCCTCCGTGATGTAGTGGACAGACTTTGGAATGATTTCTGGGTGATCTTTGGCGTGGCGTTCGATCAGTTGGGCATGACTTCTGATTGTCGCGATAGGTGTTCGTAGTTCATGGGCAGCATTCATGACAAACAGCTTCTGTTGTTCCTGTCGCTCGTCCAGCAGCGTTAAGAGTTCGTTGAAGTTGTTGGCAAGCTCCGTCACCTCGGTCGGGCGCTTTGGTACCGGTAGTTGTATTGATCCGGGTTCTTTCGAGGAGGCGATTACTTGTGTTGTATTGGAAAGATCCATGAGTGGATCGGTCAAGCGATGGGTAAGGCGACGAATATAGATCGGGCTTGCAAGCAGGGTCAAAACCAGAAGTAACAAGGTTACCTGCATAACCCGGAATAAGACGACCAGCTGGTAGTCCATGTTTTGCCAAAGCGTGTAATAGATGCCTTGAGCGTGAACCATCCGATGGTAAAGGAAGCCCATCCCCGGACGATAGTAGAGGTGATTGATTAATGGTACCTTGAAAGGCGCTACTTTTAAGATCTTTTGCGCATTGGGGGAGTAATAGTGCTTGATCTTAGCATCCTTACGCATGTTATGCACATAAACGTAGCTGGAGCTAGTGTCTAAGGTACTATTGCGCCGCCAGTTTTCCCAGTCGTCATCACCGTCAATATCGGTCTGTTTCAGACTTTTGACGATATGCGTGGTCGTGGTGCGTATTTCTTCCAGTAGTTGATGACCGACAGCGATGATAATGAGCAGGCCTAACGATAACGTGATCACGACGATCATGGTCATGAGACTTCGCATCATGATTGCAGCACTGGACTGATTGTTCTTTTTCATTTGCAATCACCTGCTGACAACATTATCGGACAGCATATAACCCACACCCCGGACGGTATGGATCAGTTTGCGCTCATTGGTGTCAGCGTCAATTTTGGCACGCAAGTTACGGATATAGACATCGAGGATATTTGGTTGCCCGTCGAAGTCGATGCCCCAAACAGTGTCCAACAACGATTCACGGGAACAAGGTTCGTTTTGATTGACAATCAACGCAACCAGCAACTCATACTCTCGCTGTGTAAGAGGAATGATGTCGCCTTCTCGTGAGACCCGCTTGGATTCGGTATCCACGGTAAGGTTTCCAGTGGTATAAACTGTGGCAGACTGTGATACGGGGTGACTATGGCGCAGAGCAACCTCGACACGTGCAATCAGCTCTTCCATTTCGAAGGGTTTGGTTAAATAATCATCTGCACCACCGGTCAGTCCAGCCACTTTATCGCCGATATAGTCGCGCGCTGTTAACATGATGACTGGGATCTGGCTGGAATTCGGCGTAAAACACTAAAGCCATCTAGTCGAGGCAACATCCAGTCTAAAATGATCAGACTGATCTGTGCTTCATTTTCGTGAAATTTGTTCAGAGCTTCAATACCATCTTTAGCCCAGATCACCACCATGTTTTCCAATTCAAATTCGGTTTGCAAAGAATCAGCCAAGCCTTCTTCATCTTCGACGAGCAGTAAAGTTGTTTTCACGTTGATACCCTCCCAAGGTACTCTTTAATAACTATTCTAGTCTAGCTACAGCATTCACAAAAGGATGAAGCCTAGTCGTTGATTGTCCGCCCATTAGCAGAAAAAAGTTTGGTAATCCAGTTTTTTCTTTAGCTTGCGTAATGAATCAAAGCGACTAGATCATATCCCATAAAGCAAGCCATACGCTGAAGGCGGACAGCCTATCGCTAATCGGTTACCGAGTTTTACTCCCCAGACCTGTTAACAGAAGGTCGACGAGAATGGATTGCGAAACCGATTTTAGTTGCTTTAAAATAAAAAAGAACAAGATGATCGGCAATTTCAACCAGAGCCGTACCCTAACCTCAAAACCAATCGATCAAGTTAGAAGCATGCTCCAGCAAACGTCAGAAACATTGAAAAACTTGACGATCGGACGATTCTTGAAATGGATACGATGCGACAACATGAACTAAGATGATTGTTAGGAGCAGGCCAACGATGTTGTTGATTAACGATTTTTGAATTCAATAGAAACATCGCGGAAATGGCAATCACATGTGACAGGCTCGAAACAGAGCGTCTCCTAACGAATGCCAATGCAAAAAAACGTTTTCATTGAATTCTCAGAGATAGTGTGCTGTGTCGGGCGACTATCGCTGCATACCAAATTCTATGCTATCAGAATATGTCGTGAATCGATAGCTTACCACTAGCGAAATATAAGTTCAAACTGAAAAATATTTAGAATTCGACGCATTTTATGCTCGTCTACATGGGTTTTAACTCGGGCGGCTTCTGAACTAAACGACCACCTGCTTTAGCAGATGGTCGTTTAGTAATGTTTTCTTGGAACTTCCTTAACAAGAGCGCATAAATTATATAATACATTTTTCTGAACTGATTTCTAAATTCTAATTGAAAAGGAGTTTATAAAAGCGGGTACCGCCTTCCGGTATCCGCTTTTACTTTTTGATGCTCAAATGTTTGAAAGCCAAAAAAAGCAGTACAAATCTAAATTCTGATTAAAACGGTATCTTATTCTCTTAATAGTCATAACAATAAGCCCTGACCGAATCAGCATTATCCTTAAAACGGTATCTTATTCTCTTAATAGTCCTGCGCATATATTTTTTTCAACTCTTTGCTGGGCATCAGCGTATCGGGTTTTTGATCAAGTAAGACATTGGCATAATGGTCGACTTTTTTCGTGATCAACCGCAAATGGGCCTGAATTTTTTCAGCCTGTGCCATCGTTTCTCGTTGCTGCTCAATCATAATGCGGTAACGCTCGCGGACAGTTTCTTTACCTTTAAGACATAGTTCAACATAGTGTTTGATTTTTGCGAGCGACATTCCGGTTGCACGCAGACAAGCAACGACTTCGATCCACTCGAGATCAACATCATCAAAAACTCGGTTATTATTTTCATCACGTTTGATCGTCGGCAACAGACCGTGATCATCATAATAGCGAATACTGTATGTTGATACATTCACTTTCTGGGAAACTTCTCGAATTGTGTAGGACAAAATATTTCCCCCCTAAAAGCTTAAGTTAGTATGTGCTAATCACGATCACAAAGGCTGATGCAACGTAGTGATTGAAGCACATTCCTTCCCAATCGATCCCTCTTATCCTTATCATAACACGAACCCTTAGCGACTTTCTAAGCTCATAAATGAACCGTTTGCTATAGAAAATAAAAATGAGTAAAGTGCTTGCCTTCTAACACTACGAAGGGCCTATACTGACTTGTAGATAGAATAATGAGGAGTGCATACAAATGGAATATCGTACGGTAGGCAAAACGGGAATCAAAGTTTCAAGCTTAGCTTTTGGAACGATGTCGTTCGGCAGTACCGCGGATGAGGCGACTTCCAAGGCAATGTTTGAGCGCTGTCGTGAAGCAGGTATTAATTTCTTTGACTCAGCAGATGTGTATGCCGGCGGTCTCTCTGAAGAAATATTGGGAAGGTTAATTAAAGATGCTCGTGATGATGTGGTGATTACGTCGAAGGTTTTCTGGCCGACCGGTCAAGCGATCAATGCGCGCGGCCTTTCCCGACGGCATATTATGCGCGCTGTTGAAGCAAGCTTGCAAAGACTTCAAACGGATTATATTGATTTCTACATTGTACACGATTTTGATGAAAATACATCGATAGAAGAGACCATGCGGGCATTGGATGATCTGAAGCATCAAGGCAAAATCCTTCATGCCAGTTCCAGCAACTGGGCGGCCTGGCAAATGATGAAAGCTCAGGGCATTGCGGCTAAAGAACTGCTTGGACGGTTTGAAATCATTGAACCGATGTACAGCTTGGTTAAACGGCAGGCGGAGGTGGAGATTCTGCCGATGGCACAAACCGAACAAATAGGTGTGATTGCCTACAGTCCATTGGGTGGTGGACTGTTAACCGGTAAGTACGGGGTTGACAAGCATCCGACAAGCGGCCGATTGATCGATGAAGCGCGCTATTCAGATCGGTATGCTGCAGAAGAAAATTATGAGACTGCTGATCGATTTACCGCATATGCCAAGGCACACAATGTTGCACCTGCAACCCTAGCCGTTGCTTGGGTTAAGGCGAATCCATCTGTTACTGCACCAATTATTGGGGCACGGAATCTCAAACAGTTGGAAGATTCGCTTGCAGCCGCTGATTTCAAAGTGACCCAAGAAATGTATGCTGAGCTTGCTGGCTTGTCACGTACGCCCGCACCGGCAAACGACCGAACAGAAGTATTGACCGGCAAATGGTCGTAAGTCGGATGGATGAACTCGCTTGCATGCTGGCTTATTGACTTAATATGAGTGGTTAGTGATTTTATAATTTGCTAAGATGGGGTGTTTCATGATGGCATTAAAAAAACAAACAGCTGGCCATGAATTGTTAGGAGATTTTGCTCCAAAATTTGCGGAATTGAATGATGATGTACTCTTTGGTGAAGTGTGGTCCCGTGAGAAAGAACTGTCTGCTCGTGATCGGAGCTTGATTACGGTAACGTCATTGATTACCTCCGGCATGTTCGAGCAATTGAAATATCATATGAGTAAGGCTAAAGAAAATGGCGTAACCAAAGAAGAAATCGTAGAAATGATTACACACTTGTCCTTCTATGCCGGGTGGTCAAAAGCTTGGTCTGCTTTTAATCTTGCTAAAGAGATTTACGCTGAGAACTAAGTGCATCGCCATTTTAATGCTAAAATTCAGATGATCTGATCGCTCATACAAAAATTTATTTGCAGCTCGGCATTTGAAGAGACCAGCAGATCTTTTATTTGACATGGAGTTCGCTTCAACATTTATATTTTTAATGAAGGGCAGTATCACAAATTCTATAAACCAGCTATTAAAGTGCTGGTTCACAATCAGGAGGCTTAAAGGTGACTGTATTAACGGATGTTTATACGTTAAGCAATGGCATTAAGATACCAAAGGTTGGTTTTGGTACCTGGCAGATCCCGGCAGGAAAGGTTACTTATGAGGCGGTAACAAACGCGCTCAGATTAGGCTATCGTCATATTGATACCGCCTCGGCCTATCACAATGAAAAGAGTGTTGGGGAGGCCGTCCGTGATTCCGGAGTTGATCGAAGTGAGATCTTTGTGACATCTAAGTGCCCGGCCGAGGCAAAAAGCTATGCTGCTGCAAGACAGCGTTTTGAAGAAACTATGGATAGCCTTGATCTCGATTATCTTGATCTTTATTTGATTCACGCTCCGTGGCCATGGGCAGAATGGGGTGCCGATTATTCAAAGGAAAATCTGAAAGTATGGAAATTAATGGAGGAAGTCTATCAATCCGGAAAAGTCAAAGCAATCGGCATTTCTAATTTCAATGTGTCTGATATGAAAAATATCTTTGAGCATTGCACGATCAAACCGATGGTCAATCAGATCCGCTATTTCATCGGTTTTACAGAACCGGATATTACAAAATATGCCGAGGACAACGATTTGCTTGTTGAGGCATATTCGCCGCTTGCAACCGGCAAGATCTTAAATAATTCTGAATTACAAAAGATCGCTGAGAAGTACTCTGTTTCTGTAGCACAATTGTCCATTCGTTACTGCCTGCAAAAAGATGTCTTGCCTTTGCCTAAAGCAACCAGTGAAGCGCATATTCACAATAATGCAGACATTGATTTTACGATTTCAGAACAGGACATCGCTTATTTGGACAAACTGACCGCTTCCAGATGAAGTTTACGAGAAAATATAAGAGAGTATCGTGCTTATAAATTGGGTTTAATAATGTATCAGGAGAACCGCTATTTCTTTGGGTAACTTCACAAAAGGAGTTACCGAAGTCTCGAACCTTTGGATGACCAAATAGCGCCGATTCGTCCGTGGCGGATAAAGTCGCTGCTGCAGCTGATGTTTGATCAGTGTATTGTTTTTATTTCCGATTTGAAATCTGAATTTCAGATCACTCCAATGTTTCTTATCGGGCCGTTCGGCTTGGATAAGGATTTCTTTGACCGCTATACGCAACCGAAGAAATAATACTTTGATTCTGCACAAGTTATTTCCGTCAGAAGATGGCAACAAGGATAAAATAGCTAGCAACAACGTTCCGACTACATTTGCCATAACAAGTCACAAGTCATTCAGACGCAGGAAACACCTGAAAAAAGGGGAGTACTGTTGACTTCTTAGCCGCTTAGAACTTTTGACTGTTCGGTAAACTATATATGTTGATCAGGTGGCTGACTGTCTCATACCGCAAATTTGTGCTACGATGCCAAGAGAGGTGGCAAGAGAGGTGGCATTAGAAATGAAAAAAATTATTTTATTTCTATTGATTGTCCTAATTGTAATTGGTGGAGTTTTCTTTATTGGTCATCTAAACCAAAACGCGTCAAAGGATCAGGCATCTTCGAAAACGAATCTCTCAACTCAGTCACAAGAAAAGAAAAGTGAGAATAAACCAATAAGTTCCAGCTCAAGTGTGACATCCTCGGTAAAGAATCAGCGACAATCTTCGAGAAAGCCAAATGAATCTGAAGCGAATGTCCGGTCAGACTTATCTGCACAGCCAAACGAATCAGAAATGGGTCATTCTTCGTCGACAGCAAACACATCGACAAATGATACAGGGTCATTGAATAAAGCAAATGATTCAAGTACAAAGACAGGTATAGATAATCAAACAGTGAGCCGTCCAAAAGGTGCATGGGTCCAGAAATTTGAGAAGGATTTATATAACGGATACCACGTAACGCCTAGTCGTTACAAATTTATTGGTAACGGACGGTGGGAAGTATGGGTCAAAGAACAGGATACCGGACAAAACCCATATGTAACTGTTAATCAATATACAGGTGATTTTCATGGATGAATCCCTGCTTTTATCCGGTTTATGTTGCCAAACTGTAGTGTAATTAGCCGTTTACTGTCGAAGTGAGCATTTTTCATTTAATAACTTTTAAATCACGTGTAATAGACTTTGCCATTTTATCGATCATTGCAGTCATGAACTAGGATCTGTAAATGGATCGTAGAATTGAAGGATCGGATCAAATGAAGAAAGTAACAAAGAATGTTTGCCTTACTCTTTCTCTATTCCTGCCTGTTTTTCTGCTCTTTGGATGCAGTACAGCCACAAAGAACAGGGAAGCAAAGACAGATGTTTCTTCAGAAAATACATCTGCTTCGCAGCCGGAAAAAAAGACTAACGATACAGCAGAGACTGGTTTAGCTAACAAGGAGGAAAAATCTAAGCCTACAGCTGAGGAAAAAAATGTTGGATCAGATAATCTATCGGAAATCAACGAAGATCATATATTATCTGGGTATTCTTCTAAAGAGATTGAGTATGCTCGGATCTGGTTGGAACTTGGGATCATTAAAGATCCGGATGAATTGAATGTTCAACATATTCCGGCCGGTAAACCAATCAATCCTGATGATCGCACCAGTGTCGGTTACCCGGAACAGGTCACTCAGTTGGCAGGTTCTCGATTAGTGGATGGATCGGTTACTTATAGTAATCATGGAAACGGAACGATTAAAGTATACAACGTTCCTTTACGCTGGGATGGCAGTTATCCGGCCGGTGAAAAATTTTATGAAAATATTATATTATTAAGCATGCAAAAATAGTACACATTGACCCGGGAGATAACAATAAGATCATAAAACTCATTAATAAAATTCATACTCAGTAATCAGAACGCATCCCTTAATAAAATTCAACTTTAAGGGGGGTCACTTTGATTCAGGGGATGTGGGATCCTCAAATGAGAAATCAAGCGAACTTATTGCCAATTAGAAGGTTGTCTTCTGGAAGATGGGGATGTCACCGATGCTTTTGCATTGCGTGAATCTGGGCCGCCCACCCATCACGCCTTTTCAAACATGAGCTGGAAATGATGCCTGAGCTGCATTTTGCGATTACTTCTCTAGTTTGATGATCATTTCTTCCGATAATCCGGTTAATTTGGAGATGGTTTGAAGATCCATATGCATGTCAAACATGCGCAGTGCATTTCTTTTTGCGCTTCAACCTTTCACTCAGTTTTCCCTTTCTTTAACCCACAATCATAGAATGAGTTCGGCCATTTAATCACTTGTTCCCGCACATCTTTTGGCAATGCAGGAACTTCCTTCATGAGTTGATCCACCTTATTTTCGTTCAGATTTAAATAGGTCTTAAAGAAACCGTTGATCCTGCTGCTGCGTGCTTCATCAAGCGGTAAACTGACCATTTGCCTGAAAAAGGCGAGTCGGACGGCTGCACATTCTTTTTTTGTGTAATTCATTTTAATCATCAGACGGCACTAACCGGGTTATTGCTATGCATGAATGTGCGCCAGTTCATTTTGCCAAATTCCAACTTGAAGAATCGAAACGTCATGGTCTCAAGAAATGGGGTATTGATGGCAAATTCATTTGATTCCTCTCTAATCTCATCATAGCGGAAATGGCAATCAGTAAAACGTATTTTCTGAATTTTAGGTAAATTATTGAAAAATAGGTAAACATTCGCTGAGGAAAGTGGCCCTGATGTGTGTGTTGTGCTTCAACATGAATGATGAACACGGAGTTTTTAAATAAACACACAAACAGTATCATATTTTGATATGATTTGGGTGTATGATCTATTCATCAGGTGACAAAGATAATAACTTGATGAGGCCCATTCAACGTTGACTGCCAAAACGGTGCGGTCATTACGAACGATGGATTTCGTTGCCGGATAATAAATATGAGGAGAAATGGAAATGTCCTATATCGTTGATTTTAAAAATGTGTCTAAGATTGGATTAGAGTCGTCACCCGTAGCAGAAGCACTTGCTGGTTTACGGGCAAATGAGGCGCGTTACTTTATGAACAAATACAAGCATGAATTTACGGTTGTACCGGCGAATGAAAGCCGGGAGACGCTTGACTATGTGAACCGAATCCTGAAAGAAGAACGCGATCTTGAGTTTGCGGCTAAACCGCTTGAAACATCGTGTTTCCAAGTGGAAAAGATTAAATTTGCCTATGTCTTTTATGAGGACGGCCTTGAGGTCAACGTTATGTATACAGTCGATAACCCTAAGAAACGAGCCGTTGGTTTCAAGCTTTCTGAGGGAATGGAAGTACCTAGGGAATTAGAAGGAACGTTTAAGTTTGCCCGGCAAAAATCAAAATTGGCCGGAATCATTCGGGGTTCGTTTTTTGTCATTAAAGGAGAATATTAATATAAGTAAAGCCAGGAATGGAGGATTCCGGCCTTTTTCTGCAGTACCGCATGGTGCGCATATATGTCCTGTAACCGTATCAGTTGAGAAAAGATAGAGCTGAAGCTCGATAAGCAATGCCGCGATGTACCTTTAAATGGATCAGCATACTAACTCCTTGAATTAACCATCAGTAGAACGAATTAACAAGTTGAAAAGCAACCACATAATAAAAATCGGGCATCATTTCTTATTCACATCAATATAAGGGGAGGCATGTAACAACATGCCTCCCCTTATATTGATCAACCGCCGACTTTTCTTTTTAGGCTTTGAATTTTGTATGTTCACATTAAGAGTTAATGGTGATCAATTGATCATGCATCAAGGTGGGGTGCCTTGCAATAAACAGCCACGTATTAAATCAAAAAATCAATGATTCAGAAACGCATTTGATTTCTTAAACAGTGCTTTATTCGTTTTCGCTGATTATCCTACTCATCGTTGCCGAAACGCTGCCCGCATAGCTGAGACCGAATTTGTTCAGGTGAACCATCAGATAATACAGCTGATAGAATGCCAGCCGTTTTTCATAGCCGTTATCAAATGGATAGGCGGCTGCGTAAGCTCGGTAAAATTCAGGAGTAAATCCGCCAAAGACCATGGTCACTCCGATATCCAGCTCCCGATCACCGTAAACTGCTGCCGGATCGATTAATGCCGGTGAGCCGTCCGTTAAAAATATATAGTTTCCGCCCCATAGATCACCATGCAGCAGCACAGGTTTACTTGGATGACGTACCAGCTCAGAAACAATGATGTCGCGACTTTTTTCATACAACGTGACGTCATGGCTTGTCCACAGATGTTTCTTTTGCAGCAGCGAAGCAAGCATATCCAGACGCCGGTGGACGAATAATTCCGTCCATGAATTCGTCCAATCATTAGTGAATGAAATGCTGGACCCCGAATAGGGGTAATCAAAGCCAAACCGGCCATTGTGGCTTTCGTGATGGTGAAGATGGGCAACCAGCCTGCCTAAATCGGATTGCTTCCCGGTGCCGCGCTCAAGGTAATTGAGCAGCAGATAGGCATCTTCGTTGATCTGTCCACTGGCGATCACCCGTGGAGCCATAATATCCGCTTCTTTAAAGGCCTTTAAACCGGCGATTTCACCCGCATAGAAGCTTTGCGGATGATCTGGCTGAACAAGTAGGAAATAGCTTTTCTTGTCGGTATCGATTCGGTAAGCCTGATTCACATCGCCCCCGCCGACGTGTGTGATCTGCCGAATATCTCTCAAAGGCAAGCGGTTGATCCAATCATTGTCCATTGTGTTGCCTCCTTGTTATGTCGCTTTACTCCAATTATAGAACGTTTGCGGTAAATTATTTCATAGAAAGAGCATCCGGTACTTGGAGGGAATTGGCTGCTGATGCAACAAATATAAAAACTTTATTTTACCCTAAAACAAGAGCATCGATCTTTTTTAATTCTTCCTCTGTAAAGGGTGTGCTGTCCATCACTTTTAAATTATCCAATATTTGCTCTGGCTTTGATGCGCCAATAAGGACGCTGGTAACAGCGCCATCCCTGAGCACCCATTTTAACGCCATACGTGCAAGATCCTCACCGCGCGACTGAGCAAGTTCATTAAGCCGGCGGACGCGACTGAGCCTATCCTCTGAAATTTGCGCTTTGTGTAAGAATCTGCCGTCGGTTACAAAACGACTGTCGGCAGGAATGCCATTTAGATAACGATCAGTCAGCACTCCCTGCGCAAGCGGACTAAACGTAATAATGCCTTTGCCTTCCCTGACAGCCTCTGTTTTTAACCCGTTTTGCTCAATGGTCCGATCAAAAATGTTATAGCGATTCTGGTTGATGACGAATGGACAATGCAATGCGTTGAGTATCCGGCAAGCCTTCTTCATCGTTGGTCCGTCATAGTTGGAAAGTCCGGCATACAAGGCTTTCCCGCTTTTTACTGCCTGATCAAGTGCGCCCATCGTTTCTTCCAACGGTGTTTCCGTATCCATTCGATGATGATAAAAGATATCGACATAATCAAGGCCCAACCGTTTCAAACTTTGATCCAAGCTGGCTAGAAGATATTTTCTGCTTCCCCAGTTTCCATAGGGACCTTCCCACATGTCATAGCCCGCCTTTGTACTGATGATCAGTTCATCCCGGTAAGATTTAAAATTTTCCTTCAAAATGATACCTAGATTTTTTTCCGCACTTCCTGGTTCCGGACCGTAATTATTGGCCAGGTCAAAATGAGTAATCCCGTTGTCAAAAGCTGTAAAGCAGAGGCCTTTCATGCGTTCGTATTTTGCAGTATCGCCAAAATTATGCCAAAGCCCCAACGACACGACCGGTAATTTCAGGCCGCTATGACCACAACGGTGATAGTCCATTTTCTCATAACGTTGTTCGGATGCCTGATACATGATAATCATCTTCCTTCCTTTTCTTCACTGAAGATATCACTTCAAGTATACTTGAAGTCAATAAGTTATTCTGTTGTTTAAAAGGGAGGTACCGTGATGACCGTGTACACAATTAAGGATGTTTCTAAAATGTTTCAGCTGCCCGCATCGACATTGCGTTATTACGAGGATATGGCTATTTTAACCAATGTTCGTCGTACTGCCGCTGGTCAACGGATTTATGAGGAGAAGCATATCCATCGTCTCAGAACGATTTGCTGCCTCAAACGAACCGGGCTATCCATTTCTAAGCTGCAGATGTTCTTTACATACGAAGAGCAGGAGACAGAACATATTGATGATATATTAGACCTATTGATCGAGCAGCAACAGCATATTGAAAAGCAGCTCATACAGTTCCAAAAAGATTTAGAACATGTAAAAAGAAAACTGCATTATTACAGTGATATTAAAACTGCCCTCACCGCGAAGAAAATGCATCCCATCTGGAGTGATTATAGAGAAAAGCAGTTTTGAAAAGTGTAAGTGAATTTTTATACTCATTGAGCGTTATATGAATCATAAGGTGATTTTGAGGAAAATGGATCTGCTTCTGGTCATTCAGCAGAAGGATCTAACTTCTCAAACAGCCTACCTGTTCGATAAAGTTGAGGAACAAGTTTACTTTTTAATTATGAAAATATAGTTGAGGTCTATTTTGAAGGATCCTGCGATCTATATTTTGTCCTCCCATTTAACGGGCCTATATCAAAAAAGGAATCACTTCAAACATGAATCGGGGATAATGTTGGGATCCATTTGCTTTTGAAGCATGCGCAGCGCCATTCTTTTTGCACTAAACCTTTTCCTCAGCTTTTTCCTTCTTCATCCTGCGATCATAGAATGAGTTCGGCCGTTTGATCACTTGTTCCCGCCCATCTTTCGGCAATGCATGGACTTCCTTCATGAGTTGATCCAACTCATTTTCGTTCAGATCAGGTCTCAAAGAAACCGTTAATCATGCTGCTGCGTGCTTCATCAAGCTGTAAACTAGCCCATTTGTCTGAGAAAGACAAGCCGAACGGCTACACGTTCTTTTTTCGTGTAATTCATTTTACTCATCAGGGCGGCACTGACCGGATTATTACGATGCATAAATGCACGCCAGTTCATTTTACTTAATTCCATCTAAAAAAAACGAAACATCATGGTCTCAAGGAATGGGATCTTGATGACAAATTTATCTGGTTCGGCTTTACATCTAGCATAGCTGAAAATAGCAATTGTAAAACAGGTTTTCTGAATTTTAAATAAATCATTGAGAAATGGGTGAACATTCGCTGACAAAAGTGCTCCTGATGGGTATTCTGTGCTTCGATATGAATAATGAGCACGCAGTTTTTTCGGTTCTTTTTAAACCGTGTTTCGGCAATCACGGCGGTACATTTATGCGTTAAAAGTATACTCATAAATAATACTTTTGTGTGAAATACTCAATTGTTACTAATTAGCACTAAATATGCAATTCCTAGTTACTTTTTAACACTAAATGTGTTTTTGTTGATATTGAAACCGTTTTCCTTCAGGGCTAATATGATAACTGTGCACAGGATGGTTTGGTTAACCAACTTTTTTGTTAAATAATTGGCAGGAGTATGATCGCACTAAGTTAACATAAGTTAAAAAGTTTCTAAAAATGATTAAAACGAGGAAACTATAAAAAAATAAGCAAAGAAGGGTAAAGGATGAACGATGATTTTAGACAATTCGCAAAAGTGCCACCTAAAGGCTGGAATAGCTGGGATAGTTATGGTGCTTCTGTTCGCGAAGAAGAAGTAAAACGCAATGCTGATTATATGAGTGCGCATTTGAAACAATATGGTTGGCAATATATTACTGTCGATATTCAGTGGTATGAACCGACGGCTGATTCATCTAAATATCACGATTTTACGCCGTTACTAATGGATGGCTATTCAAGACTTTTACCAGATCCCAACCGTTTTCCTTCGGCTGCAAATGGTAACGGTTTCAAATCGTTGGCCGATTATATCCATCATCTTGGATTGAAATTCGGAATTCATATTATGCGCGGAATTCCCAGACAAGCCGTTCATCATGCATCATCGATCAAGGGGACTGATAAAACCGCCCGGGACATTGCATTGAATAACATTTGTCCTTGGAATTCAGACATGTATGGCGTCAACGTGGATCTTCCAGAAGGTCAAAGATATTATGATTCTCTGATGGAGTTGTATGCATCTTGGGGCGTCGACTTCATCAAATGTGATGATATTGCTCATTCAGTCATTTACAAGGGTACTCACAAGAAAGAAATTGAAGCATTACGGAAAGCAATTGATAGGACCGGTCGCGAAATGGTGCTTTCATTGTCACCCGGCCCCGCTCCGGTGGAAAATGGTGCCCTCTTGAGACAGACAGCGAATATGTGGCGGATCACCGATGATTTCTGGGACGAATGGCCGTTGCTGCTTAATATGTTTGATCGTGCTGAGAAGTGGTCTCCAATTTCACGTCCAGGTAACTGGCCGGATTGTGATATGTTGCCACTGGGGCACATTGGGATCCGTTCGGTTGATGGCCCTGGCGGCAATCGTCAGACGCGATTTACTAAGGCTGAACAAAAGACCATGATGACCCTTTGGAGTATCACGCAATCACCACTAATTATGGGTGGTGAATTAACTGATCTTGATGATTGGACAACCAGCTTGCTAACTAATAAAGAGCTTCTCAACATGGATGATCAAATCATTGAGAAATATCAGACCCATAGGGACAAGAATGTAATTGTGTGGTATGCAAGCAGCCCCGCGAATCAATACCATGCGCTTTTTAATATTTCTGACGGTGACTTAAGCTTACCAGCGTCAAAAGTTTCTGAATTAGGAATTCCGTTAAATGGCCATGACATTTGGAAAAATGGAGATGTTTCAATTTCCGCTAACCAACCGGTTCGAATTGGTTCACATGATGTTTATTTAATCAAAAATGCAGATAATTAAAACCATTGAAAAGAGTTGAGTATTTATGGATGCAAAAACCATTAAATTTCCGGCAGGGTCAACAAAGGAGAAAGTTGGTTTCCTTGAGAGACTCAGTTACGCTAACCTGGATTTTTCAGGTCAGCTAGTTGCGACCGTCGTTAACAGCTATTTAATGTACTTTTTTACTGATGTAGCGGCAATTTCAGCGGCCTCAACAGGAATTATTTTATTGATTGCCCGTGTCGTTGATGCTGTCGGGGCCCCAGTTTGGGGCACACTTATTGATATGACCCATTCCAAGTCTGGTAAAGCTCGACCATATTTTCTATGGTTGGCTTTCCCTTACGCAGCAAGTGGCGTTCTTCTATTTTGGGTTCCAAATCTCAGTGCTTCGGTTACAGCATTGTACTGTGCAATTGTCTACATGATTTATGGCGTTCTTTACCTTGGAATTAATGCGCCAATTACAACTATTTTACCACTGATCACTTCTCATCCGAAACAACGGGTTATTTTAAATTCGTGGCGAATGGTGGGTTCCAACCTTGGTGTGTTCGTTGTTAACTCACTTACATTACCATTAGTGGCCTTCTTTGGCGGTGGTAACGACGTTGTAGGGTTCCGAATCTTCATAGTGATCTTTGCTATTTTGAACTTATCTGGAACACTTTTCTCATTCGGACACATAAGAGAAAGGGTTATCGTTCCAAACAGTGAGCGAGTTACGTTAAGAAGAAGTATCCATGCCATGAATAAAAACTGGCCATGGTTGATCATTGTTACCGGAAATTTCTTATTTTGGGTTGCCCAGCAGGGAAGACAGCAATCAATGATTTATTACTTCACTTATTACTTCCATAATAAAGACTTAGTAACCTTCTTTAACTCAATTGCTATAATCCAGGTTCTTGGTGTTATTTCTATCCCTTTCTTGAACAAATTTATATCTAAGAGCCATATTTGGGCAATGGGTTTGGCGATAGCCGTTCTTGGTCAGTTTGTTATCATGTTCTCCGGGTTAAGTGTTGTTGGAGCTACTGCTGGTTGGCTTATTGCCAATATTGGTTCGGGAATCGCCGTCTCAATGCCATTTGCAATGCTTGGTTCAGCCGTTGACTATGGTGAATGGAAGAATGGAGTTAATGCCGCCGGTATTTTGACTACGATTGGTTCAGCATTCTGTATGTCAATGGGAATGGGGGTTGCCGGTGCTATGAATGGTGGTATTATGGCCTCATTCGGATATGTAGCTAACCATGTTCAGACTGCCCACGCCTTGACTGGAATTGATATCTCATTCAACTGGACAACTATCTTTATGTATGGATTGGCAATCATTCCCGCCATTATATACCAGAAGTATGAGAACATGGAGGATACGATTACCATTGAACTTTCTAAGACGCGTAAATAATGATTTAGAGGGTATACTCCACTGTCTATATTGTCAGGGTAAACTAAAAAGGATGAATCTCTGTGATGATCTTCGGATTCATCCTTTTTTATTTGCTTGAAAAATCTTTGGTTTATTTCAGAAAGATGTTTTCAGATTGACTAACCGGGGCCTTTACAGCGGCAATAGTTTCTGCATTAGAAATGTTGCCGCTCTTTTTACTGTGATTTTGTATTGCATAGTATCCTAAAAATAGCGCATCGACCACCACAATGATGATGAGGATAATTAAAAAATTTCCATGGCTTTTTTTGTTGTTCATAACTTGCACATCCTTGTGAAATTAATTATTGTAGCGTAAATGTCAAATCATATATTCATCTAAATCTTCTTCGGTAATGCTCGGTATTTTTAGTAATGGGTACTTCCGGATCAAAATTACTACTGTCAAGAAATTGACGAGTATAAGCCCGGCGAAATTCCGATGGTGTGAGGTTTGTGTATTTCTTAAATGCTTTCATAAACCGTTTCTCATCAGAATAAAAGGCCATACTTGCAACTTGCTTAATTGGTAAATTAGTCCGTATAAGCAGTTCTTTAGCTTCTTCCATTTTTAGTTTGCTGATGTATTGAATAACAGTTTCATTGGTTTGTTCCTTAAATATTTTCACCAAGTAATGAGGATTGAGAGCGAATGCATCAGCAACATCATTTACATGAAGAGATTTTGACAGGTTAGCTCGAATCCAATTCTTAATTGTTTCAATTCTTGATTCATGTTCAGCAACAGGGTGACCGGTTATTTTCTGGTAGTAGTCCTCTGAGAGTTGAATGATCATTTCTGTTAACAAGTAGTCTACTGATAAAGATGTGAAGTACTTATTGGCGGCAACGTCAAGAATTTGATTAGCAAGGACAAATTCTTTTTCTTTAGTTTGTAAACTGAATATTAATGGCAACACAGCGCAATCACTTTGGAATAAATTTGTTATTTTTATATTTTGCTGTTCAATATCTATGGTTTTTAAACCATTTGGTTTGGTAAAAAAATGGAACCAAAAATACTGAGTACCCTGCGGCGAATGCTTATATCCATGAAGATGGTGATACGGTGGCAGAGAAAAGACATCTCCTTTATTCAATTCAAAACGATCATCATCAACTTGCATATATAGAGTACCTTCGATCATTATTATTATTTCACTATTTCCATTGTGATACATATGTTTGTGCATCCAATTTTCCCCTGCCGTAAACTTACCCGATGATATGTGTAAAACCGGTGCACTTATGTCAAAACATGTAACTGAAAGCATTTAGACACCTCCTTATACTTAATGTGGTGAAATAAAATAGATCGGTAGTTACAATACGACACCATATATGAGAATATATAGTTACAAAAAAACACCTTTTCTATAATATAATCTATTTCATATAAAATTGAAACCGATTACAATGATAAATGTAAGTTAATAAAAAACGTTAAGATGTAAAAACAATATACGGAAGTGAAGTCAACACGTTTTTTACTCAAATAGTTATTTTTAAAATCCCCTATTTTTTAAAGATAAATTTAAGGAGAGAATATATTATGTTATCATTTGATGTTGAAACAAAATCAGCAAAATTAGGATTTGAACTCTTAGAAGATAATAAAGTAATTCTGTCAACCGTTGGTACTAACGATTTATCAGCGGCCGGCTCTGAATTAAAACAACACATGACACTTACTGAAGTTCAGATCACTGGACGTAATTTTCATCATAAAGGTGTTCGTTTTGTTGATACCAATCCCGGACGGGATCTTAAGTACGTTAGTCATGAAATTAAGGAAAATGAAAGTGGTAAGTTATTAAAGGTTGTCCAAGAAGATGAAAAGAAACAACTTAAAACTACCAATTCTTATCAACTTTATAATGAGACCCCTGTTATTAGGAGTTGGGTAACTATCAAAAATATTGGCAAAGAAGACTTAGGAATCGAATATGTCTCTTCATTTGCGTTAACCGGAGTTAATCAGGCTCATGATCTTGAAGAAAATTATTCCGAAGATAATGTTGTCTATATTCCTAACAATGATTGGACTGCTGAAACCCAGTGGAAAGCCAATACACTGAAGAATGCCGGACTTGATTACTGGGTTGATGGAGAAAAAAAACAAGCTTCCACCAAGAGAATAAGCGTCACCAATAATTCTTCATGGTCTTGTTCTGAGTATTCCCCGAATGGAATTTTAGTGAACGCGAAAACAAGGCAAGCGTCTGTTTGGCAAATTGAAACTAATGGTGCTTGGCATTATGAACTGACTGATATTGGCCGTGGTAATCTACTGGCAATTAGGTTATCGGGACCGGAAGAATTTGATAATCATTGGTGGAAGAATCTTAAATCCGGCGACAGTTTCACAACGGTTCAAGTTGCCTTTGGTCAACTTGAAGGAGATTACGAAGACGCTATCGATGCTATGACCAAGTATCGTCGAGCTATTCGTCGCTCAAATGAAGACAATAAAAAGCTTGCGGTTATTTTCAACGATTATATGAATGGTCTCTCAGGTGATCCAACAACTGAAAAAGAAATTCCGTTAATTAATGCTGCTAAAGAGGTTGGCTGTGAATATTTTGTTATTGATTGTGGCTGGTATGCCGATGGCTATTGGTGGGATAGCGTTGGTGAGTGGATGCCTTCGGACGTTCGTTTTCCGGATGGGATTGAGAAACTTATACAATATATCCGCGATCAAGGATTGACTCCAGGCCTTTGGCTTGAGTTGGAAGTTATGGGAGTAAAATGTCCACTTGCCAATAAGTTACCTGATGATTGGTTCTTCATGCGTCATGGCAAACGTGTTATTGATGCGGATCGTTATCACCTTGATTTTACTAATCCGGAAGTTCGTAAGTTTGCGGATAAAGTTGTTGATCGGCTTGTTAAACAATACGGCGTTGGCTATATCAAAATGGATTACAATATTACGACAGGTATCGGTACCAAGTTGAATGCCGATAGTGTCGGTGATGGTCTTTTGAAACATAATCGTGCCTATCTCAAATGGCTTGATGCGGTATTTGAACGTTATTCGGATTTAATCATTGAGAATTGCGGCAGTGGAGGTATGCGTCATGATTATGCGATGCTGCAACGGCATAGTATTCAATCAATGACCGACCAAACTGATTATATCCGAAATGGAAACATTGCAGCCGTTGGAGCTTCAGTAGTGGCTCCCGAACAATGTGCTATTTGGTCATATCCCTTGCAAAAGGGTGATGAAGAAGAAGTTATCTTCAACATGATCAATGCCATGTTGGTTCGTATCCATCAAAGTGGCCTTTTGAATAAATTGGAAGGGCAACGACTTGATCTTGTCGCTGAAGGTATTCAAACGTACAAGACTTATCGGGATAAAATTCCTTCAATGCTTCCAATTTGGCCGGACGGACTTAGTCAACTTGATGATCCATGGTTCAGTTATGGACTAAAGGGGGACCATGAGATCTATCTTGCGGTTTGGCGTGGAATTGGTAATTCTGACAATCACACTATTGATTTAAGTAAATATGGGAAAATAAGCGATATCGAGCAAATTTATCCTAACAATGATGATACTAGTTCTTACAAAACTGAAAGTAATTCAGTACAGTTAAGCTTTTCTAAGGAAAAAATGGCTCGCTTGTATCATATTATATTGAAATAAATTTATTATTGAGGTTGTGGTAACGGATGGTTTTGTAATTGTGGAATAGTCTGAACAGAGATCGGCAATAAAGTTTAAAAAGCATAAAAGAGAAATGCGTCATAAGTTTTAATCATAACCACTCAACTGTGTTGTGAACCCCAAAAAGTTGACCATAATTTTAAACAACTTGCCCGGTAGTTGAAATCCGATAGTCAATCGGACTTTTACCACCGAGCTTTTCTTTAATCCTAGATTCATTATAATAGTTTATCCAATTACACAGACTGTTTCTAATTTTCTTCGTATCTGATAATGATTCACTACGGCCTCAGCTTGCAGATAAGGAAGAAATTCTCCATCTAGTCGTTGTCTAAAACAGGTTGCCTTACGAGACATATTTTGATAAATATGATAACGTTTGAGCACGATTTGCCGGCCAAGCATGTGTTTGATATTGGAATCTCTGATCTGTATGAATGCAAGTACGGTCTTGTACTGCCATATAGAACGTCAACATAAACTGTGACACTCTAGGGATAGCTCAAGGGACATACCCCTTAACGGAGAAGACTTCATTAACAATGATTACTTAAAGACATCACAGGTAGGAGTAGAAAAAAGTGCGGCATTGACGATTGTTTTTATTTTAGCTGTACTTATCGTCATGTTCCGCTTGGCAGTCGCTCCTTGATTTCTTTGCTGGCGGTTACTTTTTCGTATCTATGCTTGATGGATATTGCCTCACAATTAATTGATAAAGCAGGATTTCCGATTACAACCTGACGGCGACGATTCATCAAATTCGCAGAGTATGATTATGCTCACTTCAGCTATAAAAAACTTTAAAAACGATATCCTGGTTGTAATTACCGAATTCTTTGCCGAAAATAGTACAACCTCCTTGATTTTTAGCGTCGTTTTTCACCTCAAAACGAATGGTAAACGTTTGCTGATTCGTGTCTAAGGAATCGAGTGAAATATCGGTAAAAGGCTGTCCATCTAAATAAGAGCCATGGCCGGTAATTCGAAGAATTTTTTGAATACCATATTGATTTACATTGTCGGGTAACCACGCGGGCGTATACTTACCTCGCACATCCGCAAAATCACCGGGGCTGGTCCATGTGCCGATTTCAATATTATTAATAAAAAAAGTAATATCCGATGG
The DNA here is from genome assembly GCF_024125445.1 of Sporolactobacillus shoreicorticis. Lineage (GTDB taxonomy): Bacteria > Bacillota > Bacilli > Bacillales > Sporolactobacillaceae > Sporolactobacillus > Sporolactobacillus shoreicorticis. The sequence continues at coordinate 12,506 of NZ_JAMXWM010000026.1, read as the reverse complement.
CCAAACATTATTCGAAAATGGGAACTCGGATCCCAACTCCACTGAAAGATCCAGCATTTCCAAATGTTTATCTGCATTCAATAAGTTGGGTGCCTGATACTCGAGAAAGCCATTGGAAAACCAAACCATTCCGGCCTTCATCCGTTCCGGGCTCATAAAGTAAGACGGATTGTCAACCTTACCAATATAGTCTTTCTCTCCGGCAAGTCCGCAGGATGGCTGAACCGAGAAAGCTGTATACTGCCCTACCGGGATTTGCGTTTCATAAGCCTCGAATGCCGAGTAGATTTTTTTCGGAAAACGAACGTAGATTTCATCAACCTTTAACTTGGAGATTTTGTTATGTCCTTTTTTTTCAAAACCAATCAATCCGGCCGCTTCCAGTTTATTTAAATGCATTAAAATAATGGCCGGGCTCAAATTTAATTGAACGGCAAGATCCGTCACATTCATACGAGGATTTGAAGATAATAGGCGGATGATTCTGAGACGAACCGAGCTGGCGAGTGCCTTGTAAGCGGGTAAAGAGGCATCTGTAAGATCTAATTGCATGTTTGATTTCTCCCTTGTTGTTTTTTGAATTACAAATAAGTCTACGCCAATTTGCGTGGCCGAGTTGGTGGTAAACGTTAATAAATAATTTTAATAATAATATAAATTATAACATTTTGATTTACATTATTAAAGCTTAAATTTTATATATATCAAAATTTGGCTTATTTAATTTATATTTTTATATATTAAAACAGAAATATTTTATTATAATTTATATTTTTATATTGTAATCGTTTTCTTAAATGCTATAATGAAAGCGTGCACAATCAAGACACGCGTGGAAAATGATTAAAAAGGAGCTTCTAAAATTGACAACTGCTGATTATATTAATCCCTTAATTATTCAAAGAGCGGATCCTTTTATGTACAGGCATACTGATGGCTATTACTATTTCACAGCTTCAGTACCGGCCTACAATTTAATTGAGATTCGTCGATCAAAAACGCTGAACGGATTGGCGCATGCGACCCCTCGCACCGTTTGGCGTAAGCACGATTCCGGAATGATGAGCCAATTGATCTGGGCACCAGAGCTGCATTATATCGATGGTAAATGGTTCATCTATTTTGCCGCGGCAGCGACAACCGAATTTGATGAGAACGGCATGTTCCAGCATCGAATGTTCTGTATCGAGTGTGATGAAGACAATCCAATGGCCAGCGAAGAGCACTGGATTGAACGTGGTCAAGTCAAAACTCCGATTGATTCGTTCTCGCTGGATGCCACCTGCTTCAAAGCACGGAATAAATTTTATTACGTTTGGGCGCAAAAAGATCCGTCAATTAAAGGTAATTCCAACCTTTACATTGCGGAGATGGAAAATCCATGGACACTGAAAACTGATCCGGTTCTTTTATCTAAGCCGGAGTATGAATGGGAAACGCGCGGTTTTTGGGTCAACGAGGGGCCGGCTGTGATTCATCATGGCGACAAGTATTTCATCACCTACTCAGCCAGTGCAACAGATGAAAATTACTGCATGGGTTTGTTAAGTGTTGCGGATGATGCTGATCTACTGGAAGCCAGTAACTGGATTAAATCAAAGAAGCCAGTCTTTGAAAGCGATTTGGCTGAACATCAATACGGTCCTGGACACAATTCATTTACGATCGCTGAGGACAACAAGACCAACATTTTAGTTTACCACTGTCGTGACTATACGGATATTAAAGGTGATCCGCTTTATGATCCAAATCGGCATACGAAGGTTCAGGGCTTTACCTGGAATGAGGACGGCACGCCAAACTTCGGCAAGCCTGTTCCTTACAACAATGAGCAGGGGTGATAGGCATGGGTGCAAAAGAAAATCAAAGCAAACATTTTTGGGGATTCCCTTTCACTCATTTCAGCTACTTTTTCATCTGGGCAACCATTTACGGATTCCTGACATTATGGATGGAACAGGTTGCACATTTGAATGGTGCCGAAACCGGTGTGATTTTTTCAATGATGGCCGGGATATCTCTATTGTTTCAACCGATTTTTGGGATTTTATCCGATAAGCTGCTGTTTCGGAAAAATTTAGTCTTAACGATTGCTGTTGCAGGTATTCTTATCGGGCCATTCTTTCAATGGGCGTTTCTTCCGATCCTAAGTGTCAATCCTTTTCTTGTTGCCATTGTGACCGGCACGTTCTTGAGCTTCATCCTGAACGGCGGTGTTAGTGTTATTGAACAGTATGTGCAACGTGCAGGCTTGGCGAATAAATTTGAGTATGGTCATTCACGAATGGGCGGTTCGATGGCCGGTATTGTCGCGGCTCTGATTGCCGGCCGCCTGTTTCTATGGTCGCCAAACTCAATTTTTTGGTCCTGTTCGATTTCAGCAATTGTTTTGACCCTTTTACTATTGTTTAGTGACAAGGTAAATTTGGAAAATGCAAAAGCAGCAGGTGATACATCTAATTCTCTGGACTGGAAAACGGTCAGTTCAATCTTTAAAATGCCGAATTTTTGGGTGCTTTCAATATTCTACATGGGTGCGTCGGCAATTTTTGATGTGTTTGATCAGCAATTCATTGTTTTTTTCAAGACCTTCTTCCCTACAGCATCCGAGGGAACACTGGTATACAGCTACATGGCCTCCGGACAGACGGTTATTGAATTTATATTGATGATCCCGATGCCATGGATTATCAATAAAATCGGCTCTCGAAACGGATTGATCATATACGGATTCTTGACGGCGATTCGTATTCTTGGGAGTGCTATGGCGCCATCGTGGGAATGGGTGGTTTTCTTCCGTCTACTTGCCGGACTGGAAATGCCATTGCTGCTCGTCTCCATTATGAAGTATATATCGGGTTCTTTTGATATTCGTTTGTATGCAACCGTTTACGCTCTGTCTTCTAATTTTGCCAAGCAAATATCGGTCTTTGTATTTTCAGCCGTTGCCGGAAACCTTTATGATCAGATCGGTTTCCAGCATACGTACTTTATTCTCGGTGGGTTGGTTGTGCTGATTACTTTATTTGCTCTGTTTACGATGAAAAAGGAAGATCCTGTCCAGGCAGGCGAGGTCGAAGATTCGTCTGCCGGTGGAGGAAAGGCCGCTGTCCCACCGACTAATTCGTAGTAGTTCTTAACGATCGGTTCGCCAGCTTGAATCAAATTGAAATGATTGATTAGCACAAAACTATCGTTTTGTGCTAATCATATTTTATGAGAGCAGGTGTTGAAATGAAATCAGAACTGTATGTCAATCGGGAACAGATAATTTCAGAAATTGATCCGCGTCTTTATGGGTCATTTGTTGAACATTTGGGGCGATCTGTATACACCGGAATTTACCAACCGGATCACCCAACTGCTGATGAAAATGGATTTCGACAAGATGTGATCAAAGCCGTGAAGAAGCTGAATATTCCGTTGATCCGTTATCCGGAAGGCAATTTTCTGTCCGGGTATAATTGGGAGGATGGTATTGGTCCAAAAGATCAGCGGCCGACTCGTTTGGATTTGGCATGGCGAACCATTGAAACCAATCAGTTTGGTTTACATGAATTTATGAAGTGGTCGCGTTGGTGCGGCTCCTGATATGGCGGTGAATCTTGGATCGCGGGGCATCAATGCAGCACGCAATCTTGTCGAATATTGTAATTATCCTGAGGGGACGTATTGGAGTGATCTGCGGCGAAAAAATGGTGCAGAAAAACCGTTTGCCATTAAGACATGGTCACTGGGCAATGAAATGGATGGAGATTGGCAAATTGGCCACAAAACAGCACATGAATACGGCCGCCTTGCCCATGAAACGTCAAAAATCATACGGTTGGTTGACCCGTCCGTGGAACTGATTGCGAGCGGCAGTTCGCTAAAAACGATGCCGACGTTCGGATCGTGGGAAGAAACCGTCCTTGATTATACGTATGATGATGTCGATTACCTTTCTCTGCACCAATACTATAATAATGAAGAAAACGATCGGGCGAATTTCCTGGCAAAATCGATAGATTTTGATGAATTTATTAAAGGCATTGTTGCGGTTTGCGATGCTGTGAAGGCACGCAAACACAGCAAGAAGACAATTAATCTGTCTTTTGATGAATGGAATGTCTGGTACCATTCCCATAATCAGGATAAGAAAGTACAGCCATGGCAAGTGGCTTCACACCTTCTTGAGGATCATTATAATTTCGAGGATGCACTCTTAGTCGGCAGTCTTCTCATTACGCTGTTAAAGAACTCAGATCGGGTCAAAATCGCTTGTCTCGCACAATTGATAAATGTTATTGCACCGATCATAACCAATGAGTCAGGTGAACCTTCGCTCTGGTATCAGTCGATTTTCTATCCGTTCATGCAAGTATCTACCTATGGACGCGGCATCGCACTGATCCCGCAAACCGATGTCCCCACCTACAAGACACATCAGTTTGACGCGGTACCTTATACGGATTCCATCGCCGTTTACAATTCGGACGACCATGAAATTGTTGTGTTTGTTGAAAATAAGTCTAAAGAAAATGTGGATTTCAGTGTCCGCTTCGAAGGATTTAATATTCAGCATATAATCGAAGCCACTCAGTTTGCCGGCTACGATATGAAGCAGACCAATAAGGATCAGAAGATGAGAATTGTTAAGCTCAAAAATCATACGGTAACCAATCATATGTTGATTGCATCATTAAATCCTTTATCATGGAATATGTTTCGCATGATGACCAATGATTGACTAGGTAGTGAGAGTGGTCATAACCACGTGGGTACCTGTGATAGTTGAAAAAAATCTTTTGGTTATGAAATAGAAATTGAACTAAAAAAGTTCAATTCATGCATAAGGGTAAATCTTTTTCTAACCTTTTTCAGGCATTAATAATTAAATTACATGCAGGAAAAACGGTAAACTTTTACAGCGAAAATGTCGGACGAATAGCGAGACCGAGTGCGATGATTTGATTGCTGATGATGTTAAAAACGTGTCTTTAACACAATCAAAAGAAGTGAAGTCTTCGATATAAAAAGAAGATTGGCTATATGGCCAACACGAAACGTGTTGAAGGACTACACAATTAAACCATAATGATCAAATTATAATAATAGTCAGAATTATATTTTGAAAGTTCCCAAATTTATTCTCCACAAGTAGAACTTGTGGGTTTTTTATTCCTAAAACAATATATAAATTTTAAGTAAAATGGTATACCGTCTGGCAAGTTTTAGGTCCAACGCAAGGTGATCAACGTCCTATTAGTAAGATGAAATCGATTGTCCATTATATACGTTGGAAGGCATTCCAATGGAAATGGGACGTGATGTCGGTCATTCATGGGATGATATTGGTGGATTGACTATTAAAAATACATTGAGAGACAAGGTATGATTCAAGAAAAATATAATTATTTAGTTACTTGCAATCTTATTATTCACCTCAGATTCTGCAAACTATTATTAATCTAAAAGAGGTGCATTAAAGAGGCTGGTTGCTGAACGTCCCCCCTTAAAGTTGGATGATAAAATTCGATGAGATTGGTCACTATAACCAAATACTCAACTGATTTTAAGACAACCCCAGGTATCCATTATCTGGGCCGCAATTTTTCAGATCGATCATTGCGGCTTCGATCATAACGGCTGGGGTGGAAGCAATTATTGGACATTCCCAGTGTGCGCGGCATTTTTTTGCCGGGAGTCCTTGCCCTGTTCATCAAAAGGGTAAAATAAACGCTTATAGTGATCGGAAGCCAAAGTTCAGAATCAAGCAACTACTGTATATGCTTAATGATTGTGACGGACAAGTCAGCCCCAGTCCATTTAAATAGTTGCAGTCAGGTAAGAATGTGATCGTCGGTTGGTGAGATAAAGGGGTTAATTCGGTCAAGTTTCCGACACAAGTGCATGAGGCGGGCGGCCACTCTCCTAGCTTACTTGGACTTAATATCAATGATTTGTTCAAGTTGTTTTGGCAACGGAATGAGAGGATCGATAAGAGGATTATTTAAATGGGTGTGGGTATATGCATTTCTGTATTCCGTAGGGGTGAGTCCGATTTGTGCCTTAAAACGGCGCATGAAATTTTTTTCATCGCCAAAATATGCGTGCGTCGCAATCTGCTTAACCGGTAAATTAGTGCGAACGAGCAACAATTGAGCTGTTTCCAGTTTCAGGTCATTAATAAATTGCAGCGTGGTGCGATGGTCGTGCTTTTTAAAGAGCCGTGTTAAATAATCAGGATTCAGATCAAAAGCATAAGCAACTTGTTCAACTGTCATGGTCTCTGTGATGTTTGCACGTATCCACTCCTTGATTTTGTCAATTTTACTATTTTTGTAGCTAAAATTAGAGGCGAGATGTACAAGAAAATGGTGACTTAATTCAATCAGAAAAGCTGTCATTAAGTAATCATTTTCCTGTTCACTGTATCGATAGCTGTTCGCGACGTCGAGAATTTGGTTGACAAGTATATATATGCGCTGCGGATTATCCAAATGAAAGGTACATGGTAAAATAACACGGTTATTGATGGACGGTGCATAATTTTGCAGAGAAACCGGACCAATTTTATTCATTAATTGTTGCCGATCCAAAAAGATTGGGTCTGTATTGACAAAAAAGTGGAGCCAGTAAAAATCAACAGGCTTATTGGATGTCCGATAACCCAATAATTCTGTATACGGTGGTATCAATAGGACATCATTCGGGAGAACAATTTGTCTGTCATCCCCGACCTGAATATACAATTCGCCCTTCGTACAAATAATGATTTCATAATCACCTTGATGATACATCTTTTTGTGTTTCCAAGGCGTGCTTGAGGAAAATTCGCCACTCTTGTAATAGAGAAATGGATCGGTCAGCGGAAATGAATAACAGTTCAAAATAGGTCACCCCACTTTTCTAAGTATGTCGGAAATGAACACCTTTTCTACAATGTAAGGGATTACACCAAAAAATGCAAGGGGTTACAATTGTGAATGTAAAGTACTTTACACGATCAATTAACTCATTTAAACAAGGAGGTTGTCATCGTGCCAGTCCAACTGAACGAAACAGCAGGCCGTATTGTTGAAGACAAATTGCCGCTTCACCGAAAAATTACTTATTCATTTACGGATATGGCAGGAAACCTGCTTTACTGCATTATCAGCAGTTATCTTCTCTTCTTTTTTACGGATGTATTTGGATTGACTGTCGGCGTTGCCGGCACATTGCTGCTAATTGCCCGATTTTTCGATGCGCTCGACGCCCCGATCTGGGGAATCATCATTGACCATACACACAGTAAATATGGTCAGAGCCGCCCATGGTTTTTATGGATGGCTTTACCGTTCGCTGTGTTTGTCTGGTTGCTGTTTACCACACCGGATATTTCGGGAACGACAAAGATTGTCTGGGCAGGTGTTATGTATATTCTGGCCGGTATATCGTATACGGGTATGTCGACACCGATTACTTCTGTACTCCCTAATCTGACTTCCAATACAGAAGAACGGACGGTAGCGAACTCGTTTCGTATGGTTGGCGGAAATATTGGTAATTTCTTTGCCATAACATTCATCATTCCATTGGCAACATTTTTAGGCGGAGGGAATGACCAAAAGGGCTGGTCCCTAGCAGTACTGCTTTATGCGATCATTGCGGTTGTCTTATTAGTCATCGCATTTGCGGATATGCGTGAAAAGAATATTGAACGTGTCAAATCCATTCCGATTAGGCAAAGTTTCAAAGCTGCAAAGCGTAATTGGCCGTGGGTACTGATCGTATCGGCCAATGTTATCTATTGGGTTGGCTTTATGGCTCGAAATTCGACGCTTGCTTATTATTTTCAGTACAATATGAATGATACAAACCTGATCTCTATATTTAACGGTTTTACCATTATTCAAATTGTCGGCATGGCCTCAATCCCGTTTATCGTTAAAGTATTTCGAAAATGGGGAACGACCGTTTTCGGCTTGATCCTGGCTATTCTCGGTCAATTTTTAATGGCTGTTGTCGGCGACAACATCACGGCCATGCTGGTCGGCTGGTGCCTGGCCTGCGTTGGAAGCGGCGTTGCCTGCTCGATGTTCTTTAACATGGTTGGTGACACGGTTGATTACGGTGAATGGAAAAACGGCATTCGTGCCAGCGGGTTTTTAACTGCGATCGGCAGCTCATTTTGCATTAAACTCGGTGCGGGATTCGGATCGTTTATTCCTTCCTTAATTATGAACGCGTTTAACTACGTACCGAATCACACACAGACGGTGAGCGCTCTCAGTGCGATCAAGTTTTCTTTCATGTGGCTGCCGATCATAATTTTTGTTATCAATATCATCCCGATGGTTCTGTATAAAAAATACGAAGACCATGAACCTGTTGTTATTCGCGATCTTTTAGCACGAAAGGAGCAGACTGAATCTTGAAAATTGATAAACAGAACATAAGAATGACGTGTCGCTCTCCTAAAAACATTTTATTGACCGATAAATTTTGGAAGCGCTATCGCGATCTTGTCAAAAAGAAAATGATCCCGTACCAATGGAGCGTTATGAATGATCAGGCGGATATAAAAATTACGAAAGAACGCGGAGATCATCGGATTCCTTCAGAAAAAAGCCATGCAGTTGCTAATTTTGAGATTGCCGCTGGTAAGCAGAAGGGCGGGCACTACGGCTACGTTTTTCAGGATACCGATGCCTATAAATGGTTGGAAGCAGTGGCCTATCTTTTGACTGCCGAACCTGATCGACAACTTCAGAAAGTCGCGGATCGGCTGGTGGATTTAATTGCGGACGCACAGCAGGACGACGGTTATTTGGTTACATTTTTTATTATCGAAGCTCCGGAACGCAAATTTAAACGTCTCAAGCAAAGCCATGAACTTTACAGTATGGGGCATTATATCGAAGCCGGCATCGCTTATTATGAGGCGACCGGAAGTCAAAAGGCGTTAAACATTGCGAAGCGTATGGCTGACTGTATCCATGAACATTTCGGACCCGGTAAAGAACAAATACATGGTTTTGACGGTCATCCGGAAATTGAGCTGGCACTGGCAAAACTGTATGAGGCAACAGGAAATGAACAGTATCTTGAACTTGCCCGTTATTTTTTATATCAACGAGGACAGGATCCGCAGTTTCTTGATCGGCAGATCGAAGCAGACGGCGCAGATCGGCATCTCATTGCCGGAATGGAAGGTTTTCCTCTCAGTTATTATCAGGCGGATCAACCCATTTTAGATCAGAAAACCGCTGAGGGTCATGCCGTTCGTGTCGCTTATTTATGTACGGGTATGGCGCATGTTGCAAAACTGACACACGATGACAGGCTTTATGAGGCGTGCAAACGTTTGTGGAAGAATATTGTCGGAAAAAGAATGTATATAACCGGGGGAATCGGCGCGACATCAGTTGGCGAATCGTTTACCTTTGATTATGATTTGCCGAATGACACCATGTATTGTGAAACGTGCGCGTCGGTTGCCATGTCTTTCTTTGCCAGAAGAATGCTGGAGATTGAACCCAAGGGGGAATACGCTGATGTTCTGGAAAAAGAACTGTTTAATTCAACGATCAGCGGTGTCTCATTGGATGGAGAGCATTTTTTCTATGTCAATCCGCTTGAAGTGTCTAAAGAGGCCAGCCAAAAAGATCCGGGAAAAAGCCACGTTATGTTTGAGCGACAGAATTGGTTCGGCTGCGCCTGCTGTCCGCCAAATCTTGCACGTTTGATTGCTTCGGTCGATCAGTATATTTATACTGTTGATCCTGAAGAAAAAACGATTTATTCGCATCAATTTATTGCGAATAGGGCATCGTTTGAACAGGGCATTACCATTGAGCAAAGCAATAATTATCCATGGGACGGTACGATCAGTTATACAGTCAGCAATCCGGAAAAAGCTCGATTTAAATTTTCCGTCAGAATTCCGGGCTGGTCGGCGCAATGTTATGATTTTTACCTGTCAGGCAAGAAAATCAGCAAAGAGGCCCATAATGGTTATGCGATTTTTGATGTGACTGATGAGAGACTTGAACTCGAATTAAAATTAGATATGCGTGTGCGTGAAATGCAGGCCGATAATCATGTGAAAACGAATCTGAACAAAGTGGCTATTCAAAGAGGCCCAATTATTTATTGCATGGAAGAAGCAGACAATACGACTCCGTTAAATTTGTATCAACTGCCCAAAGAGGTATTTTTCACAGAGAACTACGAACCTGATCTGCTGCGAGGGGTTGTTGCAATTGAAGCTGATGCATTAAGGGACGAACCTGATGATGCCGATGCGTCGCTTTACCACGAATATCAACAGGCAAAGAAGCAGATGAAACGCGTTCGATTTATTCCATATTATGCCTGGATCAATCGAAAGTCGGGAGAAATGCAGGTTTGGACTAGAAAAGCCGATTGAGAGCAGCCTTCAATTCAATAGGTTTTTTAAAGAGGTTGAGTTGTTATCAGCCTCTTTTTTGTTTGGAAAAGAAGGGGCGCATTAACCTGAGTGACTTATTTTTTATAGATTTATCAAAAGGTCGGAAATAGACACTTAAAGTTTGTTTTTGGTATTTAATCCTCATCTGAAATCGCTTACAATTAGAGCGTCGACAATTGCAAGAGAAGGGTAAATCAGCAGCTGTTTCTTCTCAGACGAGGTTTTATATTAAAATTCGGTTATTTATTGGAGGAGTGATATTTTGAAAACACGTTTCATGGTTGCCGGCCTTTGCATTCTATTGTCGGTTTTTCTTCCGGATACCGGCGGATACGCAAATGCTCAGACCGTTCAGCAGTCTCAAAGTACACTGACAGTAAATCTGGGAAACCGCTATCGACCCGTGACTCACGCAGCATCCGGATCACTTTATGGATTGGCTGATAAGCATACGCCCTTGCTGAATCAGATTGAACCGCTAAAGCCTTCCACATTTGTTCAGATGGCTCCGGACGGACAGCAGTTACCTAATGGAGAAATCACTCCGGCAGGCGATGCATTAAAAGTCGCGAAACTGGCAGAGCGTGCAGGTGCCAAAGTTACAATACGGATGCCAGATATTTATCCGAATTTTCCGTACAGATGGGTAAGCTGGAACGACTGGCTGAATAAAGTCGATACTATGATTAACAAAACACTGACTTCGAGGGTTAAGAACATTTACGGCTATGAGTTATGGAATGAACCGGATGGGACTTGGGATACGTCATCCGCAGGATCCTTCAACGAGGGGTGGAAGAAAACATATGATGAGGTCAGAAAACTGGATTCAAAGACTCCAATTATCGGACCCAGCATCTCCAGTTATAAAGAAACCTTTATGAGAAGCTTTTTAACTTATGCCAAAGCCAATCATTGCCTCCCAGACATTATCAGCTGGCATCAATGGGACGCGCGTTCGCTAAAAGCAGATATTCAGAACTTGAAGCAAATTGAAAAAGATCTGGGCATCCGGCAAATACCGATCAGTATAAACGAATACGGAGCAACACAAGAAGAAGCGATTCCAGGAGCTATGATTCAGTACATTGCCCAGTTTGAACGTAACGGTGTTGAAAGTGCAAACATGGCCTTCTGGTATCAATATGGAAGATTAAGCAATCTGCTTACAGACGGACGAAAGATAAACGGCGGATGGTGGCTGTATAAATGGTACGGTGACATGAAGGGTCAAATGGTTATGACCCGGGCATCGCAAACCACTTCAAATCTGGATGGAATTGCCAATCTGGATGCAAAGAACAGAGTTGCAAGCGTTGTTTTTGGTGGAGCAGGAGGCAAAAATCGAATAACGGTAAAAGGGTTCAGCTCGACACGCGCATTTAAGAAAAATGTTCATATTCAAGTTAAGGCTACTCCGTGGTATGGCGTGGATACGGCTGTACAAAAACCAATGACGCTTTTTACGGGAACATTTAAAATCGTTAATGGAAAAATCACAATTCCAATCAAAGATATGCACGCGTCATGGGGATATGAAGCTGTGATCACGCCAACAAATAAAAAAATTCAGGGAACATCGGAGATTCATTATCCGCCAAAATCCCGTCAATTTACACTCCGTGAAGAGGCAGAGGATGCAACTGTTTCTAACGGTAAAATATACTCAGGAAGCTATGCTTCGGGCGGGGCGTACGTTGGCAGTCTCGATGCCCAAGGCAGCTTTGTACAATTTAACGTCAGTGTGCCGCGTTCAGGCGATTACACAATGCAAATTGGTTATGCAAACGGAACGGCAGATAACTCTGAAGATCAGCTGCTCATCAATCAAAACAGCATTCAAAAAGTCACTTTCCCGCCAACAGGTGGCTGGATACACGCCGTTCCCAATTCCGGAACAAGAAAAACGCGTGAGCTCAATGTTCATTTGCAAGCGGGAGAAAATACGATTACTCTGCAAAAATCAGTGAATTATGCTGAGATTGACTATATACGACTATCAAAATAAAGAAAACCAGCACAATCTATTCATTAACAAATTCCTTCTAAAAAATAGGAGCACAGGCCATCCCTATGGTCTGTGCTCCTA
>NZ_JAMXWM010000025.1 GCF_024125445.1 Sporolactobacillus shoreicorticis | reverse complement strand
TTATGGAGGATTAGCTCAGCTGGGAGAGCGTCTGCCTTACAAGCAGAGGGTCATAGGTTCGAGCCCTATATCCTCCATTTTTATGCCGGTCTAGCTCAAGTGGTAGAGCAACTGAATCGTAATCAGTAGGTTGGGGGTTCAAGTCCTCTGACCGGCACTGTAACATGAGCCACTAGCTCAGGGGTAGAGCATCTGACTTTTAATCAGAGGGTCGAAGGTTCAAATCCTTCGTGGCTCACCATTTGTTTAATTATTGCGGAAGTAGTTCAGTGATAGAACATCACCTTGCCATGGTGGGGGTCGCGGGTTTGAATCCCGTCTTCCGCTCCATTTTATGTATGCCGGGATGGCGAAATTGGCAGACGCACAGGACTTAAAATCCTGCGGTAGGTGACTACCGTGCCGGTTCGAGTCCGGCTCTCGGCACCATTTTAAGTTATATGCGCCCTTAGCTCAATTGGATAGAGCGTCTGACTACGGATCAGAAGGTTGGGGATTCGACTTCTCTAGGGCGCACCATTATCGGGAAGTGGCTCAGCTTGGTAGAGCACCACGTTCGGGACGTGGGGGTCGCAGGTTCAAATCCTGTCTTCCCGATTGTTACTTACAAAAAGAATGAGATTTTCTCGTGTTTTTTTGTATTGCTTGGCAGCGACTTTCGATAAGGTTGCATGTGTATAATTTAAATGGGGCCTTAGCTCAGCTGGGAGAGCGCCTGCTTTGCACGCAGGAGGTCAGGGGTTCGATCCCCCTAGGCTCCACTTAACCGAATTTTTGAACTGACTGTAAAGGCCGGTTGTAAACAGGATTTTTGATCATGCACAGATCATTAATCCTGTTTTTTCGCATAAAAATGGGCATTCCCATGCTTTTGCGTGTTTAGTATGTAATGAGGTTGATTATTTATGTAAAATCGTGCATAATAAATTATAGTCAAAGTTAGTCAAAGTCAGGGAGAGAGAAGGTGCCCCGATGAGAAATATCTCTGATATCATTGAAAAATATATAAAAGAAATACTTGATTCGAACGATATCATTAAATTGAAGCGGAGCGAATTGGCGGAAAAATTTCAATGCGTTCCGTCGCAGATTAACTATGTCTTAAAAACACGTTTTTCGATTGAACGCGGTTATGTTGTAGAAAGTAAACGCGGCGGAGGCGGATACATCCGCGTCGTCAAAGTCCGTCCGGTTACAGATGCTGAACTTATTGATGAAATGATTGGATTAATCGGTTATAAATTGACACAGAGTATGGCAGAATCCATTATCGTTCATCTGCTTGAAGAGGATGTGATCAGTGATCGGGAGGCACGATTAATGCTGATGGCTGTGAGTCATACGGTTCTTGATGTTGATATCCCACTAAGAGATGAACTGCGTGCGAATCTTTTAAGAGCGATGCTGCAATCACTTACCTACAGCAGATAGAATTTGTCATATGTTTTCAACAAATGGTTGTTAAGTCTTCATCTTGGTAAATGTCGGATCGATTGGATATAATAAGATATTACATTAAGTCAAGATTGACAGAAATCGGCAGTTTTGAGCGAGATGCCGTTTAGAGAACATCTTCATACCATTTTCAAAGAGGATTTGAAGCCTCCAGTGCCGAATATAGTTAACCAATGGCATAGACTGGGTTGTCGCAATGAGCAATTTGGGCAATAAATAAAGGTGGAGAAAGATCAAAAAAACTGCTGTTTGAATAGTGTACAGGTAAAGGTTTTTTTGAAGACGCATAGATTGACTTAAGGCCAGTGAAAACAGACAGCAACAAAAGGAGGCCACCGTTATGATGTTTGGACGATTTACAGAACGTGCTCAAAAAGTGCTCGCACTTTCACAAGAAGAAGCAATGCGTCTCGGACATAATAATATTGGAACAGAACATATTTTGCTCGGTCTCGTGCGCGAAGGTGACGGTATCGCCGCTAAAGCACTGCTTGCTTTGAATCTGGATCCTGAAAAAATTCAGAAAGAGGTAGAAGCTTTGATCGGCCGCGGTACTGAGGAAGTACAGACGCCCCATTACACACCGCGTGCGAAGCGCGTTATCGAGCTTTCAATGGATGAAGCACGAAAAATCGGTCATTCCTACGTTGGAACAGAACATATTCTGCTTGGATTGATTCGTGAGGGAGAAGGCGTTGCCGCTCGCGTACTTAATAACTTGGGCATAAGCCTTAATAAAGCGCGTCAGCAGGTTCTTCAGTTGCTGGGAAGTCACGAAGCGACCTCAGGGAACGCTCAGAGCCGAAATTCCGCACATGCGAGCACGCCGACGCTCGACAGTCTGGCACGAGATTTGACTGCGATGGCGAGCGAGGGATCACTTGACCCGGTCATCGGGCGAAGCAAAGAAATCGAACGTGTGATTGAGGTACTCAGCCGCCGTACAAAAAACAATCCTGTGCTGATTGGTGAACCGGGTGTTGGTAAAACTGCGGTCGCCGAAGGTTTGGCTCAGGAAATTGTAAATAATGAAGTTCCGGAAATTCTTAGAGAGAAACGTGTCATGACTCTGGATATGGGAACAGTCGTAGCAGGAACAAAATATCGCGGCGAGTTTGAGGATCGCTTGAAGAAAGTCATGGATGAAATTCGTCAGGCGGGCAACGTTATTCTTTTTATCGATGAATTACACACGCTGATCGGAGCAGGGGGAGCAGAGGGCGCCATTGATGCGTCAAATATTCTGAAGCCTTCCCTGTCACGGGGAGAGTTGCAATGCATCGGTGCAACGACACTCGATGAGTACCGCAAGTACATTGAAAAGGATGCGGCTTTGGAAAGACGTTTTCAACCGATTAAAGTAAAAGAGCCAACGTCAGAACAATCCGTACAAATATTAAAGGGACTGCGCGATCGTTATGAAGCGCATCACCGGGTAAAAATCACGGATGAGGCGATTACTGAAGCAGTCCGGCTGTCGGATCGTTATATTTCGGATCGTTTTCTACCAGATAAGGCGATCGATTTAATTGATGAAGCTGCTTCTAAAGTCCGGCTGCGTTCGTACACGGCTCCGCCGAATCTTAAAGAGCTTGAGCAGCGTCTGGAAACCATTAAGAAAGAAAAAGATGCGGCCGTGCAAAGTCAAGAATTTGAAAAAGCCGCATCGCTTCGCGACCATGAGCAAAAATTGAAAGAACAAGTCGATATTTGCAAGAAGGAATGGAAAGAAAAGCAAGGTAAAGAAAATACGGAAGTTCTTCCGGATGATATTGCGCTCGTTGTTGCAAATTGGACCGGTGTTCCGGTTGTCAAGCTTGAGCAAAAAGAGAGCGAACGGCTGCTGAACATGGAATCCATCCTTCATGAACGTGTCATTGGACAAAATGAAGCAATCGATGCCATTTCACATGCCATTCGAAGAGCACGTGCGGGACTGAAAGATCCGAAACGTCCGATTGGTTCGTTCATCTTTCTTGGACCGACCGGTGTTGGAAAAACGGAACTGGCTCGTGCCGTTGCCGAGACCTTGTTTGGCGATGAGGAAGCTATTATTCGTATTGACATGTCCGAATATATGGAGAAACATACCACTTCTCGTTTGGTCGGTTCGCCTCCGGGGTATGTGGGCCATGAAGAAGGCGGTCAGCTGACTGAGAAAGTCCGCCAAAAACCATATTCCGTTATTCTTTTCGATGAAATTGAAAAGGCGCATCCTGATGTTTTTAATATCTTGCTTCAGGTACTCGATGACGGAAGATTGACCGATTCTAAGGGAAGAACGGTTGATTTCCGTAATACGGCAATTATTATGACTTCTAATGTTGGCGCCAGCCAGCTGAAGAAGAACAAATATGTAGGTTTTTCACTCGGTGAGGAAGGCCATGAATATAAGGCGATGAAAGAAAAGGTTATGAGTGAATTGAAACGGGCGTTTCGTCCGGAATTTCTGAACCGAATTGATGAAATCATTGTCTTCCATGAATTAAAGAAAGAACAGTTGTTGCAAATCGTGACCTTGCTGGCGAACCAGCTGAAGAATCGTCTGTCAAATCAAGGAATTGTTATCGAATTGACCGATGCGGCAAAGGCTCAAATTGTTGAGGAAGGCTATAATCCTGAGTATGGCGCCAGACCGCTTCGCCGTGCCCTGCAGCGCCGGGTTGAAGACAAACTGTCGGAAGAACTGCTCAAGGGTAACATCAAAAAAGGTACGAACGTTGTCATCGATTATAGTGACGGCGAGTATTTAGTGAATCAGAAAAAAGAAGAAGCCGTTGTGAAATCTTAATTTTCACGCAGTGAAGCAATCGTATTGATGATTAAAGAAGCCAAAGTTTTAAAGCCTTGGCTTTTTTTCTTATTCAGAAAGGCTGTATTCGAATTTATAATTGGTAAGGTGATCAGATGGCAAAAGTGAAAACGGTGTTTATCTGCCAAGAATGCGGTTATGAAAGTCCGAAATGGATGGGACGCTGTCCAGGTTGTCAGAATTGGAACACATTGGTGGAGGAAACCATCCGTCCTGCGTCCTCCGTTCTTGGTCAAACAGCCGGACCGGTAAGTAAACCTTCGCGGCTTACGGATGTCATTTTGGAAGAGGAGCCACGAATAAAGACTGAAATGGCCGAACTGAATCGGGTACTCGGAGGAGGAGTTGTGCCTGCCTCGCTTACCCTTGTCGGAGGGGATCCGGGGATCGGCAAATCAACTCTGCTGCTTCAGACCTCCGATCAACTAGCACGCACAGGTCACCGAATACTCTATATTTCCGGAGAAGAATCTGTTCGGCAGACGAAAATGAGGGCGACACGTCTAGGTGTTTCATCTGAGAATCTCTATGTGCTTGCAGAGACAGACATTCGCCAAATTGAAAATCATATTGAACAGGTGCACCCCGAAATAATGGTGATTGATTCGATTCAAACTATTTACAATTCAGATCTTTCCTCAGCTCCGGGAAGCATCTCTCAAGTTAAGGAATGTACTGCTTACCTGCTGCGTCTTGCGAAACAGCGAGGCATTGCTGTTTTTATTGTCGGACATGTTACAAAAAACGGCGCCTTGGCAGGGCCAAGGACACTTGAGCATATGGTAGATACTGTATTATATTTTGAGGGAGAGCGTCATCATACATTTCGTATCCTTAGGGCGGTTAAAAACCGCTTTGGTTCAACGAATGAAATGGGTGTATTCGAAATGAAGGAGGGGGGACTTGTCGAGGTTGCCAATCCGTCGGAAATCTTTCTTCAGGAGCGCGCCAAAGGAGCGGCAGGTTCGGCGGTGACCGCATCCATTGAAGGTACTCGGCCGCTTTTGGTAGAGGTTCAGGCACTTGTAACGCCCACAAGTTTCGGAAATCCGCGTCGGATGGCGGCAGGATTGGATAATCACCGTGTATCGCTCCTTATGGCGGTTTTGGAAAAAAGGGTAGGGCTGCTGTTGCAAAATCAGGATGCCTATGTCAATGTTGCCGGAGGCGTGAAACTGGATGAACCTGCAGTTGATCTTGCTACCGCAATCAGTATCGCTTCCAGCTTCAACAATCAGCCCACCAAAGTGAGTGACGTGTTTATCGGTGAAATTGGCCTGACCGGAGAAGTGCGGCGTGTGTCTCGGATTGAGCAGCGCGTGAACGAGGCTTCTAAACTCGGTTTTACCCGGATCTTTATCCCCCAAAAAAATTTAGAGGGATGGTCGTCCCCGAAAGGCGTGACGCTAATTGGTGTCGAGTCTCTGACCCAAGCGATTAAAATGGCGCTGGGATCTGAAAAAGAACTGAATGAACCGGATTTTTTCCCTTCTGATTTTTGAAAATCCAGATTTCACAAAGAAACAATGGGTTCAATAGAAAAAAAGGAACATAATGGCAGAAAAGGAGTTTTGATTTTGTCATTTTGTCTATAATGTTTTGAGGAGGTGATTGGAAATGATAAAACGTGTTATTCAGCTATTCTTTATTCTAATCGGCGGTACGCTCGGTTTTGTCTATATACCAAAAGTAATGCTTCTCTTAAATTTAGGAAACGGAGTTCCGGGATGGATTAGTTCGCCGTTTGTCGGTATGGTGATCGGCGCCGTAGTTATGGCGTTTTTATCCTTTTGGTTTGTGGACTCATTGGTAAATATTATGAAAGGCTTTGAGGATCGGATTATTAAGGCACCAGTGACCGATGTTCTGTTTGGGACGGTTGGACTTGGATTCGGGTTGGCGATTGCATTTTTAATTCAGCTGCCGTTCACGCGTATGCCAGTTCCTGGCCTCAGCACAATCCTGCCGATTTTTCTCTACATTTTCTTAGGCTATTTCTTTTTCCAAGTTGGTTTTAAAAAGCGTGATGAACTGATCAGCCTTTTTCGACTGCCGTCCAGATCAAAGGATCGAAAAAAAGAGGCACAAGTTTCCCAGGCAACAGATTACATTCCATATAAAATTTTTGACACAAGTGTAATTATCGACGGACGAATCGCCGATATCTGTCAGACTCGATTCCTTGAAGGAACCATGGTCATTCCGCATTTCGTGCTTGAAGAACTGCAGCATATTGCTGACTCATCCGATGTTCTGAAACGAAACAGGGGACGTCGAGGCCTGGATATCTTGAATAAGATCCAAAAGGATCATTCGATTCACGTCGATCTTTATGAAGGCGATTATGATGATATTACCGAAGTGGACAGCAAGCTGGTGCGCCTTGCTAAGGAAATCGGCGGGATTGTCGTGACCAACGATTTTAACTTGAATAAAGTTTGCGAATTTCAAAAGGTGCCTGTTTTAAACATTAACGATTTGGCAAATGCGGTAAAACCTGTTGTTCTTCCGGGCGAAGAACTTCGTGTTCAGGTGATTAAAGACGGTAAGGAGCAAAATCAGGGGATCGGGTATCTTGACGATGGGACAATGATTGTGGTAGAAGAAGGACATAGGTATATAGGCAAAACAATTGACGTCGTCATTACCAGTGTGTTGCAGACATCTGCAGGCCGAATGATTTTTGCCAAGCCTAAATTGCTTGAGAAGGCGCTTTGAGTTTACTATTTTAAGATAAGTGCTGCCTTCTGAGTTCGGAGGCTGTATTAAATGAATTACCAAGTGGTTGTCCTCGCTGCGGGTCAAGGAAGACGGATGGGCGCCGGAGAAAATAAAGTGCTGCTCAGACTGGACGGCTGCCCGGTGATTATCCATACGCTGCGGGTTTTTGAAAATGATCCGTCATGCAGTGGAATTGTTCTGGTTACTCAAGAGGATGAGCAGGATCAATTTCGGATGCTGGTTGAAGATTACCATATTACAAAAGTACGGGCTTTTGCGGACGGCGGCAAAGAACGACAGGAAAGCGTTTATTTAGGGCTCAGTGTGCTGACAATGGCATCCGATGCGATTGTCCTGATTCACGATGGTGCCAGACCGTTCATTACACGCAAGCATATTGCAAAAGTGACGGAAGCCGCCGCGGAGCACGGAGCCGCGCTGCTTGCTGTTCCGGTTAAAGATACAATAAAAAAAGCAGCAGGTTTTCGTGTAGAAAAAACATTAGAGAGAAGAAGCTTGTGGGCTGCACAGACCCCGCAAGCTTTTCGATTGTCTGTGATCCGTGAGGCACACCGGGAAAGCATAGAGGCACACTTTATGGGTACAGATGATGTATCCCTCGTTGAACGAATGGGTTTGCCGGTCCGAATTGTTGAAGGCAGCTATCGCAATATTAAGCTGACAACGCCCGAAGATTTGGTCATTGCGCAGCTGTTCATGGAGAAAGGAGGAATGACCAATGAGAATCGGTCATGGTTTTGACGTTCACCAGTTTGCTGAAAATCGCAATTTAATTATCGGTGGTGTAACGATTCCCTATGAACTTGGACTCGCCGGACATTCAGACGCGGACGTGCTGCTTCATGCGATCAGTGACTCGCTGCTCGGAGCAGTTGCTGAAGGGGATATAGGGAAGCATTTTCCTGATACGGATGAAGCTTATAAAGGAGCGGATTCGAAGAAACTGCTTGAAGAAGTGGCAGGTATTGTCCGCTCAAAAGGTTTTGAAATCAGCAATATTGACAGTGTGGTTATCGCCCAGAAACCGAAGCTCGCACCGTATATTTCCGAAATGTGCCGTGTAATTGCTGAGGCACTGAATGTAGAGACGGGACAAGTAAACGTAAAAGCAACGACAACGGAAAAACTCGGGTTTACCGGGCGAGGTGAAGGTATTGCTGCAGAAGCCATTTGTCTGGTGGAAAAAATGGAAACCGGCCTGAGCGACTGACATAAATCTTCATTTTTTCGCACAATTTGTAGCCCTCCTTGGAGGAGAACGTGCTAAAATGAATAAGAATAACAGAAAGTGGTGAATGTGTTGACAGAAGAAGTCAGGGTACGCTATGCGCCGAGTCCGACAGGCTTTCTGCACATCGGGAACGCGCGTACCGCAATTTTTAATTACTTGTTTGCCCGCCATGCCGGCGGCAAATTTATTATTCGTATTGAGGATACCGACCAGAAACGTAATGTGGAAGGCGGAGAAGAGAGCCAGTTGAAATATTTAAAATGGCTCGGCCTTGAATGGGACGAGAGTGTCGATGTTGGCGGCGAATACGGTCCATACCGTCAGATGGAGCGTCTGGATAGCTACAAGAAGTATTGGCAGGAGCTGCTTGACAAAGGTCTTGCTTATAAATGCTACTGCACACCTGAGGAATTGAAGGCAGAACGTGAGAAACAGATGGCAAACGGCCAAACTCCCGGATACTCAGGCAAGTGCCGTCATCTGACTCCGGAACAAATCGCGCAGTTTGAAGCAGAAGGACGAAAACCAACGATTCGGTTCCGTATCCCTGATGATCAGAAAATTGAATTTGACGACATCGTTAAAGGTCATGTAACCTTTGAGTCCAATGACGTCAGTGATTTTGTGATCGTCAAGCAGAATGGGGTTCCGACGTATAATTTTGCTGTTGTTGTCGATGATCATTTGATGAAAATGAGTCATGTTCTTCGTGGTGAGGAGCATATTTCCAATACGCCGAAACAAATTCTTTTGTTTCGGGCATTTGGCTGGCAGCCGCCGATATTCGGTCACATGACCTTGATCGTTAATGAAAGCCATAAAAAATTGAGCAAGCGCGACAATAGTATTGTTCAATTTATTGAGCAGTATAAGAAGATGGGCTTTTTGCCTGAAGCGTTATTTAATTTTATTACATTGCTTGGCTGGTCGCCGAAAGGAGAAGAGGAAATCTTCTCCCGTGATGAATTTATTAAATTGTTTGATGCCAACCGATTGAGCAAGTCGCCTGCAATGTTTGATAAATCAAAGCTTGAATGGATGAACGGTCAGTATATTAAGAAGATGCCTGAAGAAGAGTATGTGCAAATGGTCCTGCCTTATATGGCTGACGCTGGTCTTATTCCGGCTGAAATGACTGAGGAGCAACGTAATTGGGCAACACGCGTCGTGCTTTTATATCAAGAACAGCTTCATTTCGGTGCGGATATTGTCAATTTATGCGACATGTTCTTTAACAAAGACATTGCGAAAACTGAATTGACGAAAGATGAGGAGAAAATTCTTAGCGGCGAGCAAGTGACCGATGTCCTTACGGTGTTTGAACACGAGCTGAGCGGACTCAGCGAATGGACAGCAGAAGCAATTGCCCCTAAAATAAAAGTAACACAGAAAGAAACGAAGCAGCGCGGCTGGAAATTATATATGCCGATTCGTGTGATTGCGACGGGATCGGCTCACGGTCCTGAACTTCCTGAAGCTTTGGAATTGTTGGGAAGAGATCTTGTGCTGAAAAGATTAGAGCACTACTTGTCGACGGAGCAGACCGTCTGAACCGCTGCTTTAATTATTTTAAGTAATTAAGTAGACATTTAAAAAAACGCGCATAATGTGTGATAGAAGACGATGAAGAGGTTGAGTAGGCACTCGCGATTCCCCTTACAGAGAAAACGGTCTTAGGCTGCAAGCCGTTTGGGAAGCGAGTTGCTGAATTGCCCCTCTGAGTTGATCGCTGAACGGAGATTAGTAGGCGAAAACGGCTGCCCCGTTATCGGCATATGAGTGGAGAATGATCTCAAACAAAGTGGAACCGCGTCTGAAAGGCGTCTTTGTGTCAACCGGCACAAGGGCGCCTTTTTCGTACATGGGGATCAAACGTACATGTTGAATGGATCGTATTGAGGTCCAGACTTATGCGTCTTAATGATGAAGATGGGGGAGGCGAACGCACGTGAGCGGCATTATTGCAGAAGATCTGAACAATGTGTTTGATCAGGATCCTGCGGCCAGAAGCAAGTGGGAAGTAATTATGACTTATTCCGGGTTGCACGCGATCTGGTCGCACCGAATCGCTCACTGGTTGTGGAAGAAAAAACGCTACTTTCTCGCGCGCGCTTTGTCACAGTTATCACGTTTTATCACAGGAATTGAAATTCATCCGGGAGCAAGGATCGGCAGACGTTTCTTTATGGATCACGGAATGGGCATTGTTATTGGAGAGACCTGTGAGATCGGCGATGATGTAACACTTTTTCAGGGGGTTACCCTTGGGGGTACCGGCAAAGAAAAGGGGAAAAGACATCCGACGGTAGGAAATGATGTGCTTATTTCAGCAGGTGCAAAGGTGCTGGGGTCGATAACGATCGGTGATCATTCTAAAATCGGGGCGGGATCGGTCGTTCTACATGATGTTCCATCCAATTCGACAGTGGTCGGCATTCCGGGACGCGTCGTCAGGCAGAATGGATTAAAGGTGCACCATCATGATTTGGATCACGCGGATCTTCCGGATCCGGTAGCTGAAAAAATGCATCAATTAGAACTGGAAGTTGATAAATTGAAAATGGAACTGCAAGCGTTAAAGCATGCACAAAAAGAAAAGGAGTGAGATCAAGATGGTTTTAAAAGTTTATAATACGCTGACGAGAAAAAAGGAATTGTTTCATCCAATAGAAAAAGATAAAGTTCGAATGTATGTGTGTGGACCAACAGTTTATAACTATATTCATATTGGCAATGCACGTCCGGCGGTCGTTTTCGACACAGTTCGCAGGTATTTTGAGTATCGCGGGTATATAGTAAAGTATGTGTCAAACTTTACCGATGTCGATGATCGTCTGATCAATGCGTCAAAGGAACGGCATCAATCAGTGCCTGAAATCGCAGAACAATTTATTAAGGCATATAAAGAAGACACAGGTGCACTAAATGTGAAAACAGCAACCGTGCATCCTCGGGCGACGGAAACGATGCCGGAGATCATTGCATTCATCGGCAAGCTGGTGGACGCAGGTTATGCGTACGAATCGGAAGGTGATGTGTATTTCAGAACACGAAGATTTAAAGGTTACGGCAAGCTTTCCCACCAGTCCATTGATGATCTGAAATCAGGAGCCCGAATTGAAATTGGCGAGAACAAAGAAGATCCTTTGGATTTTGCGCTGTGGAAAGCGACAAAGCCGGGTGAAATTAAATGGTCGAGTCCGTGGGGCGAAGGCAGGCCGGGCTGGCACATCGAATGCTCTGCTATGGTTGAAAAATATTTGGGCGACACCATCGATATTCATGCGGGTGGTACGGACTTGACTTTTCCACACCATGAAAATGAAATTGCACAGTCCGAATCACTTCATCATGAAACCATGGCCAATTATTGGCTGCATAACGGACACATTCAAATTAATCATGAAAAAATGTCGAAATCAATTGGCAATGTGATCCTTGTCCATGATCTGATCAAAAAATTTGATCCGCAAGTCGTTCGTTTTTTCATTTTATCCGTCCAGTACCGCCATCCGATTAATTTTAGCGATGCACTGTTAAATGACGCGGTTCAGGCGTTCGGCCGATTAAAGACAGCGCACTATAATTTGAGCCATCGGTTAGGCCGTGCTGTCCACTCAGAAGAAGTTAATAAGGCATTTGTCGAAAATTATCGAAAACCATTTATTGAAGCCATGGATGACGACTTCAATACGGCCAATGCGATTGCCGTTCTTTTTGATATCGTGCGGGATGCGAATATTGCCCTTCAAAATGATCATGTTTCGGAAAGCGATCTGGGCGCGTATTTCCAGGCACTGACCGAATTATCCGCAGTTCTGGGTTTGAAACTTGAGGACGAGTCGGAAAGTATATTAGACAATGAGGTTGAAGCTTTGATTCAAAAACGTGAAGAGGCTAGAAAGCAACGTGATTTTGCTGTTGCCGACAGCATCCGTGACCAATTAAAAGAAGCAGGAATCATCTTGGAAGACACTCCTCAGGGCGTACGCTGGAAAAGAGGACATGAATGAGAATGAATGGGATAAAAACCGACCCAAATCTGCTTAACAGCCTGGCGCTGGCCTATATGGGCGACGCCGTGATCGAAGTCTATGTTCGGCAGGAGATTATTGCCAAGTCCGGAGTGTCAAAACCCCATGCACTTCATGTTTTGGCCGTAGACTATGTCTCCGCGAAATCACAATCCAAGTTTTTGCATGAGCTGATGGACGAAGGATTCCTCACGGAGGAAGAATTGGCAGTAGTCAGACGGGGACGCAATGCAAAATCCCATTCGGTTCCAAGGAACACGGATGTTCAGACGTATAATTTCAGCACTGGTTTTGAGGCATTAATCGGGACCTTGTTTTTCCTTGGAAAAGAAGCGCGAATTGACGAAATCATGGAGAAAATGTTTGTGAATCAACCGGTCGAAGGGAGCGGTCACTAATGAATGATGAATGGATCATCGGACGACATCCTGTTTCAGAAGCGATTCGATCGGGAAGAGATATAAATAAGGTTTGGCTGAACAATGAGGGGAAGGGTCTGAGCGAGCTGCTTGATTTAATTAAATCTAACGGCATCGCCTTTCAGTTTGTGCCAAAGCAGAAGCTGGATCAACTGTCAAAGTCAGCTCAGCACCAAGGTGTCGTCGCTTCGATAGCGGCATACCGCTATGCAGAATTGGACGATCTTTTCGCCCTTGCAGAAAGTCGCGGTGAGCAGCCGTTTTTTATAATGCTGGATAATGTCGAAGATCCGCATAATTTAGGATCTGTTTTAAGAACTGCAGATGCTGCAGGCTGCCATGGCATCATTATTCCGAAGCGCCATTCGGTCGGCTTGACATCGGTTGTCGCCAAAGCGTCTACCGGTGCAATTGAATATGTGCCGGTTGTGCGGGTCGCTAATCTTGCCAGATCTATGGAAATTTTGAAGAAAAAAGGGATCTGGTTTGCAGGAACGGCAGCAAACGGCAGCGAAGATTATCGTTCTGCTGATTTTTCGATCCCGATCTGCCTTGTCATCGGCAATGAAGGGGTGGGCATGTCCCAACTTGTTCGAAAGAAATGTGATTTTCTGATCCGTTTACCGATGCGCGGCAAGGTGACCTCTTTAAATGCTTCAGTCGCCGCAAGTCTATTGATGTATGAGGTGCTTCGGCGCCGCGAAAAGCAAGGGTGATGCGTGATGAATGATATTCTGATTGTCGACGGCTACAATGTGATAGGGGCGTGGACCGAATTAAAGGCACTCCAGAAGAATGATTTTGAAAGTGCCCGCGATTTGTTGGTTGATAAGTTGTCGGAGTATCAGGCAGTCACCGGTTGGCG
The DNA here is from genome assembly GCF_024125445.1 of Sporolactobacillus shoreicorticis. Lineage (GTDB taxonomy): Bacteria > Bacillota > Bacilli > Bacillales > Sporolactobacillaceae > Sporolactobacillus > Sporolactobacillus shoreicorticis. The sequence continues at coordinate 56,819 of NZ_JAMXWM010000025.1, read as the reverse complement.
CGTGATTTTAATTTTTGATGCTTATTTGATCCCGGGAAAAGAGACGAAAACAAAGAAATCCAAGATCGAGATCATTTACACCAAAAAAAATGAAAAAGCGGATCAAAAGATCGAAGGACTGATCAAAAAACTGCAAAATGTGAAGACACGTATTCATGTCGCAACGTCGGACATGGCTGAGCAATGGGTGGTTTTTTCTCAAGGAGCACTCAGAAAACCGTCACGGGAACTGATTGAAGAGATTGGCGAAATAGAAAAAGAGATTAAGAAAAGCACCATGAATGAACGGACTTCTTCGTCAATAACGAAAATTTATCTTGATGAGGCGACACGAAAAAAACTAGAGCAAATGCGCAGAGGTTTTTGAATTTTCTTGACGATTTAAAAAACTGTAATGTATAATATTTTAACAAAAGGCATCCAAGTGCTCGGGGGGATTAAAGATGATTGATAATCCGGTTAAGGCAAATGCAGCTTTTGGTTCACTAGATGACACAGAACTATTGAAAGCGGTTCACGAAGGAAATAACCAAGCCCTGGAATATCTCATTTTTAAGTATAAGAATTTTGTACGCGGCAAAGCAAAAGCTTATTTTCTGGTCGGTGCTGATCGCGAGGATATCATTCAAGAAGGAATGATCGGGCTGTTTAAAGCGATCCGCGACTATCGAGGAGACAAGCTGGCGTCGTTTAAAGCATTTGCAGAATTGTGCATTACCCGTCAAATGATTACGGCCGTCAAGACGGCGACTCGGCAAAAACATATTCCGCTAAATTCTTATGTTTCACTGGATAAACCGATTTATGATGAAGAATCCGAACGGACACTGATGGATGTTGTTTGTGAAGCGCGGTCAAGCAATCCTGAACAGATGCTGATCAGCCGTGAAGAATACGACGACATTGAGGAAAAGCTGTCGCGCGTTCTCAGTGATTTGGAGCGCAAAGTACTTAGACAGTACCTTGACGGAAGAACCTATCAAGAAATCTCTGTTGATTTAAAACGGCATGTTAAATCAATTGATAACGCACTGCAGCGCGTGAAACGAAAACTGGAACATTGCATGCATTTGCAGGAATTCAGCATTTGAAGTTTATGCAACCTGACGCTTTGTTGACAGGTTGCATTTCCCTATGGTAAAGTATAGAAAGCATATGACAACAGACAACAAGAAAGGCGAATTAGCGCCTTTCTTTCTTTTACTTGCAGAAAATGCGGGCTCATTTCAGACGGATAGATTAGGGATATCATCCCTGAGTGAGACTGCATGTCCCAGACCCGCAGCCTTTATTCAGAACATGATCCGGGTAAATGAAATGCAGGTTAAATCATCCATAAATCGTGCAGAAATTGCAAGACATATACGAGGGAACAGGCATCGAAATAATCTGATTAGCGGAGGTAGTACCTATGGCGGGCATTATCAAAGGGACCGGTAAATTTTTTCAAAACATTGTCACTGAATCGAAAAAGATCACTTGGCCGACAAGAAAAGAATTGTTGCGATACACGGTTACGGTTATTGTGACCGTAGTCTTTCTGGCACTCTTTTTTGTTGTCATTGATCTGGGAATCTCCCAGCTTCTGCACGTGATCACAAATCAATGATCCTTTGCCAAGGCTGATCGGCGAATGGATCATTTGGAGGAAGAACGATATGGAGAAGAACTGGTATGTTGTTCACACATACTCAGGTTATGAGAACAAAGTAAAGACCAACTTAGAGAAACGGGTTGAGACCATGGGCATGGCGGACAAGATTTTTCGCGTTCTTGTACCCATGGAAGAAGAAACTGAGATTAAAAATGGTCAAAAGAAAACAGCAATGAAAAAAGTATTTCCCGGCTATGTGCTGACCGAGATGGTGATGACCGACGATTCTTGGTACGTTGTGCGCAACACTCCGGGTGTTACAGGTTTTGTCGGTTCGACAGGCGCCGGTTCAAAACCAATTCCGCTTCTACCTGATGAAGTCGATGCAATTTTGAAACAGATGGGCTTGAAAGAGAAGACCAGCGATGCCAACTTCGAATTGAAAGAGCAAGTTAAAGTAAAAGAAGGTCCGTTTGCCGACTTTATCGGAAGTGTTGAAAGCATTGATGAAGAGAAGAGTAAATTGAAGGTACACGTAAACATGTTCGGGCGTGAGACACCGTTGGAACTCGACTTTGACCAAGTGAAAAAGCTCGATTGAGTTTTGTTTCACGGCATAATCGCAAAAGGTCATGATCAAACCTTGCAATTTGTGCTTGCCGATTGTATAATCTTGATGTTTGTATGATTTTATCCGATCTCACCATTGCAAGTCACATGAAGTGAAAGAGGCCATAGAGGTAATTTAGGAGTGGAAGGGGCAACCCGTACCACAAATTGTTGTAGGGAGGTGCTCTCATGGCAAAGAAAGTAATCAAGCTAGTTAAGCTGCAGATTCCAGCAGGGAAAGCAAATCCGGCTCCGCCAGTTGGTCCGGCATTGGGTCAGGCGGGCGTTAACATTATGGGCTTTTGTAAAGAATTCAACGCTCGGACATCCGATCAGGCAGGTCTGATCATTCCGGTCGTTATTACTGTTTATGAAGACCGTTCGTTTACGTTCATCACAAAGACGCCACCGGCAGCCGTTCTGCTTAAAAAAGAAACCGGCATTCAATCCGGTTCCGGCACGCCGAATACGAAAAAGGTGGCAACGATCAAACGTGACAAGGTTCGCGCGATCGCTGAATTGAAAATGCCTGATCTGAATGCGGCAAACGTTGAGTCAGCTATGCGCATGGTCGAAGGAACTGCACGCAGCATGGGCATCGTTGTCGAAGACTGATCGGACACTGCACAAATAAAAAAGAATTTTGTTTCACGCTTTTGTTTATGGTTGGTGGGAGGTCATATGCAAACCGTTAATACCACGAAGGAGGATTTCCAATGGCTAAAAGAGGTAAAAAGTATCAAGAACAAGCTAAAGCGGTTGATCGTTCAAAAGCATACGACGTTGAAGAAGCTGTTAGCTTGGTAAAGAAAATTGCTTCCGCCGGATTCGATGAATCCGTTGATGTTGCTGTCCGTCTGGGTGTCGATACACGGAAGAACGACCAGCAGGTTCGCGGTGCCGTCGTTTTGCCGAATGGTACGGGTAAAACGCAGCGTGTGCTCGTTTTCGCAAAGGGCGAAAAAGCTAAGGAAGCGGAAGCTGCCGGAGCAGATTACGTTGGCGAAGCAGAATATGTTGAAAAAATCAACGGTGGCTGGTTTGATTTTGACGTCGTCGTTGCTACACCAGACATGATGGCTCAGGTTGGCCGTCTTGGACGTGTGCTTGGACCGAAAGGCTTAATGCCAAACCCGAAAACGGGTACCGTAACTTTTGACGTTGAAAAAGCTGTTAAAGAAATAAAAGCAGGTAAAGTTGAATACCGTGCCCAAAAAGACGGAAATGTTCATGTGCCGATTGGCAAAGTTTCCTTTGATGATGAGAAACTGATAGAAAACTTCAAAGTGCTGGTTGAAACGCTGGTCAAGGTTAAACCTGCAGCCGCTAAAGGTACTTACTTGAAGAACATCGCGGTTTCATCAACGATGGGCCCCGGCGTAAAGGTTGCCGTAGCATCTATAAAATAATCGTCTGGCATTGATCGATTAGGTTGACATGCTTTGGTAAATTTAATATAATATTTTATGTTGTGTTAATTGAATGATTAGCCGTAGACAGCAGGGGCATAATTAATGCTTAATCAATCCCAGCCGAGGTTTAGCGAGTTCTTGATAACTTTTTGTTTGATAGATTACGCCCTCGAGTCATATGGATCGAGGGCTTTTTGATGGGCCTAAAATGGGGGAAATACTGATACGAATCGATTTCGAAAGAGGAGGTGCCATTTATCATGAGTAACGAGAAAGTATTGGAAGGCAAAAAGAAAATCGTTGACGAAATTGCCGGCAAATTAAAAGACAGCGTCGCAACGATCATCGTTAACTATCGTGGCCTTTCTGTGGCAGAAGTTACAGAATTGCGTAAACAATTGCGAGAAGCAAACGTTGATTACAAAGTATATAAAAACTCGTTTGCACGCCGTGCGACCGGGATTGCCGGTCTTTCCGGACTTGACGATGCTTTGAAAGGACCTACAGCAGTTTCCTTTAGTAAGGAAGATGTCATTGCTCCAGCAAAGGTACTCTATAACTTTGCGAAGGAGCATGAGGCTCTTGAAATCAAAGCAGGTGTTATCGAAGGCAAATTGACTTCAGTTGATGAAATCAAGGCTCTTGCGGAACTGCCATCCAGAGAAGGATTACTTTCCATGCTGGCAAATGTTCTGCAGGCTCCGATTCAAAAGTTTGCTTTGGGCGTCAAAGCTGTTGCCGAAAAGAAAGAACAAGAGGCTTAATTTTGAAAAAATTATTTAAAATAGAACGAAACTTGAGGAGGATTATCAATGACTAAGGAAGAAATCATTAGCGCGGTTAAAGAAATGTCCGTGCTTGAATTAAACGATCTCGTTAAAGCAATCGAAGAAGAATTCGGTGTAACTGCAGCAGCTCAGGTTGCTGTTCAGGCGGGTGCCGGTGCCGGTGCAGCTGAAGAACAAACAGAATTCGATGTTGTTCTTGCAGAAGCAGGCGCACAAAAGATCAAGGTTATCAAAGTTGTCCGTGAAATTACAGGCCTCGGTCTGAAAGATGCAAAAGCATTGGTTGACGGTGCTCCGAGCCCTGTAAAAGAAGGCGCTGCTAAAGAAGAAGCCGAAGAAATCAAAGGCAAACTTGAAGAAGTTGGCGCAAAAGTAGAACTGAAATAAGTTCTGAAAAAGCCCGCGCTTGCGCGGGCTTTTTCTTTTCCTCTGAGAAAAGAATTCGACTAGGACTGCACCGGACAAACAACAGAGTACGATTTTGATTTTCAAAAGGGGCTGATGCATATGGCAGAACACTATTATTCGGAGCATCCCCATGCGGAAAGCAAGCCGCGTACCTTGAATGCCACCTTGAGGCGACATGATCTTGTTTTTACAACGGATACGGGCGTTTTTTCGAAAAATGCAATTGATTTCGGATCGACTTTGCTGATTGAAAGTTTTCGCGAACCTGCCGTATCAGGTGATTTTTTAGATATGGGCTGCGGGTATGGACCGATTGGGATTGCGTTAGCAAAATCCTTTTCTGGGCGAAAAGTGACAATGGTTGATATCAACGAACGTGCTGTGGCATTGACGAAGAGAAATGCCGTGGAAAATCAAGTCGCACCTGTAGTGCTGCAAAGTCCTTTGTTTGAACGCGTATCCGGAGAATTTGCTGCAATCCTCACCAATCCGCCAATCAGGGCGGGAAAACAAGTTGTTCACCAGATTTTTAAAGATGCTCATCGTTTTTTAAAAGAAAACGGCGAACTTTGGACGGTGATTCAAAAAAAACAAGGTGCGCCGTCCGCTATGAAAATGCTCCAAACGTTATACGATCGTGTCGATGTGGTCACAAAGAAAAAAGGATACTGTATTTTTTGTGCGAGGAAAGGTTGACATTAAAATTCGTCTATGGTATTATGTCTTAATGCTAACATGGATACATTTGTCGGTATAGGGATCCCTATTTTTGGGAAAACTAATCAAATAATTTTTGGACTGCGGTAAGCTTAAGAAGTATGGTTTGCCGATTTTTTCAATATGCTTGATTTGAGGGGTGAAATAGTTGACAGGTCAACTCGTACAATACGGACGCCACCGCCAACGCAGGAGCTACGCTCGGATTAAAGAAGTGCTGGAACTCCCTAATCTTATTGAAATTCAGACCGCCTCCTATCAGTGGTTCCTTGACGAAGGAATCCGAGAAATGTTTCAGGATATTTCTCCGGTGGAAGATTTTACGGGAAATCTAATTTTGGAGTTTGTCGACTATAGTTTGGGAGAACCAAAGTATTCAGTTGATGAATCGAAATCGCGTGATGTGACGTATGCTGCGCCGCTTCGCGTAAAAGTTCGGCTAATTAATAAAGAAACGGGCGAAGTAAAGGAACAAGAGGTATTCATGGGTGATTTCCCATTGATGACGGAAGCAGGAACCTTCATCATCAACGGAGCAGAACGAGTGATCGTTTCTCAGTTGGTGCGTTCGCCAAGCGTTTACTTTAATGATAAAGTCGACAAGAATGGCAAAAAGGGCTTTGGCGCAACGGTTATTCCTAACCGTGGTGCATGGCTTGAATATGAGACGGATGCAAAAGATGTCGTCTATGTGAGAATCGACCGTACAAGGAAAGTGCCCGTAACGGTTCTTTTGCGTTCTCTTGGGTTCAGTACGGATCAGGAGATTATTGATCTCCTTGGAGAAGACGAATATTTGAGAAATACCTTGGAAAAAGACAATACCGACAGCACGGATAAAGCGCTTGTAGAAATCTACGAACGTCTGCGCCCGGGTGAACCGCCGACCGTTGAAAACGCAAAAAGCTTGCTTGAAGCAAGATTTTTTGATCCAAAGCGTTATGATCTGGCAAATGTCGGCCGCTATAAAATGAACAAAAAGCTTCATATTAAAAACAGACTGTTTAACCAAAGACTGGCTGAGAAACTGGTAGATCCGGAAACAGGAGAAATCGTTGCTGACGAAGGTACTTTGCTTGACCGCCGGACTCTTGATCGACTTTTGCCGATCATCGAAAAAAAGCTGGGTTTTGTTGACTATACGCCGACTGACGGGGTGATCGCAGGACAAACGATCCGAGTTCAGAAAATCAATGTATACTCGCCTCTTGATGAAGATAAGGGCAAAGTGGTCAGCGTCATGGGCAACTGCGTGATTGACCGATCAATCAAGCATATTACACCGGCTGATATTCTTTCTTCAATTAATTATTTCTTTGATCTGCTTCATGGAATTGGCGATACCGATGACATCGACCATCTAGGCAACCGTCGTCTTCGTTCTGTTGGCGAACTGCTGCAGAACCAGTTCCGTATCGGTTTGTCACGAATGGAGCGCGTTATTCGTGAGCGTATGTCGATTCAAGATACTAATAGCATTACACCGCAGGCACTGATCAACATTCGGCCTGTCATTGCATCGATAAAAGAATTCTTTGGTAGCTCACAGCTTTCACAGTTCATGGATCAGACAAACCCGTTGGCCGAATTAACGCATAAGCGAAGACTGTCCGCTCTTGGACCTGGCGGTTTGACACGTGAACGTGCCGGCATGGAAGTGCGTGACGTACACTACTCTCACTATGGACGTATGTGCCCGATTGAAACACCTGAAGGCCCGAACATCGGTTTGATCAACTCACTGTCAAGCTATGCACGCGTTAATAAATACGGCTTTATTGAGACACCGTATCGTCGTGTGGATCCGGAAACGGGTAAAGTAACTGAACACATCGATTATCTGACCGCCGACGAAGAAGATAATTATGTTGTTGCTCAGGCGAACGCTGAGTTAAGTGATGAAGGCGAATTTATGGATGATCATATTCTCGCGCGTTTCCGAAGCGAAAATCTGGTTGTGCATAAGGATCGTGTCGACTACATGGACGTATCGCCAAAGCAGGTTGTGTCTGTTGCATCGGCTTGCATCCCGTTCTTAGCGAACGACGACTCCAACCGTGCACTGATGGGCGCTAACATGCAGCGTCAGGCCGTTCCGCTTCTTCGTCCGGAAGCTCCACTAGTTGGAACGGGCATGGAATATGTATCTGCCCGCGACTCCGGTGCGGCGATCCGTTCGAAATTCCACGGCCGCGTTGAGTACGTGTCGGCACGTGTCATTAAAATCCGCACCTTGGAAACAATCGACGGTCGGGAAACCGAGGGCGACGTTGTTTCATACAAACTTTCAAAATTTGTACGTTCCAATCAGGGGATGTGCTACAACCAGAAACCAATTGTCGAAGCGGGTATGGTTGTTGACAAAGGTGAGATCATTGCTGACGGACCTTCGATGGATAAGGGCGAATTGGCACTCGGCCGAAATGTTCTTGTCGGATTTATGACATGGAACGGTTACAACTATGAAGATGCGGTCATCATGAGTGAAAAACTCGTGAAAGACGACGTATATACTTCAATTCATATAGAGGAATATGAATCGGATGCCCGTGATACGAAGCTCGGACCTGAGGATATTACCCGTGATATTCCGAATGTCGGCGAAGACGCACTGAAAAATCTCGATGATCGCGGCATTATTCGCATTGGTGCGGAAGTGCGTGACGGTGATATTCTTGTAGGTAAAGTAACACCTAAAGGGGTCACAGAACTTACTGCGGAAGAACGGCTGCTTCATGCTATTTTTGGTGAAAAAGCGCGTGAAGTGCGTGATACATCACTAAAAGTACCGCATGGCGGTGGCGGTATTGTGCACGATGTCAAGATCTTTACACGCGAAGCGGGAGATGAACTGCCGCCAGGTGTTAATGAACTTGTCCGTGTGTACATTGTTCAAAAGAGAAAGATTCATGAAGGAGACAAAATGGCCGGACGCCACGGCAACAAAGGTGTCATTTCCAAAATCCTTCCTGAAGAAGATATGCCGTTTCTGCCCAGCGGTCGTCCATTGGACATCATGCTTAATCCGCTTGGTGTGCCCTCCCGTATGAATATTGGTCAGGTGCTTGAACTTCACCTTGGTATGGCTGCCCGAGCGATGGGCATTCACATTGCAACGCCTGTTTTTGACGGTGCACGTGAAGAGGATGTTTGGAGCACGCTTGAAGAAGCAGGACTTTCCCGAGATGGAAAAACAGTTCTTTACGACGGACGTACAGGCGAACCTTTCGATAATCGTGTTTCGGTCGGTGTCATGTATATGATCAAACTGGCACACATGGTTGACGATAAATTGCACGCACGTTCTACAGGTCCATATTCACTGGTTACACAACAGCCGCTTGGTGGTAAGGCGCAGTTCGGCGGTCAGCGATTCGGTGAAATGGAAGTGTGGGCACTTGAAGCATACGGTGCCGCACATACACTGCAAGAAATCTTGACTGTTAAGTCGGATGATGTTGTCGGACGTGTGAAAACATATGAATCCATTGTCAAAGGCGAAAATGTCCCTGAGCCAGGCGTTCCTGAATCGTTCAAGGTACTCATAAAAGAACTGCAAAGTCTTGGCATGGATGTCAAAGTTTTGGACGGCGACCACTCGGAAATTGTTATTAAAGAACTTGAGGACGAAGAAGAGACACTCGACGACAGTTTAAATGTTCAAGTCTGAGTTCTATGAATCAACCTCTTATAGAATGTGTTTTGCACTTGGGAAGCGACTCAGCAGTTTTTTCTAACCGCAAAACGATTTTCTAACATGCAACAACTCGGTGAACTAAAGCGATGGCACTTTATGCCAGACACTGAAAATATAAGGGAGGTTGCCCCCTTGCTGGATGTCAATAAATTTGAATTTATGAAGATTGGTTTAGCTTCACCTGACAAAATCAGGTCATGGTCTCACGGCGAAGTAAAAAAGCCGGAAACAATTAACTATCGGACACTGAAACCCGAAAAGGATGGCCTGTTCTGCGAACGTATTTTCGGACCGACCAAGGACTGGGAATGTCATTGCGGCAAATACAAACGTGTCCGTTACAAGGGCGTTGTTTGTGATCGCTGTGGTGTTGAAGTTACTCGAGCAAAGGTTCGCCGAGAACGCATGGGCCATATTGAGCTGGCTGCTCCTGTATCTCATATTTGGTATTTCAAGGGTATTCCAAGTCGGATGGGGCTTTTGCTGGATATGTCTCCAAGAGCACTGGAAGAAGTCATTTACTTTGCGTCTTACGTAGTAACTGAACCAGGTGATACTCCGCTTGAGAAGAAACAGCTGCTGTCCGAAAAAGAATACCGTGCTTACCGCGAAAAATACGGCAACACATTCAAAGCCGGAATGGGCGCCGAATCAATTAAAAAACTTTTGCAAGATGTTGATGTAGATAAAGAATCAGAAGCACTGCAGGAAGAATTGAAGAGTGTTCAAGGACAGAGAAGAACGCGTGCAGTAAAGAGACTCGAAGTTATTGAAGCGTTCCGTGAATCCGGTAATGAACCATCTTGGATGATTTTGGATGTACTTCCGGTCATTCCGCCGGAACTTCGGCCAATGGTGCAACTAGACGGTGGACGTTTTGCAACTTCCGATCTGAACGACCTTTATCGGAGAGTGATTAACCGTAATAATCGGTTGAAACGTTTGCTTGAATTAGGGGCACCAAGTATTATTGTTCAAAATGAAAAGCGTATGTTGCAGGAAGCAGTTGATTCACTTATCGATAACGGCCGCCGCGGCCGTCCGGTTACCGGACCGGGTAACAGACCGTTGAAATCTCTTTCACATATGTTGAAAGGTAAAAACGGACGTTTTCGCCAAAATCTGTTAGGAAAACGTGTCGACTATTCCGGCCGTTCTGTTATCGCCGTAGGACCGACGCTGCAAATGTATCAATGTGGTCTGCCTAAAGAAATGGCATTGGAACTGTTCAAGCCATTTGTTATGAAAGAATTGGTCAGCCGCGGGATTGCCAATAATATTAAAAGTGCAAAACGTAAAGTAGAGAAAATTCATCCTGATGTTTGGGGTGTTCTTGAAGACGTGATTAAGGAACATCCGGTTCTTTTAAACCGTGCTCCTACGCTGCACCGTCTCGGCATCCAGGCTTTCGAACCAAAAATAGTAGAAGGGCGTGCGATCCGTCTTCATCCGCTTGTATGTACCGCATATAACGCGGACTTTGATGGCGACCAGATGGCCGTACACGTACCGCTTTCCTCGGAAGCTCAGGCGGAAGCACGCCTGCTGATGCTTGGCGCGCAAAATATCCTGAATCCTAAGGACGGCAAGCCGATTGTTACTCCTTCTCAAGACATGGTGTTGGGGAATTACTACCTGACTCTTGAAAGAAAAGGTGCAATCGGTGAAGGCAAGATTTTCAAAAATGCAGATGAAGTTATGCTCGCATACTACAATGGCTACGTTCATTTGCACTCACGTATTGCCATTCCTGCAAAATCGACGCATAATCCGACGTTTACGGAAGAACAAAACAAACAATACTTGGTGACAACCGCAGGTAAATTAATTTTCAACCATGTATTGCCGCCGACATTCCCGTACATTAACGAACCGACGGATCAAAATCTTCAAGTCGCAACTCCGGATAAATATTTTGTGTCAATGGGAATGGATATTCCGAAGGAAATCGCGGCTCGTGATGAGATTCCGCCGTTCAAAAAGGGCTATCTTGGTCATATCATTGCGGAGGTTTTTAAGAAATATAAAGTTACGGAGACCTCTAAATTTCTTGACCGTTTAAAAGCACTTGGTTTCCAATATTCGACTAAGGCTGGCATCACAGTCGGTGTATCGGACGTCATCGTGCTTCCAGAAAAGAAAGAAATTCTGGATGCGGCCGAAGATAATGTTCAGAAGGTAACGAAGCAGTTCCGTCGAGGTCTGATCACCGAAGATGAACGTTATGAGCGTATTGTCGGTATTTGGAGCGATGCCAAAGATACCATTCAATCCAAACTGATGGACTCGCTGGCAAAAACCAACCCAATCTTTATGATGAGCGATTCGGGTGCGCGTGGTAACGCATCGAACTTTACTCAGCTTGCCGGTATGCGAGGTTTGATGGCTGATCCTTCCGGCCGAATCATTGAACTTCCTATTATTTCAAGTTTCCGTGAAGGTCTTACCGTGCTGGAATACTTTATTTCAACTCACGGTGCGCGTAAGGGACTTGCCGATACCGCTCTTAAGACGGCGAACTCTGGTTACCTGACCCGACGTCTTGTTGATGTTGCTCAGGACGTCATTGTCAGAGAAGACGATTGCGGTACAGATCGCGGTATTCGTGTACATGCGATTCGCGAAGGAAATGAGGAAATTGAAAGCTTGTATGACCGCTTAGTTGGTCGTACGGCAAATCAAACGGTATATCATCCGGATACCGATGAAATTCTTGTTAAGAAGAACGAGATGATCAACGAAGACACGGCCAACAGAATTGTAGAAGCGGGCATTACCGAAGTTGAAATCCGTACGGTATTTACCTGCGAAACAAGACACGGCGTCTGCAAAAAATGCTATGGTCGCAACTTGGCTACAGGATCTGAGGTTGAGGTCGGCGAGTCTGTTGGTATTATCGCCGCACAATCAATCGGTGAACCTGGTACTCAGCTTACCATGCGTACGTTCCATACCGGGGGTGTTGCCGGAGACGACATCACGCAGGGTCTTCCGCGTATCCAAGAATTATTTGAAGCACGGAATCCTAAGGGCCAGGCAACCATTACGGAAATTGATGGAACCGTTACATCGGTAACCGAGTTGAAAGATAAACGAGAGATTGTCGTCAAAGGTGCTATGGAAACCAGAACCTATACGGTACCGCTGAGTGCACGCATGAAAGTTGCTGAGGGCAATGAAGTTAAAGCCGGACAGCCGCTGATCAGCGGATCGATCGACCCTAAAGAACTTCTTCATGTTGTCGGGCTGCAGGGTGTGCAAAATTATCTGCTGCGCGAAGTTCAAAAGGTTTACCGTATGCAGGGTGTAGAAATCGGCGACAAACACGTTGAGGTTATGGTGCGACAAATGATGCGCAAAGTTCGTGTTATTGATAGCGGGGATACCTCTGTATTACCAGGGTCACTAGTGGACATTCATCGCTTTAAGGATGATAATCGTGATGTGCTGCTGCACAGAAAAATGCCGGCAACCGGCCATCCGGCCCTGCTTGGTATTACAAAGGCGGCTCTTGAAACAGATTCCTTCCTCTCGGCGGCCTCGTTCCAGGAAACAACACGAGTCTTGACTGATGCCGCAATTAAAGGCAAGGTTGATGAACTTCTTGGCTTGAAGGAAAACGTTATTATCGGTAAACTCATTCCTGCAGGAACCGGAATGCCGAAATATCGTAATGTTGTTGTTGAAACTGAAGGCGATGTGACGGGCACGGACGCAAAAGCGGAACCTGCCGAAGCACTGATGAATCAAGAAAGTTGATTCAGCCATTGACAATGGTCAAGGGTGGGTGCTATTATATCTGAGTGTTCTTTTACACTGGTTACTTTGGAGGATTCTTTTGTGATTTCTTATGAAAAAGTGACACAATCAAAGAACGATGTGATTATTGGCACGAAGCAAGCAATCAAGGCATTGAAAGAAAACCGTGTTAAAGAGGTTGTCATTGCTGAAGATGCAGATGTGCGTGTAACCAATAAAGTACTGACACTTGCGGAAGAATTGAAAGTGCCTGTAAGTAAAGTGGCCTCAATGAAGAAACTGGGTCAGGCTTGCGGCATTGAAGTCGGAGCATCGGCTGTTGCGATAAGAAAATGATGTTTTTGCAAGGCGAGCCTTGCAAAAACACTTTTTTGCGCGATAAATGAACCGCCTGGATCAGTGGGTTTAGAAATTTGAAAGGAGGAACAGGTAAATGCCTACAATTAATCAATTAATTCGTCAAGGACGTAAGTCGAAAATCAAAAAGTCCACGGCGCCTGCATTGAACAGAGGCTACAACAGTTTCAAAAAATCGTTGACTGATGACTTTGCGCCACAAAAGAGGGGCGTGTGCACTCGTGTCGGAACGATGACACCAAAGAAACCTAACTCTGCGCTTCGTAAATACGCCCGTGTTCGTTTGTCAAACAATATTGAAGTCAATGCTTATATCCCGGGAATCGGCCACAACCTTCAGGAACACAGCGTTGTTCTGATTCGCGGCGGACGTGTGAAGGATCTCCCTGGTGTGCGTTATCATGTTATCCGCGGTGCTCTGGATACGGCTAGTGTTGTTGACCGTAAGCAAGGCCGCTCGAAATACGGCGCAAAGAAGCCTAAGGCTTGATCACTATTAACTGGGAGGAGGAATTAACATGCCTAGAAAAGGCCCTGTCGAAAGACGCGATGTATTACCTGATCCGTTTTATAATTCCAAACTGGTCACTCGTTTGATCAACCGGATTATGGAAGACGGCAAAAAGGGAAAGGCGCAAACCATTCTCTATAAGGCATTTGATCTGATTAAGGAACGTACGAATCAGGAACCTATGGAAATATTTGAACAGGCACTGAAGAATGTTATGCCCGTGCTGGAAGTTAAAGCACGCCGTGTCGGTGGTTCTAACTATCAGGTGCCGGTTGAAGTTCGTCCCGAACGCCGGACGACTTTAGGACTTCGCTACTTGGTTAACTACTCAAGACTTCGTGGAGAAAAAACGATGGTTGAACGGTTAGCAAATGAAATTATCGACGCATCCAACAATACAGGTGCATCGGTTAAGAAACGCGAAGATATGCATAAAATGGCTGAAGCAAATAAAGCATTTGCTCATTATCGCTGGTAATAAAAATAGGAAGGAGAGAAAACCATGGCAAGGGAATTCTCCCTGGAAAAGACGCGCAATATCGGTATCATGGCCCACATTGATGCCGGCAAGACGACAACAACCGAGCGTATTCTTTTCTATTCAGGCCGTATTCATAAGATTGGTGAAACCCATGAAGGGGCTTCACAAATGGACTGGATGGATCAGGAAAAAGAACGTGGAATCACGATTACATCCGCGGCGACAACCGCTCAGTGGAAGAACCATCGAATTAACATTATCGACACCCCGGGACACGTGGACTTTACTGTTGAAGTAGAACGTTCTCTTCGTGTCCTTGACGGAGCCGTAACGGTTCTTGATGCGCAATCCGGTGTTGAGCCGCAGACAGAAACTGTGTGGCGTCAGGCAACAACATACGGTGTACCGAGAATTGTATTTGTTAACAAGATGGATAAGATCGGCGCTGATTTCCTCTATTCTTGTAAAACGTTGCATGAACGCCTTCAAGCAAATGCCCATCCGATTCAGTTACCAATGGGTGCTGAAGACAATTATCAAGGCGAAATTGACTTGGTGAACATGCAAGCATATGTTTACGAAGATGATCAGGGCTCCATTGTAGATGCCGAAGAAATTCCGGCCGAATACAAGGAACAAGCTGAAGAATATCATGAAAAACTCATCGAAGCGGTTGCCGATGTTGATGACGATCTCATGGAAAAATATCTCAACGGCGAAGAAATCTCTATTGAAGAATTAAAAGCGGCAATTCGTAAAGCGACTTGTGCGGTTAAATTCTATCCGGTACTATGTGGTACCGCCTTTAAAAACAAAGGTGTACAACACGTACTGGATGCGTGCATTGATTATCTGCCTTCACCGCTTGACGTACCGCCGATTAAAGGTAGCGTTCCGGATACAGACGAAGAAGAAACACGGCCTGCGGATGACAAGGGACCGTTCGCGGCCTTGGCTTTCAAAGTCATGACTGACCCGTTTGTCGGTAAGCTTACTTTCTTCCGTGTATATTCCGGATCAATCGAAGCTGGATCATATGTTCAGAACTCAACAAAGGATAATCGTGAACGTATGGGCCGTATTCTTCAAATGCACGCGAACCACAGAAGCGAAATCAAAGAAGTATTCTCGGGTGATATCGCGGCAGCGGTTGGTTTGAAGAATACAACAACCGGAGATACACTGTGCGATGAAGATCATCCAATCGTTCTTGAATCAATGGAATTTCCTGATCCGGTTATCCATGTTGCCATTGAACCAAAATCGAAGGCTGACCAGGATAAGATGGGGATTGCACTTGCGAAACTTGCTGAAGAAGACCCGACTTTCAAGACACACACGGACGATGAAACCGGTCAGACTATTATTGGCGGTATGGGTGAGCTTCACCTCGACATTATTGTCGACCGTCTGCGTCGTGAATTTAAAGTCGATGCCAACGTCGGCAATCCGCAGGTTGCTTATCGTGAAACGCTGACCAAGGCTGGCAGAGCAGAAGGCAAATTTATTCGCCAGTCCGGTGGGCGCGGTCAATACGGCCACGTTTGGATCGAATTCGAACCTCAAAAAGAGGGCGAAGGATTCATATTTGAAAACAAAATTGTCGGCGGTGTTGTTCCTCGTGAATACATCCCTGCGGTTGAGGCGGGCTTAAAAGACTCGCTGCAAAACGGATTGCTTGCTGGCTACCCATTGATCGACGTAAAAGCAAGTCTTGTTGACGGATCCTATCATGATGTCGATTCTAGTGAAATGGCATTCAAGATCGCAGCTTCAATGGCATTGAAGGCTGCTAAATCTGTGTGCGCACCCGTTATTCTTGAACCGATCATGAAAGTGGAAGTCAGCATGCCTGAAGAGTATTTAGGAGATATTATGGGTGATATCACAAGCCGCCGCGGACGCGTTGATGGCATGGAAGCACGCCAAGGTGTTCAGGTTGTCAGTGCTCACGTTCCGCTCGCAGAAATGTTCGGCTATGCGACGAACCTTCGCTCTGCAACACAGGGACGCGGAACCTTTACAATGCAATTCGATCACTATGAACAAGTGCCGAAGAGTGTCAGTGAAGAGATTATTAAAAAGGCAACCGGTGAATAATTACTTTAACCGCGCATGCTTATTAAATTAATTGTCACACCATTTGTTTTATTGTAAGCTAGGGGAGATGGCACTAAGCTTGCCAACTTTCTTACTGCATATAAATTTTAAACTTTCTATTGAATTAAAGGAGGATAATACAATCCATGGCTAAAGAACATTATGAACGTACAAAACCGCATGTTAACATCGGTACAATTGGTCACGTTGACCACGGTAAAACAACTCTGACGGCTGCTATTACAACTGTTCTGGCGAAATCAGGTAAAGCTCAGGCACGCGCTTACGATTCCATCGACGGTGCTCCTGAAGAACGTGAACGCGGAATCACGATTTCAACGGCTCATGTTGAATATGAAACGGACAAACGTCACTATGCACACGTTGACTGCCCAGGGCACGCCGACTATGTAAAGAACATGATTACCGGCGCTGCTCAAATGGATGGCGGAATCCTTGTTGTATCCGCAGTTGACGGTCCGATGCCGCAAACGCGTGAACACATTCTGCTTGCAAACCAAGTGGGTGTACCTGCGATCGTTGTCTTCCTGAACAAGACGGACCAGGTTGACGATCCTGAACTTCTGGAACTCGTTGAAATGGAAGTTCGTGATCTCCTAAGCGAATATGACTATCCGGGCGATGATGTTCCTGTAATCAGCGGATCTGCTCTGAAAGCACTGCAAGGCGATCCTGAAGAAGAACAACACATTCTTGATCTGATGGAAGCTGTTGATGACTACATTCCAACTCCTGTTCGTGAAAACGACAAGCCATTCATGATGCCTGTCGAAGATGTATTCTCGATCACAGGTCGTGGTACGGTTGCAACCGGCCGTGTTGAACGTGGTACGGTTAAAATCGGTGATGAAGTTGAAATTCTTGGATTGACTGATGCTCCTAAGAAATCCACTGTAACGGGCGTTGAAATGTTCCGTAAAACTTTGGACTTCGCAGAAGCCGGCGACAACATCGGTGCACTGCTTCGTGGCGTTGATCGTGAAGGCATCGAACGTGGCCAGGTTTTGATCAAACCAGGTACCGTAACAGCACACAAGAAATTCAAGGCTCAAGTTTACGTGCTGAAAAAAGAAGAAGGTGGACGTCATACTCCATTCTTCTCGAACTACCGTCCTCAATTCTATTTCAGGACAACAGACGTTACCGGAACCATTACACTTCCTGAAGGAACAGAAATGGTAATGCCTGGTGACAACGTTGAAATGGATGTTGATCTGCTTGCTCCAATCGCGATCGAACAGGGAACGAAATTCTCCATTCGTGAAGGTGGACGTACGGTAGGCGCCGGTTCCGTGTCTGAAATCGTTGAATAATGATCTACTGAAAAAGGACTCTCTTTGGAGGGTTCTTTTTTTTTAGCTAATTTCTATAAAAATTTTATTTTCATTTGATCTTTTATGAAAAAATCTTTATAATATAGCAGTTACTGAAAAAAGTGGCGTTTTGCCTTGCTTTGTACCTGCTGTTTAGGTATAATAGTGAAGTTGGTTTTTTGGCAATGATGCGGAAGGTTGCAGATACACCCGGCTCCTTTGCCAAGGCGGGCTATCTGGAAATTTTCGCGGAGCAAGTCTATTTTTGAAAAATGGACGAAAAAAGGAGGGAATACACCATGGCAAAGCAAAAGATTCGCATTCGTTTAAAGGCATATGATCACCGTATTTTGGATCAATCCGCTGAAAAAATTGTGGAAACGGCAAAACGTTCAGGTGCTAAAGTATCCGGACCGATTCCGCTTCCTACCGAAAAATCGATTTATACGATTTTGCGTGCGGTACACAAATACAAAGATTCACGTGAACAATTCGAAATGCGCACTCACAAACGCTTAGTTGATATTGTTGAGCCTACACCCCAGACCGTAGATTCATTGATGAGATTGGATCTGCCTTCAGGTGTCGACATTGAAATCAAATTATAATTCATTTAGAACAAACAGGAGGTGTTACGGATGAGCAAAGGAATCTTAGGCAAGAAAATCGGCATGACTCAGATTTTTGCTGAAAACGGCGATGCGATCCCTGTTACGGTTGTCGACGTATCTGACAATGTTGTTCTTCAAAAGAAGACAATTGAAACAGACGGCTACGAAGCTGTACAGATCGGTTTTGATAATGCAAAGGCATCACGAATTACCAAACCGGCAAAGGGACATGCTGAAAAAGCAAAAGCTGAACCTAAGCGCTTCATTAAAGAAATCCGTAATGTAAATTTAGATGATTACGAATTGGGTAAGGAGATAACCGCTGACACGTTTAAGGCCGGTGAAGTTGTCGATGTGACCGGTACGTCAAAAGGTAAAGGCTATCAAGGCCCGATTAAGAGAAACAATCAGTCTCGCGGACCGATGACTCACGGTTCCCGTTACCACCGTCGTCCCGGTTCCATGGGTGTTATCGATCCTGCTCACGTTTTCAAAGGCAAGAAATTAGCCGGACGTATGGGCGGCGAAACGGTTACTGTTGAAAACCTAGTCATTGCAAAAGTTGATTCGGAACGCAAATTGATTCTTATCAGCGGCAATATACCAGGCGCCAAGAAGAGCTATGTTGTTATAAAATCCGCACTCAAAGCAAAAGAAGCTAAATAAGAAGGGAGGATGCTTCCATGCCAGAAGTAACTGTATTTGATCAAAAAGGCGCTGAAGTTGGAACTGTTGAATTGGCAGACGCTGTATTCGGCATTACACCTAATGAACATGTTGTTTACCAAGCAGTTGTCATGCAACAGGCTTCTCAACGCCAAGGAACACATGCTGTAAAAAATCGTTCTGCCGTACGCGGTGGTGGCCGCAAACCGTGGAAACAAAAGGGAACCGGCCGTGCGCGTCAGGGTTCCATCCGCTCACCACAATGGGTTGGCGGGGGTACGGTATTCGGGCCTACATCGCGTAGCTATGCCTACAAATTGCCCAAGAAAGTGCGCAGACTTGCCATTAAGTCGGTACTGTCCGGCAAGGCAGGAGAAAATGATCTGATCGTACTGGATACACTGAAGATTGAAGCTCCGAAAACGAAAGAAATTGTTGCTTTACTGAACAGCTTGTCTGTTTCAGACAAAGCGCTGATTGTCACAAACGATGTTGATGAAACGGCTGTTTTGTCATCCCGCAACCTTCCTGGTGTAAAGGTGCTTGCTGCAAACGAAGTCAACGTTCTTGATGTCGTTGCGCACAACAAGCTGATCGTCACCAAGGAAGCTGCGGCAAAGCTTGGGGAGGTGCTTGGATAATGAAGGATCCTCGTGATATTATAAAGCGCCCTGTACTGACTGAGCGTACAACTGGTCAGATGGCCGACAAGAAATACACATTTGATGTTGATACGAAGGCGAATAAGTCTGAAATCAAGCGCGCTGTGGAAGCCATCTTTGATGTTAAAGTTGTCAAAGTCAATACGTTGAACGTAAAAGGTAAACCGAAACGTTATGGCCGCTATTCAGGCTATACAAATAAACGTAAGAAAGCGATCGTCACTTTAACGCCGGAAAGCAAAGAACTCAACTTTTACGAAGGCGAATAAGGAATATTAAAGAAGGAGGTTATTAATCGTGCCACTTAAAAAGTACAAACCGACAACCAATGGTCGTAGAAATATGACTTCACTTGATTTCGCAGAAATTACAACGGATACACCGGAAAAATCATTGCTGAAGTCGTTGCCAAAGAAGGCCGGACGAAACAATCAAGGCAGACTGACGGTTCGGCATCAAGGCGGCGGCCACAAGCGTCAATACCGTATTATTGATTTCAAACGCAACAAGGATGGCGTACCAGGTAAGATCGCAACGATTGAATACGATCCGAATCGTACGGCCAACATTGCTCTTGTTCACTATGCAGACGGCGAAAAACGCTACATTCTTGCTCCTAAGGGTATTGAAGTTGGAACTCAGATTCTGTCGGGCGCCGATGCCGACATTAAAGTCGGAAACGCGCTTCCACTGAAAAACATTCCGGTAGGTACCACGATCCACAATATTGAATTAAAACCGGGGAAGGGCGGACAACTCGTTCGTTCCGCAGGAACTTCCGCCCAGATTCTTGGCAAAGAAGGAAAATATGTACTTATTCGCCTTGTGTCTGGTGAAGTACGTATGGTTCTCGAAACATGCCGTGCGACGATCGGTCAAGTCGGCAACCTGGAACATGAACTTGTTTCTGTCGGTAAAGCAGGACGTTCCCGCTGGAAAGGAATTCGTCCAACAGTCCGCGGTTCTGTAATGAACCCGAACGACCATCCGCATGGTGGTGGTGAAGGCAAGGCTCCAGTCGGACGAAAATCACCAATGTCTCCATGGGGCAAACCGACGATGGGCTACAAGACACGCAAGAAGAAGAATGCTTCTGAACAATTCATCATCAGACACCGTAAAAAGAAATAATGCTGGATAGATATTTTATTTTGGAAGGAGGCCTACTCATGAGCCGAAGCCTGAAAAAAGGACCTTTTGTCGATGATCACTTGATGACAAAAGTTGCCCGCCTGAATGAAAAAGACGAAAAAAGAGTCATTAAAACATGGTCACGCAGATCGACCATTTTCCCGGAATTCATCGGTCACACCATTGCTGTTTATGACGGACGCAAGCATGTGCCGGTGTATGTTACGGAAGACATGGTAGGACATAAACTTGGAGAATTTGCTCCGACTAGAACTTATCGCGGACACATCTCCTCTGATAAGAAAACAAGTGCACGCTAACGAAAGGAGGAACTTTTGATGCAAGCAAAAGCTGTCGCTAAACAAATTCGTATTGCTCCTCGTAAGGCACGACTTGTTATCGATCTTATCAGGGGCAAGGATGTCGGCTATGCCATTGCTGTGCTGAAAAATACACAGCGAGCAGCATCCCCGATTATTGAAAAAGTATTGAAATCCGCTATTGCTAATGCGGAACATAACTATGATATGGATACAGATACCTTGTATGTAGAGCAGGCATTTGTTGATGAAGGGGCCACTTTGAAACGCTTCCGCCCACGCGCCCAGGGACGTGCAAGCAAAATCAACAAACGTACCAGCCATATTACAATTATTGTATCGGAAAAGAAGGAGGGATAACGCGTGGGTCAAAAAATTAATCCTACCGGGTTCAGAATCGGAGTCATTCGCGATTGGGAATCCAAATGGTATGCTGATAAAGAATATGCAACCTATCTTCACGAAGATATTAAAATTCGTCAATATATCGAAAAGAAACTGAAAGACGCCGCTGTTTCCGGTATTGAACTGGAACGTGCAGCGAACCGGATTAATGTAACCATTAAAACAGCGAAACCGGGTATGGTCATCGGCAAAGGCGGTTCTGAAGTTGAAAACCTTCGAAAAGCTTTGAATGATCTTACAGGCAAACGCGTCCATGTAAATATTTTTGAAATTAAGCAAGCGGATCTTGATGCTAAGCTTGTTGCTGAAAACATTGCTCGGCAGCTCGAAGGCCGTGTTTCGTGGAGACGCGCACAAAAACAAACACTGCAAAGAGCAATGCGGGCAGGGGCAAAAGGGATTAAAACGCAATGTGCCGGACGCCTTGGCGGTGCAGATATGGCGCGTACGGAAGATTACAGTGAAGGAACGGTTCCGCTTCATACGCTCCGTGCCGACATTGATTATGGCACTGCTGAAGCAGCAACTACTTATGGCAGAATCGGTGTAAAAGTATGGATTTATCGCGGAGAAATTCTTCCGACGAAAGGAACGACAAATAAGAAAGGAGGCAAATAATTATGTTAATGCCTAAACGTACAAAGTATCGCAGACAGCACCGCGGAAGAATGCGCGGTCAGACTAAGGGCGGCGCTTCAGTAACGTTCGGTGAATACGGTTTGCAGGCGCTGGAATCCTCATGGATCAGCAGTCGTCAGATTGAAGCGGCACGTATTGCCATGACACGTTTTATGAAACGTGGCGGAAAAGTATGGATCAAAATTTTCCCGCAAAAATCGTATACAAAGAAACCTCTTGATGTTCGAATGGGTTCCGGTAAAGGTGCACCTGAAGGATGGGTAGCTGTTGTTAAGCCCGGCCGTGTTCTATTTGAAGTCGGTGGCATTAGTGAAGAAGTGGCAAACGAAGCCTTAAGACTTGCGAGCCACAAATTGCCTATTAAAACGAAAATCGTGAAACGCGAAGAAGTGGGTGGTGACGCAAATGAAGGCTGAGGAAATTCGTAATTTGACCACTGCTGAAGTTGAGGAAAATGTCAAGTCTTTGAAAGAAGAATTATTTAATCTGCGTTTCCAGCTCGCTACGGGACAATTGGAGAATCCGGCTCGCATTCGCGCAGTCCGCAAATCCATTGCCCGCGCAAAGACAATTTTGCATGAACGTGAATTAAATGTTCAAAACGGCTGAGAAGGAGGTTATTTGAATGGCAGAAGAAACACGCACGAACGCCCGTAAAGTATTGGTTGGTCGCGTTGTCTCAGACAAGATGGATAAGACCATTACTGTGCTCGTTGAGACATACAAGAACCACCGTCTCTATGGAAAGCATGTGAAGTTTTCCAAGAGGTTCAAGGCACATGATGAAAATAATCAGGCTAAAGTCGGCGATATCGTTGAAATTAGCGAAACTCGTCCGCTTTCTAAAGATAAACGTTTTCGTCTTGTAAAAATTGTTGAGGAATCCGTTATTATCTGATCTGTCCGAATGTGTTCGGAGATTGAAAGGAGGTTGTACGTTATGATTCAGCAGGAAAGCCGTTTGAAAGTTGCCGACAACTCAGGAGCTCGTGAAGTTCTTACCATTAAGGTTCTGGGAGGATCCGGTCGTAAAACCGCTAATATCGGTGATCTTATTGTTGCTACGGTCAAACAAGCAACACCAGGTGGCGTTGTTAAGAAAGGCGAAGTTGTAAAAGCTGTTGTCGTTCGCACAAAACACGGTGTTCGACGCACGGACGGTTCTTACATCCGCTTTGATGAGAATGCCGTTGTATTAATTAAAGAAGACAAGAGTCCGCGCGGCACACGTATCTTTGGGCCGGTTGCCCGTGAACTGCGTGACGGGCAATTCATGAAAATCGTCTCTCTCGCACCGGAAGTATTGTAATTCTGAATGGTTAGGAAAAGGAGGTGGCATTTAACATGGCAAAACTGCATGTGAAAAAAGGCGATAAGGTTCAAGTCATTTCTGGCAAGGATAAAGGCAAACAAGGTGTGATTCTTGCAGCTTATCCGGCAAAGGAACGCGTGCTTGTTGAAGGTGTCAACATCGTCAAAAAACACTCGAAGCCGAGCCAGGCGGCTCCGCAAGGCGGCATTCTTGAAAAAGAGGCGCCAATTCACGTATCAAATGTTATGCTGCTTGATCCAAAGACAAATGAACCTACACGCGTAGGTCATAAAATAGTAGACGGAAAAAAAGTTCGAGTTTCTAAAAAATCAGGCGAAGTTATCGAGTAAACGGATTGTCTGTGAAAGGAGGTAAATATACATGAGCCGTTTCAAAGAAAAGTATGAAAAGGAAGTTGTTCCGGCTTTAGTTGAAAAGTTTAACTATACATCGGTAATGCAGGTGCCGTCCATTCAAAAAGTAGTCATTAATATGGGTGTCGGTGAGGCTGTTCATAATTCGAAGGCACTGGATAGTGCTGTAGAAGATCTGACTGCATTGTCCGGTCAGAAACCGGTAATTACACGTGCTAAAAAATCAATCGCTGCGTTCAAGCTTCGCGAAGGTGTAGCGATTGGAACAAAGGTAACCCTTAGAAAAGATCGTATGTACGATTTTCTTGACAAGCTGGTCACCGTTGCACTTCCTCGTGTACGTGATTTCCGTGGTGTTTCAAAGAAGGCATTTGACGGCCGCGGAAATTATACGCTGGGTATTCGTGAACAATTGATTTTCCCTGAAATTGACTATGATAAAGTTGATAAAGTACGCGGTATGGACATCGTTATCGTCACATCTGCCAACACAGATGAAGAAGCAGCAGAATTACTTACACTGCTAGGCATGCCGTTCGTAAAAAAATAATCGCAAGGAGGATATGAATTTTGGCAAAAAAATCAATGCTTGTTTCGTCACACCGCCCAAAAAAATTCAAAGTGCAGGAATACACACGCTGTGAACGCTGCGGACGTCCTCATTCGGTTCTTAGGAAATTCAAATTATGCAGAATTTGTTTTCGCGAACTTGCCCATAAAGGACAAATCCCAGGTGTTAGAAAAGCTAGCTGGTAAAATTTTAAGTGATAGGGAAGGAGGTCGATTTGCATGGTCATGACAGATCCGATTGCAGATATGCTGACCCGCATTCGCAACGCCAATATTGTTCGCCATGAACAGATTGAGCTGCCAGGTTCCAGAATCAAGAAAGAAATTGCTGAGATCCTGAAACGTGAAGGATTCATCAAGGACGTTGAATACATTGAAGACAACAAACAAGGTGTGCTTCGACTAATTCTGAAATACGGTGGCAGCA
Organism: Sporolactobacillus shoreicorticis; assembly: GCF_024125445.1. Lineage (GTDB taxonomy): Bacteria > Bacillota > Bacilli > Bacillales > Sporolactobacillaceae > Sporolactobacillus > Sporolactobacillus shoreicorticis. The sequence goes on along the minus strand of NZ_JAMXWM010000025.1, from coordinate 31,935 downwards.
AAGAACGAGTAATTTCCGGTTTGAAAAGAATCAGCAAGCCAGGTCTTCGTGTGTATGCGAAGGCAGACGAGGTGCCGAAAGTTCTTGGCGGTCTCGGCATTGCGCTTGTTTCAACATCAAAAGGTGTTATTACGGATAAAGAAGCACGTCAGCAAAAAGTTGGCGGAGAAGTGCTTGCATATATTTGGTAATGAGCAAACAAGAATGGAGGTGTCCTAATGTCTCGTATAGGATTAAGACCGACTGCTGTTCCTGATGGCGTAACGGTTACGATTAACGGTCAGATTGTAACAGTCAAAGGGCCGAAAGGTGAATTATCCCGAAAATTTCATCCGGATATGATTATCAAGCAGGAAGAAAATGAAGTAAAAGTTGAAAGACCTGATGATTCGAATCAGCACCGTGCTTTGCACGGTACGACGAGCAGCTTGATCAGCAACATGGTCGAGGGTGTAACAAAGGGCTTCGTTAAGAAATTGGAACTTGTCGGCGTTGGTTACCGTGCCAACAAACAAGGCAAGAATCTGGTACTTAACGTTGGCTACTCTCACCCAGTAGAAATCGTTCCTGAAGAAGGAATCGACATTGCTGTTGAAGGTAACAACAAGATTTCTGTTTCGGGAATTGACAAACAGCGCGTCGGCGAAGTCGCTGCTAACATCCGTTCCGTTCGTGCACCTGAACCCTACAAGGGCAAAGGTATTCGCTATGAAGGCGAGAAAGTACGTCGCAAGGAAGGCAAAACAGGTAAGTAATTGAGTTCAATTTCTACGAGAAAGGAGCGACAGACTGTATGATTACCAAAAAAGACAAAAACGCGCTTCGTCAGAAAAGACATCTTCATGTACGCCACCGTATCGTGGGTACTGCGGAACGTCCGCGTTTAAATGTTTTTCGTTCTTCCAAGAATATATATGCACAATTGATTGATGATTCGAAGGGTATAACGATCGTTTCTTCTTCATCAATCGACAAAGCATTCGATCTTGAAAAAGGCAGCGATGTTGCTGCAGCAAAAAAAGTCGGCCAACTGATTGGCGAACGTGCTTTGGAAAAAGGAATCGAAGCGGTTGTTTTTGACCGCAGCGGTTACATCTATCACGGACGTGTTCAGGCCGTAGCCGAAGGCGCCCGGGAAGCAGGACTTAAATTTTAACATTAAGGAGGGGAATCCATGGCTAATAATGATCGCAATAAATCAGAATTTGAAGAACGCGTCGTAACAATCAACCGAGTAGCGAAAGTAGTTAAAGGCGGACGCCGGTTCCGTTTTTCAGCACTGGTTGTCGTTGGCGACAAAAAAGGCAATGTAGGTTATGGCCAGGGAAAGGCTCATGAAGTACCTGAAGCCATTCGTAAAGCAATTGAAGATGCGAAAAAGAACGTATTTAATGTTCCGATCGTAAACACAACTATTCCTCATCAAGTAACAGGTCATTCAGGCGCCGGCAGTGTGCTGCTGAAACCGGCTTCCGAAGGTACCGGAATTATCGCCGGCGGTCCTGTCCGTGCTGTACTCGAATTGTCCGGACTGGGCGACATTCTTTCGAAGTCTCTCGGATCAAACAATCCGATCAATATGGTTCGCGCGACTGTTGAAGGATTGCAAAGCCTGAAACGTGTAGAGCAAGTGGCAAAACTGCGCGGCAAATCAGTAGAAGAACTGCTTGGATAAGGGGGGAACAAAATTGGCGAACAAATTGGAAATTACCCTCAAACATAGCGTGATCGGCCGTCCTGAATCGCAACGCGTGACGGTAAGAACGCTTGGTCTTAGGAAGACATATCAAACCGTTGTTCAAGATGACAATCCGGCAATTCGCGGCATGATCAACAAAGTCTCTCATCTTTTGGCGGTTCGCGAACTGAATGATTGATTTTGAAAGTGAAATTGAGAATAAGGAGGTGCCAAGATGAAACTTCATGAATTGAAACCGGCTGAGGGCTCTCGTTTTGCTCGCAAAAGAGTAGGGCGCGGCTACGGTTCAGGACTTGGCAAAACATCTGGTCGAGGACAAAAAGGACAGAAAGCTCGTTCGGGCGGCAGGGTACGCCTTGGATTTGAAGGCGGACAGAATCCATTGCTTCAAAGGCTGCCGAAGAAGGGCTTTAAGAACCCGACACGTAAAATCTACGCTATTGTTAATGTTGAAACACTGAATCGTTTCGAAAATGGAACAGCAATCACACCGGAATTGCTTCTTGAAAAGCGAGTCATTCGGAAATTAAACGACGGCGTTAAGATTTTAGGCGAAGGCAAACTTGAGGCTAAATTGACAGTTAAGGCGCATAAATTCTCCGCTTCTGCTAAAGAAGCGATTGAAGCTGCCGGCGGAAACATTGAGGTGATTTGATGTTTCAAGTACTTTCCAGTATGTGGCGAGAAGCCGAAATTCGCCGTAAAATAGTATTCACACTGCTTATGCTCATTATATTTCGGATCGGGACATTCATTCCTGTTCCGGATATTAATACAGAGATGATCAATATCAGCGATTCAAGCGCCTTTGGCTTGTTCAACACTTTTGGTGGTGGCGCGCTGGAGAACTTCTCCATTTTCTCTATGGGCATCATGCCTTACATTACGGCCTCCATTATTGTGCAGCTGCTGCAGATGGATGTTGTACCGAAATTGACTGAATGGTCGAAGCAGGGAGAAATGGGACGGCGTAAACTGAATCAGCTGACAAGGTATGGAACGATCGTTCTCGGCTTTGTTGAAGCACTTGGACTTTCCTACACGTTCAGTAACAGTTATCAAGGATTGGTAAGCGATCCAACGATTTGGACCTTTCTAATCATTGCTTTGGTACTGACAACCGGTACGGCTTTTCTCGTATGGTTGGGTGATCAGATTACTGCCTATGGAGTAGGAAACGGCATTTCCATTATTATCTTTGCCGGAATCGTTGCTCGAATTCCTACGGCCATCAGCCAGATTTATACTCAGCGGTTTGCAGCGTCAACCAACACATTTATGGAAGTACTTGGATTGCTTGCCATTGTCGTTATTGTTTTGTTGATTGTTGTCGGAACCATTTTTGTGCAGCAAGGGACGCGAAAAATTCCGATTCAATACGCGAAAAGGACAATTGGTACGAAGACATACAGTGCGGAGCCGACACATTTGCCGATCAAGGTCAATGCTGCCGGAGTTATCCCGGTTATCTTTGCAATCTCACTGATGATCACACCGCCGACGATTGCCCGTTTCTTTCCACAGAATAATGTGACTGCGTGGATTATCCGCGTGTTCGATTATTCAACGGTTTATGGGATGATCATTTACGCGGCACTGATTATTGCCTTTACCTATTTCTATACATTTGTCCAGGTCAACCCGGAAAAAATGGCAAAAAACCTTGGCGAACAAGGCGGTTATATCCCGGGGATTCGTCCGGGGAAAAATACAGAGAAATTTATTACAACGATTCTCTACCGCCTGACATTCTTAGGTGCCATTTTTCTTGCAGTGATCTCACTTCTTCCGATTGTGTTCGGCGAAATAGGCAGTCTGCCGGCGAGCGCAAGAATCGGCGGAACAAGCTTGCTGATCGTTGTCGGTGTTGCACTTGATACAATGAAGCGTATTGAGAGCCAGTTGGTCAAAAAGAACTATCAAGGCTTTATCAGGAAAAGGTAAGGCAGTGACGGTGAATGAGTCAGGAGGAGTACGATGAATCTTATTTTAATGGGACTTCCTGGTGCCGGCAAAGGCACTCAGGCAGAGCGGATTGTTGATAAGTTCGGTTACCCCCATATTTCAACCGGTGACATGTTTCGCGCGGCGATTAAGGGTGGCACACCACTCGGAAAACGGGCAAAGTCATTTATTGATCAAGGCGCGCTTGTTCCCGATGAAGTAACCATCGGCATTGTCAATGAACGCTTGTCTGAGAACGATACGAATAAAGGGTTCCTTCTTGATGGTTTTCCTCGGACGGTTGAGCAGGCGGAAGCACTCGATCAAATGATGGAGGAAAAAGGAAAGAAGATTGATGCGGTTCTCTATATTCGTGTTAATCCTGAGAAACTGCTTGCTCGTCTTACAGGCCGCAGAATCTGTTCCGAATGCGGAGCAACGTATCACCTGATCTTCAATCCTCCTGTGAAAGAAGGAATTTGTGACAAGTGCGGCGGTGCTTTGAAACAGCGCGCAGACGACAATGAAGCGACTGTTCATGAACGACTGCAGGTGAATATGCGTCAGCAGCAGCCGCTGCTCGACTTTTATGAAGCAAAGAGATCTTTGCAAACAATTAATGGGGAGCAGGATATTAATGATGTTTTCCATGAAGTTTCAGAGATCTTGAGCGACCTTGCTAAGTGATTACGCGGAAAACGATTGAAGAAATCAATAGGATTCGCATTGCGGGAAAAATAGTCGCACGAACGCTGGAAACCCTGCGCCAGACTATTCGTCCCGGCCTATCGACCATTGAACTCGATACGCTGGCAGAGCGCTTGATAAGGAATGCGGGAGCTGAACCATCATTTAAAGGATATGACGGTTTCACGCGCAGTATCTGTACATCCGTCAATAATCAATTAGCCCATGGCATTCCCGGTTCCTATGTTCTGCAGGACGGAGACATAATCAGTATCGATATTGGTGCCAAGTATGAAGACTTTCATGCAGACTCCGCCTGGACTTTCCCCGTGGGCACGATTTCTGAGACGACCCGAAGACTTCTGGAAACGACGGAAGAATCGTTGTATAAGGGAATTGCCGAAGCAAAGCCGAAAGCACGGCTATCGAATATTTCCCATGCGATTCAAAGCTGTGCCGAGTCAAATGGATTTTCCGTCGTACGTGAATTAACGGGTCATGGTGTTGGGCGTGCGCTTCACGAAGAGCCGGATGTACCGAATTTCGGCAGATCCGGTCTGGGCCCTATTTTGAAAACCGGAATGGTGCTGGCGATTGAACCTTTAGTCAATGAAGGCAGCCGCGATATCTGGATGGTTGAAGATGATGACTGGACTTTGATGACCCAGGACGGACAACCGTGTGCTCATTTTGAACATACGATTGTCATTACGGAAAATGGAAATGAAATCTTGACAAAGCAATAAGTGAAGGTGATGATTGATGAGTAGTGATCAAGCCCCTTTACCTGTTCCCGGTCAGCTCGCACGCGTGCTGAAGGGAAAAGAATCGGGTTCTTATTTTGTTATTGTGCGGCTTATCGATCATCGTTTTGTTGAAATTGCAGATGGTGATAAGAGAAAGTTTGACAATGCAAAAAAGAAGAACATCAGCCATCTTGAACTTCAAAAATATATATCTGTCGAAGTACAGAAAAGTCTGCGCGATGTCGGACGCGTGACAAACGGAAAGCTGCGTTTTGCCATCGCTCATTTTTTGGATGGAAAAATCAGTAACAAGAGGGAAGGGTGAGTCAGCCGATGGCTAAGGAAGATGTCATTGAAGTTGAAGGCACCGTTATCGAGCCACTGCCTAATGCAATGTTTCGTGTGGAATTGGAGAATGGCCATAAGATTTTAGCTCATGTATCCGGCAAGATCCGTATGCATTTCATTCGCATTTTGCCGGGAGATAAAGTAACGGTCGAGCTGTCGCCATATGATGTGTCGCGCGGCCGCATTACGTTCAGGCATAAATAATTGCTCTGCGGTGCAAGAAGGAGGGTTCAGTAATGAAGGTAAGACCATCAGTTAAAAAGATGTGTGAAAAGTGCAAGATTGTCCGCCGTAAAGGTGTAGTCATGGTGATTTGTGAAAATCCAAAACATAAACAAAGACAAGGTTAAAAGGAGGTGCTCTGACGTATGGCTCGTATTGCAGGTATCGATATTCCAAGAGAAAAACGCGTGGTTATTTCTCTGACCTATATCTACGGCATTGGTCTTGCTACCGCCAAGAAAATTCTGGCGGAAGCCAACGTTTCCGAAGATACACGTGTACGCGATCTGACTGAGGAAGAACAGACACGTATTCGTGAAGTGGTTGACCACTACCGCGTTGAAGGTGATCTTCGCCGCGAAGTTTCTCTGAACATCAAGAGACTTATTGAAATTGGTTCCTATAGAGGTATCCGCCACCGCAGGGGTCTGCCGGTACGCGGACAAAACACAAAAAACAATTCACGTACGCGTAAAGGTCCGAAGCGCACGATGGCTGGTAAAAAGAAATAAGTAAAGGAGGTTTAAACATTTATGGCAAAAGCACAACAACGTACGCGTAAGCGCCGGATTAAGAGAAATGTGGAGAACGGGGTGGCACACATCCGCTCAACATTCAACAATACGATCGTTACCATTACTGATCCGCATGGTAACGCTATTGCATGGGCAAGTGCAGGCGGTCTGGGTTTCAAAGGTTCCAGAAAATCCACCCCTTTCGCGGCACAGACTGCAGCAGAAGCGGCAGGCAAAAGTGCAATGGACAGCGGCATGAAATCGGTTGAAGTATCTGTTAAAGGACCTGGTGCCGGTCGTGAAGCAGCTATCCGCGCACTTCAGGCTGTAGGACTTGAAGTGACAACGATCCGAGACGTCACTCCGGTTCCGCACAACGGCTGCCGTCCTCCGAAACGTCGCCGCGTTTGATTGTATAGCTCGCTATTAATCTGTTAATAATGCAACTATGACTAAACGTGTACACCGAAAACTGAGAAGCACGCCGTAAGCCCATATGAAATGGTAACATTTTGGCCAACGCGCGCTGACCGAAGTATCGACGTTTTGAAGGAGGGTTCATATTTGATGATTGAGATCGAAAAGCCAAAGATCGATACGGTTGAAATAGCAGACGACGGAAGTTATGGAAAGTTTGTTGTTGAACCGCTCGAACGTGGATACGGCACGACTCTGGGTAATTCTTTACGTCGAATTTTACTATCATCCCTTCCAGGCGCGGCTGTAACAACGGTACAGTTTGATACTGTACTTCATGAATTTTCTACCATTGAAGGCGTTGTGGAAGATGTAACGGCGATTATCCTGAATGTTAAAAAGCTTTGTTTGAAGCTTTATTCGGATGAAGAAAAGACATTGGAAATTGACGTTCAGAGACCGGGGAAAGTGACAGCTGCCGATATTATCCACGACAGTGACGTGGAAATATTGAATCCGGATCTGGAAATTGCAACACTCGACGAAGGGGCTCACTTCCACGTGAGAATGCTTGCTAAGAAGGGCCGTGGCTATGTTCCTGCAGAAGGAAACAAAAGTGACGATCTTCCGATTGCTGTCATCCCGATCGATTCGATTTATACGCCGATCACACGCGTAAATTACCAAGTCGAGAAAACCAGAGTGGGTCAGGTGGCGAATTACGATAAGCTGACACTTGACGTCTGGACCGATGGAAGCATTCGTCCGGAGGAAGCGATTGCTTTAGGTGCCAAAATCCTGACGGAACACTTAAATATCTTTGTTGGCTTGACGGATCAGGCTCAAAAAGCCGAGATCATGATCGAAAAAGAAGAAGATAAGAAAGAAAAAGTGCTGGAAATGACGATTGAGGAACTTGACCTGTCCGTAAGGTCTTACAATTGTCTGAAACGCGCCGGAATTAATACGGTCCAAGAGCTGGCCCAGAAGAGTGAAGAAGATATGATGAAGGTTCGGAATCTTGGACGGAAGTCTCTTGAGGAAGTTGAAGAAAAGCTGCACGACCTCGGTCTCGGACTGAGAGTGGAAGAGTAACCAGTTGACCGGACAAGGGATTATTTTTCTTTTTTGCGCAAAAAAGAAAGATTTTAAGGCAGGAATAAAGGAGGTACAAGTAAATGGCATATGCAAAATTAGGCCGGGATTCAGCTGCGAGGAAGGCGCTGTTCCGCGATCTAGCGACCGACTTGATTATTAACGAACGGATTCAGACAACGCATTCCAAAGCAAAAGCACTTCGGCCGATCGTTGAAAAAATGATTACGCTGGGTAAGCGCGGCGATCTGCATGCACGTCGTCAGGCGGCGGCTTTTATCCGCAATGAAATTGTTGATTTGGAAGCATCTAAGGAAGAACGTCAGAATGCGGTTCAAAAACTGTTTGATGATATTGCAAAGCGCTATGCTGAGCGCCAGGGCGGCTATACACGCATCCTGAAAGTAGGACCTCGCCAAGGCGACGGTGCTGAAATGGCAATTATTGAACTGGTTAAATAATCAGTGATTTACCAGAGGCAGAAGCCGGGTTCGCATGAGCTTGGATTTCTGCTTTTTTTCATAATCAGAAGAGATTTTGTTTTTTTATTGACATTTAGCAAGGATTCATTTGTACTTAATTTCAAGACCGGTCTATAATTCAATTCATGAGAGCAGCTTGAGCTGAGATGAGAGCGAATGCCAGCCTGTTCGTTATACATAAAGAAAGGCAGACGTATTTATGCGCCCTGAGAGGAGTGGAGGCACGAGATGGAGAAGATCATTGAAGTGAGCGATCTGTCCTATCGCTATTCTGAAGAACAGCCCTATGTGTTAAAGAATATCAATTTTACGGTAAATAAAGGTGAGTGGCTTTCCATTGTTGGTCATAATGGTTCGGGAAAATCAACCTTAGCAAAATGCCTCAATGGTTTAATCCTTCCTCAAAGAGGAACGGTGAATGTCGGCGGTTTTATGACCTCTGACGAAGAAAAGATCTGGGAGATTCGTCGTCTGGTCGGTATGGTCTTTCAAAATCCGGACAACCAATTTGTCGGTGCGACGGTTCAGGATGATGTCGCATTTGGCATGGAAAATCATGGCTTGTCACGTGAGATTATGGCCGAACGTCTGTCAGAAGCACTGCGTCTCGTGAGAATGGATCAATTTGCAAAGAGTGAGCCGCATCGTCTTTCCGGTGGGCAGAAACAGAGGGTTGCTATTGCCGGTATTGTTGCACTTCAGCCGCTCATTATTATCATGGATGAATCAACATCAATGCTTGATCCGGAAGGAAGAAAAGAAATCATCCAAACCGTGCGTGCGTTGAACAGAGACCGTCATCTAACCGTCATTTCGATTACTCACGACCTTGAAGAGGCCATTCATTCTGATCGTCTGCTCGTCATGAACGATGGAGAATTGATTCGAGAAGGGAAGCCGCACGATCTTTTCAAGTCAACTGCATTACTTCGAAAGATCGGTCTGGACTTGCCATTTGCGATCAAGATGCGCAACGTATTGCGCGCTAAAGGTGTGCCGCTGTCAGACACTGCATTATTCCAGGAGGAGTTGGTGGATGAACTATGGACATTACATTCGAGCATGTGACTCATGTGTACGGCCGAAAGACCCCGTTTGAGAAGCTGGCCCTTGATGATGTTACGATTCGTATTCCATCCGGCTCCTTTACATCGATTATTGGTCATACTGGGTCAGGGAAATCGACCTTGGTGCAGCACATAAATGGGCTTTTGAAACCGTCCGAAGGAAAAATAACCGTGGGCAATTTTGTGATTCATGCGCACGAAAAAAAGAAAGATTTTAAGGAATTGCGGAAACAGGTAGGCTTTGTTTTTCAATATCCGGAACACCAGCTTTTTGAGGAAACGATTATTAAAGATGTATGCTTCGGGCCGATGAATTTCGGTATTTCCGATGCGGAATCGACCAAGCGCGCAGAAGAAAGCTTACAATTGGTCGGGCTTCCGGCATCGTTTTGGCATCGTTCGCCCTTTGAACTGAGTGGCGGACAAATGCGTCGGGTCGCAATTGCCGGCGTGCTCGCGGTCCGTCCGCAGGTGATCATTCTAGATGAACCAACGGCAGGGCTTGATCCGAAAGGCCGTGAGGAAATACTCAGCTTATTCGATGATCTGCATGCGCGTTTGAAGCTGACAATTATTATGGTCACGCATAATATGAGCGATGCGGCCAATTACTCCGATCAAGTTATTGTGATGGACGGCGGCAAGCTTTTGCTGGCCGGTTCGCCGAAGCATGTATTTCTTCAAGAGGACCTGCTTCGAAAAGTCGGTCTTGATATCCCGGAAACGATGTTGTTCCTAAATAAAGTGCTTGATAAAGCAGGGAGCAAGGACAAGATTCCCGCATTCACCGTTGATGAAGCCGCAGATGCAGTGATCCGTATATTGAATGGGGTGAAGGATCATGTTTAATCTTGTTATCGGTCAATACGTTCCGCTCGATTCGTACGTACACCATCTTGATCCGCGTTCGAAGCTGATCGGCGTCTTTCTTTTTGTCGTCATTGTTTTCCTCGCTAATAATTGGTTGACAAATATACTGATGATTCTGTTCTGTTTCGCAGGTATTCTGCTTTCAAAGATGCAGTTGTCTTACATATACAGAGGGCTGCGCTCAATCTTGCTCATTGTCTTGCTCACTTTTGTTCTTAATCTTTTTCTTGCTTCCGGCGGAACGACTCTGTTCAGTTGGGGCTGGTTTCATGTGACAACAGGCGGTCTCACCCAATCTGTTTTTATTGCTGTCCGAATCATGGTCATTATCGTGGTGACAACATTGCTCACCTTAACCACATCGCCGATTGAGATTACCGACGGCATGGAGAGCCTGCTCAATCCGTTAAAGAAAATAAAAATGCCAGTACACGAATTCGCATTGATGATGTCGATTTCGCTTCGTTTTATTCCGACATTACTCGAAGAAACAGAAAAAATTATCAAGGCTCAAGCGGCTCGTGGTTCGGATTTTACCACTGGTTCACTGAGGGGCCGAATCAAGGCCATCGTGCCTCTGCTCGTCCCACTGTTTGTCGGGGCATTCAAGCGAGCGGAGGACTTGGCGATGGCGATGGAAGCAAGAGGCTATCATGGAGATGATGGTCGGACCAAGCTTCATCAACTGAAGTGGAGCTGGCGCGACTCATTGTTGATTTCTGCGCTGGTCCTGCTTGCACTTCTACTGATTTTTGCGAGAAACTAAGCGATTTAAGGTGAAGTCGAAATCATGACAAAAATCAAATGCACGGTTGCCTATGACGGCACGCTATTTCATGGTTATCAAGTACAGCCCGGGAAGCGGACGGTGCAGCGTGAGATAGAAGCCGTGCTGTCACGAATGCATCATGGCCAATTGGTTAAAATTGCTGCGTCAGGACGAACGGATGCCGGGGTTCACGCATTCGGTCAAGTGTTCCATTTTGAAACACCGCTTCATATTCCGGAGGATCGCTGGACGCTTGCATTGAACAGTTTGCTGCCGAACGACATTTATGTGCGGCAAGCGGAGGAGGTTTCCGAGCAGTTTCATGCCCGCTACGATGTGAAAAAGAAGGAATATCGCTATCGGCTGCTGACACGGCCTGAGCCGGATCTGTTCCGCAGAGCGTACACGACACACATCAAACAGCCGCTTGATGTAGATGCCATGAACCTGGCCGCTGCCGCGATCCTTGGAACACATGACTTTTCCTGCTTTTGTGCAGCAAATACCGATATCAAGGATAAGGTGCGTACCATTTACTATTTATCCGTTCGACAGGAAAAGGATGACGAAACAGTGATCCGAATTGTTGGCAGCGGTTTTCTGTACCAAATGGTTCGGATTATAACCGGAACATTGCTGGATGTCGGTATCTATAAAATTACACCGGACAGAGTTGCAGAAATTATTGACGGCCGCGACAGACAAGCCGCTTCGGCAACCGCACCGCCGCAAGGACTGACTCTGTGGGGCGTTACTTATTAATTTGCGGTCTTGTTAAACTATTTTGTTGTTTGGAACAATGTTATCAGCTCGTTTGTGAAAAGCCTACCGTTTATCACAGGTGCGGAAGGGTTCACCGGTTTGATGAGACGGGGTGAACGTTCACCCACACCGCTCATTAAATCGATGAAAAAACAGCACCATCACCATTGTTTAACATTTTAAAGAGAAAATCTAGGAGTAAATAAACGATGAAAAAATACTCCGACGATTTGACATGAGCATCAAGATATTATAAAATATAATTTGGCATTTCTAATTTGACCACTATTAGCCCCAAAGATATTGGCTCAATTAGATAACTGAAACGGTGAGAGAGCAATCGCTTTATTCGCTCTCAACTCAGACGCGGTTGTGGGTCGCGCATGAGACAAGAATATGAATGTTTGATTTGCTTAGAGGAGGAAATGAACGTGCGTACAACTTTTATGGCCAATGCGGCTAATGTTGAGCGCAAATGGCTCGTTGTCGATGCCGAAGGCCAAACACTCGGCCGCTTGGCAAGTGAAGTGGCAGCCATTTTGCGCGGTAAAACGAAACCGACTTTTACACCGCATGTTGATTGTGGCGACCATGTCATCATTATCAATGCAAACAAGATCGAATTAACCGGCAAGAAATTGCTGACGAAAAAATATATTCACCACTCCGGTTTTCCGGGTGGTATCAAAGCACGTTCCGCACAAGATATGCGTGCAACACGTGCTCGTGACATGCTTGAAAGAACGATCAAGGGCATGTTGCCACACAACAGTCTCGGAAAAAAATGTTTCTTGAAACTTCATGTCTATGAAGGCGCGCAGCATCCGCATGCGGCACAACAGCCGGAAGCATATACGCTTCGCGGTTGATCAGGGAGGGAAAATAAATCATGGCACAAGTTCAATATTACGGCACCGGACGCCGTAAAAGCTCGATCGCACGTGTAAGGCTCGTACCGGGTGAAGGCAATGTTGTCATCAACGGCCGCAGCGCCGATGAATTCTTTAATCTTGAAACACTGCGCACAATTCTGAAGCAGCCGCTCGTCGCGACAGAAACCGAAGGCAGATACGATGTTCTTGTTAATGTAGAAGGCGGCGGTTTCACAGGCCAAGCCGGCGCAATTCGTCACGGCGTTGCCCGCGCACTGCTCGAAGCAGATCCGGAATACCGCGCTGTTCTGAAAAAAGCCGGATTCCTGACACGTGACCCGAGAATGAAGGAACGTAAGAAATACGGACTCAAAGGTGCACGTCGCGCACCACAGTTCTCAAAACGCTGATTTACAGGCGTTCAAGGGCTCTCAACCTTATTTGGTTGGGAGCTTTTTTTTGTATATTGGTACAGTTTTCGCATTGCTCATTTTTTAGCCTTAATCTTTTCAGCAACAGTGCATCACTTTTTTGGCACTGTGAGTGATCATGTCTTTTCATTTCAACTAGTAAAATACAGTCAGAATAATTCATGAATGCTTGCACAATAAATGTTAACTTATATTATTGTTTGGTTGACATATATAAAAGGTGAACTTAAAATTATATTTTGTTAACGAAAGGAGAGGATATTTTGAAAACAAGATCGCTTACGCTCATTTCATTATTTGTCGCGATGATGATCGTCTTTGGTGCATTGCCCACCGTTGTCATTCCGTTTGTTCCCGTTCCGTTTACTTTTCAAATGATTGGGGTCATGCTGGTTGGCTGTATCCTTGGCGCGAGAAAAGGACTCGCTGCCATGCTTGTTTTTACCGCACTTGCGGCCGCAGGCGTTCCGGTATTGTCCGGATATCGTGGCGGATTGGGTGTTCTGCTTGGGACGACCGGGGGCTATGTACTTGCGTGGCCACTTGCTGTATTCGTTACTGGCTTGCTTACCGACTACATAAAGCAAAAAAAATGGATGGTGTTTCGGTATTATCTTGCGATTTCTGCCGGTGTTCTGATTATCTATGCGATTGGCGTACCGTGGTTTGCTTTTTATAATCATCTCCCGCTTCTGTCTGTGGCGGAGGGCAATCTGATGCTTTTTCTACTCGATCTAGTGAAAGCGGCCCTATGTGCGGTGGTCGGTAGCCAACTAAAACAAAGACTTTCGATTTTAAAAAAAATCAAATTCGTATGAAAAAGGATGGTGCGCCGTTTGAAGTGGTATGATTTAGCTCAGAACATTATTGCCGGTGACTCTTGTACGGTGGAAGATGCACGACAGATTTTAAGTGTTCCGGATGATGAGACGATCGATCTTGTCTGCGGTGCATACCAACTGCGGAAACAGTATTTTGGGACGTCTATGAAATTGAATTTAATTATCAACGCTAAAAGCGGTCGTTGTGCGGAAGACTGCGGTTATTGCTCCCAGTCCATTTATGCGGACACATCAATTGAGGAATATCCACTCGTTCATGAAGAAATCATTGTGAACGGCGCCAAACAAGCGTATGAAAATCAAATCAGTACCTATTGTATCGTGATGAGCGGACGAAGAGCGGCGCCGAGAGAAATACGCGCGGTCTGTTCGGCTGTTGAAAAAATAAAAGAAACAATGCCGACAATGAAAATATGTGCGTGTCTCGGCCTGATTAATGAAGAGCAGGCAAAGGCCCTGAAGAATGCCGGTGTTGACCGGTTTAATCACAATTTGAATACAAGTGCCGCTCATTATGATCAGATCGCAACGACACATCGATATCAAGATCGCGTAGGCACCATTGAAGCAGTAAAAAAGGCAAACATATCTCCATGTTCTGGCGTCATTTGCGGGATGGGAGAAACAGATCATGACATCATTGATATGGCTTTTGCTCTAAAGGAGCTGGACGCAGACTCAATTCCGGTAAATTTCCTTAATCCTATTCCGGGAACAAAATTAGAGAATAGGCACGAGTTGACACCGAATCGCTGTTTGAAAATTTTAGCACTTTTCCGTTTTATTAATCCGACAAAAGAAATTCGTATCGCAGGCGGTCGCGAAGTAAACCTGCGTTCCTCACAGAATCTGGGCCTTTATATTGCAAATTTGATTTTTATTGGTGACTACTTGACAACAGAAGGTCAGAACAAGTCGGAGGATTATCAAATGATTGCGGATCTCGGTTTTGAAATTGAAGCAAAAACAGTTGAAACGAAGATCTAATCTCGCAAAAGAATCTTTGGTTAAATCAAATAATTTATAGAAAAAATTTCTGTTTTGTTGTGGAAAATGGTGTAAATTTAAGCAATTGAACCGATAAATTAAGTGATCAAAGAACTTAATCCCCTTGACGGACCCACATTGTGGGTCCTTTTTTTGCACTGAAACAAGGTTTGATCTATGAATAATATGGAACTGTAATAGCCTTACTCGAGGTTCTAAGGAATTACCGCCTATATTATTTTCACTGGGCTCTGCTGGGCCCTTTTCTATTAATGCAATTATGGCATCACTTTGTAAATTTGAATAAACAGAATAAATAGGGTATTTTGACCAATGCCAAAAAAGTTACAGTTTTCAAACTGATGTTGACGTTAATTAAGAAAAGAATTATATTGCGAATATAACAAGAAGATTACAAAAATATTACGAAAGAAGATTTAAAATGAAAAAATGTTATTCAGCTTTTTTGCTCGCCACAATTTTGTTTCTTTCTTGTACGTTCTTTTTGTTATTTTTAATATTAAATTGCACACCTATAAAATAAAATATTGCACCGTCAATTTGGATAAATAATGATAAATCAAAATGATCAATGTTCTAATCATGAGGAAAGTTTCTTTTATATCTTACCAGCGTACTTGTACTTATCCCAGTTATTTCAGCTTTAGATAGTCAATCTGTTGACTGTTAAGCCCCTTTATTTGCAAAAATCCTTCATGTTTTCTTGCTTGCTCTTTACTCTCATGTTTATACATAATGAGAATTCTTCTTTACACGAGAAATAATGCACAAATAAACTAAAAACTTATCTTCCATCAGTCCACTCCCATATTAAACATTTTAAATTACATATTAAAAGCATTTGATTTTTTGCTTTATTATAAACAAATGGATAATATGTGAATATTCATTTAAATATCCATGAACATTCAAAAATATTATTGAAGTAATCCCAAAAAGTATTAGATTAAAAATAGAATTAATGAAAAGAGGTGTTAACAATGGCTAAGAATCAAAAAGTTGAAGTCAAAGTTAAGAAGGTTGACCTCGGCGAAGTAATGAATGTTTCTGTAATGGCAAAAGGTGATGGATGGTAAGTATTGATTTAGGGCTGCCTTGAGATTAGTTTTTCTCTTGAGGTAGCCCTTTTTCAATAATATGAATAATAAATTAAAGGAGATAATTACTTTGTTATTTCAATTGAAAAATGATGTAATCGTTAGAAGAGAATTTTGGGGTGGATTAATTATAGTAATTAATAAGGGTGAATTTGAAATTAATGATTTTACTACAGACTTACTACTGTTATTTGAACTTACCAATGATATTTCGCAGCAAGCTGTTATCCTTTCAGCTTTGTACCAACAGGATATTGCCCAAGATATTATTACGGATGCAATTTCAGAATTGGATAATTTTTTAAGACCAGCAAAACATAAGTACCATTGTTTAACTGATTTAACAATCAATAAATTCAAGAAAGAGAAAGAGGAGGTTAAAAAAATTGATTTTTTATCTGCTCCTGTCAACGTATCGTTATATCCAGGTATGGTTTGTAATTTGAAATGTAAATTTTGTTTTGTCTCTCAGGAAAAATGGGATGATAAAAAAGTCGTTTATCCCATGAACCAATGGATTCCTGTTTTAAATGAAATAAAGAAATTAAAGATTCCATATTTAACCATACTTGGTGGTGAGCCTTTACTTTATCCAGATATTTGGAATATGTTAGATTATCTTGATGCAATTGGTCAAAAAACGCATATTACTACTAATGGAAGTATTTTAAGTACAAGTATTATCGATCACCTTAAGAAATATCACAATTTGACCTTAAAAGTATCTTTACAATCTCTAGATGATAGACACAAAGAATTAACTTATGGATCATGGGAAAAGACAGTGAGTTTTGTTGAAAATTGTCGTGAGGTAGGAATTGATTGTGGGATTCATACACTGGCATTACCAAAAACTATTGATGGTATATATCAATTAGTTGATTTTGCTGTTAAAGAAGGATTATATGAGTTTTCCATGGGCGCTTTTGCGAATATAAATCAAGTTGAAATTAAAGGATTCTCACTAAAAGAAAATCGGGAAATCTCAAGTAAAGTCAAAAAATACATTAAAGAAAAATATAACGATGCCATAAATTATAGACTAGAGGGATGCCAACTTTGGACAGGAGATCAGCAATTACAAAAGTCTAATATTCCCAAGTCACCCTACGAAATTTTGAAAAGTGGTTGTTCTGCAGCCCAAACAAGATTAGAAATTATGAACGATGGGACCATGCTAGGATGTGCGTTGTTTGATAAAAATAAATTTAGTGCGGGGAATGTTTTTGAAAGTTCAATCAAAAATATTTGGCTAAACTCTTTGGTATTTAAAATACTTAGGTCAGGAAAGACAAAGGATATATTTTGCAATAGTTGCAAGTTTGAATATTTTTGTCACGGCGGATGTCCAGCGCTCAACTATGTAACGACTGGTGATATGTGGTCAGGAGATACAAGATGTCAAATTAGAGACAATCTAATTAAACATGGAAAAGAGGACGTAACCATCGTATAAATTCATTAATTGTTTTGAATGATTTAAATATCGCAAAAGAAAGTGTGGATAATTGTGAATAGGATTAGAGATTCATGGGCTAATTGGAAAAGTACACTCAAAAACAAAAATATGCGCGCATTTACTCTTAGTAGAAGTATGAGTCGCTTGGTAACTAACATTATCCCTATTGTCATACCATGGCAGATTTTGAAAATTGAACATTCTAGTTCCTCATTACTAGCATATTATCTGACGATTTATACTTTGTTTTTAGCAATAGGATCAATTTTATCTGGATTTTTTATTGATCGATATGGTCCAAAATTAAGTTTACTATTTTGTGAAGTATTTAGATCGTTAATAGCGGTTATGACCCCACTTGGCCTTCTTACGTCATATGGAGGCTCATTCTTATTAGGAGCGATTTTAGGTTTTTTTGGAGGAGCAGCTTCAATAGCGACTAATGTAATACCAAAACGAATATTAACTAACTCAGAAATTCCACATGGTGTTGCAACACTACAGTCGTCTGGGCAATTCATATTTTTAATTATTCCTTTCATCTCAGGTGCTGTATTGAGCAATATTAACTCTTATTCACTATGGTATTTGATTGGGTTATTTTATTTATTTGCATCGTTTCCGTTATTATTAATTAAAGAAAAAAATGTAAAAGATGATCGTGTAATAATTAATAAAAAAAGTAGGGGATCTATTGAGGAAGTTAAGGAATCGATGCAACTTTTATTCCATAATTCATATATACATGTTTTTATAATAGCAAGTATCGTTATTGGGATAACAATGACTGGAATTCAAGATGTTATTGTCCCACATGAGTTAATTAATAGTATGCACGTGAATTCATATGTATATGGAATGGTCACCCCTATCTGGCAGTATGGTCTTTTAGCTGGAAGTCTTCTATTAGGCATATTCCCACCAAAAAAGCTTAGAGTATTTATTTATTCATCGATTATGTTTTCGTTTACTATAATCTTCTTTATATTTCCGTCTGAAATTTTGTTTATAATTGGTTTAATATTTCTTGGCATTTTAATGAGTTATCAGCGCTCTACCAGTATAGTGTTTCTAAACCAAACAGTTCCAGGGAATGTATTAGGGAAAATATCTGGGATATTGGACTTCATTGACTTTGTATTTCAACCACTGTCCCTTTGGTTAGCTAACTTGGCAATTGTTTATAATCTAATAAATACTTATGAAATGGCGTGCATAGCAATAATAATTGTTCCACTAATCTTCTTGCTAGGAAGAGTTAATACTTTAAAGTTTACGAATGAAGAAAAAAACAATTTTCCAAAGTAAGTTCTAACGTCTTAAGAAGGGCTATCAATAAGATCTATTTGTCTCGATTACGATTGTTTTTGAGACGTTTTTCTTTTTGTCATAAGTTACAGCTATTTCGTTGAATTTCATGTATTAAAACATTGCTCATAAACTATATCTCTATAACCACCCTTTGTGCTATTATTAAAGCCAGAAGGTGGTTTTTTATTATGGAATCTTATGTTTATGGTTATGCTCGAGTAAGTACACGTCAACAGGATTTAGCACGACAACTTGACTTACTAAAAAAATATAATTGTAATGAGGTACTGACAGAAAAAATGACAGGAACAAAAGCTGATCGGCCACAACTTAATCGACTAAAAGATAAATTGCGTCCGGGAGATGTTGTCGTTGTGGAAAGCTTTTCACGGTTAGGACGAAGCACAAAAGATCTAATTGAACTTGTGGGCTATTTTGAAGAAAAACATGTCAAATTAAATAGTATCAAAGAAAGTTTCGATACATCGACACCACAAGGACGTCTCATGATGACTGTATTTCAAGCGTTCAGTCAATTTGAGAGGGATTTGATTGTCGAAAGAACTAAAGAGGGATTAAAAAGTGCCAGAGCACGTGGCCGTAAAGGTGGCCGTCCAAAAGTTAACTCGCGTGATATTAACAGAGCAGTCAATTTGTATCGTTCAGAACAATACAGTGTTAAAGAAATTGTAGAAATGACGGGTATTAGTCGAGCAACTTTATACCGTTACTTGAATCAAGAACGGGTTATATCCTAAGTACCTACCAAAATATGAAGGGAGCCTTTCTATGCAAGAGCCTCCTCCACCTACATTCTTCTCGGATGAACAAAGACAAGCTGCTGTGGAAAAGTTTACTATTATTTCTCCGTATCTTACGAATGAAAAGAAACTACAGGCAATATCAAAGGAATTTGGCATTTCGAGAAGAACATTGCATTATTGGGTCAGCAGTTATGAGAAACTTGGTTTAAAAGATCTTGTACGAAAAAAACGAAATGACGCAGAAATCATAAGGGTGGATTCACAAGTCAAAAAGCAAATAGAAAGACTGATTCTTCAACATAAAAGGAACTCTGTAGCCTCCATCTACAGAAAGGTATGTACGTATTGCGAACAAAATCATTTAGAGCAGCCAAGCTATTATCAGGTAATGGCTGTGTCTAAATCGCTAACGCCTGGAATGAAAAAACTTGCGTTTGAAGGAACCAAGAAATATAAGAACGAATATCATTTAATCCATACAAGACGGGCTATATTTCCTAATGAAATATGGCAAGCAGATCACACTCTTTTAGATATTTTTGTTTTAAACGAAAAGGGAAATCCGCAGAGGCCTTGGTTGACTATAATCATGGATGACTACAGTCGAGCAATTGCTGGTTACTTTTTATCTTTTCACGATCCTTCAGCAATGCAGACCTCTTTAGCATTTCATCAAGCGATATGGCAAAAGAAAAATAAAGATTGGCCTATTTGCGGTATCCCAGAGAATTTTTATACAGACCATGGCTCTGATTTTACGTCGAATCACCTTGAACAGGTTGCCATTGATTTAAAAATAAATTTAATTTTTTCATCAATTGGTGTTCCCCGTAACCGTGGCAAAATAGAACGTTTTTTTTCTACAGTTAATCAACTTCTTCTTCAGGATCTTCCCGGCTATATTGGTCAGGAAGATAACGCTTCTCTACTAACCTTCAAAGAACTTGAGGATGCTGTTCAATATTTCATTATTCATAATTATCATCATCGCATTCACGGTACGACGAAAAAAATGCCGATTATCTCATGGAATGAATCAGGATTTTTACCCAATTTACCGGAAAGCCTAGAAAGTCTTGATCTACTTTTATTGAATGTCACAAAGGCGAGGAAGGTTCAGCAAGATGGGATACACTTTCAAGGATTAAAATACTTAAATACTAATTTGGCTGCTTATGTTGGTGAAATGGTATTGATTCGTTATGATCCAAGAGATCTGGCCGAAATACGTGTTTTTTATCATAATGAATTCCTTTGCACAGCTATCTCTCCAGAAATATCCGATTACACCGTAGATATACAAGATATTATCTCTGCTCGAAATAAAAGAAGATGTGATCTAAAAAAGCAAATCGATAGCGCTAAAACGGTTGTAGAGGAAATTGTACTTAAACAACAGGACAGTCTAATGTGAATGATAAAAAGCCGAAAAAAACAAAATTGAAGAGGTACCTCAATGAATAAAAAAATAAGTTTTATCGAAACCAAGGAATATAAACGTTTTGCTGAATTTTGCGATGCATGTATTAAATATCAGTACATTGGGATTTGCTATGGCTTGCCAGGAGTTGGGAAGACACTTTCTTCAAGGTATTATTCGGATTGGGACTATATTGATCAACACTTAAAACCGCTCCACAAGTAGTTGAGACCGTAGACAAGAAAATCCTTGATCATCAGATCGTTTTCTATACAGCACCAGCTATTCGTGCAACACGAATGACTGGTGATATTGAAAGAATTGCAGCGTATCGTGTGAAAACATTTGGAGCAGAAGAAAAGTATTCACACAATCATTTTGAAAATATTTCTTTGATTATTGTTGATGAAGTTGATCGATTAAAGATGCAAGGTCTGGAGCAACTTCGAGATATTTATGATCAACATGAACTGGCGATAATTTTTGTCGGAATGCCTGGAATCGAAAAACGTTTATCGCGTTATCCTCAATTATATTCACGGATAGGATTTGCACATGAATTTGACCGTTTAAGCAAGGATGAGGCACATCACATCCTAGAGTATAAATGGCATGAATTGGGATTGTCTGTGAGATTAGAGGACTTTTCCGACTATGAGGCAATCTCAGGTATCATAAGAATAACAAATGGTAACTTTAGATTGATCCACCGTCTCTTTGCACAAATTGAGAGGATTCTTGAGATAAATAACCTTCAATCTATTTCATTGGATGTTGTCAACGCTGCACGGGACAGCCTGACACTGGGAATAAAATGAATTCGGAGGGTGATACGATGATCTATGGTTATGTCCGCGTTTTTCTGCAATCTCAAAGTTTGGAGAAGCAGTATCAAATGTTACATTCTGCTGGATGTACTGAAATTTTTTTGGATAGAACGTCTGAGTTAAAGCAGGATTTATCAAATTTCAAAATTCTTCTTTCACGTTTAAAAAGTGGTGATTCGTTAGTCGTCCCAAAACTTGACTCTTTTGCACGCAGTTACTCAAAGGCAATGACAATAGTCAGTAACCTGTTTCATATGCAAGTAACAGTTAATATATTAAATATGGGTATTATGGATAGTACGCCAGACGGGGAGCATATTTTTAAGATTTTCTGTGCATTTACTCGTGCAGAGAGAGTTCGTAATTACACGAACGCAGGAAGGTAAAGAACAAGCAAGGAAACATGAAGGGTTTCGCGAAGGAAGACCAAGAAAATTTAATGATCAACAGATCGAATACGCACTATCTCTTCTTACATTTTCTTCATTCGGTGAAGTAGCTGAAATCACTGGAATAAGTGAGAGTACATTAGCAAGATATAAAAGGAAATCATTCTCAAAAATGAGAAATTAACCATCTATAATCATAATACTCTGATGTGCAGGTTAATATTTCATAGATGTGCAATTTAATTTTAAAAGTAACAGTTCTTTTCGTCATCGTCATCGGCTGTAGCGCCGAAACCTACCGTTTTTTATACTGTGCAAGGAACGAGGATTTACAAGGATAAGCAGGAAACTAAAATGATTCAAGATCTTCCTACCAATACAAAATTTTATTTACGTCATAAACCTGCCCATGATTTGGATCGCGTCACTTATCACAAAACAGTTGGCTATATCAATGTCGCCAATCTATCGAAATCACGGGTTGCGACGTATAAACAGTTTGAGGGCTCATGGTATTTTGGTAAGAAGAGTACTTACACAATGTATCAACTATTAATTACGAAAAATTATATTTACTATAACCTTCATCCCGTCGCACTTGCAGGCGCTGTAAAATCAAGTCAGGCAGTCATTAAAAACAATATTTTATATTTAAATAAGGTTACGTTACGTGGCGACGGAACTCAGACTTTCAGAAAGTTGACTCAGACGTTAAAGCTAGAAAAGAAAAACGGAAAAAAGATATTGATTGCGAGCAAACCGGATAACGTGGAAATCAGCCATTTTCATGGAATCGCGGTAGGTAAATAATTTTAAGAAGGAATCTGCACTTATGTGCAGGTTTTTTTCTTGCCTAAAATTGTAAAAAAAAATCAAATGAGTTATCTGTAGAATATCGTCATTTTTTTTCAGTGCTCATGTACTTGAAAGGTTATACGATTCACTTAACATGAATCGCAAATGGTTGATTGATGATTTTACCTTTTATAGGAAAGCCTAGGAGTGAAAGGTGCGATTAGTCATGAAAAATGAAGAATTAACAGCATTAAATGGATTGCTGAAGGGTTTGTATATGGGTATCCATGCCTATGATCATTTTATGGAAAACGCGAAGAATCATGATCTCAAACAAACGTTTCAAACGATTCAGCATGAGATCAGGGAGCAAGCACTGCGCGTTGTCGAACGAATTCAGAATCTGGGCGGTACCCCTATTGAAGATGCCGGCTGGATCGGAGCCTTTCAAGACTATCTTGTTAAATTGAGGGTGCCGCATGAGGATGAACAAATTATCCAAAAGGCAATTGAAGGCGAGCAGCTTGGCATTGAGATGACGGAAAAAACGGTGCGTGGCAATCTCTCGGCGGAAAGCGAGCGGGTCGTCAGGGAGTTGCTGAATCAGGATCGCACGCATGTACGCCAGCTGAAGGCAATGATTAGTCAAACCGCATAATAAAAGCTCCCGGCAACTTCCGGGAGCTTTTATTAACGCCATGTATGGAGATAATATTTGATTTTGCGCAGCATCGACACACGCGGCGGCAGATTAAGTTTGGCACGGCGGAGTTTATCCTGCCGCGTCCATTCGACGATGCTGGCGGTGGCAATCAACACGAATCCGCCGATGACCAGATAAAGCCACCAAGGCAGCACAACCCACATATGGCGCCGGTTATAGAGCAAGCTGATGATCAGTGCCACGATACTTGAGAAGAAATAGGATTTATATTTTAAAAGAAATCCGCTGATTGTGCCGATCAATGCCACAACGGCGAAGGCAAGCAGCGCTCCTGTCTCGCCGATCATGAGCGCGAGTAGCATCAGCCGCAGGTAAATGACAGCAACCGCAATCCATTCAATGCGCAGGCAATAGAGACCTGCGCCCCATATTCTTCGGCAGGAGAGGGAGACAATGATCAGGAAAAGCGCGGCAAGCAGCATATGATTCATAAATGGGAAGAGCGGACTTTTTTGCAGGATAATCGCCGCCGGCCAAAGTAAAGCAGCCAGCGCTCCGTTCATCCAGACTTTCCGTTCGAGTTGAGTGCTGCGATAGGCAGTCAATCCGCCATACAATACCGCAAGACAGGCAGCAGCCAGCCTTCCGAAATAGAGTGTATGCGCGGCCATGAATCCGTAAAAAACGAATAAATAGGCAAAGGCTGTGATCCGTTCATAATTAAGCGAAAAATGCGTTTTCTCAATAAAGGGTTTCCGCCTCCAGAGTGAAACGACGAGCAGAGCCAGTGAAGCGCTGAGAAAGCTTGCCGTTTTGACCCCAAAAGGTGCATTAACCAGATTCAGCCAAATCAGCAGGGAAAGCAACATCAGGGGCACGACGCTCAGATTCTTCAGACGGTAAAGGTAAAGGAATATAAGAAGGCCGGCCGATGCACAGATTCCGATTAAGGTGATGATCATGCTGACAGTATCCCAGGTCGTGCGAATGGCAGTCAGTGCAGTGAATACTAAAAGAGCAAAAACGGCTGGATACAGGATGGGACGCCAGGTTTCCTTGCCAAGGAACCAGCACAGTGTTGCAACGAGTGCGGTCAATGCCAGTGAATAAACTGCCTCATGTGTTATCGGCAGTAGTTCCTGAATTCGCAGACCCAAAAGAAAAATCAGCAGGAAAACAATGGAACTGAATATATAGCGTTCAGCCGTTTTGACTGCGCGCCAGGTAAACCAGGCGAATCCCCCGAGCGGAATGACCATCCAGTAGAACGGATCAAGAAAAGCAGTCGGCACAGAAAGACCAAGAAAAACAAGTGTTGGATAATAGGCTGTAAACCGCCATAAGCTGTTTGCTTTGCTGTAAAACAAGAGCAGGATCACTGTCGTAACAGAGAGGCATTGCTCAAAATTTATGCCGGTTATAGACCAGAAAAGGCAGCTGTTTTCGAATAGCGTAAGGATAAGCATTGCGGAAACGCAAAAACTAATTAACCGCGCAGCCATATTTTTTGTTTTGAAGCAATAGTACATGTAGCCTACCACGGCCAAGGCCGATACCAATGGAAACGCAGGCGCTTCAAAAAAGCTGTTCCAAATGAGCAAGATACTGAAAAACATAAATATATGCGTCAGCCAATAATAAATGGTTTCGACAAGTGTCAGCTTTTTCTGATGAAGCAGGTAACATACTGCCGCCGAGACGAACGCTGCACCTTCCAGATAGAGTACGGGCGCGGTAACCGGAATGTCATGGCTTACAAGCAGCCAAACAGGGTAGAGTAAAGCAATAA
This sequence comes from Sporolactobacillus shoreicorticis, assembly GCF_024125445.1. Lineage (GTDB taxonomy): Bacteria > Bacillota > Bacilli > Bacillales > Sporolactobacillaceae > Sporolactobacillus > Sporolactobacillus shoreicorticis. The sequence goes on along the minus strand of NZ_JAMXWM010000025.1, from coordinate 6,644 downwards.
TGGTCAGCAATCCATGCAGCGCGGCCCATAAATCGATTGGTTTTCGCATCAGGAATATAACGGAAAGCAGCATGCCGTAGAAAAGGATGGCAAGAACCGGAACAACTCAATTTTGTTAAAGATAAACAGGAACGAAAGTAGGTAATAAACACCGCTTGTATAAAGGATTGTCATCTGGTAAGGTGCCAAGTACGTCCGCGTGAGCAAATGAGCCGCAAGCAGAACGGCACTCGCTGATGCCAGCTGGATATCATATTGCCAGCTATTAGGGAAAAAGATGAGCAGGATCAGGCCGAATGCGGCGGATTGGCTATGTCCCGCGATTTTCGCGATCAGGTCCGTACGCAGTAAACCGGTCAGCAGCATGAGTGCCCAAGCGATAAATGACCAAGTCAGCCATTCCAATTTGCTGAAAATCGCATAGCTTGCGGTCAGGCTGAGCAGCGTGAAGCTTGTGACCATGATCGGAAGTGCTGTTTGATAACGTGACATGAAGCGCGCTGCCTTTTTATAGAGGAAAAGTCCTGAATAAAGCGCAATGCTGAGCATCATGACGCTGCGAAGTTCAATCGTAAAGGAGTCTCTAAAGATCACGCAGGCATCAAAGACAAGTGCATAAGCCGAGAACAATGGGGCGTAAGGAAACCATGCTGCCGGGTGACGCCGCGTCAAATAATCAAGGATACCAAGAATAACAGCCAGACAGATCAGAGACAACGAGTATATGCCGCGGCTCGGAGGAACAGTGACATCGGAATACGTGACGAGCAGGATTGCACTGCTGAAGAAACAGCCGGCGGCAACGTTCAAGTGCTGGTACACACGTATCCAAAGTGAATCGGCAAATCGCCGGATGGCGAATTCCGAAAGGGAGGTATAGAAAATAAGCAGTGCGGTCCACAGGACGATCGAGAGTGAATCATTATGGGCATACAGCATCGTTTGCAGAAAGGTCAGAGTGCAAAAGAATAAGAAACCGGCGTGATAGACCTTGGAAAGCTCTCGATAAACGCACCAGAGAAATAAACAGGACACAAGGAGAGTCACAAGTGTGTAGGCAACTGCGGGACGCCAAAAGACCAAAGCGAGAAGAACATTTGCAACCACAAGAGCTTGAGTAAACAGCCGGTCGTACTTCAGCGTATCGTGAAAAAAGCGGAACTGTCTTGCGTGCCGCACGAAGTGAGGCGCAGCGAGCCATAAAAGACTGAACAGGTTAATGAGCGTTTGCCATGCAATTACCTGATGCGTCATAAAGTAGGTGCCGAAGCACAGCGCGATATAGCCGAATAAAAGCGACAGTCCCTTAAAAAAGCGGGATGCAAAACGCCGGGCAATCCAATGATAGAGCAGAACAAAAAGCAGGGATGAGAAAAAGCCGAGCAGCGATGCACCATAACCATGAAGGGCAAAATAAGTGCCGAAAAGTTGATAATACGAAGCACAGACAAGCACAATAGGAAGAAAGAGCGCCGATAATGTTGTGAACGCAAAGGCTGTTTGACGGATATGCAGCTTGCGCGCAATGAAACTCATTACAGAAAAGACAAGAGAAACAGAAAGAATGGTCAGCATCTTCACCCAAGCATTCATCGTGCCCCAATTCGTTGTCGCTAAAATGAATCCGCCTAGAAGAAGAAATGAAACACCTAATATCAGTACCAGCGTCAAATTTTTCTCACGAAGCTGCTCGTGAGTCAGCTTTTTCTTCGGCTGTTTTGGCATTGGCGCTGCTTTGATTTTGCGGGCTTCTAATCCCTTTGATTTTTCAAGCGGCGGTTTTTTCGGTCGCGCAATCGGCACGTTCGTCGCCGCTTCTAGGTGCGCTATATAACCAGTGTAAGCGATACGCAGGCGTGATGCCTCCGCTTGAGACAGGAAGCCGCCTCGAACCATTCCTTCGATTTCATCGAAAAAAAGTCGGGTTCGATCAGTCAATGACAATCACCTCCGGATTGCTTTTCCCTATTTAATTATTTTAACTTAAGTATCAGTTTTTCATAAGCCTGCGTCAATCATTCCAAAGACAAATATTTTTACACGGATTATGCTGGCACCACTTTCCTTGTGATCACAGCGGCATGGAAAAAGGTGTTACGGTTGCCGGCACCTCACTTGCCCGATGATAAAGAGGGAAGGAGGAGCGATCATGGGTGTAGTCATGGATTTTAAAGAAAAGCAGCGCCATAAGCAGCTTGATTCAGAACGACGAGCGCTTCAAGATTTATCGTTTACTAAAATTGAACAGGCGGTGCACGATTATTTTGACAGTTATTTAGTGCTTGTTCCCGCGGCAGTGAAAACCGGCAAGGAGATGTGTGCAGAATACGCACTTGAGAGCTTTTTGCTTGGTTCTTCGATGGGACGTTTCGGTTTTTACGGGGAAGAAAAAATTGCGGCATTCAAACGATGTAAAATTGAATTTTATGGGCTTTTTGATGATTTTTATGATTTCTGGCTTTTTTGGGGGGCAGATCAACAATCGCTTGATGACTTGCAGGATACATGCCGCAAATACTTATTCAATTGGTGGTCTGAGGGATTTGACGCCTCATTAAAACGCTGGCGTCTCAAGCTTCGCTAATCCGCGCATAATCGCAGGCTTTGTCCATATATATGAGATAGAGACAGGCTTGCATGGGTGGAGGGATTGGCGTGAGACGCAGATGGTTATTTTGGGGATGTATGATCGTAGTGCTCGGTTTTGTATCACTGGCCGGTATCAAATGGCTGGTCAGTTGGCATACGAGTCAGAATTGGCATACACCGCTGGCGGGACGGATCATTGTCATTGACGCGGGACACGGGGGGCCAGACGGAGGTGCGGTAGGCGGAAGCACAGAAGAAAAGGATATTACCCTCAAAATTGCACAGGATGTGCGTCATTATTTGCAGGAAATGGGCGCTGTTGTGGTGATGACCCGGGACAAGGACATGGATTTGGCAGACGACAATTATGAAGGACGGCATAAAAGGCAGGACCTCGTGCGCCGAGCAGACCTGATTAATAAAACGCATCCAGACGCCTTTGTCAGTGTTCATCTTAATGCGATTCCAATGCCGAGCCTGCATGGCGCTCAAACATTTTACCATCCGAAGTTCAGCGAAAACCGCAAGCTCGCACTATTCATTCAGGATTCTCTGAAACGCAATCTCGGCAATACAAACCGATATGCGAAACCGATCAGCCATGTCTATCTCCTAAAAAAGTCGGAAGCACCGTCCGCACTCGTCGAGGTAGGATTTCTCTCAAATGCCCAGGAGCGAGCATTACTTATTCAGCGCAATTATCAAAAGCAAGCGGCAGCTTCTATCAGCCAAGGCGTCATGCGTTATTTCACGAATGAAAAGGTCCCTTCTGATTAAGGCACAAATGTTCAATTGCTGGGTTTTTCATAATCGGATTGGTATACTGAGGGTGCATGCAATTGGGAGAGGGTTGGTGAGAAAATGATTAAGCAACAGCAGGTTTTGGATGTTTTGAAAACCGTCCAGGACCCCTTTTTACATAAAAATCTTTTGCAAACACAGGCATTGAAGTATTTGACAATCGAGGATGATCACGTTCGCTTGAAGATCGCGCTTGCCAAGCAGGATCAAGTGAAGCAGATGCAGATCCAGGTTGAACTCTCTTCCAAAATTAAAGAACAAGGCGCAAAAGTGGTCAGTGTTCGGTTTGCAGTGCTCAGCGATGTAGAAATAAAACAACTGGGCGGGTTTCCAGTTGATCTGCCGACACTGCTCTCTCCGGGAGTTAAGACTGAGTTCATTGCCGTGGCAAGCGGCAAGGGCGGTGTGGGGAAATCGACTGTTTCCGTTAATCTCGCGCTCGCACTTGCGCGGCAGGGGAAGAAGATCGGCCTGCTGGATGCCGACATTTACGGTTTCAGTGTGCCGGACATGATGGGGATTGAGAAGCGCCCGGAGATAAGACATAATCGGATTATTCCGGTTGAACGGTTGGGCATCAAAGTCATTTCCATGGGCTTCTTTGTTGAAAACAATTCTCCGGTGATTTGGCGTGGTCCGATGCTCGGCAAAATGCTGAACAATTTTTTCAATGATGTATATTGGGGCGACTTGGATTACTTGGTACTTGATCTGCCTCCGGGAACCGGTGATGTGGCCATGGACATTCACAGCAAACTGCCGCACTCAAAAGAGATCATTGTCACTACACCCCATCCAACCGCCGCATTTGTCGCAGCGCGTGCAGGCGCCATGGCAGTCCACACCAAACACGAAATCCTCGGGATTGTTGAAAACATGGCTTACTACCAAAGCAAAAAAACAGGCGAGATCGAGTATGTCTTTGGCAAAGGCGGTGGCGACAAACTCAGTGACCTGCTGCACACCGATCTGCTTGGACGGGTGCCGCTCACGCAGCCGCAGTCGAAAGAAGGAGAATTTGCACCAGGCGTCTATTTTGAAGATGATCCGGTCGCCGCTGTCTACAATGGGATTGCTGAAAAAGTAATTGGAAAGATATGTTAAAAATTGATTCTAAACCATTCACCCCGAGCATTGGATGTGGACATCCGAGTTCGGGGTTTTACTTCTGGATCGTAGATGGAAGATGCGCAGTAAACGCAATTGAGGATGGGCAGTCATCCGCGAAAGCCGTACAGCAAAAGTTAGGTCGAAGCGTGGAAAAGTTGGACCAAACGATCGAAAAGCCAGACCGAAGAGGAAACTTGTAACGAAAGAGCTCAAAGTGGTAACTAAATCATCAAAAGTAGTAATGAATTCCGAAACTCATAACGAATAGTGAAAAACCGCAAAAAAGGTATTGCACAGCCTATTTTTACTGCACAATAATCCTATTTAATCAACAGATCGGTACCGCCTTTTTATTTTGCGATTCAGTCAAGTTGCCTGTATAAAAAACTGTGAGCCACACATATTAAATCAGGGACTTGCCATTTAAGGAGGATCGCATTTATGTCTAGGGTACTATCATTGATTCTGTGTGCTGCTTTGCTCAGTGGCTTGGTGGGCTGCGGAAGCGGGCAAGAACAGCCAACTTATCAGGAAAATAAAAAAATGGTTCTGGATCTACTGAAAACTGATGAAGGCAAAGATACGATCAGAGATTTATTGAAAGACAGCGAAATGAGACAAGCAATTGTGCTGGATGATCCGATTGTCCGTAAAACAATTGTACAGACACTCACGACGGAGCAGGGGCAAAAGCTATGGAAGCAACTCTTTAGCGATCCTGATTTCTCTGAACAACTGGCTAAAACCATGGAAAGCGAAAATGAGAAATTATTGAAGCAAATGATGAAGGATCCGGGGTATCAAGGCATGATGATGGATATTCTAAAGACGCCTGAAATGCAGCAGCAATACTTGAGCCTTCTTAAAACCAAGCCGTTTCGCGGGCAAATCGAGCAGACCATTAGCGAACTCATGGCGACTCCACTCTATAAAAAACGGCTTGCCAATGCGATCATTGCCGCCTTAAAGAAAGAACAGGAAAAATCGGAAAGCCAGCAGAATTCGGAGAGTCAGGAAAATCCTTAATCCATTAACTTGCTTTTTGACTGAGTATCGGAAATAAGACTCTTTAATGTGACAAATTGAAACCCTCTGTTTTCAAGCTCTCTTATAATAAGAGGCAACGCACGATCCGTCCCTTTTGCCGAGTCTGAAGCATGGAGTTTAATGATGTCTCCCTTGCCCGTTTTTTGCAAGACTCGACTGACAATGACTTTGTAGCCCGGATTTGTTTCATCTCGAGGATTAACGCTCCAAAGCACCACTTGCTGATTCAAATTGCCTGCTGTTTTCAATGTCTCTTTGTTTGTTTTTCCGAAGGGCGGTCGTATCATATTCGGTCGTTCGCCAAGTGTTTTATAAATCGCTTCGCGACCAAACAAGATGTCCGAGCGAACGCGAGAGGTATCCAATTGCGTGTAATCTTCATGACGCATGCCATGAGATTCAACTTCATGCCCGTTTCGTGCCATGCTGCGGACAATGCTCGGATGCCGTTCGGCCCATTCTCCGGAAATGAAGAAGGTCGCTTTCACATGCTCCTTATTAAGAGTCTTCAAAATAAGCGGGAGCTGCTGATCTCCCCAATTAATGTCAAATGTCAGAGCTAAGTGCTTCTGATCTGTTTCAACTTTTGAGAGCGCTCCAGTTGACTGAATCGGTGTAAACACATCCGTTTCTTGTTTTTGAACAAATAAGATCAGTGCCGCAAAGAAAGCGGCAATAATAATCAGTATGATGTTCTTTAAACGTTTACCATTGATGATCCAAAGCATGAGTGTCCACCTCGCTCGACTGTTTGTACCATTGTATGGGCAAGCTCTAGTTAATATGCGGACCGTCTTTATGGATAGGAAAAAATAAAAAAACTGTTGACATTTTCTTTATAGCTGATAAAATAAATTTTGTTGTCTTTCCGAACTAATAATTTGATGCGATTAAGTAATCAAAATTAAATTAAAAAAAAGGATTGACAATGAAGATTTAAGAAGATATAATTGTTTAGGTCGTCTGATAGAGACGACAAAGAATGTTCCTTGAAAACTGAACAAAAGCCAAGCGTGATAAAAGGGTTTAAACCCCCATAATCAATTCAAATTGCTATGGATCTTATGAACGAAAAAGCAAGGTTGGATCTTGTATCC
>NZ_JAMXWM010000024.1 GCF_024125445.1 Sporolactobacillus shoreicorticis | reverse complement strand
GTATTATATTCCAATGTTTTTTTCTAAACATCTGTTAAAAGCAACAAAGACGTCACCCATTAGCGGGCAACGTCTTTGTCTTTCCATTGTATCTGATCGTCACTCAAGGATTTTGACTTTGACTGTGCGGCGCCCCCATTGCAGAGCTGATGAATTGTCGTTGAAAAACACGTCAATTTTTCTTCCTTTAATTGCTCCGCCGGTATCTCCGGCAACGGCGTATCCATAGCCTTCCACGTAGAGCTTTGTTCCAAGAGGAATAACCGACGGATCAACAGCAATTACCTTGGCGTTCGGATTTTGCAGCAGGTTGATTCCTGTCGCTGTTGTTCCGGAGCAGCCCGTGCAGCGTGCTGTGTAAGCGGTGCTGTTTGCATAAAATTCCTTAACTGCAGCAACTGTTTCTGACTTTCGAATCACGCGTGTCTTCTTAACCTTTGGTGCCTGTATCGCCTTACTTTGCACCTTTTCCGGTTGCTGCGCGTTTTCCGTTTTCACAGGTGCTGTTTTAACCGTTTTTGGCAGTGGCTGTGGGTTGCGAAGTAGTTTCTCAATGCTTCCCCATGTTTCCGGTCCAACAATGCCGTCAATATTAATTTTTTTTGCCCTTTGCAGTGTGAGCACAGCATGCTCCGTTTTCTCGCCAAAATAACCATCAACGGGCAGTTCTTTGAATCCGATTGCTTTTAGCATCTGTTGAAGATAGGCGACTTCATTGCCTTTCGAGCCTCTCGATAATAGATCCATGTTCTTATTAATATACGCAATAAGTGCTGCTTTCGTCTGAACCCCGACCACACCGTCGACTTTCAAATTATTATTCTTCTGAAACTGCTCCACTGCCTTTTCCATAGTCGATCCAAAGTATCCGTTCGTTTTAGTCAGTGGATATTCACCTGTCGTTTTTAAAATCGATTGTATCGTTTTGATTTCATCGCTGTGCATTCCTTTTGTGAGGACGGTGTCATTGTTTAAGTGCGCAGCTGCAAACGGCGGCAGGATTATGAATGTGGATGTAAAGGTTGCCGCCACAGCAGCGCTTTTAGCAAGTGCGGTCCCGGTATAATACATTGATGTCTCCTCCCATCTTTGACCTCTTCTTTACTACTATGAACAGGATCAGAAGAACATACTTTACATTTAGATGACAGGACTGGCTATTTGCGCGTTTCAGCATGCTAAGGAAGGCACACAGAATAGAAAAGATCAGAGCATAAGAATCAATCCGTGCAAATCGATACCGTATGACGAATTGTGAAGTATTTCCTTTGCAGTTTTTGGTGATTTGCTACGATTTTCAGAGTTCGTTACAGGTCAATAGCCAGGTTTAAACTTTCGCCTTCTCGATCTAACATCTTTATTGAGTGCTTTGCTTCAATATTTCACGTCAACAGCAAGGCTCCAAAAAAAACCTGAGAAACGGGTCATCGTTTCTCAGGTTCCTTTTATAATTAATTATTTGCTGCCTTTCAGTGCGCTGTTGATTGATTGTTTCAAAAGGTCATAATTCAGTCCGTCTTCAAGCATCTTGTCGCCCACAAAAATGGCCGGAGTTCCGGGCACGCCTACCGATTCGGCAATCGATTCATCTTTGTTCACATCATCCTGTCGCGATTTGGTATTTAAAGCATTCTCAAATGCCTTTAAATCTATGGATGGAACCGTCTTCTTAGCAATGTCGGTGAGCAGTTTCTTTGTTACCCATTGCTCCTTTTCGTCCTTTTGCGCGGCAAAAACCGCCTTATGGAATGCCCAGAATGCTTTCGGGTTCTGATGATACACTTCCTCAGAAGCATTCGCAGCTAAAACGGACCCAGGGCCGAGCACCGTATCATTAAAAAAGTACAAACTGATTTTTCCCGTATTTATATACTCTTTTTCGAGCTTAGGAACCACCGTTTCCTCGAATTGCTTGCAATAAGGACATCGATAATCCGAAAATACCGCCACTTTTACAGGAGCCTTGCTGCTGCCGATAAACGGCTGACCTTGATAATCAATACGCGTCGTCTGTTCCGTACGGTGCGTCGGTTGTTTTTTCGGTTTCGTCTCTTTGTGGTTCAGATTACTGTAGACCATAATCGCAATTGCTGCGACCAGAACGATCACGATGATCGAACTGAAAATGACAATTCGGCCTTTCTTTGGATCATTTGTCCCTTTTGAGGAATGCTTCGTTTCCGACATTGTCTCACCTCTCATTAGTCCTATTCACCCGATGTCTGCGGATGCATATGTATCTTCAATTTAAATTCTGGTTATTGGCAGTCTGCCGTCATTCAGATGGCGGCGCCTTCGATACTTTATAATAACAGGTTGCCTGTCCATTCAGCCAGCAATCAGTTTTATTTATTTCCCAAACTCCCAACTTGAAACCATTGAGAGTATTAAAAGTTGCTATAATAATTGAAGGTGTTGACCATGCTGTTGATGAAACGTGTCATCAGTGACTTTAGATCATTAAGCGGGGACACATTATGGAACATATTCAAACATTATTTTATACATACGGATATTTCTTTGTTTTTCTTTTTCTGTTCTGCGGGTTGATTGGCATTCCCGCTGCAGAAGAATCATTTCTGCTTTTTGTCGGCGTGACGCTTTCTCAGATTTCCGGCACCGATTACCAGCTCAGCCTCACACTCTGCATTCTCATGGCTGTTCTCGGCTCCTCCTCTGGAATGGTCAGTGCCTACCTCATCGGTTATTATATTGGAGAACCATTTATGATGCGGTACGGAAAATATATCGGTTTAACTCCGAAGCGGTGGAAAATTGCTCAGGAGCGATTCCAGCGTCATACGGTTCTTGCTATTATTGCCGGTTATTTTATTCCCGGCATCCGTCAGATCAATCCTTATTTAGCCGGCCTCAGCCGTGCGCGTTTTGCATCATACCTTCCCGCAGCCGTGCTTGGAGCACTCATTTGGTCGTCTCTTTTTCTCATGCTCGGTTACTTCATGGGCAACCAGATTCACCGCTTTCTTGGTTTAGGCTTGTTTCACTTTATTCTTGTGGGCGTCGTTTTATTCATCGGATTTATCATTATTACGATCATACAATTTAGAAAGAAAAAATAAACGGCCCTTTTAAGGGCCGCTTATTCCGCACGTTTAATTATTGAAACAGAGAAGCAATCGCATTGAAAATAGCGGAAAAGAAATTGCCGATCGCTTGAAAAACCTTCGCTAAAAATCCTTTGGTTTCGCTGGAATTTGCAAGCTGACTGACTTTATCCTTGAGCTGCTGCATCTGACTTCCAACCTGACCCCAATCGATGTGCAGGGTGCGCATTTTATCGAAAAGATCCACAAGCTTTTGGATATCGGCATCGCTCAGCTTCACATTTACCTGATTCGCTGAGTCGCGTACCGCCTGTTCGACATCTGCTCGCGATTGTGGTTTGTTCTTAGCAAGATTATCTTTAATAGCTGTGACGAGATCGGCAGCCTTCTGTTTGCCGACACCGTTCTGGTTCGCCAGTTCAGCCGTTGTGACGACTTCTTCATTAGCGACCTGTTTTTTCGCCTCAGGGATCACTTCACCTGTCTTGGCTTCGTATGCTTTGATCAGACCGGTCAGCGCCGCGGTTCCTGACACCGGAAACGGTGCCGTCACATAAACATCGGCATCCTTCACACCAGCAGTTGCAAGCGCATTAATGTACATGTCTTTAGATACATAGGTAATGTTATGCGTGCTCGCGGTCAATCCGGAACCTGATTTTCCAATCGTAATCTTCGACGAACTGATTGCACGGGTGCCGATTTGTGCCGAAGACAGATATTTATCAAGATATTTATGTTCTTCGCTGTTGCTGACCGTAATGATCTGAGCAGAGTCAGCATTCACACCCATCTCATTCAAAATCGACTGTTTCTGATCCGGTGTTAAATTGGCACCCAAAGTCACCACGACGTCACCAGGCGCGGCATCTGCTGATGCCTTCGCCGGTGTGAAAATTGACACTGCGAGAATAGCTGCAAAGACAAGCATACTCATTTTTTTTATTCTCATCATGTGTTCCTTTCCGGGATACGAGAACGTCGCAGTTCGCTCCCAAAAGATTTTATCTTAGATTCTATTTGAACGTCGCACAACGCAAATGTGCCGACTTAAGCTGCGGATCGACAGCCTCATGACCCGAAAAAATCAAGCCCGAAACAAGTCTTATCTACTTCTTTCAGGCTCAAATTCGATTTAAAGGCAAAGGTTCACTTATTCCGCAATTTCGAAATCAATCGCAAGAGAATCCACGAGCCCAACTTCTTTTAAGTAGGAAACACAGGCCTGATGCTCCGGCGACGGTTTATAGAACTCATGGTCTTTCTTGGAACGAAAACGCGTAGTCAGCGCCATCGAATAACCCTTTCCGCGTGTCGAGTAATTCTGTCCGGCCCGAATATCAACAATACCCGGCAGTTTATCCTTTAATTCGCACAGTCTGCGTGCACCTTCCTTTTTTTGTGCTTCGGTTGTTTCGTTATTGAATTTAAAAAGTACAATGTGTTCAACCATCAATAACCCTCTTTTCAGCATATTCTCAAATCTTGTCTGTTCCTATGATAGCATCTTTTTATTGGTACATGTTTCTTTTGAAGATCTTCACATACATGAATGATTTTTTTTATGATCCTGTTGTTCTTTACTAAAATATTTATTTTTTTAAGCCCTGTCTGCTCTCATCATTCAACTTCTTCAAGTACCCCTTCAATCTTTTCCAGTCTCCTTTTTATAGCGTCTATTTCTCTGTTTTCGAGTTTCAATCTTTCTTCAGCAAGCTTGCTATTCTTAAAATAGCGCTTTATTACTTTTAGCAGAACGACTATTGCTGCTACAATCCCCGCAAGAATTACAAGAAGAATAAACGGTATAATAATTGTCACAATTGTTACATACATCCAGATCATCCCTAACTATTTTTTGAAGAGAGCTTAATTAAGCGTTCATTGTCAATTACAATATTAAACGGGTTGACATAATAATATTTAAGCGCTTTTCCATCTGAAGAAAATTTCAAATCGCTTCTTACTAGCTGCGCCTCCTCTAATTTGTTTAAATGCAGATACAGCAAAGCTCTTCCAATCGTTAACTTCCGTGCAAGCTTGCTGACATAGCATGCTCCCTCTGACAACTCGATAAGTATTTTTATTCGCATTGGGTTCGAAAAAGCCTTAGAAACGGATACTAATTGATCAATAGTGTCTATGTTTTTCATATGACATAATTATATGACATATGAATAAAAAACAAAACATGTTAATGATCCAAAAAATAAAAAAACGATACCCCAAAATAAAAGGAATGAAGTTCAAAAGAAATCATTGAACAGGTTCCTATAATCATCAGTAAAATAAAAAAAGATGACTCCTATTCAGTATAGGAATCATCTTCTCACTGCATCACAGTTTCATCCATTTAAGTATCTTAGCAGTATATTTCAAAGAATCACGCGCGCGCCCTTGCCCTGCAGCGCTCGTTTCCGTTCTTTTCCCTTAATATATTGAACCAATTCGACGGTCATTGAGTAGTGGGTCAGCGGTGTGATCAAATAAATACCTCTGAAATAATCCATTGCCGTATCAATCAATTCGCGGCAAATGTCCAGACCTACACGGCGCGCCTCTTCTTTTCCGTGAGCGGCCGCCATTCGGGCACGAACATCATCCGGCAGCCGGATTCCTGGCACTTCATTGTGAAGAAATTCGGCATTTCGACTGGAGGTCAGCGGCATAATCCCAATGTAGATCGGCTCAGAGACACTACGTGCGGCCTCACTAATCTCAATGATCCGCTCTTTATCGAACACCGGTTGGGAAATAAAGTAGTCGGCGCCGCATTCTGCTTTACGTTCGAGTCGCTGAACAGCACGATCCAGATTGCGCACATTTGGATTAAAGGCGGCCGCCACCCGGAAATGGGTCGGCTGCTTCAGACTTTTCCCCGAATAGGAGATCCCGCGATTAAACTGCTTGACTAGTTTGATCAGTTCCATTGACGATACATCATATACGGATGTCGCTCCGGGGAAGTCGCCGATTTTCGTCGGATCACCGGTAACAACCAATAGATCATGGAGACCGAGCACGTGCAAGCCGAGCAGATGCGACTGCAAACCGATCAGATTCCGATCACGACAGGTAAGGTGTACAAGCGGAGGAACATGAAACTTTTCTTTGATCAATTTGCCAATCGCAGCGTTGCTGATGCGCGGCGAAGCGAGCGAGTTGTCAGCCATGGTAATTGCATCCGCTCCTGCCTCTTCAAGTGCCTTGACTCCCTTGAAAAAGCGATCGGTATTTAAGTGACGCGGCGTATCAAATTCGACGAATATTGACCGGCCGCTCACGACCTTTTTATAGAGCGGCGAGTCCGGAAGCGCATCATGGTCGCTCACCCGGATAATTTCAGGCTGCGCTGCAACAAATTTGGACTCCAGAGGTTCAAGCTCTGCAATGCCTTGTTTAAACGCTTGGATCTGGATCGGCGTTGTGCCGCAGCAGCCGCCAAGCAGCCGCACGCCTTCATTGCGGAAGTCGGCTGCGTATTTTTTGAAATACTCCGGCTCATTTTCATAATGCAGCTTGCCTTCACGATAATCCGGAAGGCTGCTGTTCGGATAGGCAGACAGAAACGCCTTTTTTGGAAGGGGAATGCCGCGAAGCGCTTCAATCATATGGAACGGACCCAGCCTGCAGTTCGTCCCCACAATATCGGCACCGAGCGCCTCCAGTTCCCGTAACGCGTCTGAAAGCACCATGCCATTTAAGAGTACGCCCGGCTCCTGCATGGACACATGAGCAATAATTGGCCGATCCGTCATTTTGCGCGCAATCTGCAGTACTTCGCGCAGTTCATCAAAGTCGTAGTAGGTTTCAAGTAAAAGTCCGTCGACCCCTTCGTCAAGCAAAGCTTCCGCTTGTTCGCTGAACCCGGCGCAAATATCGGCCAGCTCCAGCGATTGTTTCTGAAAGCCGCGAATACCGCCGATCGTACCGAACACATACGTTTGCGGCTTTGCCGCTTCCTTGGCCAGCCGTACCGCCGCACGGTTAAAGGCTGCAACTTCATGCTTCAGCCCATACCGATCGAGCTTGATCCGATTGGCTCCGTAGGTATTCGTCTGGATGACATCAGCACCTGCATTAATATATGCTTCATGAACATGTTTCACTTCTTCGGCCTGAGACACATTGAGTTCCTCAAAACATCGGTCAATGCCGTATGAATAAAGCAACGTGCCCATCGCGCCGTCACCGATCAATATCCTTTTTTTTAATGCATCACGGATTGATTGCTTCATTAATAATCGACGCTCCTTGCCGTCACCTTCACTTGATTTCGCACATAATCGAGCGCATGACTGAAATCGCCAATGAGGTCTTCAGCATCCTCAAGACCAACCGATAAACGTAAAAGGCCACTTCCGATGCCTGCTTCCTCGCGTTCTCCCTCATTTAACTCAGCATGGGACATTTTCGGCGGATATGAGAGAATCGATTCGACCGCACCGAGACTGACTGCGAACACGGGCAGCTTCACATGATTGACAAAGGCACGTGCTGCCGCCTCGTTCTCCAATTCAAACGACAGTACCGCCCCGCCTGAGGTCGACTGCTTCGCATGAAGTTCGGCTCCGGGATGATTGGGGAGGCCGGGATAAAATACGTTGCGGGCCTCCACTTGTTCCGTGAAAAATTCGGCGACACGCTGCGCGGAAGCAGCCGATTTGCGAATGCGGACATCAAGCGTTTTCAGTCCTCTGAGCAGCAGCCAGGAATCCTGAACGCCAAGAACAGCACCCAGCGCGTTTTGGAGAAAGTAGATTTTGTCTGCCAGCTCTTCCGTACGTGCAACGGCAAGACCTGCGACAACATCGCTGTGTCCGGAAATGAATTTCGTCGCGCTGTGCAGAACAAGATCCGCTCCAAGTTCGAGCGGTCGCTGGAATACCGGAGTCATGAAGGTGTTATCGACGAACGTCAAACATCGATGCGCTTTTGCAACGGCTGCAATGGCGCGGATATCCGTCACGGCCAGCGTCGGATTCGACGGTGTTTCCACGTAAATCACTTTTGTATTCGGACGAACCGCCCGCTCAACTTCGGCAAGGTTCGTCGTGTCGACAAAAGTGTGATCAATTCCGAAACGACCGAGCACTTGTGTCAGAATCCGAAACGTTCCTCCGTACACATTCTTTGGGACAACAGCGTGATCGCCTGCAGAAAGAAGTAAAAACGCCGCAGAAATCGCAGCCATTCCCGAAGCAAATGCAAAGCCGCGAGCACCTCCTTCCAAGGACGCAATCGCATCCTCAAGGGCCTCCCGGGTCGGATTACCGGAACGTGTATAGTCATATTTACCGTACTGATCAAAGTTCTTTTGGTGAAAGGTTGATGATAAATAAACGGGAACATTAGCCGCCCCTGTTTGCGGATCGACAGCAACCGTTTCCTTTATCAGTTTGGTAGAAAAATGAATCGATTTACTCATGCGCGCTCACTCCTGTCTTTAAAATTTGAAAGGCCTGATCAAGATCGTCGATCAAATCATCCGGATGCTCAATGCCCGTCGACAAGCGGAGCAGCGAGTTGGACAACCCGTATTTCAGGCGCAATTCTTCGGGAATATCCGCATGCGTCTGCGTTGTCGGATATGTGATCAGGCTTTCCACACCGCCGAGGCTTTCGGCAAAGGTAATCAGACGAAGCGCGGTCAGGAACGGTTCAACCTGTTTCGGTGACTGCAATTCGAAGCTGACCATGCCGCCCTTGCCCGGATAAAGTACATCCGTAACAAATGGCTGGTTTTCAAGATAGGAAACAATTTTGCATGCATTCTCCTGATGGCGGCGCATGCGCAGGGCAAGCGTTTTTAAACCGCGGATAACGAGCCACGAATCAAATGGACCAAGAACCGCACCGCATGAATTATGATAGAGTCGCAGTTTTTCTGTTACTTTTGTCCGGTTTGAGATGACAAGACCGGCCAGCACATCATTATGTCCGGCTAAATATTTGGTTGCGCTGTGCACCACAATATCTGCTCCCTGCTTGATTGGCTGCTGCAGAATCGGCGTATAAAAGGTATTGTCAACGATGAGCAGCAGTTCGCTCTGTCTGGTGATCTTCGCAATGGCCGACAGGTCAACCTCGTGCATCAACGGATTTGTCGGTGTTTCAATAAAAATCGCTTTTGTTTCCGGACAGACAAGCGCAGCCAATTCATCCGTATTTTCACCGTCCCAATAAGAGAACGAGAGATGGTACTGCTGACCGAGAATCTCAAAAAGACGGAAGGTCCCGCCGTACAGGTCCCTTGAAGCAATAATATGATCTCCCGAACTGAATAATGAAAAAACGAGTTGAATCGCGCTCATTCCCGAGCTGCAGGCAAACCCCTCCTGACCGCCTTCAATATCGGCAATCGCCTTTTCGAGAATTGAGCGTGTCGGATTGCCCGTGCGAGTATAGTCAAAGCCTTTCGAAATGCCGATTCCTTCGTGTTTATAGGCAGTAGATAAATAGATTGGCGCGTTGACCGCACCCAGATCGTCAAAACCGTTGCCGATTTGTGTTAATTTAGTCTCCGTCTTATAGGACGTCATGTTGCCGTTCTCCCTTCAAAACAAATTCAATCAATCGTTTCACCAGATGGATTCTGAGTCAAAAAATTGGTAAATAAAAAGCCTTCTTCGCAATAAGAAGAAGGCTTGGTCTGCCGATTTCTTCTTATCCCTCAGGCCGCACACAGCCTGCTGGAATTAGCACCTTGTCGCGTCCGTAATCAGCGACGGTTGCTGAAGCGTCATCGGGCCAGTCCCTCGGCTTCTCTTGATAAGAATCAAAATGTCTCATTTAGTTGTTGAGTAGTAGTGTACACTAGTACGCCTATTTTTTCAAGTCCTTAGTCATTGCGAAAAAATTCGTCTACTGTAGTTTCCGGCACCGCAGCCAATTTAAACGCAAGTTTCAGTGCTAAGTCATATTTATTATTTTCGATCGTGTTAATTGTCTGCCTGGATACACAACATTTTTTTCGAAATCATCCTGTGAAACCTTTAACGTGCTTCGCAGGTACGTGATTTTTCACTATGCCTTATTCCCAACCTCAGATTCTCATTTTCCAACTGTTGTATGGGAAAAAAGCTGATCAGCGCCCAAACTAAATAAAAACCTTCCAGATACCTCAAAGGCAACATTAAACCCGGGCCAAGATGGAAATAATCCCGCACGAAATTAGCAGCAAAAAGCATTGGAAACACCAGCCAGCTGCTGACCATTAATTTCTGTTTAATTATCTGTTTCCGCTCATCTTGATGTCTCCCTGAAAAGGCACGTTCTTCTCCGGTTAGCCAGCCAATCAATCACGAAAAATAGCATAAGTTCGAGAAAAGCGTAGACGCTCCATTCGAGCAGTGAGCTTCTTATGAAATTCAACTTATGTAAAATACTTTTGGCATAATTATAAAAATGCTCTCCTGATGTGTCAGATCGTTTTTACATTTTCATCTTGGTAAATCTTCTTTATACTTTTTTCTCAACGCACTTAATTGATGTAGCCGCGCCAAATCAGCTTCTTTTTGCCGTTCGCCAAGCGCCAGAATCAGATTTTCAATAAGATAGGTTGCTGCAATCATTGAATGAAATTCATCCCGTTCGCCGCGGCTTGCAAATAAAAGCGCATCAAAAGCGCGATGCGTCCGAAGCACCGGCTGATCAGTGACGACGATCGTCTTGTAGCCGGCCGTCTGTGCATAATCAAGCAGTACATCGCCCTCCTTCAATATTCGCGAAAAAGCAAAGATGAGCACAGTGCATTTGCTGTCAATATGAATCAAGTCCTCAATCAGCTCGCTCCCCCATTTGCGAAGAATAATAACGGCCACCCCAAACCGGGCAAGCCGATAGTTCAGCAGCTCGGCAAGACCGATTGATGGTCCCGGCGCATAAATATACAGTTTCTTCGCTTCCTGAATCAGAGCAGCTGCATGCTCAAACTGTGCCTGATTAAAATGATTCAGTGTGACCTGCAGCAGCTGAACACTTTTGTTCAAATGGTGGATCTGCAGTTTGGTATGTTCCAAATCACCAATGGTATTCATCATTTTTTTTGCCGGCGTGATTTCGAGATCTTCTCTTAGTTTCCGCTTGTAATCTTTCAAATTTTTAAAGCCGATCAACATCCAGAACCGCGACACGGAGGCAATACTCACTCCGGATTCCTGGGCAATTTCTTTTTCAGTCAGCAGCATAACTGCTGATTCGTTGTGCTGCAGCCATTGGGCGATTTTCAGCTGTGTCGGCGAAAGCAGGCTGTGATTAATTGGACTGCGACTCATAGGCTCACCTTTTTTGCTTTCATCATAGCATCGGTAGTGCTGATTTCGCAGCGCTATGAAAATAAAATTACATTATTATAGAAAATAATAATTTATTTACATTAGATTCACACGGATTGCATGCCCCATTAACAGTGTTTTTCTATACTACAGAAGAACTTAAATCAGGAGGGACACCCATGACGCAAATCAAAGAACGCTACACGCTGACCCAGTCTCAGAAAATGATGGTCTTTATCTTGTCGATGTCTTTATATGGATTATCCAACATGATTACCGAACTTGTACCAGAAGTAAATGTCGGGCCTGTAAACTTCTCTATTGAGTACTTCGCATTTATTCCTTTGACACTATGCATCCTGTTCCACCCGTTCTATGCTGCAATCGGCGCATCCTTCGGCGAAATTATTTTCGGGGAGATTATGCTCGGTCAGTTCAGCGGCTTCGGTGAAATGGAAAAATTGGTCATCTTTACCTTGGCGATGTATGTTGCCGGAATCATCGTCAACAATCCCAAGAACCGAGTTCAGGTCGGCATTGCTGCTGTAACAGGCGTTGTCATTCATCAATTCCTCAATATGGTGTCTGATATTGCCAAGGTATGGATCGGTGTGGAGGATTTTGAAGCCGTCTCAGGACTTCCTCAAAGTGTAGTCGCGATCGAGGGCTTCTCATTTCTGAATGACGTGTTGTTCTCGGGCATCCTGTTCGCACTCCTGCCGACACTCTACCTTGTCCCGCGTTTGTATGGGAAAATCGAGCCGCTGCTTGGCATGAAGCCGTGTGATAACAAAACCAAGTATCCGATCAGTGGCATTCTTAAACCGCGCTTTATTCTCGTCGGTGTCCTGCTTTCAGCTGCCGCAATGGGCTTTGAATTCCTGTCTGAAGCAGGGATTGACATCTTTGAATGGGAGGCAGACTTTGGAAGTACGGCGATTTGGATCAGTCTGGCTGTGGCCGCTGTCGTTGCCCTGATCACCATCATTGTACTTGTTACAGGAAAAAACAAAGCAAAGCGCGGTATGGCGAATGAATGAGCTCATTCACGTTGAAAACGTAACCTTCCAATATCCGGGTGCTGAGCATCCGGTTTTAAACAAAATGAACCTATCCGTTAAAAAAGGTGAATTTCTTGCGGTGATCGGCAGCAACGGCAGCGGAAAATCAACCTTGTGCAAACTGTTTAACGGGTTGATTCCCCATTTCTATACCGGAGACTTCGAAGGCTCGGTAACCGTAAGCGGATTAAATATAGTGGAAAACAGCGTCGCCGATCTTTCCTGCCATGTCGGCTATGTCTTTCAGGACTTTGAAAATCAGCTTGTTCAAGCGCGCGTCCTCGAGGATGTTTCGTTTGCTCCGCTTAATTTCGGCATGGAGGATTACCTGCAGCGTGGGCGACGAGCGCTGGAACTTGTCGGACTCGCTCATTTAGCAGACGAATTTGTCTGGCAGCTGAGCGGCGGTCAAAAACATTTGCTCGCACTCGCCGGCGGTCTGGCGATGAATCCGGACATCATCGTCATCGACGAACCGACGGCACAACTGGATCCCTATCATGCTAAAGAAATCTATGAAGTTTTGAAAAAGTTGAATGAACAGTACGGAAAAACAATCATTTCGATTGAACATCATACCGAATTTATCGCTGAATACTGCCGCACGGTTCTTCTGCTGAACAAGGGATCTGTCCTTTGGAAACGATCGACGCGTGAAGCGCTGTCTGAAGTCGAGCTATTAACAGAATTGGCTATTTACCCGCCGCAGGCAGCTCAGGCCGCCAGTCGGCTCGGCGCCGATAACGTCCCGATTACCTTAAACGAAGCAATTGCCTTTTTTAAAGAAAAAGTTCCGTGTGGCATGCCCTCTGTTCCAAGGCAGAAACCGGATCGGTCTCAGGAAGAAACGGTCATCCGCTTCGATCAGGTCGGCTTTTCCTATAAATCGATGAACAAGAAACGCGCGCAGGTTTTAAAAAATATCAATCTCTCACTAAATAAAGGCGAGCAGGTCGCGATTGTCGGCAACAACGGCGCGGGCAAGTCGACTCTGCTCCGGTTGATCACCGGCGTAAAAAAACCGGAGAGCGGCAGCATCACTGTCCGTTCACAATCCGTCGCTTCATGCGCGCCTGAGAAAATGGCCGATCACGTCGCTTATATCTATCAGAATCCTGAACAGATGTTTATTGACGATTCCGTAAAAAAAGATGTTGCCTTTTTTCCAAGGGCAAGAAAAATTAAGGGTTATGAAGCGAAAATCGATGAAATTCTGAAGCAGTTTGATCTCGTTGACTTGCAGGACAAAGACAGTCGGCTGATGAGCGGCGGCCAGCAGCGACGCGCATCGCTTGCGATCGGTGCCGCCATGAATCCGTCGGTCATCCTGCTTGACGAACCGACGGCCAGTCTTGATATGGCAACGAGAAAACACCTGACGCAATTTATCTTGAAATTAAAGGAGCAGATCGACCTTGTTATGATCGCCACCCATGACATGCAGCTCGTCAGCGAATGGGCGACGCGCGTCATCGTGCTTCATCACGGACAAATCATTTTTGACGGCAATAAAGAAGAACTCTTTTCAAATCCGGCGCTGATGGATAAAGCGGGACTTGTCCCGCCGCAGATCGTTACACTTAGTCTCGCATTGAATGTCGAGCCGATTGATTATTCGGTTGATTCCTTTATCAATCGATTTAAGGAGGCACGTGGAGAATGGCCGCTGCAAAAAGCTTCGCAGATAAATTAAGCTTTGAACAGATTAAGATCGAGCTGCTCAACACAGCCTATGGCAACGACCGAACGCTGATCGCAAAACTGGACCCGCGCACCTTATTCCTCTGGTACGCCTTTTTCGGAATCGCGCCATGGTTCATTCATAGCAGATTTATATTGGCCGGCATGCTGTTGTTTGTGATTGGAACGACCATTATGACTAAGGTCAGTCGGTTGATTATTTTCATTCTGATCCTCGGATTGCTTGGGGAGAGCGGTTATCTGCTGATCGCGTCGCTTTTTTTCGGGGGAAATCTGGGAATCATTATCCCGCTTCTCGTTTTGACGATGAAATTATCGGTGATTTCGCTCGCCAGCATCACGGCCTTCTGCTCGATGAGCCCTGAGCGATTAGGCGAAGGGCTGCTTCGCATCGGCGTGCCTGGTCAGGTATCGTTCAGCATCTCCTACGGCTATCGCATGCTGCCGACCTTGTTTGAAGAATACAATCACATTTTCATGTCCTACCGCCTGCGTGGGAAAAGCCCCGAAAAACATGGTCTTTTCTACTTTCGAACAGTGATCTATTTTATAAAGCTGGCGGTCAAATCCTTTTACCCGCTCCTGCTCAGCATGGCCAAGCGCGCGCGGACAACCGTTGAAGCACTGGAAACCAAGGGCGGTCAATACGCATTTAGAAATCCGGCAGTGAAGAAGCTGAAGCTGGCGAATCTGAGGATTGGTAAAACTGATTATTTCTTTTTGCTGATTTCTGTTCTGTATTTAATCTCGATTTTTATTTCAAGTCATTATGTTTCATTTTAGGAGGCTGTGCATGTGAATATTGATTTTCATACCCATGTCAAGGTTGCAAAGAAGTCCGATTTTTCCCCGGACTATTTTAAAGAAATGATCCGTGAGGCGAAGCTTGCCGGGCTTGAGGCCATCGCCCTTACCGAGCACTTCAATACATCCAGTCTTGAAACGGTCTACAACTATCTGGATGAAAACTATGATTACATTCACGACTATTACGAGGCAGACGGATTGAAGATTTTCCCGGGGATGGAAGTCGATGTTCGCGAGGTCGGCCATATTCTACTAATCAGCCGCCGCGAAAACCTTCGTT
Source organism: Sporolactobacillus shoreicorticis (assembly GCF_024125445.1). Lineage (GTDB taxonomy): Bacteria > Bacillota > Bacilli > Bacillales > Sporolactobacillaceae > Sporolactobacillus > Sporolactobacillus shoreicorticis. Next base: position 55,429 of record NZ_JAMXWM010000024.1, on the reverse strand, counting down.
CCATGTTTCAAACGCTGAAGCATCATTTAAGCAAGGACAATTTTCTGCCGTTCAGTGAGCTGATGGATCTAACTGAGCAGTATAACGTGCTGAAAATCGGTGGGCATCCGTTCCGTCCGGCAACCCCTTTGACTCAACACACACCGCAGCAGCTCAAGCGACTCGATGCTCTGGATCTGAACGGCAAGGATCTGTATACGCTGGGCGTCGAAGAGAACCAAAATAAGGTTTATCCGTTCGCGCGCTCGCTTAGCCTGCCGGTAACCGGCGGCAGCGACACGCACCAATTCATGCAGTACGGAACGGTGATCAACACGTTGCGCGATGACTGCGCGACGATTGACCAGCTTAAAGCGGCCGTGGAAAACGGTACATATGCGATCCATATATCCGATGATCTAGCATTGCGCGTCAAATCAGCCACCTTGATTAAGAAACTAGTGAAACGGCTGCTGGAAAAAGAAAAAGCCGTGCAAAATTGACGATTGGTCCAAATTTAATAGACGTAAGATACGTGATCCCATTACACTCTAGGTTCAATTGATGCCCTGGAGTGTTTTTCTGTTTTGTTCATTGACACTTCGGAATAATCCATACAATTAAAGCAACCGTTCGACAGAATTATTCTGTGCTATATAGCATTAAAAACTTGGGGAAATTTTTCTGTTTTAATGAAAATATTCATTTAATTCTATATACTCTTACTAAAGAAGGAGGGCAAGTTTTAATATTAGAAAAGAGGGGGATCGAGCGTGTCTTTAACAAAGAATCTAAAGAGCAACTTATAAAAATCGTGATCAGCAATTTGATTGCTGTGAGTTTTTTTACCAATTTTCACCTTATGTCGCTAAGAATGAGGATTGAGGATTTCATTTCACTATTGGGACACATCGAATAAACAACCCTAAATCAGAACATCAGAAGTATTATACAGCCATTGAAGGCAGCCATCGGAATAGACCGCTCGTGCCAAAAATACGTAATGCTCTGCCAGAAAATAGGCCAGGAGGCAGAACAGTTAGCCACATCGGTTTCTGTGCTGCTCCCCCTTCCCTATCTTGGGAGAGCATCCATTTTCTCTGAGAACCTAGCAACCTGCATTCCCGTGTTTTTATACCATGGTCATGATAATCCTTGATTTTAAGGGATTTTTCGACTAAGAGTAGCTTGTATAATTATACCAATAAGGAAACGACATTAAGCTAAAAATCCTTTACTGGCGCTGTTTTTGGGAAACCATGGTATAATTTTTCGGGAATCTAGGTAGCAAGGGTAAAGTCTTGATGCTGAATTTTTTCTCTTCTTGATTTGCTTTTCTTGACAGTCCCAGAGGTAATCCCATTAGATGTATAATGGTTGCTTTGCAGAATTGACATTTTTTCGTATCACATAGATCTTATTAGTTGATACGCGAACCGGATAACGGCCACAGTTTTAACGATAAGTTGCCAGTTTCTAAACCACAAACTGACTTTCATTGTAGTTTCCCTAACTCAGTTTACTTAGCCAAATATAGTCACCCTATTACGGACAAGTTAGCTGAGGCTAAACGTAGAAGTGTACAGATCTGTCTATTCCTATCTATGGCAACCCTATCCTTCATTTTTTCACTTAAGTGTCCCAAAGAGGCAGCCTACAAGTTTCGATTTGAAATAATTTCATGTCCACTAAAATAATATACGATAATTTTTGAAAACTAAGGGATTAGTATATTAAAAAAACACGAAAAATATAAACCTTTTCGTGTTTGAAACATTTTTCTTCTTGAATTATTACTAAAGTAATCATAAAACGCGCAAATATCAGTCAATTTCATTCTAATTTTTCTCAACCTTATTATTACTCGTATCTATAGTGGTTTTCAATTGCAAAATTGAATCTGATAATAGATCAAGCTTTTTTTCAAATCTCAGTAAAAGGTAACTCGTTATGACTATAGGAAATCCTATATTCCCTAATACATTTACCCATACTGGAAGATCTTTGAAATCCATAATATCTCCTCCTCTTTAATATTAAGAGAAATATTTTCGTAATTATTAAACCACCAACAAAATTCAGTTTTATTGAAAGTACATGTTTATAAAAGAATATTGCAATAAATTTCTATAGGAAACGTTTAATTTTACCCTCCAAATATTTCTTTATCTTATTGGAGGTGTCTATATGTACAAACCTATTAATAAGAAGAAATGTTTGGATGAATTTATTAATTCGCATAAAAATTTTTTAAATCAGCCTATCGTAAAATCATTCTTAAACAAGCGTGAGAATTATTACTTATTTGAACAAGCAATATGTTATCCTTCCTATGAGTTTCAAAGCAGAGTAGACGCAGAGTTTAAGAAACACTATCGTCATTACCAGTTAATTTCATACTTCTCTAACCTAATATATTATAATTCGATTAACTTTGATAAAAATATCAGGAAACGCCGTGAGAGAGAGCGGTTAACAATAGATAACAACCAAATTGATTATTTAAACCAGAAACACATTCAATTTGATTTGCTATACCAACAATCTAGCTCTCTTGAAGACCACATTGAAACCCCAAAACTATACTCTGCTATTAAACAACTGACAGACCGACAACGTAAAATATTAGAGCTAATTTATGTACATGATTATAAAATATCCTATATAGCTCAACTACAAGGTTCAAGTCAACAAAATATTTCTCAACAGCATAAAAAAGCTTTAGAAAAATTAAAGGCTTTATTGGGAGGGGAATAATTATTAATAACATTGAAGATGAATTTAACTATTACATAAAAATATTAAATCCCAAGATTAAAAAAATGCTTTTAAAAACAAATCCAAATTTTCGTGATGATTTGGAACAAGAAATCAGGATTAAAATATATGACTGTTTTTGCAAAAATAATTTTTTACCGCCTATAGGTTTTTGGGAGCTTTTAAATAAAATTGACGAAGAATAAGAAAACTCATATTTTTACCCCAATACAGTGAACAGAAGTAGGGCTTGTTAAACATACAAAAATGTTGATACAGCAGGATTTATACACCGTTTTGGCGGACACGCTCTATCGAAATCGAGCGAATTTAAATTACTGCAACCTCCATCATATCCGGATAAGCGGGCCCAGACTGGGTCGTAAACCGAAGGATGAACACAGTCAAAACAGAACGGCAAAATGATCGTCAGGACTTTAAGGGGCGCATCCCCATCGAGGAAAATTCGGAGAGAGCAAACACCGCTATGGTCTGGATCGGATTTGTACGCTGTTGCGTGAATCCAGTGAAACAGTGATCGCACTCAAATTTCTGGTCATGAACTTAGAGAGATGCTTTAGGCTTCTCTTCTGAAATAAATATTACATGAGTAGACCCAGGCCTCCCTTAAGTCTCTCTCAGAACCGTACGTGAAATTCTCAGCTCATACGGCTCCCATTATTCATTGCCGGTAGTATTCCATATCTCCAATGGGCAAACAATTTACGGTCTCGTTGCGCCACTGTGCTCAACCAGTATTCTGCTTTTCTTCGGTGTTTTCGTTTCTTGTACTTCCGACGAACCCACTTAATCAAGCAACCATTGATATAGCGCAGGACATGATACATTTCTGATTTGTAGAAATAACCATAATAGTTAATCTACGCTTGGATTTTCTTATTGAACATGTTGGTAAGATTCTGTAATGATTTATCTACCTTGAACTGTAATCGCCAACTTCTTACCTCTTTTCTTATTGCTCTCTTCGCCTTGTCGGCGATAGCTGTAAGAAATTTGTGAAGAATTTTCCATATTTGTTTTTTGAGTACCTGGGTTGAAACGTATAGCCAAGAAAATCGAATGAGATATTTGGATAATTTTCTCGTCTATTTTCGTCTTTTCAATAAACAACTTTTGTCTTTTCCAAGTTCAGCTCTAGCCCAAATAATTGAAATATTTTGACAGTAAACAGGTTTCCTCTGAACTCATCTTAGGTTAACAGCTATCCCTAGTTTTGATGGAATCTCTAAGCTTTCGACATTTTCGTAAGTAGTTCACCTATTCGGTCAACTCCTTAACACGCACCTGACAATTCTTGCTTGCCTTTTCCTTAACGCTCAATACCATAGTTTTTGACTATAGCACTTTAAGTTTAAGGTGGTTTTAAATCTCCTACTGCAAGATGATTTCGACTGGCCCACCGTCATACAGCATAGTTGCTTTGAGTAGTCTGTGGCAGTATTGGACTTCACCTTGTTAGGCAAGCTTATCCGTCTCCATTCAGCCTTTGTATCCAGTTTCTGTTCGTCACCTCAGGAGTTTGCCTCCAGATTCCTTCAGATTCCGCCTCACAGCGGACACCCTTGCCTTTGGCTAACAGTTCCTACTGCCAAGTCTGTAGCGGACTTTCACCGCCAAGTTGTCACCAATGCCGGGCGCACCGAACAAAATCGCTAACGCGATCTCATCACGCTCCAGGTAAAGCTAAATTACCTGGAGTTTTTTCTCGCTTGTTTCATTGTGCCTCCACAGAATGGGCACTCGATTTCAACTTCTTCGCCTTTTTTTAGGTCATAACCAAATTCTTCGACGACAAAGTCAGGTACTTCATCTTCTTTCCCACAGTCTAAGCACTCAAAGGCAACGACCGGCATTTCTTCATTAAGACCTAATGGGTCTTCTTCTAACCAGTCCAAATCTAAGTCCTGATTAGCCTGCTTTTTCTTTTCGCTCATTTTCTTTCCTCCATCTCTGAATCCATGGCACATCTTCCAAGTAGTGATATAAATAACCGTAATCGGCATGCCAGATTTCTGTCAGCTCCATGTCTCGCCCACAACAAGGACAAAGGTATGGATCGTGTCCAAAAGTCTCCATCATGCGTTCCCGGTAGGTTTTTCTTTTCTTCTTTTTCTCTCTAGAATAAATAAAAGCTGTTTCGTTCTCACAAATGAGTAAAGGCTTAACACCTGATTTGCTTTTCGATAAGCTCTTCTACTGTATAACCCATAGCGTCCAACTATCCGAAAATGTTTCGGAGAAATGTGCTGGAGCAGGTTAAATAAGAATCGATAAACGGACCAGATCACATCTTTACGTGCTCCTATTTGATGATCCTCATACCAAATGAACCTTTTCGCCATCGTACGATTCAATGCGATACTCCGCAATGGCCGGTCGCGCTAAATATCGGCCAATATATTTCGCAGCTCCTTTGACATCCTTCATTTTCCGTTCAGCGTTGACATAGAATCCTTTGGGATACCATTGGTATAAATCATTAACCAACGCTGCGACCTTTTCATGTCCTGGAAACCATTCTCTAGTGGCATCCAAACGTAACTTCTGCCAGAATTTTCTCAGAAAGTCGTATGAGATATAATCACTTGATCGCCACTCATGACGGTTGTCCAGAGCACCTTCAGTCACCAGCGTATGGATATGAGGATTGAATTTCAGATCTCTTTCAGAGGTATGAATGACCGTAATGATCCCCACCTGTAACTGCCTTTTCTTACTTTTTTGATGATAATAAAATTTAAAGACTTCGGCGACTTTCTGACTTAACTCATTAAGTTTCCGTCGGTCATTATAGAACACTTGCCTCAATTCTTTTGGAACAGTGAACACCATATGGCGATGAGGTACATTAAAGATCATTTCCTGCTGCTTATCCGCCCAATCGTCTGTATACTTCTTTCCGCATTTATGACAAAAACGGCTTTTACAGGTAAAGCCGATGAAGACAGGAGCAGGATTTTCTTCACAGCCTAAGCATTCATATTTAGCAAAGCCTAAATCACGTGTCCCGCATTTGATTGTTTTCTGAACTGTTTCTTTGATATCTTCCCGATAAGATTCAGGAAACAGATCTGAATGAAATTTCCAGAACCCATCGAAATGGTCTTTTAGAATCCGTTTGATGATCCCGCTGCTTCGTTTCACCATGTCCACTTCTCCCAAGAGTTCTACAATATAGTTTAACGGAGAGTTATCCACAAGTCGATATTTTATAGTTTCCTAAACAACAAAAAAACGGCTCATAAATTCGCATAGGAATTTGAGCCGTCTTTAAAACTATTCATGCTTATCAAATGTCATGGGATAGCTAACACTACAATTAAGTGTTTTTCTCCATCAAACTTAAAACACATACGGTTTCAGAGTTGAGGCAGACGTGTAATGAATGTTGCTTTCATGTGTTTTGTAATATGAATAACCGTTTGCGGCTGCTACAAGTTTTAGATCGTCTGTGTAATGAAAAATGGGGAGGTCAAAGTGAGGGGCCCCCTGAGAAACAAATTTCGCACCGCAATCACATTTGTAAAAATTAGCGAACCCATATTTTCCCCTGATGTCTTTCCCCTTTTCGTTTACTACATCAATTTGTAGTTCTGAATGCATCCGATGATACGTTCCATGAATAGGACATACAGCTGTTGGCATTTAAAACACTCCTCTTTAAATATTTTGCTTACAATAGTTAAAGAGGAGTTCGGTCTTTAATAAACAATCTTTGCAGAAATTTATTTTGAGGTAAAGAGTTTGAGGTAAAGAGAATTAAAGGATAATAAGAGACATATAATAAATGAACTGCAAAAACTTTACATGTGGAGCTGATCATGATAATGTATTACTATTGTTAGTTTTCGACTACGGTACTTTGATACCTATACCTCAAATTGAGTTATCTCGCTCACCAAAATATTACACCTTATCTTCGTTCTTTCTTAGCAACGAAGATGGTCATGATATGAATAGTCGTGGTGCTATCCAATATTTTTGTTTTGGTGTGTTTAGAATAAATTCAAGCCTCTAAAGCAACAATATGAGATTCCATTTGAAGTTATGAGCGCTCGATGATGTAATAAATTTAGATCAAATCCTCAATTATTAAAAACGCTCTAAACCCCTTAAAGAAGAAAGGATGATGGATATTATTTTATTTATTACAACAGATAAAAACTGCCTTAAACTTGCGGTACTATGTCAAACCCCAAAAACTGATTTTCAATTTCTGTAGTAAATTCTGAACCATTTCCTAGAAAGGGCTCTGAAAAACTTGTACAATACCTTTTTCGCTGATATGCACCTTCATCGTCTGAATATGACCATGCAGATCAACAGAGTCTTTCCACACACTTGCTCGTCTGACATTAGGAGGAATGACAACCTATCTAACCGACACAGTTAGGACTTAGCTTAAAAACACAGATTTTAATATCAAATCCACATTTAACCTAACAAAATAGATCAATTTGATGATATATCCTTTCAATTAGAATCAGTATAATTTGGATACCTTTAGATATCTAAAGCCCTAATTTTTTAGCATTCTACGTTTCTTGAACTTAAATATATATAATACGAGGAGGACTAACCATGAAGACCCCTTTTCTAAAAATTATTATCCTATTATCAGTGTTTTCTTTAATGATGGGTTGTTCAAATGAGAACGACAGTCCCTCTTCAAATAACAAAAAAACAACCTCAGCTCTAAGTCAAGATAGTAGTAAAAGTTCAGATATTAAAAGAAGCCAACAAACAATCCGAACTGTTCTCACATATATATTCACTGGACCAGATAATGAACAAAAGAAATTATATAAAAAACAAATGACTAACGATCCGCAAGCGTTGTATCCCTATCTAGAAGAAAAATATAAATCACTTCTTGAAAAACAATACCTACAAGAATTTTTAAAGAATAATCAAGGAACCACATGGTTACAAACTGCATATAGATCAGGTTATCAACTAGAACCAGTAACTAAAATAAAAATAAAAAAATCTAAGACCAATACCAATGCTTATACCTTTGAGTTTGATGTAGCATATAGTAAAAATGATAAAACAAATACATCTACTGTCTACGGTAATCTTGCTACGGCAGAAGATGGAAAGATTGTCTCAATAAATGTAATAGATGATGGTGGATTAGTTAAAAAAATGACTCTCTCAAAATAATTTGTGAAGACTAGTGTTAAATCTAGCGACAAAAAAAAGAAGTACAATCATTAATAAATTGCAGAACACGATTCTACTGTCAGTATCAGTTGCCGCCCTTTAAGATACCGTCATTGTCCCGTTTACTCTTTTCATGATTGTGCACCAAATGGTGCACAATCATGTTTATTTTAGTGTTTTGAAAACCCTAGGCTATGCCTAGGGTTCCGGAAAGCTTCAAGCGATGTATCAAAAAAAGCCTCACTTCGTGTTAAGATAAAATTTGGTTCGCCAACCAAATTTATCAGCCAAAGGGAGACTTTTTTATGCCATTTGATATTAATAGTTTAGCACATACAAAATGGAATTGTAAGTATCACATCGTTTTTGCACCAAAGTATCGAAGACAAATCATCTACGGAAAGCTAAAACAAGATATAGGCATGATTTTATGACAGTTAAGTGAACGAAAAGGTGTAGAAATTATCGAAGCCCAAGCCTGTAAAGATCACAATCATATGATGGTCAGTATACCGCCTAAGTTGCGCGTTGCATCTTTTATCGGTTACCTCAAAGGAAAGAGCAGTTTAATGATCTTTGATCGACATGCGAACTTAAAATATCGCTATGGGAATCGAAAATTTTGGTGCAGAGGATATTATGTAGACACAGTAGGAAGAAATAAGAAAGTGATTGCCGAATACATTCGTAATCAGATCCAAGAGGATGTAGTCGCAGAGCAACTAAGCATGTTTGAACACATTGATCCGTTTACCGGAGAAGAGGTCAAACGCTCAAAAAAGAAAAAATAGAAGTCCCCCTTTAGGGGAGCCGGGGAAGTAGTGCGGTTGGCGAACGCCTCGGTGCCCTTTTAAGGGCTGGCCAGTAATAAAGGCTTTCAGCCGCAGAGCAAACCACCCGTTCACACGGGTGGTTTTGATTCATTGGCTCTGGTTTTCGCCAATATACGCTTCTCTACCCCTATCAATTGTCGAATTGGTTATGCCCAATTGGAAAAACGGCGCGGCGGGCAGAATTCGCGTCACAATTGGTTTGGTAAAGCGCCCGCTCACAGCTAAGTTCACTTTGGACTACTTCGCCGCCCTCTTTTGCGCTTCAGTATGGTAGACAATCGCCGTCCGGTAATTGTCGCCGCGGTCAAAACACCGTCATCGGTCGGATCAACCTGAGTCCAGTACAATTCGAGAAGCTTTTCGTACGGAAACAGTTCAAGGTTGGAGAAAATCTGAATAGCCTCCGTGGGTCCGAATGCATCCGGTGATAAGTCCATGAATGGGGGCGTACAACTCTTGGCATTTAAAACACCTTTAATTATTTTGTTTACAAATAACGTTCATTCTTTAAACCAAAACGGCTCTCCAAAGTCGGACAATAGAATCCAACTTCTAGAGTTTTTGCAATTAAACTAAGTGTTACATTTATCGAAAAGTTATTCTTATTCTTCTTATTCCTCTTCGTGATCGTCAAATAAAGAGATTTGTGACTCCTGCTAATTTTGAAAACGTCGAATGCGGTCTAACTCCACCTGCGATTCTTGTTGAATAAATTGACTCAATCCTAGGCCATCTTCCTTAGCCAAATATGAGATGTACAAAGTACGTTTATAACTGCTGGTCACGACCGGAGGTAAGTCATGTTGCATAAGTGAATAGTTGATTAATAAACGGCCGGTGCGTCCATTACCATCTGAAAAGGGATGAATGCGTTCAAAGGTAATATGAGATTCATTAACAGCAAGATAGCAAGCCTCATCCGTTTGGGCACTGGATAAACGATAATTCAGATTATCCACCCACTGCTGGATAAGAAATGGCGTCTCAGCTGCACTGACTGTATGGAATTCTGCGCCAAGGATGACATTGTCCAAGAGGATCATGCTGCAAGCGATCCGTTAAGGCTGCGTGAATCGCTTTAACAATACCAACCGTTAAAGTGTGGTTTTCATTCAACTCGCTTAATACATAGTGAAACGCTTGTTCATGATTTTTTACTTCATAAATTTCTCGCAAGTTTATTTTATGCGTTGTAGGCGGAAGTGCATCCTGAAGAATAATTGATACGGTTTCTGCAAGAGGCAAAGTAGTGCCCTCAATAGCGGTCGAATGGTGAGCCAAACGCACCAGTACGTCTTTTAAATAATCATCAGGCATTTTTTTCAACTTTGTCCACTCCGTTCATTCTTATTTTCCACATATGCAATCCATTGAGGTAATGCTGCTACATAAACAAAAAGTTGCTGTTCGTGTGGCGTGAGCATGGGCTTACCTGTCTGCAAACCTGACGAACCGCTATCATCAGTGAGACGGCTGGCATGAACGTCTTGCCCAGGTTGGCACCCTAATCCACCTTTCATTACTCTACTCTAGATTTTTAAAAAAACTGACTGGAAAGCCCCCAAATATATGATCAGCAAGTCTTAAATAAAGGTAATGGATTACTTTTTGTGGTTTTCGCAACGAAATGAGCCGCCTTTATCGCTCAATACGCCAAGTTTCCTTAATGAACGCGTCACGTCCGGATTCCTCGCGTTCTGCTTTGTAGCGGTCGGGATGCTTTTTATAAAATTTCTGATGTTCTTCTTCAGCCGGATAAAAGGGTGCGACGGGCAGAATCCGCGTCACAATTGGTTTGATAAAGCGTCCGCTCGCGGCTAAGTCCGCCTTAGATTGCTCCGCCGCCTTCTTTTGTGCTTCATTGTGGTAGAAAATCGCCGTCCGGTAATTGTCGCCGCGGTCAAAGAACTGCCCGCCGTCATCGGTCGGATCGACCTGAGTCCAGTACAATTCGAGAAGCTTTTCGTATGGAAACAATTCAGGGTTGAAGAGAATCTGAATAGCCTCCATATGGCCGGTCGTTCCGGTTTTCACCTGCTCATAGGTCGGGTTTTCAACCGTCCCGCCTGTGTAGCCGGAAACGACTTTTTCAATGCCCGGCAACGTGTCGAAAGGCTTCACCATGCACCAGAAACATCCTCCGGCGAAGGTCGCCGTCTCAAGATTTACTGTCATCTTCTTTTTCTCCCTCTTGCAGCTCCGATTCGTTCTTCAGCAATGGAAGCCGCACGCTGAATGTTGTTCCTTTGCCAAGTTCGCTTTCCACATCAATTTTCCCGCGATGTTTCGCCACGATCCATTCGGCAATTGATAAACCGAGTCCGGTTCCTTTCTGACCGGTACGCGCACTGTCAACCTGATAGAAACGGTCGAAAATATGTTTGACATCCTGTTCCGATATGCCGCATCCACTGTCGAATACAGACAGCCGAGCAAATTTGTTTTCCCGCGTGCAGACAACGGTGATCGCTCCACCCTTTGGGGTAAATTTCATCGCGTTATCCAAAAGGATGACAACCAGCTGATGCACACGTTGTTCATCACCATTAATGTAAATGGGATCGTCTGCTCCGTCAAGTATGAAGGATTTTTTTTCGACCTCTGCCATTTCCGAGAACGGCTCGGTTACCTTTCTCAGCACCGCGCCCAAATCAAGCGGAGCCAGACTCACTTCGAGCCTGTTCGCGTCCGAGCGTGCCAGAGTCAATAGATTACCGACAAGCTTGGACAGCCTGCGCGTCTCGTCAAGCATGACCGCAATATCCTCGCCGACCTCCTGAACCTTTTGCCGCGGCCGCCTGAGCAGACCTTCAATCTTCAATTGAATGATGGACAGCGGCGTCCGCAACTCATGTGATGCATCGGCGACAAAACGATTTTGCCGGTCCCACGCCTTTTCAACCGGACGAAGTGCACGTCGGGCAAGGAAAAAGCCGACAATAACAGAGACAAGTGCACCGCTGACAAGGCCGTAAATGATGATGGTAAACAAGCGATGCAAAATCATTTGTTCTCTGTCTACAGTTCGAATGAAATAAATATTTTTCGTTCCGGATCTTTCCATCAATACATTGTATGTTTCACCATAAATCATTTTTAATTGAGCCGTTTTTTCCTGCATACCCATTAAGTTTTTGATCTTGGAAGTATTATTAACTTGTACATTGCTTCCTACCAATTCAGGATAATCGACCACAAACTTTTGTGCTTTTGTGTCTGCAACAATAATATAAGATTGCGGTGGTCCCAACATTGGATTTGGTCGCTCCATTGTAATGATGCCAGAATCAATTCGTCGAAGTGCACGCTTAGCATCACTCTGCAAAAGATGGGTACTGTCGCTATACGTTACTTTTTGTACATAGTAATACACAGAACCACACATTGACGCAAGAAGCAAGATCAGCAAGATTGAATTCAAAATCGTTAATTTAATAAGTGTCTTTCGAAAAAGTGTCATAGGCCAATCACTGATCCGTCAGCATATAGCCGATACCGCGGACGGTTTGGATATCGGCGTCATAAGTGTATTTTTTCAATTTTTTTCGCAGCTGATGGATATAGACCTCGACGATGCCGACCGTCGTATCTGAATCAAAGCCCCAGATCCGGTCGAAAATCTGTTCCCGAGTAAGAATTTGATCTTCATTCTGCACTAAATATTCAAGTAAATCATATTGTTTTGTCGTGAACGAAATCATTTCTCCATCGACTTTAATTTGTTTGCGTTTGTTGTCGATCTCAATGCCTTTATAGCGAAGGATATGGTCAAGTGCCATCGGCGAACTGCGCCGCAAGACTGCGGCCACTCGCGCCTTCAATTCCTGATTCTGAAACGGCTTGACCATATAATCATCGCCGCCAAGGTTCAGCCCCTTCACGCGGTCATCGACGGCATCACGCGCCGTGAGAAAAATAATCGGCGTTGCCACCCCTTTTTTCCGAATCCGCTCCGTGACTTCAAAGCCGTCCATACCGGGAAGCATCACATCAAGCACAATCGCGTCATAGATATTTTGCTCCGCCAGATACAGCGCCTCGTCGCCGTCCTCCGTCGAGTCGACCGTATATTCATCTGAAAGCAGACGGACAATTTCTTGCAGCAGATAGTGATTGTCCTCAACGACAAGCAGTCGCATGGCTGGCACCCCCAATTTTTCATTCCTTCACTCATTGTACAACATGACAAACTTTTTTAAAAAACTGCTCACTCCATGCGAAGGGCCTCGATTGGATTCAGCTTCGATGCTTTATAGGCAGGAAATACGCCAAACACAATGCCGACGACCGCCGAGAACAGGAACGCGGCTGCCATAATCGGCAGTGAATAGACAATGGTTCCACCAACAGCCAGTGCATATATCTTCGCCGCCAAAATGCCAATGCCGACGCCGCAAAGTCCGCCGAGCATACTGAGGACGGCCGCTTCAATCAGGAACTGAAGCATAATATCTTTTCTTTTCGCTCCGATCGCTTTGCGTATACCGATCTCTCGGGTTCGTTCCGTAACCGATACGAGCATAATATTCATGATACCGATGCCCCCGACAAGCAGTGAAATACCTGCGATTCCGGCGAGCAGCATCGTCATCGTGCTTGTGACCGAGCTCATCGCCTCCATAACATCCTGCTGATTGACAACACTGTAATCATCTGAATCGCTGTAGGTTTGGCTCAACACTCGCGAAATACCCGCCATTGCCCAATTTACAGAATCCTGGCTCTCAGCCTGAGCATAGAACTGCGTAATATAAGTCGTACCGATCAGCCGCTGCGCGGTTGAAAATGGGAGAAAGGCCGCGTCGTCACTGCTTGAACCCATTGATCCGCCCTTGCTGTTCAAGACACCGACAACCAGATAGCTTTCGCCGTCAATCAAGACTTTTTTATCGATCGGCGACTCATTTTCAAAAAGGGTCGTTGCCAGATCGCTGCCCAGAACGACGATCTTTTGACGGAATTTTTCATCCAGTGAGGAAACAAATCTCCCCTGTTTGACGGTAAGCTGTCGGATCGATAAATAACTGGAGGTTGTCCCGGTCACGCTGACCTGGGAGTTTGTGCTGCCATTGCGCAGCGTGCTTCTCCCGCTCAGTACCGGCGCCACCGATTTCACGCCGGTGGCCTGCTTGACCTCTTTTAGATTATCCATTGTAAAATGAGTATCCGTATTCGTAATGTTCACCGTAATAAGATTGGTTCCTAGACTGTTGACACTGTCGGTAACCGACTTACTGGAGCCTTGTCCTATGGCCAAGAGTGCGATAACCGAGGATACGCCGATAATAATACCGAGCATGGTCAGAAACGAGCGCATTTTATTTCCACGGATATTGCGCGCAGCCATTTTTATCGAAGTAAAAAGATTCATCAGATATGTTCACCTTCCTGAAGTCTGCCGTCGCGAATGCTGACTGTTCGTTTTGCCTTTCTTGCCACATTCAAATCGTGGGTGATCAGCACAATCGTGCGTCCGCTATTATTCAGAGTGGTTAACAGCTTCATAATGTCTTCACTGGTCTTGCTGTCCAGAGCACCCGTCGGTTCGTCGGCAAGTAAAATTTGCGGTTCGCCGGCGAGTGCGCGGGCAATCGCCACACGCTGCTGCTGTCCGCCTGAAAGCTGGTTAGGAAGATGGGTTGCCCGTTCTTCAAGTCCGACCAGCTTCAGACATTCCAAGGCACGAGCTCGTCTGATTTTTGCCTTAACGCCGCGATAGAGCAGCGGCATTTCCACATTTTCAACAGCAGTCAATTTCCCAAGCAGATTGAAATTCTGAAAAATAAAGCCGATCTTTCGATTTCGGATTTCTGCTAAATCGCGATCCTTGAGGCGATCAATGTGACTGCCCCCCAGAGTATATTCGCCTCCATCTGGTTTATCGAGACAGCCCATCATATTCATGAGTGTGGATTTACCCGATCCGGAAGGTCCGACAATGGAAACAAAGGCACCTTCTTCAATAGTAAGATCGATATGATCCAGAGCATGAACGATATTGTCGCCTAATTTATAGGTCTTCTCAATCTTGCTCATCGAGATCATGACTTCACTCATGGCCGGTTTCCACCACCGTTTCCACCGCGAGTCCCACCGGTACCGCCTCCGAAGCTGCCTTGTCCGCCTCCGAAGCCTCCACCATTCATGGAAGGCATCATTTGAGTTCGACTGCTTGATGATGAAGAGGAGGTACCGGTTGATCTGGTGATCGCATTGAGTTGAACTGTTTGTCCTTCCTGGAGTCCCGATTTAACTTCAATATATTGGTCATTATGAATACCGACCGTCACCGTTTGCTGCTTGCCTCTTGTTGTTTCCACATTTCTGAAGCGTCCTGACTCTTGCCCGCTGCTGTTTGAATTTGAGGATGAGGAAGACAGATAGACATAATAACCGTCACCGCTTTGATGCACAGCACCCGATGGCAAATACAGAGTATTTGTTTTCTTTTCAAGGACGATATTCGCCGTCGTTGTCATGCCTGGTTTAAGTCCGGTTGATTTGGATAGATGTACCGTTACATCAAAAGAAGAGGTTCCGTTTGTATCAGTGCCTTCTTTAGCAATTGACGTGACTTTTCCGCTGAACGTTTTTGTCGGATAAGAGGCCACGACAACGGAGACGGTTTGTCCGATTTTAATTTTTGGAATATCCAGTTCGTCAATAGAAAGCACTGTGTTCAGATTATCATAGCTCTTTAGATGAGCGACTGTCTGTCCGGCATTGACGCGCCCGCCTGCATAGACCGTAAAGCTTGTTACAGTGCCTGATTTAGGGGCTACAAGCGTTGTGCCATCTGTAAAGGTAAGCAGTTTATCACCTTTTTCCACTTTGTCGTTTTTCGCAACGGAAACGCTGTAGATCGTTTTCGAGGCATCATCCGCGTCAATCGTCACATCCTGATCAACAGTCGGTTCCAACGATCCGGATCCGCTGACATCAGTGGAGATCGTGCCTTTCTGAACCGTGGTTGTCGGAATCATGGTTTGATTAGCCGAAGACTTGTCCCGCGCGAAATACCAGAATGCTCCTCCCCCTCCAATAGCAAGTACTACAACAAGAATCAAAATCCAGATCTTCTTCATTATCCAAACCCCTTCGCTACTTCAGATGTTTTGTTATGGACTTCAGTTTAAAGGGGGATTCTTAAAAATTGCTTAAGGAAGGAAAGATACCAACGGTCACTATCAAAAATTCAGGCGGACATTCTTCATTCAAACATCTTGAAATGGGAACCTGCATGTGACGCAAACCGACCTGCTCAAAAAGGTCGTGTTCTAAAAAGAGCAGACGGATTCACTTTGACGCCGGATCGGTTTGCGCGCGGTGCCGGTTCAGCAAAGCGAAAAACGGGGGAAGGAGTGTACAGATCGCAAGCACTCTCAGTACCTGAACGGCAACGACAAAAGTTGAATTAGCATGGAGCGCTTCCGATGTCACGGCCATTACATCAATACCTCCCGGCGCAAATGCCAAAATGGAAGTAACCTGATCGATACCGGTCAGATCCGACACAAGCAGGGCGCAGAGAAACATGGCCGCTGTCAGTCCGATTGAACCCATCAGTCCCACAAATGCGATCCGCGCAATGTCCACGAACATCTTTCGATTCAACCGTGAACCGACACAGGTACCGATTGTCACTTGAGCCGCGATCACAAGAACATGCGGCTGCCAAACGGGCAAAGCGCTCGCTGTGATCACTCCGAACACGATCCGCGCCGCCGCGGCGCCAAGCATGGTTCCAAGCAGCCAAGGCGCCGGTACTTTTATTTTTTCTCCGAGAAGGGCGCTCATGACGGCGATGATGATAAGAAGCAGCAGACCGGCGGCGGATGCGGGCGTCAATTTATCCGCAACTCCAGCAGTCGCCGCTCGTTCTTGAACGGGTCCGTTCCAAATGGATACAATGAACGGCACCGTGCTTTCAACAAGGATGACCCTCATCGTCTGTATGATGCTGACAACCGCCATGTTCGCGCCGGCGTCCGCCGCTATACCAATCATCGAAGACAATCCGCCGGGAGTTGTGCCATAGAGACTTGTGATGAGGTCTGTTTTACTGAAATGAAACAGAGCCATCCCGCTCACAAGGGATAAAACAATCGATGCTAAGATCATGATTAGAACCGGCAGCCAGCCACGATTCAGCGCTGTCAGAATCGACCCGTTGACCTGCATTCCGATCTGCACACCGAGCATGAGCTGTCCTGCCTTGAGCCAATAACTTTGCAGCCCTTTTTCAACGTGAAGCCGGCTGACCCACTTCGGATTCAGCATGGAAAGCACGCCTGCCATGACCAGAGTGCCAATCATCCATCCTATGGAAAGTCCTGCCAGCGTCAGCGCAAGTCCACCGCTGCTGCAAATCAGGATAAAAGTCAGGTTTCTGCCACTGATTGCCAAGCTTGACTTCATCGGCTTCCCCTCCTCGTAAAAGTTTCTTATCGCAGTATTGATTGACACACAGTTGCACTTTCAATCAAACGAATTGGCGCGGCCGACCGCCGCGCCAAGGAAATCAATGATTTACTTTTTAAAATGATACGGTACGGTCGCAATAACAACATCTTTGTGACGGATCAGACTCGCCTTGATCAGGACACCGGATTGGTTGTGCAGCAAGCTTTGCCACCATTTCTTTGTGTAGAACTGCGGAAATACAACAGTTACCGTCGCGCCTCGTTTATCCGCTTTGTATTTAACCGTCGAGATAAATTTATCCAGCGGGCTGACAATGCTTCGATAAAGCGAATGAAGCGCAATTAGACGAACACCCGGATTCCATTCATTCCATTCCTTATTCATCTTGTCGATCGCTTCCGGACTGTCACCGACGAAGACCGCAATCACATTGCCGGACAGCGACTTAGCATACGTCAATGACTGTTCGACGACTTTTGTAATCCCGGCGACCGGTACCACAATAATATTGTCCGACGCATGAACGGTTGGTACCGGTTCGGAAAAATCAACCCGCAGCTGCTGGGCAACGAGCATATAATGCTCATGAATTTTATGAAAGATAGTAACCACAATCGGTACAAAAATAAGTACCGGCCAGATTTGCGGAAATTTCGTCAAAAAGAAAATAACGAGAATCAGATAACAGATGAGTGCTCCGAGCAAGTTGATCATCAGTTTGCCCTGCCAGCCCTTCGGCCGCTTCTTGATCCAGTGAATGATCATACCTGTTTGCGACAGCGAGAATGGAATGAAAACGCCGACCGCGTATAGGGGAATCAGATTTTCCGTTCTTCCTTTGAAAAGGATAATGAGCACAATGGAAAGCGCGCCCAGAGTTAAAATACCATTGGAAAATCCCAATCGGTCACCCTTGACCTTAAACGGCCTCGGCATATATTTATCCTTCGCTAAATTAAATGCCAGCAGCGGAAATGCCGAGTACCCGGTATTCGCCGCAAGAATCAAAATTAATGCGGTAGACACTTGAATAATGTAATAAAAAAGATTGCGTCCGAACAAGTTGCCTGCCAGCTGAGAAAGTACGGTCTGATCACTTTCCGGATGAACGCCGTACCAATAAGAAAGATAAACAATTCCTGCTAAAAGAATCGCCAGCAGGCCGCCCATCATAAGCAGCGTCCGCGCGGCGTTTTTAGGTGCGGGGTCTTTAAAACTCGGAATGGCGTTGGAAATTGCTTCAACACCGGTCAACGCAGAGCATCCCGATGCGAAGGCACGCAGCAATAGAAACAGACCGACCCCCATCACCGGTGTGCCCACGGCCGCGTGCTGATGAATTGGCGCGGCATGTCCTGTCAACGCGGCAAAAAGACCGCCGCCAATAACAAGCAGCATCATGAGGACAAAGAAATAGACCGGATAAGACAGCAGCGTTGCCGAATCCGTCAATCCGCGCAAGTTCAAAATCGTGATCAAAACAACGATGATGACCGCAACTAAAACGGCATGCTCATGAAGTGACGGAAAGGCCGAGGTAATGGCATCGGTTCCGGCCGAAACACTGACGGCTACCGTCAAGATGTAATCAACAAGCAGTGCCCCTCCCGCAGTAAGGCCAAAATTGATACCGAGATTTTCTTTTGCGACCATATAAGCCCCGCCGCCCTGCGGATAGGCAAAGATGATTTGTCGATACGACAAAACGAGCGCAATTAAAAGAATGAGAACGCCAAGAGAAATAGGCAGAGAATACCAGAGCGCACCGCTGCCGACCGCCATTAAAACAATCAGTATCTGCTCAGGTCCGTATGCGACCGATGACAAAGCATCGGAAGACAGCACGGCCAAGGCTTTAAATTTATTCAGTTTTTGACTATGTGATTCATTTGTTTTTAAAGGTTTGCCGATTAGCAAGCGTTTTAATTTCGTTAACATACATGTACCCCTCTTTATACCGTATCGCACCGCAAATTAAAAAGAAAGAACATAGAACATGATGAAACTGCCGCCATTAAATTCGTCTAGTTCTCTCTTTCAGTGCAGATCGATTGTATCTCTCATTTTCTAAAGAAGCAATGCAGACAAACTCGGTGAAATCATGTCTTAAAATCCGGACAAGCCACCACAGGACGCATCGATTTCCGCCTCACTTTTTCTAAACAGGCGCGATTGATCTCTTTTTACACAAATCAACAGCTTAGTCATAAAAACGCGTCATTCGTCATCATTTCCCAGGCAATAATCAGCAAGCGACATTATTTATCTTAATTTCCGTTTTTTCGTGTCACTGTCAGCATGACAACGGTACCGATAATACATGCCGCTCCCAACCAATCAAACAACGTGAATGGCACATGCATCCAAACGACACTGACAAGCGCTGCAGACAGTGGTTCGGCACAGCCGAGCAGACTGGTTTCAATCGGCTTTAAATAGTTCAAGCTGGCCAAGTATAAATAAAAGGCGAGCAACGTTCCAAAAAGGATAACAAAAACGATTCCCACTGTTGATTGAACGGAGACCGTTCCATGAAAACTCAATGGCGGATAGAAAATACTCATTGCAGTTCCGCCAATGACCATGCCCCAACCGACAACGACTCCGGCGCCGAATTGTTTTAACAGTTTGCCCGGCTGCGTCGCATAAATGGCGCCGCCGAGCGCCGCCAGCAATCCCCAAAAAACAGCAAGCGGAGCGATCGACAGATGATCCGGATGCCCCTTCGTCGCAATCAGGAAAACGCCCAGCAATGCTGTAAAAATTGCGGCTATTTCTGTTGTGGATGGTTTTTTGCACCGGCAGATGATCAAATAGAGCATAATGAGTACGGGACTAAGATACTGCAGCAACGTTGCCGTAGCCGCGTTGCCCGCGGCAACCGCTTCAAAGTACGTATATTGAGCGCCGATCATCCCGATTAATCCGAAAATAAGTATCCCTGATGCCGATCGGCCGCTCTTCCAAATCGACCAGGTCATGCGCCGCTCTTTTCCAAACTGCGTCAGGACGAGCAGCAGCACACCTGCCGTCAGCATGCGCACAGAAGTCAGCCATCCGGCATTGATGTGCTGCGTTTCAAATAAATATTGGGCAACGTTCCCGGATACTCCCCATAACGTCGCACCGCCGAGCACCAGCATCATGCCGATCGGCCGCCGCAGTGATTGCGCCGTCAACTGGCGCCGCACAAGTTCTGCCACATTTTTTCTTCCTTTCTCTGTTCTTCGTCACGTTTGATGTTAATCGGACCGTCCATCATGGTTCCGGTTGAATTAAAATGCGATTCTATGTATGATATAAGAAGTCTAGTTTAGCACAGTTAAGCAGAGTAAAGAAGAGCAGAGCCTGAGAACAGAATCGTACATTTACAGTGACGTGTGGTTAGCCGCTTTTATTCGGCGTCTTTTTCTGATTCAGAGTCGCTCTTCTGTATAAATTGATTTATACAGGAGGTTAATAGAATGAGTATCTTATCCCAAATTGACAAATCGCAACCATCCTCTCGTTACTCCACTGAAACGGGTTTGACGATTACGCGAACCCGTAAGCCGATCGCCGGTGAGCCCGCCATTTTAAAGCTGGCGGCTCATCTTGACGAATACAAAGGCGCGCTGTTCTCCAGTACTTACCGTTTTCCCGGCCGCTATTCGCGCTGGGATATCGGCTTTATCAATCCGCCGCTTGAACTCACAGCAAAGGATCGTACCTTTCAAATCAAGTCACTCAATGAACGCGGAAAAGTGCTGATCGCTTTTCTGGCCGATCACTTAACACATCCCGATTTAGAAATAACAGCCAATCATTCTTCCGAACTGAGCGGAAAAGTCCGTTTGACCGATGAAGCATTCATTCAGGAAGAAAATCGAACCAAGCGTTCCTCGCTGTTCACATTGCTGCGAAAAATGGAAACACTTTTTCACGTTAATGATGATTTTCTCGGCCTTTATGGCGCTTTCGGTTTCGATCTTGTTCTCCAGTTTGAGCGCTATGCGCTGAGTAAGGATCGGAATCCCAAACAAAATGATCTACAGCTCTATCTTCCTGATCAGCTGATTGTTGTTGATCGTGAGAAAAATAATGCCTATCAGTTAACCTATGAATTCGCTTACGGCGATCTGTCCACCGAAAATAAACCACATACCGGTGCAAGAACCCGGTTCGACCAAGACTCAAGTTCATGCGGCGTCGCCGACCAAAGCGGAGATTATGCCGCCCTTGTCCGCAAAGCAAAAACCGCATTTAAACAAGGCGATCTGTTTGAAGTCGTGCCGAGCCGTGTCCTGACTCAGCGCTGTTCAAGCCGGCCCTCACATGTCTTTGAAAGATTGCAGCGGATTAATCCCAGCCCCTATGGGTTTCTCATTCATTTAAATGATGAAGAATTTCTGATCGGCTGTTCCCCGGAAATGTTCGTGCGTGTCGACGGCGCGACAGTGGAGACATGCCCGATTTCAGGAACGATTCGCAGAAAAGGCTCGGTGATCGAAGACGCCGAGCAGATCAAGACCTTGCTCGGTTCTAAAAAAGAAGAAGCGGAGCTCACAATGTGTACCGATGTCGACCGCAATGATAAATCGAGAATTTGCGTCCCCGGTTCTGTGGAAGTGATCGGCAGACGCCAGATCGAGGCATACTCCCATCTTTTTCACACGGTGGATCATATAAAAGGACAGTTGAAAGAGGAATGCGACGCCATCGATGCCTTCATCAGCCACATGTGGGCGGTCACCATCACCGGCGCTCCGAAGCTTGAGGCGATGCGCTGGATTGAGCAGCATGAAAAAACGCCGCGCGGCTGGTATGGCGGCGCAGTCGGCTGGATCGGCTTCAACGGCAATATGAACACGGGACTCACACTTCGGTGTCTTCGTCTGCAGCATGGAGAAGCGCAAATTCGCGTTGGCGCCACCCTTCTTAACGATTCCGATCCGGAAAGCGAAGAACGGGAGACCCTGACTAAAGCCGGCGCGTTGATCGAAGCGCTTCGCGCGTCTTCGCCCAAGAAACAGCCCACCGCTGCCCGCGACATGGAAAAGCCGGACACGCAAGCTCTTCATGTTCTCTTTGTCGATCATGAAGATTCCTTCGTTCATACCCTTTCCGGCTATTTTCAATCGCTCGGCGCAAAGGTAACTGTTCGCCGAAGCCCCGCGGCAAGGAAAATGATTCAATCGGGTTCGGAGCCCATTGATCTTGTCGTCCTTTCCCCCGGACCGGGCCGTCCGGAGCGGTTCCATATGCGGGAGACGATTGATCTTTGTTTGCAGCGCCGGATCGCGATTTTCGGCATCTGCCTCGGACTTCAAGGGATTGTCCGCTACTTTGGCGGATCACTTGGCATCCTGTCAATACCGGCGCATGGCAAATCATCATTGATTCACCATAAAGGCAGCGCTTTATTCCATAATGTTTCCCAAGACTTTAAAGCCGGACGCTATCATTCGCTCTATGCCGACCGACTGCCGCAGGAACTCAAGGTTACGGCAGAATCCGACGATCACATCATTATGGCTGTGGAGCATCGAAGCCTTCCGATCGCCGCCGTCCAGTTTCATCCTGAATCGATTATGAGTCTCGGAGAAAATGCGGGTATGAAAATTTTGCAGAATGTGCTTCAAAACGTTGCCACCCTCAGAACAACAGCAGAGAAGGCTCATTGATTCTCGGACATCTCATCATCACTTTGGCCGGCAAATCATAGAGTAACAAATGAATGGAACCTTACTGTATGATAAACTTTAGGTAAAGACTGATCAATCGACAGTCAGGTTTGTTCGCGTGGCTTCGATGATTAGATGTGCGGAACGAATCCGTTTTTCTTTTTATGGATGAGGGAGGATACCTATGAAAACAGCAGTATATGCCCATCGCGGCAGCAAATGCAATTGTCCTGAAAATACGCTTGATGCGTTTGCAGAAGCGATGCGTGTCGGGAGCGATGGCATTGAGCTTGATGTTCACCTGACAAAGGATCAGCAAATTGTGGTGATGCACGATGAAAAAATTGATCGAACGACTAATGGCAAAGGCCAGATCAAGTCATACACTCTGGAGGAATTAAAACAGTTTGACGCGGGTTCCTGGTTTTCAGCGAAATTCAAAGGAACACGCGTACCGACGCTTAGTCAAGTACTCGAACTTCTTGCCGACTTTCGCGGCGTTCTGAATATAGAGTTTAAAACCGATCGCAACGTATACCCCGGTATCGAAATACGGGTCGCGCAGCTCGTCGGGCACTATCGGCCTCATCTTCCTGTTGTCTACTCGTCCTTCAATCATGAATCCTTGATTCGGTTGAAGAAAATCAATCCAGAAGCGGATATCGCTCTCCTTTTATGGGAACGTCTTGCTGAACCATGGCGCTATACGCAGCAGATCGGTGCGACTGCTCAGCATCTCTGGCAGCCGACCGCTTTCTCTGAAACTGCGGAACAGCTTCAGAAACACGGAATCAAGGTACGCGCATGGACCGTCAATCAGCCGAAAAATATGCAGCTTGCTTTTGAGATGGGCATTGATGCGATTATTACCGATCATCCAGAGGCCGCTCTTGACTTGCGCAATAGCTTTCAAAAGGTTACAAAACAATAGTGAAACGAAGCGCCGGGGGAAATGGCAAATAGTCACAGAACCATTGGAACTACCCGGCACTTACGTTATAATGAAATGAGAGCGTTCCCATCCAATGAATGATGATTCAGAGACACAACAGAATAGAAAACGAGGGATGAATATGGACGGAAAGCAGGCGGCAGGCAGAAGAGCCGCTGACGAAATTAAAGATGGAATGACGATCGGCCTTGGTACTGGATCGACCGTTTATTATTTTCTTGAAGCTTTGGCTAAAAAAGTAGCAAACGGATTTAAGATGACCGGGGTCGCGACCTCACAAAAAACCATTGACCTTGCAAACGAATGGAAGATTCCGATGCATGCGTTGAATGACGTTGCAAAAATCGATGTAACAGTCGACGGGGCCGATGAAGTCGATTCAAAATTAAACGGGATCAAAGGCGGCGGCGGCGCTCTGCTCTACGAAAAGCTGGTTGCCAAAGCATCTGCGCGACGAATATGGATTGTCGACGCTTCGAAAAAAGTCGAACAACTTGGCGCCTTTCCTCTGCCGGTCGAAGTTGTCCCGTTCGGATGGAAGCATGTGCATGCCTATTTATCCGAAAAAGGGTATCGTCCCGAGCTCCGATACGCCGCGGATGGACAACCTTATGTGACCGATGCGCATCATTACATCCTTGATCTTCACTTACAGTCAATTGCCAATGCGGAATCGTTGGCCAACGAACTGGATCACCTCACCGGAGTCGTCGAACACGGACTTTTTCTCGGCATGACCGAAAAAGTCATCATCGGCTATCCTGACGGACATACCGAGACGCTTGAGAAATAAATTCATTCTGAGTTCCCCTATCTGCAGTTCAGGTAGGGGATTTATTTTGATAATGCGCAGTAAAGATGGACTGTGTAACACAGCATTAACTAAATTACCACGGGATTACCGTTAGTTTATCCCACTTACTTTGCCATTTTTCTGCCTTTTTCTCATATATTTCTTTTGTAATCATTTTTTTGTTCGGTCTAATGACCATAGAAAATAAGTCATCCAGCTGATAAGGTGCATAGATTACGAAGGAGTCTTTATTCTCCCTCCTTATGCCAAGAGAGGTTGCAGTCGTTGGCCAGCTATCAATTGCGTCCTCTAAAGAAGTATATGGCTCAATTTGAAAACCAAATTTTTGTTTATACCAAAGATGGACACGTGCCTCATTTTTAACATCCAGTTTGAATGGAAATTCCTCTAGTCTTTCAAGAAGCAGTCTTTTATAGATTACCTCGTTCTCGATTTCTGTATTTTTATCATCAAAATAGACAACATCAATATCTGAAATTCCATAGGCAAATGGATTTCCTGATAGATAATTCCAAACTGTATTAGCAATACAGCCGGCCCCAATATAATAGTCTTGCGGCAAGGCTGACTGTTGACAGACTTTTAGTAATCTTACAAGGGGTTCACTTTTATTAATGATTTCAACTAATCGTTTCTCTTTCTTTTTCAAATGTTACCCTCCATTGATTGATACTGCGTACTATCCGTCTACTGTGCAGCAGTTCATCTGTTCTCATATCAAACGTTACATTCTGTTGCCTACCCACGTGTTGTCCATTCGTACTATAAAGTTAACCTCCCATTTTATTCTTTAGAATACTTATTCCAGTCCATCACAAACTTTACATTCAAAAAAGTCATTTCAAAGAACAGAAATAAGAAAATTGAGTTGAGCATGACGATCTTGTTCACATCAAAGATAATGAGAATGTACAATAAAAGAAACAGTGAGAACATGAAACATGTATAATACATATACCCGCTAGCATACGTTTTCAAAGCCATCATGAGTTCTCTCTCATCTTTTATCCAAAATAAGATCGAGTTTTTCATAGTGTCCGTACTTTTTCTTTTAAATGGATTAATCTCTTTCTTTTTAGGAATGCAGTAACTCACAGCAACGACAAGAATAATCAAGGCGAGCAACACTAATTCTACTAACCATACCATCTTCATGTTTTCAAAGTTTAATCTGACCGTGCACCATAAACAAGCGAGCCCAAAAAGAATTATATTCATGATTGCCAAAAATTTGAGGTACTTTTCAGAAGTCACTTAGATCTCCTCCATTCTCTTCAAATTCAAATAATTCATCGACTGTCGTATTCAATTTCCTTGCAAGAATAAAAGCCAGTGTTAAAGATGGATCATATTTATTGTTTTCTATAGCAAGAATTGTTTGTCTCGTAACATTTGAAAGACTGGCAAGTTCTTCCTGAGACAGCTTTAATTTTTTTCGTCTTATCTTTATTGAATTTTTCATTTATAACGCCTCTTTGTAAAACATGTTTTACAATATAAGTTAAACATGTTTTACATTTTTAGTCAAGTTATTTAGGGAACCATCCGCAATTTTTTGGAGTTGATTATTGCCGGTTTCCGTCAACTGGATCATAAATCACAAACATAGGTTCTTTTTTATTTATAAAAAATGATTGACAGATGATATAGATGTAATTACAATAGTTACAAGAGGTGAGGAAAATGATTAATACTCGAGTCGCAGTTGCTGTTCATATTCTAGCCTTAATCGCTTCCAAGCCTCATGACGATTTACCGTCGGACTACATCGCTGCAAGCGTAAATACCAATCCGGTCGTCATTCGAAGGCTGCTCGGTATGCTGAAAAAGGCCGGACTGATTCAGACAACTGCCGGCAAAGCCGGTGCTTCACTGACACGTGATCCTGCCGATATTTCGCTGCTGGATGTGTTTCATGCGGTTGAGCCCAAAGAAAGTCTCTTCGCAATTCATGACAATCCAAATCCTCACTGTCCAGTTGGCAAAGGTATTCAACGCGCATTGGACGAAGCCTTTGGCGTTGCTCAGGATGCGTTAGCGTGCAAACTTTCCAGTGAGAGTATTGAAGACATTCTTCATCAGCTTTTTGATAAAGCATAATTTTTTGTTTTAGATGTAACTATAAATGTTACATCTATGATGTCTTAGATCAATCTGTGTCAGTCGCCACGGTTCGAGCAGCCGTTTACGTTCGGTTCGGAAAAGGAATAAAAAAAGAATGGCAATAAATCAGCATGGCTTTGCCAAGCTGATTTCAGAAATGCACCAAAAATTTAATGGGAGTGGATACAAATGGCAAAGTGGACAATTGATTCAGCGCACACAGAAACAGGTTTTTCTGTAAAACACATGGGACTTTCTAATGTGAAGGGAAATTTCAAAACAACTTCAGGTACTGTCACAACCGATGAAAGCGGAAAAATCACTAAAATCGAGGTCGCTATCGAGGTCGCAAGCATCGAGACCCGAATTAAAGATCGCGACAATCACTTAAAAAGTGCGGACTTTTTCGACGCAGAAAAATATCCTGAGATTAAATTTGAATCGACTAAAATAACGTCAGAAGATGGCGAGGACTACACCATTGAAGGCAATCTGACCATTAAAGAAACAACGAAGTCAATTCGTTTTGAGGCAGAGGTCGGATTGCCGATTGACGATCCGTACGGTCTGAAACGTAATGCCGCCAGCCTTAACTTCGCTATTGACCGCCGTGACTACGGACTGATCTGGAGCCAGTCTCTTGCCAATGGTAATTTGGTTGTCGGAAATAAAATTAAGATTAGTGCTGAAGCTGAATTCACTCTAGATGCTTAATTGTTCTCCAAAATAAGACCGAATGGCGTAAACAGCTGTCCGGTCTTATTTTGTATGCATTCATTTTTCACTTTGTATCGCTTCTTCGCAACGTTTGGTCCACTTTTTCTCAAATTGATCGTGCGGAAGTATTCGTTCTTTCAGATCATCAATGAACATAATACGTTCCTGTCGGCACCAGTTCAGGCACGTCTGATAGAGATCCATATCCAAGTCATCTGTGTCCCAATAGACAGGGATCACCGATATTCTCGCCTCATTATAGAGAAAAGCACGCGTATGGCCATCGGTCAGAAATGCTTCTCCGCCATTTTTCTTAATCGGCAGCGGTGCGTTATACCGCACATTAAGCGGATCAAACGCTCCTCCTAGGCGATCAATTTTATCCTGATCTAAATAGAGCTGGCTCGGACGAATTTGATTTAAATCCATTAAAAATGATTTCATCAGATCATTCTTTTTTCATTTTCACGATTTTCAGCGCTTTCTTCCTGATAAAAAGAACGTAGATGACAAGTGCACCAACGTCACAGAAGAGAATCATTAACGCCATTGGAAAATACGTGTGGCTCCCGCCTAATCCGACAAGCGGCGATAGGAGCGCACCAACTGTATTCATGCCGAGCCCCAGAATCGCCGAGGCACTCCCGGCCACCTTCGCCTGGCTTTGCATCGCCAGTGAGAAGGCCGTTGAATTAACGAGACCAACCATTGAAACGACAAGAAAAAGTGGAATCATAACTGCTGCCAAATGCGGTGGTTCGAGCAGCAAGCTCGCAAAGAGCGCGATACTCCCAATCGCTGCAATAACGATTCCGGTGCGCATGATTTTCCGTGCATCGACACGTCCGGCAAGAAGTCCGGCAAGCTGCGACATCAGCACAATCCCCAAACCATTCATAGCAAAAAATAGACTGAATCCTTGCGGTGATACGGAAAACATGTCCTGCAGCACAAAAGAGGACGCCGAAATGTAACAGAACATAGCGCCCATCACGAGACCAAGCACAAGCGCGTAACCGACAAATCGGCTGTCACGGAAAATATGTCCCATTGCCGACACGGTCGTCCCAAGTCCGCCCGAAATACGTTTTTCAGCAGGCAGTGTTTCGGGAATATAGAATAATGCACTTAAAAACAGCAAAAGACCAATCACGCACAAGACAATGAAAACACCGTGCCATGATGTAAACCGAAGCACAAACCCACCCAAGATCGGTGCCAGAATAGGGAAAATACCGTTGACTGCCATCAGCATCGAGAAAAATTTTGTCAGCCTCGATCCGGAATACAAATCACGGGCAATCGCTCGTGAAATCACCATACCCGCTGCTCCGGCTATGCCCTGGATCAACCGCAGGATGACAAGCCAGCCGATTGATGTTGTAATTGCGCAAAGAAAGGAAGTCAATGTAAATAGAATTAATCCGGAAAGCAAAGGAATTTTTCGTCCGAACTTATCACTGAGCGGGCCAAGAATAAGCTGTCCCACCGCAAGTCCGATCAAACATGTCGTAATGCTCAGTTGTGCCAGCGATGTTGTCGTCTGCAAGTCCTGAGTCAGAGACGGCAATGATGGAAGATACATATCCATTGAAAGCGGGCCAAATGCACCAAGTGCTCCCAGCACGAGCACGAAACGGACATAGCCGCCTTTGCTTTGACGCGTCATTAAATCTGTTTGTGCAACTTTCACCTAAATCAGCCTTTCCATTTTCAATCGTTCTCATTTTTATGTATCTGAGGTTATCATAGCAGAAAAAAGATCCTTTTACCTGAAGTCGGTCTTGAAAAGGTGACCATTAAATTAAAGACGACTTATTAGACAATGTTAAACAAGACTCGCCTTTTCGTGGAATACCCAGCGTGATATTCATGTATTGTATCGCCGCGCCGGACGCTCCTTTGCACAAATTATCTAGTCGGATCATCAGTACGATCCTTTCTTCATTTTCTAAAACGAATAGCTCTGCTCTGTTTTCCACCTTTCGAATCCTCCAGACAAATCATGTTGAAAAACTATCATAACTTATCTGGATTACTATTTGGTGAAAAGTGTTCATTTCTATTTAGCAAAATCTGTTGATTTTAGTTTAGCAGTTACAAAACCCCAATACCTTTTTTAGTTTCCAAAAGCGGGGCTAAACCCATCTCTTTAGACGGTATCCGCTTTTAGCCTTATGTTTTCGTGTCAATATTTTTGACAGAGGTGAAAAGTATGGATAGCTATCAGGAAAGCGGTCATGCAGTCTACGCTATCAAGTATCATGTGATCTGGGTGACCAAATATCGAGATCAGGTGCTACAAGGTTCGATCGCCATTCGATTGCGAGAGTTAATTCGACAGGGATGTGAAGCTCGAGGAGTCACTATTCTGCAAAGGAGTGTAGGCAAAGAGTTTATCCATTTGCTGATCTCCAGTCCACCGAGCCTTGTCCCAAGTAAAATCATGCAGTATCTAAAAGGATGCTTATCCAGACTGCTGCAGGATGAGTTTTCTGAGTTAAAGAAACGATATTGGGATCAACATTTATGGTCCAGAGGATACTTTTGTGCGACCATCGGCAATGTCACGGAAGAAATCATTCGAAATTATATTGCGAACCAGTCTAATAAGATCAAGGACGACAAGTTCAAGATTGATGATTGAGCTCAGTCAGAATTTAGTGTGCTATGAGCATAAGGGCTTTCAGAAGACTTCAGTCTTGAGTGGCGACTTTAAGTCGCAGACATTTATGTCTGAACGAGGGCGTCTCAAAAGTCAATTTTTTGACTATGAGACACCTCTTTGACTATACAAAGCCTTGATTCATTACCTTTTTCAAATCATGGGACTGTTTACGAATACCTTTTTGGAACAGCCTCTCATTTAGTTTTTTACATAAAGAAATCCCGGAAATCGGGGTTTTGACCGTTTTCCAACCAATTCTGAAGTCGTATTTTAAGCAGTTCTTCCAATTTTTTCTGACGTAAAGATGCGCAAATTGAAATCGCTTGTTGGCTTTGTCTCATACCGTTCTCAATATCTCCTTTCTTAATTTTATAAATACCTTTATTGAACAAAAAATAAATATGTGGAAATATTTCTATGGTATCATCTAAGATAGACTCGCTTACTTTAAGAGTGTCGCTCGCAAAATCTAGTCTCCCCTTAGAAATGAAAGTTGAAAAATTAGCATTTAAGATCATATTCATCAAATATTGATCTCTGGACAATCCTCGATATTGTCGGCTCCGTTTAATCGCAGTATGCATGAGCCGATAAGTTGTATCAACTTGAAAAGCAAATCCAAACATATCATAAAGTAATAATTCAAATTCTCCCCAATCATTCACCATAAATAGATATTCTAGAACCGGCTGAGCAATCACCTCCATAGAGGCCTCATCCGTTCCATCAGACCAAAGAACGAGAATCAATTTACAGAATTGCGCTAAGAAAAAAGACAAAGAATAGTCATTCTGCCTATTTTTTTCTAGCTCATTGAATAAATACGTTAATCCCTTAGCATCATGTTTAGCTATCAATAATCTTATTTGTTCAAGTGTATTTTCTTCTTCCGTACTCTCGCCTTCACGCTGGAGATAAAAAAATTCATCAATTGAGGTATTCATATTCTTTAAAAGTGCAAGAAAATGATGAGTTAAAATATCATTTTGACCGTTTTCAAAACGTGATACTTGTGAAATAGACATGACGCCAGAAGCAACTTTTTCAATAGTTAAGCTCTTCGATTTTCTAATAAATTTAAATGCCTCTCTTAATGATTTCATTAACAAATTCACCTCATGAATTCCAATATATGGGACTAGGACAATTTCAGAAATGTTCTTCCCGAATGAACCACATTCAATTCTTTATCAACAGCAATAAAATTATGAAAAAAAAATCTCAAAAGTGGCTTTAAACGTGAAATCTTGCGTGTTTTTGATGAAATCAAACAGTCTAACTGATATTTTGCATCTATACAAATGTTTATTATTCTTAACCAAGATACCCCTATAATTATAACCAAGAAAATATATGGGAGAGAAGAAGGCTAATGGTTATTTATTTACAAAAATTTTGGAGACAAAATTCATTGCTGATAATAGTGTTAATTATACGCCAATTGGTACAAGTTTTTATTGCTTTAATGACCGCTCAAATGTTAAATAACCTGATTCAGTTTGATCTTGATGCATTTACCATAACTATTGGATATATCATGTGTTTATGGATAATCATTATTGCGTTGATGTATTTGACTATAGTATATAAGGCTAAAGTTGAGCAAAAAATGAGCACTGCTATTCGTATGGATATTGTTAAACAATTAGAATGTACTAGCTATAGCGAGTTCCACGTTAACAAAACAGGCGTTTATTCTTCGTGGCTGAATAATGACATCTCATTGATTGAAACTCAAGGATTTGAAAATTTCTATTCATTAGTATCTGGTATTTCAGGAATAATATTTTCTGTAATAGCATTATTCTCTTATCATTGGTCACTTGTCATTTTGACCTTTTTTCTCTCTTTCTTAATGCTTCTTATTCCAAAGATATTTAGAAGGTCAATGGATAAGGCAAGTTTAAAACTAACAAGAGAAAATGAGAATTTTTTAAGTAAAGTAACGGATGTACTTGAAGGTTTTGATACACTGTTGGCCATGAATCTCGAGAGAAAAATGACTAATGAAATCGAACAAGTCGCACAAAAACTAGCTAGCCGAAAAATCACACAAGCAAAAATCACAGCTCGTGTGGCTTGCGTTGGTGGTCTTGGTAATATTATGAGCCAGCTACTAACCGTAAGTCTTACTGGTTTTTTAGCCGTACAAAAAGTTATTTCAATTGGAGCAATAAATGCAACGAGTAACTTAGCATCAACGGTCTATAACACTTTAGGTGAATTGAGTAGTAGCATTGCAGCGATACATGCAACAAAACCGATCTTTAATAAATTTAATGAAATAAAAGTTACGCGAAAAACGTCAGGACGAACCATTGACCAGTTGGAGCAGGGATATATTATTCGACAGCTTTCATACAATTATAATCAACAGCCTATTTTGTATAACATTAATATGAGTTTTGAATTGGGAAAAAAGTATGCAATAATAGGCGCAAGTGGTAGCGGAAAATCAACACTATTAAATATTTTAGCTGGAAAATTAAAAAATTATTATGGGTCAATTAAATTAAATGGAGTGGATTTGAATCATTTAACAGATTCAACGATTCGTGATTATGTGTTATATATTGATCAACTCCCCTATATTTTTGACGGAACAATTTATGACAATATTACATTGGGTGAATCTTTTTCAGATGAACAATTGGAACATGCGCTTAAAATGAGTGGGCTGTGGGAATCAATACAATCCCTACCAATGAAAGTTGACACTCCTGTGGGAGAAAGTGGACGTCTATTTTCCGGAGGACAGAGACAAAGAATAGCGCTAGCTCGTGGATTTATCCGTAATAAACATATCGTTCTACTAGACGAAGGAACAGCAAGCCTTGACAAAAAAAGTGCTATTTCAATTGAAGAAAATCTAGTTAACAATCCAAACATTACAGTAATTATGGTTTCACACAATCTTCATGATCGAATAGCAAGTAAATTGAATCAAATTTATCAAATGAATCCGGAAGATATCAAGAATAACTCTATGCACAGTGAAAAAAAAGATAATGCAACACAAAGTGAATAAATTCAATAATGTTTCCAATAGTTTTTCAATGGACATGATCCTATTTTATCACTACGTGTGGCAGATAATTTTCTGATAAGCCAATAGTTCACTATTCAAGTTCTACAAGTTCCTAAACAAATAGAAAGTCCTGAAAGGAGCCTAGATACTCCTTTGAGGATCTTTTACTTTTTTAATGTGCATTTAATTTTATTTAGAGAAATAGATTTCGTTTCAAAACAAACAAAAATATTTTGTCAATACAAGCTAAGTTATCTATTTCTACAACTATTTAATTCTTGCTTAGTTAAATAAAAGATACGCTCTAAATTAAAATGCACTCTACTTAAACTATACAATGTTCCAACTGATCCAACACCATAGTCGAAATGGGTAGTTATCTGTGTTTGATCAAGAAACCTATAAATATTATTATTATCTAGATATCCTTTATTGTATACACATTTTGCTATATTTATCGCTTGGGTCTTAAATATTTCCTGACCCGTTAATTGATATGCATCCATTAAAAACTCAATACTACTTCCATTCCCATGACAAATATTTGTTGATCCTTTAAGCATATTTTTTTCCAAAGTCGTAGCAATTTGTAGGAGAAGAGCATTAACAACCTTATTTTTTTCAAAATAGTTAATTCTAAGAAGACTCGTTCCAATACCAGCAATTCCTTCACACCAAGATAAATTCATATTATTAAAGCTGTCTTCATTTAAATAATGTTTTGTTTTAGTTATTATTTTTTTAATAACACTTCTGCACCAAGAAATATAGTCTTTATCGTTTTCAATAACTCCCACTAGATAAATAAAGTAAGCTACTCCTGATAATCCGTGAGCAAAACCAAACTTTGTTAATGATTGGGGGTTGTCAATGTTATCAAAAAGAAAATTACGATTTTTATATATGTTTTTAGCCATTTTGCGAACATAATCTAAATAAAGATTATTTTTACTGATTAGCCAAAGATGAATAAATGTGTATCCAATCCCAGTCTTCCCTAGAGCAAAATCAAGACGAGTGTTACTAAGAAGTTTAATTTTATTGATAATTTCATTCATCATTTTTTTAACTTTTTTACTTGGATATTTTTTATATAAATCAGAAAGAAACCATAAATATCCCGAAAGACCAAACAAGTAACCATTTGCACTTTCTCTATCTATAACTTCCTCAGAGCGAAAAACAACATTATTTAAAAAACCTAAAGATTTATCTGCATTTAGTATACTTACGTTTGAAAGTGCTAAAACAGCTCTAGCTACTCCTGCAAAACCGTGCTGAATACCAAGAGGACTCACAAATTCACCAAAACTATTACTTCTCCAGATTCTTGTACGCTTACTTATCTTCGCAAGAGTAAATATATCATTGAAATTATCTCTTATTATAAGTTTTAGATCAATTTGTGGATATATATTAACATCTTCTTCTAATTTAAAGTTTATATTTTTCTCTTCATAATAATTATTTCTAATTCCCAACAAATTACTAACGCGATAATTAGTATCAATAGACAATTCTAATAAACTTTTTACAAGAAATGCTTCAGAAACACTAAACACACCTTTATTAACTGCCATTCTGGTTTGATTTAATAACTTCTCAATTAACGTTTGTCTATTAAGCACATTGGCATCCTTTTTGTAAATAGGTATTCCTCTGAAGAATAGAGTCATAAAAATTATTGCCATTGCGAAAACATCATCAGTTTCAGTTATGGTAAGATCTGTTTTCTCATTATTATAAAAAAGAGGTGTTGACACAGTTCTTTTTTCTTTATTAGCAATTCTCACCATATTTTCTAAATCAACTAATTTCACTTTATCATTCTTAATTAAGAGATTATTAGTTGAAAAATCAGTAATAGCATAACCTTCAGAATGAAAATAAATCACCATATCTATAATTTCAATTATTAGCGATTTTTTTAATGTAAATGCCTTATCATTTACAAGACTTGTCAAATTCCTACCAGAAAAAAATTTTTCAACAAGAAAAAAGTTTTGGTTACACTCAAAGAAATCTATTGGTTTTGGTGTGTACCCACTCTTTGAGAAGTAGACTAAATTTTTATACTCTTTTTTTAAAATACTAATTGCATTATTACTCTTCTCTTGACCAATAACAACAAATGGACGAGCTTCTTTGATGATGACATTAATTCCGTCCTTTTTTGAAATAGCTAAGTAAACGTTTCCTTTATTACCGCGCTCAATAATTTTTTTAAAAATATATTTATTAATTGGATTGCGTTCTGGAATCAATGGTATTGTCGCATTCATTTTCTCAATTTCATTTTTAGAAAAAGGGAATGTTTCCCATTTGGGAGTTTTATAAACCGGTCCCCGAATATCTTCCACTAAATTCCCATTATTATCCTTTATATAAAATTTCATTTTTGTATCTGTTTCATCCCATTTGATTATTGATTTAAATGCTCCATATCGAAAATGAACTGGTGAATTATTTCCACATTGAAAATCTGTAAATATTTTCGGCCCATATAACTCTTGAAATTTTTTGTGTAGTATAATTATTATTTCCTTGAAAATAGCTTTATTTAGGATAAAATGTAATGAATTTATTTGCAGTTTGAATTGGAGCGTGTATATTATTTAGTATTTTTAAAATTCCTTCATTTCGTGAAACTTTATACACACATCCAAATTGTTTAAAAACAGATACTGCAGTCTCTAATGTTATTTTTGAATTTTCCAAAACAGTTGATAGATGCCCCTTCCATCCCTGCGTTGGTAAAATACCAGAATCATTGTTAAAAAACAACCAAGGACCGCTTTCAAACATCTGATAATCATGTGGTTTTAGGTAAACACTTAGCTCAGTTAAATCATCTTTGACATCAAAATATTGTTCACACA
Organism: Sporolactobacillus shoreicorticis; assembly: GCF_024125445.1. Taxonomy (GTDB): domain Bacteria; phylum Bacillota; class Bacilli; order Bacillales; family Sporolactobacillaceae; genus Sporolactobacillus; species Sporolactobacillus shoreicorticis. The sequence goes on along the minus strand of NZ_JAMXWM010000024.1, from coordinate 19,425 downwards.
GGATATCTAAGGGTATAGAATTCATATGACTTACCTCCTCGTATATTAGTAGTAAGAGCTCTTCCAGAGAGAATTTCCAGTTAGATCCGGACTGACTGGAATGCCCCTCTGGTTCCTATAGGAATCAATCAAAGTCCTTTGGTTTCCCTGTCTGTTTAATGATTTTGTTTTACCCTTGTTTTTCCCGTGATGGGGAAGCCAAAGGTAAGCAATTCTTTCACCAAGTGAATGAAATAAGAAAAGTAGAAGCAACTTTTGATCACAGAAGAGGAAGCTCTCCTGTTTCTTTAAGATGCCAAAATAAAACTGAATAGATTTCTGGCGGAGAGTGGAGGAGGCTCCACTGAATCCTCCGTCATTTTTCATAGCGTTTCAGACCGGTTCATGGGACAATGGAACCGACAAAATCGTTTCAGGTGGTAGCTTATCCTCCTTGCGGGCCTTCTCGGGCACTGCTGAATTAGCTTGCTACCCATGGTTCATTGTCAAAGGGCTAACCACTAGTTGCGCCGCCGGAAAGAAGAGGAAGTAGCGTCCATGATGGTCTTCTTTCCGATGAGTGCTGATGACGAGGAAGCCATCGATGATTCCCATGGGCACCCAGGTCTGAAACGCTTTTGATTTTCATAAGACTGGAGGTGATCGGTATGGGTGTAGACGTTCGTTTGAAAACCCATCATGTCCATTTCATGAATGGGGACGGCCAATCTCTGGACGACTCCTCCGTACCCAACAACCGCGAAGGGGCCGACACCCTCATCCAACGGTTGCTTCAGCGGGCAAAGAAAACCCATGTGGCGGATCTGCGGATCGGCATGGAAGCCACTGATCAGTACAGCTGGCACATTGCTCATTATTTGCAGGCACAGTTCAAAGGCTATGAGCCGGATGATCAAACGAGCGTTTATGTCTTGAATGCGAGAAAAGTGGCTCGTTTTAAAAAAGGCTATGACACACTGCCTAAGAACGACCAATAGACGCCTGGGTCATCGCTGACCACTTGAGATTTGACCGACTACCCAGAGCGATGCAAGAAGCGGTACACTATGAAGCCCTGCAACGCCTGGCTCGAACCCGATTCCATTTCATGAAGGATCTCGCCCGGCATAAGACCTTTTTCCTGAATCAGCTGTTTCTGAAATTCAGTGGATTGCGTCAGGACAACCCGTTCTCCAACACATTCGGTGCAGCCAGTCTGGCCGTGATCGAAGAATTAGAGCCGAAAGAGATTGCGACATGAGCATCGAATCACTCGTCGCCTTTCTTCAGGAGAAAGGCAACCATCATTTCAGCGAGCCGGAGGAAATCGCCAACTATTTGAAAAAGCTGGCCCGATCGAGTTATCAGTTAAGCAAATCCATGAAAGATCCAGTGAATCTGTCCATGAGTGTAACTCTAAGCCTGATCCGGCACATTGAGAGTCAGCTCAAGCGCCTAGACAAAGAAATCAGTCGCCTAATGCAGGGCAATCCGCAAAGACTTGTGCTCACATCTGTTAAAGGAATTGGCGATGTGTTCACTGCCGATCTACTCGCTGAAATTGGCGATATTAAGCGGTTTAACAGCCATCATGCCTTGGTTAAGTATGCCAGCCTCGTTTGGAGTCAGTATCAATCCGGAGAATATGAGTCGGAAGATACGAAGCGTATGAGAACCGGAAACAAGTATCTCAGGTATTATTTGATTCAAGCAGCAGACTCGATTCGCAAGCACGACGCGGACTACCAGGCCTTTTATCAGAAAAAGTACAACGAAGTGACTCGGCATCAACTCAACACAAACGCGCGCTCGTCTTAACCGCAAGAAAATTGGTACGGTTGGTGTATTCGCTACTCAGCACCAACCACTTGTACACACCACCTGAAAGGAGGTCGTGAATCACTCGTTTTACCACACCCTTTCAAGATCATTCCCACGTTCAAATAAATGGTAATTTTTGTTATTTGAAGTGGATCCTGTTTTGTATACGCCTTTTTAAGTGCTTTGAGATAAAGTCCATAAAAAATTTCCAATTTCTCGTTTTTAGGGGCTTGACATATTACCACTAGGCTTATGTATAGATCGTTATATATTCTGAAACTAGTCAATGGCTTGTATTTATTAAAGATATTTCTGATTTCAAAAATTTAAATACTAAATTGATATTTTGTAACACAGAAACAAAATACATAACATTTGTCAGCCAACTTTAAATAAGCACTATAAATTTTCATAATGATTATGGTTTTTTTGCATAAAATATATTATTTTTGAAAAAAAAATAATAAGATGGATAAATTGAATTTACTTCAGTTCAATTTGTCCATCCTTTAATAAATAGATTAAATTCAAATGTTATCCAGTTACACTGCAAGAGACACCACAGGTAAATGTACATGAATCTGGACCTATTTCAAAAACATGTTCATCAACAGCCAATTCTTGAAGATCATTTAGTGTTTTTAGCATTAAATTCAACCTCCTTGTATATTTTAAATCAATTAGACAAATCTAATTGATTTAGAAATAGTATAATCACATTTTTTTGCAAAGTCTGTCGAAACATAGTATGTTTAAAAAAAACTTTATTTATTTATCTCTCACCTCTCAAAATTAGAACTTGGTATAATTATGATCCCTATCTATCGCTGAACTAAAAAGCTTAAAATATCAAAAACTGACTTCAGATATTTCGGTTTTAATACTGATTACCACATTGACCCGGAAAGAGATTTGTATATTCTCGATACTAGGGTTAACAATAATTATAGTCTCTTTTCTCTCTTACCTTGCATGACTAGCTACCTCGGTACCCTTTATCGAAATAGGCAGGAAGTAGGCGCGGTGAATCCCATCAGTTTCTGCGCTGCCCCCTCCTCCCCATCCTGGAGAGAGTATCCACTTTCTCTGAGAGCTGCCAAGGGTAAAGGCTTTGCCCTCCCTACGGTCGCCCTTGTCAGAACCTCAAAGAAAATGGTCGTAGTAGTTAGATAGGGAAGAGGCAGAGCTGGTCAATCTATTGATGAATCTCAGTCGGATTTTTCTCTGCTTTTTTCACCATCAATAATCAAGATCGACATCTTCGAAATAGTGACATTTTCACTGGCCACGGACAGGAGGTATTATTCACGTCTATGGATCAAATTATAGCATAAGGTGGACTATTTTTAGGCAAAAGGTTGCCGCTGACATGGCTACTGTCACTTTTAAGGGCTGGGCTGGACAGTAAAAAGGTTTTCAGCCGCAGAGCAAGGAAGCTCAGTGCACGCATGTCACCATAGAAAGCACAGGTGTCTATTGGAACCCCATCGTTTGTAATATTTTGAATATTTATTTACCTAATCCTCGCTAACGCGAACCGGATTAAGAATCTTCCGAGGAGGAAGACGGATATGAATGATACCAAATGGATCGCCAACTCTTGCGCAATGGATTGATTGAATCCAGCTTTGTTCCCCCCGGAACACTCCGTAATTTGCGTGATCTGACTCGGTATCGGAGAAAGCTGCTGCAGATGTCAACGGAACAGAAGAGTCGTATTCATAACGTCTTACAGGACGCCAATATTAAGTTGACGAGTTATATGAGCGATGTCTTCGGTGTTTCCGGGTGCATTCTGCTTGAGGCGATCATGAACGGGAAATCACTCACAGGTTCATTCTCGTGTAAAAACAAAGCTAAGAATGAAAGTTCCTCAGCTTTTGGATGCCCTGAACGAGAAAATCCGGCGACATTATTGACAAATGATTCGTCGGCAATATGAGCTGCTTCTTGATTTAGAAAAACATAGTGAGGAACTGGAACAGGAAATCGATCCAGGATTACTAGGAGGAAGTGAGTCTACTCAAAACGATCCGGAGATTAATCAGGATGCGGCAGTCATCCTGGCGGAAATCGGAATCGGCCCATTTATCCTCCTGGGGTGGACTGAGTCCGGGAAACAATGAGAGTGCCGGAAAGAAACGATCATCCAAAACAACGAAAGGAAATAAAGGATTAAAGTCCATGCTTTGTCAGGTTGCCTGGGGGGCTGTCCAGAATAAAAAAACGCGCTTGTCGACGTACTATCATCGACTCGGCAAACGATGCGAACCAAAAAAAGCAATCATGACCTTAGCGCATCTCATTCTAAAGATTATCTATCATGTTTTAAAAGAGAAATAGCCCTATAAAGAGCTCGGTCCGGATTACCTGCCAAAGAAAAAACAAAGCGCCAAGTACTACCATCGACAGTTGGAAAAACTGTTCGGTTACGAAATAGAAATTCGCGAAAAAACAGCATGAACTGAAAAAATCTCAGTTCATAAAGACGCGGGAATGCAGGTTTTAGGGTCATGGTTTCGCCTCTTTTCTTTATTTAATTACAGCACATATTTTCACTATTTAACAATTATGAAATATACCCAACGAGAACGAAGACCATTGGCTTTGATTCATTTTGGTACTGAATTACTGGAATTTCTCGGGCTGATCTCCTTTATAAATACAATACATAGGAATCAGCACCTCTTGTAATCTTACGCTCTAAAAAAATACGGATACGCATGACACGTATCCGGTGCTTTAAGTTAAGATAACAAGCTAATTTAGGGGGTACTAACCTTGCAGGTGAGAATATCTTACGGATACCCTCACTGAAAAAATACATATATGAAACAGCTGATCAGAATGATTCACTCTGATGCAGGCTTGTTTCTGCGAGTTTCAACTGCTTCTCAATCTGGTGCGGCGCGGTGCCGCCCTCACTTTCACGGGCGCGCATCACGTTTTCAGGAAGCAATGCTTCAAAAATATCCTTTTCAAAAAGAGGACTGAATTGCTTATATTCCTCCAGATCAAGTTCAAGCAAATACTTTTTATTTTCAATGGCATAAAGGACCATTTTGCCGGTGACCGCATGTGCCTCTCGGAACGGCATGCCCTTTTTCGCCAGATAATCCGCAATATCGGTGGCATTTGAGTAGTCCTTTTCGACCGCATAACGCATTCGATCTTTTTTGACCGTCATCGTTTCAAGGATTGGGGCAAGTAAATTCAGCGCCCCTTCCAATGTTTTAACGGTGTCGAAAATGCCTTCTTTATCCTCCTGCATGTCTTTGTTGTAGGCAAGCGGAAGACCCTTGAGTACGGTCAGCAGGCCAACCAGATGTCCGAACACGCGACCGGTCTTGCCGCGCAGCAATTCGGATACATCCGGATTTTTCTTCTGCGGCATGATGCTGGAGCCAGTACAGAACGCATCATCCAATTCAATAAACTGGAACTCCTGACTGCTCCAAAGCACCATCTCTTCAGACAGACGCGACAGGTGAACCATGATCAGCGAGCAATCCGCAAGCGCCTCGACGACAAAGTCACGGTCACTGACCGCGTCCATGCTGTTTGGATAGACATCATCGAAATCGAGCAGTTCGGCCACGCGGCGGCGATTGATCGGGAAGGTTGTTCCCGCTAACGCGCCGGCGCCAAGCGGCAGTATGTTGATCCGTTTGACGCTGTCACGCAAACGCCCTTTATCCCGCTCGAACATCCAAAAATAAGCGAGCAAGTGGTGAGCAAAAGAAATCGGTTGTGCGCGCTGAAGATGTGTGTACCCAGGAAGAATTGTGTCCACATTGGCCTTCGCCTGCTCAAGCAGGGCATATTGCACGTCTTCCAGCAAATCGATCAGGACCTGCGTTTTCTTTCGCATGTACAAGTGCATGTCCGTTGCGACCTGATCGTTACGGCTGCGCCCGGTATGCAGTTTGCCGCCAACCGCTCCGATTTCATCAATCAGCATCTTCTCAATGTTCATGTGAATGTCTTCCATATCCGTTGAGAAATGTGCGTCACCGCTCTCCACCTTTTTCAAAATGGCATGGAGTCCCTGTTGAATCGTCTTCGCTTCTTCTTCTGTGACGACACCACATTCGCCGAGCATTTGAACATGTGCCAGACTGCCCTCGATGTCTTCTTTTGCCAGTTCCTGATCGTATGAAATTGACGCGGTGTAGTCATCAACCAGCTTATTGGTTGACTTCGTAAACCGGCCGCCCCACAGCTTCGCCATGATCTGCCTCCTTATGCACTTCCGCATTCACCTTGGTTGGGAGCCCCCACAGCTTGATGAAGCCTACGGCCGCGTTGTGATCAAAAGCGTCGCCCGTAGTATAGGTTGCCAATTTTTCATTGTACAGACTGTTTTCCGATGCGCGTCCGACGACAACATGGTTTCCTTTGAACAGCTTCACGCGAACTTTCCCGGAAACGACTTCCTGCGTCTGCTTCACAAAGGCCATCAGCGCTTCACGGATCGGCGAGTACCAGAGACCGTCATAAATCACTTGAGAAATTTCCTTGTCGATCAGCGGTTTGAATTTAGAAACCTCTTTCGTCAGCGTGATGGTTTCCAGTCCCTGATGGGCATTGATTAGGATCAGTCCTGCCGGGCTTTCATATACTTCGCGCGACTTGATGCCGACGAGACGGTTTTCGATATGATCAATCCGTCCAACTCCATGAAGACCTCCAAGTGCATTCAATTCTTTAATGATTTCGATAAATGGTTTTTTCACGCCGTTTAAAGCAAACGGAAGGCCCTTTTCAAATTCAATTTCAACATACTCCGGTACGTCCGGTGTTTTTTCAATCGGATTCGTCCAAGCAAACGCTTCTTCAGGGGCTTCGTTCCATGGATTTTCCAGAACACCGGCTTCGCACGCGCGTCCCCAAATATTTGCGTCAATTGAGAACGGATTGTCTAGATCGACCGGGATCGGAATCCCGTTCTTTTCCGCATATTTGATTTCTTCATCACGGGTCATACCCCATTCGCGAACCGGAGCAACAACTTTAAGTGACGGATCGAGTGCCTGAATGGCTACTTCAAAACGAACTTGATCGTTCCCTTTTCCCGTGCAGCCATGAGCAACAGCCGTCGCGCCTTCTTTATGCGCGACATCAACGAGCAATTTGCCGATCAGCGGACGTGAAAGTCCAGAAGAAAGCGGGTAGACGCCTTCGTACAATGCGTTCGCTTGAAGCGCCGGGGCAAGGTAGTTTTCGGCAAGTAATTCTTTCGCATCCACGACATAGGATTTGATCGCGCCGACATCAAGTGCCTTTTGCTTTACTTTATCAAGGTCCTTGCCTTCTTCGCCAACATCAATGCTGAGCGCGATAACATCATAATTGTACTTGTCTTGAAGATATTTAATGCAGACCGAGGTATCAAGGCCGCCGGAATACGCCAACACGATTTTTTCTTTTGCCATGAGTGAAACCCTCCTAAGAGAAATAGTTTTTTAATCGTTCTTTTCCAACAAACATTTCAGAATTGCTTTGTGTGCGTGCAGACGGTTTTCCGCTTCATCAAATACAACGGAATGAGCGCCGTCAATCACGCTTGCGGCCACTTCTTCGCCGCGATGCGCGGGCAGGCAATGCATGAAGATGTGATCCGGTTTTGCTAAAGCGATAAGTGCGTCATTCACTTGAAAGCCCTGAAAATCATGAAGACGCCGGTCCTTTTCATCCTCATCACCCATGCTCAGCCATGTATCGGTGATCACGACGTCGCAGCCCTCTGCCGCTTCCTGAGGCGAGTTGGTGAATGCGATGCTGCACCCATTTTTCACGCCTCTCGCTTTCGTCGCTTCAAGAATCGCCGCACTCGGTTCGTAACCTTTGGGACTGGCAACCGTCATGTCCATGCCGACGGCCGCAGCGCCTTCCATCAGTGAATGTGCCATATTATTGTAACCGTCACCGATGAAGCATGCCTTCAGTCCTTCGAGCTTTCCTTTGTGCTCGAAAATCGTCAACAGATCGGCGATAACCTGTGTCGGATGATGCGTGTCTGTAAGCCCGTTAATGACCGGAACATCGGCGTTTGCCGCCAGTTCTTCGACTATTTCATGACCAAATGTCCGAATCATGATGCCGTCGACAAATCGTGAGAGCACTTTTGCCGTATCGGCAATGGTCTCACCGCGGCCGATCTGGATGTCCTTGCTGCTCAAGTATAACGCGGAACCGCCCAAGTGGTACATGCCTACCTCGAATGCGACGCGCGTCCGAGTTGACGCTTTTTCGAAGATCATCGCGAGTGTCTGTCCTTCTAAAAAATGGTGCGGAACGCCTTGTTTTTGCATCGCCTTCAATGCAACGGCTGTGTTTAAAAAAGTCTTCAATTCGTCTTCTGTAAATTCGGCAATCGTTAGAAAGTCTCTGCCTTGCAGTGTTGAAGCTGTCTCGCTTGTCAAATCAATCACTTCCCTTTATTTGTCATATAGCTTAAATCGCGATATTCATCCAACGTGTGCACTTCCGATGAAGGGCTGCCTTTAGCCGCGGAAAGCGTCGTTTCTAGCGTGTCGGCGCATGTATACACAGGCACTTGATAGCGCAGCGCGAGTTCTCTGATCTTAAAACCAAAGGACTTCCGGTTGCGCCCCGCCGTCGGAATGTTGAACACGGCGGCGATTCTCCCGCTTGTAAATTGCTCGATTACAGCGGATTCATCATCATTTACCTTTTCTGTCAGGATACCCGCTTTCGCGTATTCATCCGCCGTTCCGGGTGTAGCCAGGATAACGAATCCTATTTGTTCCAGCTGCTTAATGAGTTCCAGACTCTCACTTCTCTGGTTCGCCGTGACGGAACAAAGCAGCGCTTTTTTCATCGATTTGCCCGCAAACGGATTCGGCCTGTTCAGGTAAACCCCTTTCATAAAGGCTTCCTCTACCGTTTCTCCCATACCGAGCTGCTCGCCTGTCGATTTCATTTCCGGTCCGAGCACGGGATCGACGCCCTTCAGCTTCGTGAAGGAAAATACAGGCGCCTTTACTGCATAAAAACCGGGACGTGGGCAGTAGCCATCGGGCAGATTTTGCTTTGCCAAGCTTTTGCCGAGCTGAACACTGACCGCCTTTTCAACCATTGGAATTCCCGTTACCTTGCTGATGATCGGAACCGTTCGCGAAGCACGTGGATTCACTTCGAGAACAAACACCTTGCCTGAGGCGATCACAAATTGAATATTAATTAAGCCAGTCACATTCAAGGCGCGGCAAATCTTGCGCGTATCCTCTTCAATTTCATCCTTCGCTTCTTGATCGAGACTGAACGATGGGAAGACAGCGATGCTGTCGCCCGAGTGAACACCTGCACGTTCAACATGCTGAAAGATGCCCGGAATCACCGTCACCTCTCCATCACTGATCGCGTCGACCTCGCATTCAATACCGGGCATGTAGCGATCAACGAGCAGAGGGAAGGATTGTTCATTCAGATTTCGTTCACTGTTTATATAAGCAGTCAGTTCTTCGGGATGATGGAATAGGAACATCGATTGACCGCCGATCACGTAAGACGGGCGAACAAGAATCGGATAACCGAGTTTCTCACCGGCAACCGGCAAATCCTCAAGACAATGAACCGTTCGGCCTTGAATATGGGGAATGTCCAGCGATTGCAGCAATTCATAAAATTGTTCCCGGTCCTCGACCCGATCAATACTTTCGATGGATGTGCCGAGCACTCTGATACCGGCCTCTTCCAAAGCCTTTGCCACATTGACTGCCGTCTGTCCGCCGAATTGAACGAGCGCTCCTTGGACCTTTTCCTTTTGCGCGACATGCAGGATATCTTCAATCGCGAGCGGTTCGAAGTAAAGGCGATCAGCGATTGAATAATCGGTGCTGACGGTTTCGGGATTGTTGTTAATTACAATTGCCTCATAGCCGTTCTTCTTCACGGCCATTGTCGCCTGCACAGAGCAGTAATCGAATTCAATCCCCTGCCCGATCCGAATCGGACCCGATCCGATAATCAGAATTTTTGGCTTGTCACTGACAGGCGCCTCATCGGCGCCAAACCAAGTCAAGTAATAATAAGGCGTCTGCGCTTCGAATTCACCGGCGCATGTATCTACCAAGTGATATGAAGGTGCAAGTCCGGCAGCGCGAACACGCGCGTCAATCGATTTCACCGAAACACCGAGCAGCTGTGCCAGACGCTGATTTCCGATATTCATCCATTTGGCGTGCTCGACTTGTGCGTCAGACAGTTCATTCAAACTTTTTCCCTTAAGCGTTTTCTCAAAAGAGACAACGCCGTAAATAGCGTTGAGAAACCACAAATCTATCTCGGTCGCTCGATGAATAGCCGCGACTGTGCATCCTCTTCGGAACAGCTCACTTATTGCGAAAAGCCGCAAATCTGTCGTGTTTTTCAAATGAGCTTTCAAGACATCGTCCGTTTGAGCAGCGAGTATTTTGCTCTCAAGACCGTTGAAGCCCATTTCCATGGAACGAACACCTTTATTCAATGCGCCTTCAAAGGTACGGTCAATGGCCATAACCTCTCCGGTCGCTTTCATCTGTGTTCCAAGGCTCCGATCAGCCTCAGTAAATTTATCGAATGGAAAACGCGGAATCTTGACCACAATATAATCAATCGCCGGTTCAAAGGACGCATAAGTCGTCCCTGTAATCGGATTTAAGATTTCGTCGAGATAAAAGCCGATTGCACATTTGGCAGCGACGCGGGCGATCGGATAACCGGTCGCTTTTGACGCGAGCGCGGATGAACGACTGACACGCGGATTGACTTCAATAATCGCATATTCATCTGACGCCGGATTGAGGGCGAACTGAATGTTGCACCCACCGACAATTTTCAGCGCGCGAATGATTTTCAATGACGCATTGCGGAGCATTTGGTACTGCACATCAGACAGGGTCTGCGAAGGCGCCACCACGATACTGTCCCCGGTGTGTACGCCCACGGGATCCATGTTTTCCATATTGCACACGATGATGCATGTGTCGTTTGCGTCGCGCATGACTTCGTATTCAATTTCTTTCCAGCCCTTAATGCTTTTCTCAATCAGAACTTCATGAATCGGACTGAGATTCAGCCCGCGATGAAGAACCAAATCCAATTCCTGTTCGTTATAGGCAAATCCCCCTCCGGACCCGCCGAGGGTATACGCCGGACGAATAATGACCGGATAGCCGATTTTTTTGACAAACGCCAGACCGTTTTCATAAGAACGAATAATCTTGGAATCGGGAATCGGTTCCTTGATTTCAAGCATCAGTTCCTTGAACAGCTCCCGATCCTCTCCATGCTGAATCGAATCAACGGAGGTACCAAGCAGCTCAACACCATATTTTTCCAAAATTTCTTGTTCATAAAGAGCAACGGCAAGATTTAACCCCGTTTGTCCGCCTAACGTACCAATGAGTCCGTCGGGATGTTCTTTTATGATGACCTTTTCTATTGTTTCAATGGTTAAAGGCTCAATATAGGTTCGGTCCGCAATCTGGTCGTCGGTCATGATCGTCGCCGGATTATTGTTAATGAGGATAACCTCAATTCCCTCTTCTTTGAGGGCGAGACAGGCCTGCGTACCGGCATAATCGAATTCCGCCGCCTGACCGATTACGATCGGTCCGGAACCTATGACAAGCACTTTTTTAATGTCAGTACGTAACGGCATGAGTCACTTCACCTTTGTTCTGTTTAATCATAGTCAAAAAGTTCAAGAAAATCGAATGGGTGTCATCCGGACCCGGATGGGCTTCCGGATGAAATTGAACCGTTTCAATGGGAAGATTATTATGGCTCAAACCCTCTACTGAATGATCGTTTACATTAAGATAACTGATCGAAAATTGCTCCGCATCGACACTGTCCCCCTCGACTACGTAACTATGATTTTGCGAGGTCATCCACACTTTTCCGCTAGCTAATTCCTTAACGGGATGATTGGCACCGCGATGACCGAAAAGCAATTTACCGGTTTTCGCTCCATAAGCGAGTGCAATCAGCTGATGGCCGAGGCAGATGCCTAAAGTGGGATAGGCTGATGTGATCTTCTTGATTTCGCCGAACAACGGCTGCAGACAGATCGGATCTCCGGGACCGTTGCTCAGCATGACGCCATCAGGGTGCAGCGCAGCAACCGTGTTTGAATCCGTATTATAAGGAACCACCGTCACCTTGCAGCCTTCATCAAGCAGCGCCTTCAGCATCGATTTCTTATACCCGTAATCAAAAAGAACAACATGCGATCCTTTCCCCTCATAGGTGGTCATCGTCTTGGCAGAAACCTTGGCAACCATATTCTGAGGCAGCGGCCGGTTCCAATCGATCAGTGAAAAATCAGGAGAGTCACTGATGACGGCCTTCATTGTACCGCTCCGGCGGACTGCCTTGACAACTGCGCGCGTATCAATGTTAACGAGACCGGGAACATCCGATTGCTTCAACCATTGATCGACCGTTTTAATCGATTGATAATGACTGGGCAGCTCGCACAGATTGCTGAACAGTGCGCCCTGCATTTGAATCTTGGCATTTTCATTGTCTTTCGCGTTGACTCCGTAATTTCCGATCAGAGGATAGCAAAACGTCATAATTTGACCTGCATAGGATGGATCAGTCATGATTTCCTGATATCCGGTCATGCTGGTGTTGAAGACAAGTTCGCCCATTACTGAGGAAGGAGCGCCAACGCGCATGCCTGAGAATATTTGGCCCGACTCCAGAAGCAAGTATCCTTTTTTCATCATCAGCAGCCTCCTAATTATTGTTCTTTCAATACATCCTCAAACGCAGCAATAAATTGATCAATTTCCGCTTCATTCGTGACGAGCGGAGGCAGAATGCGCAGAACATGTTTGCCTGCTGTCAATATAAGCACTTGGTGCTTTTCTCTCAATTCGTTGACAATATTAATAGCGGGAGCAGCAGTCTCAACACCGATTAACAAGCCCAGGCCGCGAACCTCGGTTAATTGATTCGGATAATTTTCTTTAAGAATGTTCAATTTTTGGTTTAAATAAGCTGCATTCTTCACACATTGGGCAACCACATTCTGTTTCTCAAAAGCTTCAATGGTTGCCACTCCCGCCGCCGTTGAAAACGGATTGCCTCCGAATGTCGATCCGTGAGTTCCCGGTGTGAGCAGCTGAGAAATATGCTTTTTCGCCAGGAAAGCGCCAATTGGAATCCCCGAACCAAGTGCTTTAGCTACCGTTAGAATGTCCGGTTCAATATCATAGTGTTCGTAAGCAAAAAGCCTGCCGGTTCTGCCCATGCCTGTCTGCACCTCATCGACAATCATCGGAATGCCTTTTTCCTTGCACACAGATGCAAGCTTCTGAACCCAAGCTTTATCGGCAGGAATGACTCCGCCTTCACCTTGGACCATTTCCAACATGACGGCAATACATACTTCGTCAGCTGCAATGGCCTCGATATCTGCTTCATCATTATAAGGAAGGTATTTAAATCCGGGAACGAGCGTGCCAAATCCACTGTGTATTTTTTCCTGAGCAGTTGCTGCCATTGTTGCAAGCGTCCGGCCGTGGAAGGAATGATCAAAGGTAACAATATGTCCTTCCGGTTTATGCAATACTAGATTTGCGTACCGGCGTGCCAGTTTAATTGCCCCTTCATTTGCTTCCGCCCCGCTATTACCAAAGAATACTTGGTCACAGCAAGTGAGATCGGTCAGCATTTTCGCCAGTTTCTCCTGCGGTCCAATATGATACAGATTGGAACAGTGCCATAGTGTATCAAGCTGCTGCTTCAGAGCCGCTTCCACCGAATCCGGTACATGACCCAGTGCCAGTACGGCAATACCCGCTGTAAAGTCCAGATATTTCGTTCCTTCACTGTCCCAAACATAGCTGCCCTTACCCTTCTCAAGGGTTATTGGAAAACGTCCGTATGCAGCCATCACAGGCGCGATTGTTTCTTCTGATTTTATGTTAAGCATGGAGTGCTTCCTCCTCTAGAAAAATTTTTGTTCCGACTTCAACGCCCTTAGTATAATCAACCAGACATTCCGGCATCATACCGTTCACAATGACAACTTCCTGAACATTCTGCTTTAAACTGTCAACCGCTGCTTTCGCTTTCGGAATCATACCGCCGCTGATTTTCTTCCGTTCAATCAACCGTTCAATTTCAAGATCGGAGACTTGCTTCAGCTGCGTGAGTTCCCCATTCTTTTCAACAAGAATTCCAGGAACATCGCTGATGAAACACAATTTTCCGTTGAGTGCCGAAGCAATGGCGGCAGCCGCTTGATCAGCGTTTATATTGTAATGCTGCCCTTTATCGTCCATGGAAATTGGTGAGATGACAGGAATGAGCCCTTGATTGCACAATCCGGCGATAATAGCCGGATTAACAGCTGTAATTTCACCGACATAGCCGAGTGTGGAAAATGCAATCGGTTTTGCTTGAAACAAGCCGCCGTCAACGCCGCTCAAGCCGAATGCCCTGCCGCCTGCTGTGCTGATCTTGGAGACAATTTGTTTATTCATCGTCCCGCTGAGCACCATCTCCGCGACATCGAGTACTTCCTGAGTCGTCACGCGAAGCCCCTGATGAAAAACTGTCGGAATCGCCAGTTTTTTCAGCATCTGCGAAATCGCCGGACCGCCGCCGTGTACAATAACCGGCTGCCATTGGCCTTCCGCTTGGATCGCCTGTATGCTGTTAAAAAAGGCCGGAGTCAGTTTGTCAAAAACACTTCCTCCACATTTAATCACCAGATAACGGTTCATTGTTGTCCTCCTGACATCATCTTTTTTCTCACGAACGATATGACGCATTTATCTTCACATAGTCATAAGTCAAATCACAGCCCCAGGCAACGGCTTGACCGTCACCCTCGCCTAGCCTCGTTTTAATCACGACACTGCTTCCGTCCAGATAGTCCTTTGCCTTTTCTTCGTCAAAGTCAACCGGAATACCGTCCTCGAAAAGAACAAGATCACCCATCGCCATCGACACTTTATTCGGATCGAAACGTTCGCCGCTGTAGCCCATAGCGCAAACGACTCGGCCCCAATTAGCGTCGCTTCCGAACACCGCCGTCTTTACAAGACTCGAACCGACAATCGATTTGCTGATGATTTCAGCAGAATGATCATCTTTGGCTCCGGTCACCTGCACCTCGATCAGCTTCGTCGCTCCTTCACCATCACTGGCAATGAACTTGGCAAGACCTTGGCAGACATGCTCAAGTCCCTTCATAAAGGCCGGCCATTCCGGGTGCTGCTCACTCAGCTGCTGATTTTCAGCTTGCCCATTCGCCAGAAGCAGCACCATGTCGTTTGTACTTGTATCACCGTCGACGGTAATGCGATTGAAGGTTTTATTGATCACTGATTTCAGTGCGAAACTGAGTGCATCCGGATCGACAGCGGCATCAGTTGTCACAAATCCAAGCATTGTCGCCATATTCGGATGAATCATGCCCGATCCTTTACACGCCCCTCCGATCGTTACTTTCCTGCCGTCAATTTCAAGCTGAACGGCCAAATGTTTCGGTTTTGTATCCGTTGTAAGAATCGCTGCTTCAAACGGGGCATTCGCCCCTTCAAGATCAATAGCAACGATGCCTTTTTTCATCTTATCCATGGGAAGCTGCATGCCGATAACACCGGTTGAAGCAACCCCCACGAGATGATCCGCAACGCCAAAATGCTCTGCCATCCACTTTCTTGTCGTGTAAGCATTGTCGATACCTTTCTGACCGGTACACGAATTCGCGCTCACCGTATTTACGAGAATTGCCTGAAGCTTCTTTTCTTCAGCGATACTTTCCTGTGTCACCTGTAACGGTGCCGCTTGAAACACATTTGTCGTATAGACTCCTGCCGCAACAGCCGGAGTCTCTGAATATATCCAGCCCATATCCGGTCTTCCGGTTCGGAGTCCAATATTCTGCCCTCCCGTATGGAAGCCCTTTGGTGACCCAACACTGCCATTTTCTATAGGAATAAATGCGGTTTGTTTATATGTTTTTTCCACTAATATCGCCCTCTCACGGATAAATCGGAGTGAATCCAAGTCCTGTCTGTTCATCCCAGCCCTTGATAATATTCAAATTCTGAACCGCCTGACCGGCTGCGCCTTTAACGATGTTGTCGATAACTGAGACAATGGTGAGACGCCTCGTCCTGCCATCCACATTCAACCCGATGTCGCAATAATTTGAACCGATTACTTCTTTTGTTGCCGGCCAGGAACCAAGAGGCCTGATCCGAACAAAAGGCGATTTCTCATAAAAAGTTTCATAGCGTTCCAAAAGCTCGCGAGTTGAGAACCCTTGTTTTAAATTCGCATACGTGGTGCACATCAGCCCGCGTGTCATCGGAATCAGATGAGTGGTAAAGGTTATTGCGGTTTGTTCTCCGCTCATCTGCGCGATCATCTGCTCAATTTCCGGAGTATGCTGGTGCCGACCCAGTTTATAAGCCTTTACGTTCTCATTAACTTCGCAGAATAAGTTGCTCAGCACTTCTTTTTTTCCCGACCCGGAAACTCCCGACTTTCCGTCAATAATAATGGACGTCATATCAATTACATCATTTTTCAGTACCGGTGCAAGGCCAAGCAATGCTGCTGTCGGATAGCATCCGGGATTCGAGATGAATGTTGCGCCTTCAATCCGCCTACGATTAACTTCTGCCAAGCCGTACACAGCGTCACCAAAAAGCGCTTCGTCGGCGGGTTCTTTCTGATACCAGTCCGCGTAATCCTGTGGATTTTTCAAGCGAAAATCACCGGAAAGATCAATACAGATCAGGCCATGGTTCAAACAATCAGGAAGCAGGTGTTTGCTGACGCCTGCAGGCGTTGCGAAAAAAACAACATCAACTCTTTTTGCCAGCTCATCCGCATCAAAATCCTCCAGCGTCCTTTCAACAATACCGTCAAAATGAGGATAAATGCTCTGGATATCCGTGCCTGCATTTGTATGGGCAATCAGCATCTCCAATTTAATTTGCGGATGGTTCAAAAGCAAACGGATCAATTCTGCTCCGCTGTATCCGTTGGCTCCAACAATGCCTGCCTTCACTTGAAAGCCTCCAATAGCTGTTCATATTTTCATTCGGTGTCTCGTTAACGCTTCAGATAAATAAATCAGAAGAGTAAGACTTCCCCGTCAAAGGGACCTCTGCGGAAAAATTAAAAACGCCCGCCTCTTTTCCGTTGAAAAGAGACGAGCGTTGATCACTATGCCCGCGGTACCACTCTGATTATTCCCAGATTAAGGAGTTCAAAAAGGGAATCTGCTTGAGACTCTGTAACGGGAGTTCCCGGACGGCCCTACCTGTGATTCAGGCCGTCATCTCCAAAGTGCGGTTCGCAATGTTCCCTGCACCGGCTCTCACCAATCCGGCTCGCTTAAGCAGTATCCCACTGTTACTCTCTTCTTCACTGATTTTCAAATAACTTTTTGTTATTTCTAACTTGTGTGATATTCATTATACATTGATCAGAAAATAAATCAACCCTTATTTAAAATTTAATTGAATGAAAATGCAACTGATTTCTCAAACAATATATTCAGAATCATTTATTTATAGAAGCAAATTTTTTTGTTTCTTCTTCTGCCCCCAACGATGAATCTAGGGTGGCGAAATGTGAATATGTTATAATGAAAAAGCTTGTTCGAAAACGAAAATACTCCTTATTTAAGGTTGGTGAACGTCTTGATTCATTTATTGGTTGCAGTGATCCTTGGTGCAGTGGAAGGATTAACAGAATTCGCCCCGGTTTCATCGACAGGACATTTGATCCTTGTCGCTGACTTGCTTCATTTTAAAGGCGACACTGCAAAAACGTTTGAAGTCATTATTCAATTAGGATCCATTATGGCTGTCGTTGTGCTCTACTGGAAACGTTTATGGAGTCTCTTCGGATTTTATCGAAACGAACCGAAGAATGGCCCTGAACATCTGAATCTTCTACACATCATTGTCGCGGGCATTCCAGCGATCATTCTCGGCGTGCTTCTGCGCGACTTTATCAAAAATGTTCTTTTTTCGCCGCAAAGTGTATTAATTGCACTTGTTGTCGGAGGCATCCTGATGATTGTCGCCGAACGAATCACCGCAAACCGCGGAGGAGCAGGTACAAAGGAATTATCCTATGGACAAGCTTTCATCATCGGCTTATTCCAATGCCTGTCCCTCTGGTCCGGTTTCTCTCGTTCCGGATCAACCATTGCCGGAGGTCTTATTGCCGGCGTTGAACGAAAAACCGCTGCTGAGTTCTCATTTATCCTTGCAGTACCGATGATGATCGGCGCAAGCGGTTACGACTTTTACAAAAGTCTTGATTTCTTGCATGCCAGCGACATCCCGCTCTTCGCGGTTGGTTTTATTACAGCATTTATTGTAGCTATGCTCGCCATTGTCTTCTTTCTTAAATTATTGCGCCGCTTTACACTTGTACCGTTTGCCGTTTATCGCTTTATTCTCGCAGCGGTTTTTGCGCTTTATCTGATTTTCTAGAAACCAATCTATTCTTTTTAAATGAAAAAAGAACCGGAGAGAATTCGCCCTCTCCGGCCCTTTTTTTATTTCTATAAATTAGTTCGCATATTCCGGAACATCAAAAATCAAATTATATTTGGAAATCAGACTGTACATCGCGTCGACCATTGGTGTCTGCTTTACCGCCCACGCAACATCGGTTGCGTATTGATGAGCGGCATTGCCCATAACAAGCGCCTCAGGATTCCAACGCATTTTGTACAATGTATCCTGACGATAAGCGGCATTGTAGATGTAATATTTTGCAATCCAGGCAGCCCCGCCTTTAATCGCCTTCTCCGGAGTTGTCCAGCCTTGTTCGTAGGCATACTTTGCTCCACTGTTTACCGCACTTCCATCGTATGCGCCGATGCCGAACATATTATAGACTGTTTTTCCGTTATAATTGACACCATTAGCAAGTGTGGAGTTGCCGTTGCCTGTCTCAAGCAGCGCATGGGAAACAAGATATACTTCATTTACCTTGCTTTCATTAGCCGCACTTATAAAAGCCGCACCTTGCCCGGCCAAAATCCCCTTGCCCTTCAGCATTATGTTCATATCGCCAAGCGAAACATTGGCAAGAGAGGAAAGCTGCAGAAATTGGTAATATTCCACACTACCCTTTGTAAAATTCTTTGGATTGAGGTACTGAGCCAAAGAGGGACTGCTGTTTACACTCTGTTCTTTTGCCAATGCCTGACCGAATGAAATTGAATAGTTCGTTGTAATATATGCTGCATTGCCTTCTTGAATGGTTGTTGTTGTTTCCTTTTTTACATAGTCTCCGTAAACATAACCGTCTTGACCGTTATAACTTACCTTAATCCATCCGTCCGGAGCATCGGCCAGTATCTCAACAAGTGTCCCTGCTTTTAACACGCCATAACTTTTGTATGTAGTTCCCGCTCCTTGGCGAAAATTTACTCCGGTGGTGATTAAACCCGTTGTTTGTGTATCTGAAGAATTCGAGTTGTCGGAACTATCCGATGTACTTTCAGATTTCTGCACATAATCACCGGACACATACGCCGTTCCTCCGTTATACTTAATCTTCAGCCAGTCTCCGCTTGCACCTACCACTTCTACACCGCTCCCTTTCTTCAGCGTT
>NZ_JAMXWM010000023.1 GCF_024125445.1 Sporolactobacillus shoreicorticis | reverse complement strand
GTCTTTGGGAGGTTTTTTTATTTTCATATAATTATGTGATTTAACGGATACATTGTGAAAGAATAAGAAGGCCTTCGCCGACAACAATAATGATAATCAGAGTAATAAGGGCTGTAAAATTATGTATGAAATCGTGTTTTTCATATTATCAATAGTTCTATCTTAGCATAAAAGTGAATCAATACATTTTAATAAACGTCTATGTTCTCTTCAAAGCTGTTCGCGCGTTCAATCAGCGGTCCCTTAGCACCCATAACAAAGGCAATGTCACTGCCACGGATGGATAGAAGTTTATCATTTGCTTTAAGTGATAAAGTATTTAAAAGTGCATCACTAAATTGCAATACTCCAGTTTTAGAGACGGATAACCAACAGTATAATCTGCCCTTATAGTTAACAAATTTTCCCTCGTCAGTTTGATAATCAATTAATAATGGTAAATCGGTTAACACATTGCCAATCTTAGAATTAGCTAACAAACCTTTTTTGCTGACACAGAAACCACCCGTTTTTTTACTGCCGGATATTAAATATACTTTTCCTTCTGATGTAATATCATATTCGTCAATCGCCATTTTAAACAGTTGCATCGTTAAATCGTTATTTATTTTTGACCAGCCAAAAACAAACTTCCCGCCCTTAGTTATTTGTGGCATAAATATCGCTCCTTATGACAATAAGATTAAGAAAGAAATTGTAGCACAAAAAAGAAATAAAGAACATTAAGTTTATCATTTTCGTCACAGTTCAAGTAAATGGACCTCATTCGTGATCCATTCACCCGTTTTTTTGATTTTATCGAATGGTACCCAAGACGCTTGCATAAAAATCTTCTCAGCCGAGAATAAATAATCTCTATTCCGTTTAGATTGTATGAATCCGATCGCATCTTTTGCACGTGGATCATCTAACTGATTCTGTTGCTTTAATAAGCCTAATATTTCCAAAATATTCGTTCGATAAGGGTACGGATAAAACATTTTTACCATATCATCATTTAAACGTTCTTCTGAATGTTCGTGCTTATAAATTCGATGTTTAAGAATATAGTCAGTACCCTGTTCCATTTTTTGTTGAACTTGTGTGCGCACACCATAGATCGATTGAAACTTGCTCAATGCTTTCATGGATTTTACTAAACCATCATAACAAGGCGAATGACCCACAGCAATCAATGCTTCTTTTTTTCATAACATGCCCTTTCAATACTCCCAATCTAGTATGTCAAAGCAAATTGGGCAACGGAAACAACTATTTCTCTTGTTCCGCAAAGGGGGCACATGGCTGATGGTCGCATTCTTGCTCTGTTCTCACTTGCTGCACTTTTTATTGCTTAGACAATACGTCTTAAGACTTAGAGATAATTAATGCTTCAGGATGGTTAAACTTTTTACTCCATCCTTTATGCTAAGAATACGAAAGAAAGCTGTAGAACGAGAAACTCCCGCAAACAATCAAACGGGATAAATAACTGGAGGAACCTGATGAGCTATATTGAATTAAAAGACATTCATAAGTCGTACAAGCTTTCCGGCAAGCAGAAGTTTCCTGTGCTTCATGGAATTGATCTTACGTTGGAGCGCGGAGAATTCGTCTCTATTCTCGGCGAATCCGGCGGCGGCAAATCAACGCTGATGAACATCATCGGCGGTATGGACAAGGATTACAGCGGTGACGTATTGATTAACGGTAAAGCCCTGCATGCCATGAGGGAGAAAGAACTTGATGATTATCGAAAAACAAATGTCGGTTTCATTTTTCAAAGCTTCAATCTGATTAATCACATGACCGTTCTGAATAACGTGCTGATCACTCTGAAAATGACAACAATGTCAGATAAGGAGCGTGTAGCACACGCCAAGGAGCTATTGACTACCGTCGGACTTGCCGACCATCTGCATAAAAGGCCGAATCAGCTCTCCGGCGGCCAGAAACAACGTGTGGCAATTGCGCGTGCACTGGCAAATAATCCGGATATCATTCTTGCCGACGAGCCTACCGGAGCGCTCGACAAGAAAAACAGCGAACAGATTATGGAACTGCTTGACACGATCGCCAAGCAAGGAAAACTGGTAATTACGGTGACGCATTCGCAGAAGGTCGCCGATTACGGAACGCGAATCATCAAAATCGATGATGGGCGCATCGCCGATGACATTCGTCTCAAAAACGCCTACCCGGTTCCGGAACATCAGGTAGAACCGAAGACAAAAAATCTGAGCATACCTGCAACATTTAAAATGGCGCTCGATAACATCCGCCACAACCTGAAACGAAATCTTCTCGTAACCATAGGCGGGTCGATCGGTATCTTCAGTGTCATCATTATGCTGGCGCTGGGCAGCGGCGTACAAACGTATCTTCATGATGAAATCATGAAAAATATTAATCCAACAGTTGTTCAACTCACCAAAAAAGACATTTCACAGCAGGATGGTGAGAGCAGTCATATAAAGAAATCAGTTACCATCTCGGATAGCGATCTGGCGAAGATGGAAAAGGTCAAGCATGTCAAGTCAGCCGAGAAAGTCCTTTGGCTCTCATCAACACGCGTCACACTCGGCAAAAAAATGGCTGTGCCTCAATACTTCCAGACCGTTGACGGCGCTGTTCCTGAAAAAGATCTGGCCAAGGGCAGTCATCTGCCCGGACAAAATGAGATCGGATTGAGTAAAGATGTCGCCAAACAGCTGACCCAAAAACCAACAAGCCTGATTGGAAAAACAGTGACGTTCTCCGTCAATATGATAGACAAGAAGCAAAAACCAATTGTCATGCAGAAAAAGTTGAAGGTATCCGCAATTTTCAACGGCAGCGCTCAGATGGGTATGATCACTGCAGATTATGATACCGTGCAGACAATGTATAAGAAACAAAAACTCACGTTAACCGCGAACATGGCAACCATCAAAATTGATCAAATTGAAAACGTGAAGAGCGTCCAAAACCATTTTAAAAAGGCTGGTTACAGGCCAAACGGTGCCGGAGCTTTTCTCGATTCTTTGACACTCTACATTTCCATAGCATCCTATGTTCTTGCCGCGATCGCCGGTATCTCGCTGCTTGTGTCGGCAATTATGATCATTGTCGTCCTGTACATCAGCGTATCGGAACGAACCAAGGAAATAGGTATTTTGCGTGCGATCGGCGCACGGCGCAGGGATATTCGCCATCTGTTCTTCTCAGAAGCGAGTCTGCTCGGGCTATTCAGCGGTGTCATTGGCGTTGCACTCGCATTTATTGCCGCGGCGATCGGCAATTATTTCGCCCAACCGCATATGCATGTGTCCCTGCTCAATGTGACACCGGGATTTGTCCTCTTCGGTTTACTCATTAGCGTTGGCATCAGTGTTATTGCCGGACTTGCCCCTTCATCCAAAGCGGCTAATCTTGATCCGATTGAATCTCTGAGAAAATTTGATTAAACAAATCAAATGTAGTCCCCTTTTACATAAGGGGATTTTTTGTTATACTATTTTTTCGTTCGAGAAAGGGATGAAGCATTTATGAAAATAAGCGAAACAAGCTATTCAGAAGGAAGCTTTACCTACGTCATGCGTACGGCGGATCTAAGAGACGCAGCGCAACTAAGCAAAGTTCGAGTAAAAATTGACGATGAAACCGAGAATATGGATCGCGCAAAAGGTGAAGATTTTATTGATGAACATGAATTTGCCAAACTCATTTTAGCAGATGAAAGAGCAAGGCGAAATCTATTTCTCGTTGCTGCTGTCCAAGACAAAATAATTGGATACTCAAGATGTGCGGGCAGCGAATTGAGACGTACAACTCATCGAATTGAATTTGGGGTTTGTGTACTAAAAGATTACTGGGGACATCATGTAGGAACCCGGCTGCTTGATCGATCAATAGCCTGGGCGGATCAGCAAGGAATAAGAAAAATCACGCTGAATGTGCTTGAAACGAATACACATGCGATCGCTCTGTACAAAAAAATGGGATTTGCTGTCGAAGGAGTACTCAGAGAAGACAAAAAACTGTCGGACGGCAACTATTACAGTACCATGATTATGGGACGCCTGAACAACTGTGACTGATCGCTCTCCAAGATAATGTTTTCAGGCGCATTATATCCTTTGAGGATGAGGAACACCACCTTTTTAAAAAGAATCGGGCAAAAAACGCCCAGCCCTTACTTCCGCGGGATGCAGTGGCTTTCGCGTTGCACCCCCAGTTAACGAAAACTCTTTTACAGAGGAAGCTCATTTGCACCAAATACGCTTTTGAATCGTCAACCTTTTATTTCTCAAATTTGGCGCTTGCCCGCTCCGCCCTATCTGTTAAAAAACTTGATGAGGCCAAGCTTTAGTTTTATACGAGGCATCCGTTAATTGCTTATCTTTTGTATAAAAAACGAAGCATGTATGCTCCGTTTTCAGTCGTTATACTTATTTGATTTTAAGGATGGCTAAGATTTTTTGAATGCCGAATCCGATAATGCTGTACACAATTAAGGCAAAGACCGCAGAAAGGTCGAGGCTGTGCTCATTAAAAACAATCGGATGAAAGATGCCTTGAAAAGGCTTAAGTATCGGTTCGCTCAGACTATTAAGCAAATTTACAAAAGGTGTCGGATTCGCACCGAAAAATTGCAGCAGGATATATAAAACAATCACAACTTGTACGAATGTTAAAAGTATGCTGATCAATTTTGGGAACATTCCGGTAGAATTTCTTTGTCTCACGTTTCCTACTCCCTTCCCTTCCGAATCGTTGTGAAGCGCATTCGTCAAAACATTACTGCTATACATGTTAAGGGATAATGTACTCTTAGTCAAACCAGGAACCGCTAAACGCATTCTTAATCCCATTATCCACGACCAGGATTAAAAACGAACGTCCATTATACGATAAAACAGTTTAAATAAATGAAATCATTTCCATTAAAAAAGAAGCTTTACCCCTTTATGAGGCAAAGCTTCTTTTTATCTGAAAAATTAATGATTCAGGCGTGCTTCAAGTGTTGCTTTTTCTGCTTCATAGCCAGGCTTGCCAAGCAATGCAAACATATTCTTTTTATAGGATTCAACACCCGGCTGATTGAATGGATTAACGCCCAGAAGATAGCCGCTGACTGCAACTGCCTTTTCGAAGAAGTAAATCAAGTAGCCGAAGTGATAAGCAGTCAGTTCAGGAATGGTAACCACCAGTTGCGGTACTTGACCGTCCGTATGTGCAAGGCGCACACCTTCAGCCGCTTTTTTATTGACGAAATCCATCGTCTTATCAGCAAGAAAATTCAGGTTATCTAAATTTTCTTTTTCTGCTTTGATTGTGATATTCTTTCTCGGTTCGCCTACAAGCACGGCCGTTTCAAACATGACGCGGCGGCCTTCCTGTACAAACTGGCCAAGTGAATGAAGATCGGTACTGAAATCGGCTGAAGATGGATACAGGCCTTTGAAGTCTTTGCCTTCACTCTCTCCGAAGAGCTGCTTCCACCATTCTGAGAAATAGTGCAAATGCGGTTCAAAGTTAACGAGCATCTCAACAGTCTTGCCCTTATTGTATAGAACGTTGCGAACCGCTGCATATTGATAGGCCGCGTTTTTGCTTAGTTCAGGTTCGCTGAAATCATTCTGTGCATCACGCGCTCCGGTCATAAGTTCATCGATATCAATACCGGAGGCGGCGATTGGAAGCAGCCCGACTGCTGTCAGAACTGAGAAACGTCCGCCGACGTCATCCGGAATAACAAAGGATTCGTAACCCTCGTTGTCCGCAAGAGTCTTTAACGCACCTTTTGCCTTATCTGTCGTCGCATAAATTCTTCCCTTTGCTTCTTCTTTGCCGTATTTATTTTCAAGAAATTCACGGAATACGCGGAACGCAATCGCAGGTTCGGTCGTTGTTCCTGATTTAGAAATCACGTTAACTGAAACATCCTTATCCTTGAGCACATCGAACAGCTCATTTAAATACGTTGAACTGATGCTGTTGCCTGCGAAGAATACCTGAGGGGTTTTGCGTTCTCCTTCTGTAAGGACGTTATAGAATGAATGATTAAGGGTCTCAATTGCCGCGCGGGCACCCAAATAAGATCCGCCGATACCAATCACTACTAATACGTCTGAATCCGATTTAATTTTCTCTGCCGCTTTCTTAATTCTGGAAAACTCTTCTTTGTCATATGCAGTTGGGAGATCAAGCCAGCCAAGAAAATCATTGCCTGCTCCGGTTTTTTCATGAATGGCTTGATGAGCGGCTGATACATGCGCTGTCAGATAATCCAATTCATGCTGTGCAAAAAATGAACGTGCATTGCTGTAATCAAAAGCAACCTTCTTGCTCATTTCATCGGCCTCCAATAATAAAAATAATTTCCTACTTAACTGTACAAGACCATGAGGGCAAATTCAAGTCATGATCCCCTTTCTTTTGTTAAATTGCAAACGATTTCACATATCATTCACTAATTTTATTTTTTGAATCAATCATTATTGATGAATAGATGTGGGAAAAAAAGCCATGCTAGTGATGCACGCACATAAAAGGAGGTACGGTTATGAGCGGTTTGCAGAAAACATGTCTCGTACTACTTATCATCGGTGGAATAAATTGGGGGTTAATCGGATTTTTTCGGTTTGACCTTGTCTCTGCGATATTCGGCGGATCAGGAACTGCGCTCTCACGCCTTGTGTATGGCATCGTCGGCATTTGTGCCTTGTATTGCCTGACAATCTTGTTCCGTCCAAACGAAGGTCTGGAGCACGAGCGAGAAACTCAGACCCATTAAGATTCATTCATCAAAAAAGGATCCCTGCATTTGGCAAGGATCCTTTTGCTTTTCAATTTTTTATACCTGAAAGGCCGGCTCATGTGCTACATCTACTGTTTTCTCAATATAAATCTGATGCCACAGCATAAACATCAGAACCGTCCATATTTTTCGGCTGTTGTCCCTTTTCCCGCTGCAATGGTCATCCAGCAATTTAAGCACATAAGATTTATTAATATAAGCATCCGTATTGCTGTCACGGATCATTCCAACTGCCCAGTCATGCATCTCATTCTTAAGCCAGAGGCGGATCGGAACCGGGAAACCAAGTTTTTTCCTGAATAGGATCGAATCCGGGACAATACCGCGCATCGCTTCACGGAATGCATATTTCGTCGTTCCCTGTGCCGTTTTAAGCGAAGCAGAAAGTGAGCGGGCAACTCCAAATACCTCTTTGTCCAAAAACGGTACACGCAGCTCCAGTGAATGCGCCATCGTCATCCGATCGGCAACCACAAGAATATCTCCGCGCAACCATGTTTCAATATCGACGAGCTGCATCTGATCCAGTTTGCTGTTTTTCTCAGCTTTTTTGTAAATAGGATTAGTGATGTCTGTAAATGAAGTGGTTTCAGAGAATGTTTTCAGTACAAATTTCTTCTCCTCTTCATTGAATATGAATGCATTTCCAACATAACGTTCGGAAAGCGGTGTCGTCCCGCGAAGCAGGTAGCTTCGTCCTTTTAATGTAACCGGGAGCCTTGACGCAAGTGCGTGAAGCAAATTTTTCCCCGGTGCGGGAATGGAATCAAACCATTTTAGAGAGAGCGGTTCTCGGTAAATATTATAGCCGCCGAACAACTCGTCGGCGCCTTCTCCGGATAGGACAACCTTCACGTGCTTCCTCGCTTCCCGGGCGACAAAATAGTTGGGAATTGCTGCCGGGTCGGCGATCGGATTATCCAAATGCCAGACGATTTTCGGCATCTCTTTCATGCACATTTCAGGTGTGATCTCAAGCGCGTAATTTTCAACACCCAGTTTTTCCGCAGAGTCCTTTGCAATGTCAATCTCATTGTAGCCCTTGCTGGGAAATCCCACTGTAAATGTTTTAATATTTTCATTAAAACGCTTGGCAAGCGCAACAACTGATGTCGAATCGATTCCGCTGGACAGGAACGCACCAACAGGGACGTCGCTTCTCATGTGCATTTTTACTGAATCAATCAGCACTTCCTGAATTTTCTTTTTTGCATCATCAAGCGTCTGATTGACGGGAGCAAAGGATGGCCTCCAAAAAGCCTGGTTCTGCAGCGGCTTACCGTCTTTTTTTAGAAGATAATGCCCAGGCTCCAGGCTTTTAATATTTTCTTCAAGCGTGCAGGGCTCAGGTACAAATTGAAAGGTCAAATAATAGTGTAGCGCCTTTTCTTCCAACGGATGCTTCTCTTGGCCGATCAGCAGACTTTTCATTTCGGACGCGAAGAAGATTCCATCTTCCTGTTCCATATAATAAAAGGGTTTAATACCAAAGTGATCTCGAGCGGCAAACAGTGTCTTATCCTGCTTATCCCAAATAATAAAAGCAAACATTCCCCGCAGATCGTTGACACAATCAACGCCACGGTCAGCGTAGAGGGCGACAATAACTTCCGTGTCTGATGTCGTTTCGAAACTGAAGCCCTTCTTAATCAATTCATTTCTCAATTCAACATAATTATAAACTTCACCGTTGAAAATAATGTAGTAACGCTCATTTTCATAGGGAAGCGGCTGATGCCCGCCGGCAAGATCAATGATACTTAATCTGCGAAATGCTAACTGAACTTGATCATCCGTATAATAACCCGCATCATCGGGTCCACGGTGATTGATTATCTCCGCCCGTGCGAACATCGCGTTTTGTTCATGATTATCCGGTTCCAAATGACGATCTCCTGCAATGTATCCGCAAAATCCGCACATAAAAAAGTCTCCTTTCAGAGATGGCCGGTGAATGACTCACAAGCAATAGTCTCTGCCTTAAACAGCTAATTTATTTCCGATACTAAGTTTAGCATTGACTCGGATAAAATCAAAGCTTTGGCAGCGCTTCATTACATGTGATTTTTTCCATCTCCTTCAGAAGACACCTCGTATCACTTTCCTGCTTGATCAATAAATAGTTCCTGAATCGGTACATTCAGTACTGCCGCCACTTTTGCCAATGTCACGGCGCTAATCTTGCTTCTCCCGCATTCAAGATAATAGTAACCATTGGCACTACGATAGCCGATTCGCATTGCCATTTCCTGTAGTGACATTTTTGATTCTCTTAACTGTCTCATTTTATTCAGGTCAACAGTCAGCATAGCGAGTCCCCCTTCTATTACCCATTCGGCAATTATAGTTAAAATTATAGCATTATCACCTTATTTTCATCAATTATTTTTCCTATTTGTCAAACAAAATACGATTAAAAAGAGAACATGATAGAATTTTCTTGTTTACTGATAAAGCAAATGGCAGGAGGATCACTCCGGATGGGGAACACATTAGGCAGCAGAATTCGTTTCCTGCGCGACGAAAAAAGTGTGTCGCAGCTTGAAATGGCGCGCCAATTGAATATTTCCAATGCGCAGCTGAGCCGCTACGAATCCGGAGACCGCAAGCCCGATCCTGACATGATTGTGCACATTGCGGATTATTTTCGTGTTTCCACAGATTATTTGCTTGGTCGCACCGGTTTAATCAATGAGCCTTCACTAGGATACAACAGTGAAGAAGACCAAAAGTTGCTTGAGAAGATTAAAAAGATTCCGGAACTTGACCAAATGATCGATCAGATGAATGAATATCCTGAAAAAGCCAATCGATTAGTGCAAATCTGGAAATGGCTGAAATAAGCAGCTGTCAGAGTAGCCCTCAACTGCATCGATAAGTCAGATAAAAAAGAAGCTGTATCTCGCCTTCACGATCGACGATGATACAGCTTCTTTTTTAATCGATTACCGCTCCCCACCGGTAAGTATCAATTTTTGGCAATACTTTCAATGTAGCGCTTGATGTGATTCAAATTCTTTTTCTTGTCTCCCCATACAGCATTAAAGCTGCACAAAAAAGTACTTTATTCTAAAGCAATTTTCACTTAAAAAAATAATAGATCCCCTCCGGCCGGCAGATTCGTTCATCGGTCCAACTAGAGAGGATCTATTTTTAATCAATACAACTGCTTAGAGCAGATTCAATTTGCCTTTTTTCAGCACAAGAGGAACACCGCCAAGCATCAGCAGATAACGGTCGTCGATCACCTTTTTCATTGCCGCTGCCGGTTTTCCAGTCAGTTTATGATCAAACACGACACCAATCGCCTGTTTTTCGCCAAGTGACGCCACTGTGCCCTTAGGCTTATAGACAAACAATTCCGTCTCTTCTCCCTTAAGGATATGTTTCATATTTTTCGCCAAATTTTCAGCTTCTTGAATGGCAATCTGAGCTGTTGGTGGATAAGGACGTTCCGCACCGGGAGGAAAGACAACAGCCACATCCCCGATTGCAAAAATGTGATCATCTTCCGGAGAACGCAGATCCGCGCTTACCTGAATCTTTCCGCGATTTGTTGCAAATCCGGATTCGGCAGGAATATGGTTCGCTTTGACACCGCCCGTCCAAACAACGGTACCCGCTTGAATTTCTTCCAATTCTTCGCTGTCCTTCTTTTGAACTTTTACGCCTTCCGGAGTTGCTTCTTTAATAAACGTACTTAATCTAAACTCAACACCCTTACTTTCCAAATACTTTTGGGCATAGTCCGCCAACTCGCGATCAAACGGAGGCAGAACAAAAGGCATGCCTTCAACATCCACAATCCGCACTTTACTCGGGTCAATATCGTATTCCTTGCAAAGTGCCGGAATTCGGTCAATAAGCTCGCCAAGAAATTCAACGCCGCTCAAACCGGCGCCGCCGACAACAATGGTCAAATCGCTGTCTTTTGCATCCGGATCACTGTTGTAGCTGGCAAAGCGATACTCAATGTGTTCGCGAATCTTACGCGCGGTGTTTACACTGCGGATAGCGAACGCGTTCTCTTCCAATCCTTTGATACCGAACGTATTTGATTCAAATCCTAATGCAATAATCAGATAATCATAATCAATCTCACCGTTTTTGAGCAGCACTTTATGGTTTTTACGGTCAATCGATTGAACAGAATCCTGCATAAAATTCACACGATTTGTGTTGATTACATTTTTAATCAGCATTCTCGTTCGGTCATGATGAATCGTTCCCGCCGCAGCCTCATGCAGCCAAGTTGTTTGATAATGGTAATTATGCTTGTTCACAAGTGTAATATCCGCGTCCTCAGCAGTTAATTCTTTTGTGAGGCGCACAGTCGCCATCATACCGCCGTATCCGGCGCCAAGTATCACGATTTTCGGCTTACTCATGATTGTTCACAGCCACCTTTTTCTTTTATAAAAAAATGAATACAGTTATAACCTCTGTCTGCCAATGCGTACTGCCAGCCGACTAATAGACTCAATTCCGTGCATGTAATCCGGCCGAGCAGCAATCAATAAACCTGAATTCGTTTCCCTTCTCATAATATGTCTTTTGTGTTAATTTTTCAAGGACAATTTGTGTCAAAACAGCTTAAAAAAGGAAAGAATCAAGCCTTCTTTATGGATAACCATACGCGTCAAAATGACCCTCATCAACAAATTTGATTTCCCGTTCATTCGCTCACTCAATCGGCTGCTCGGATAAGAAAGCAGCATAATACACACCTTCCACTTGTTTATGTGCTAAACTATGAGCATTAAATGTGATGAACATCTTCTCTTACCCACAATTTTGGCTGGGAAACCAAAATTGTTTTAGTATGAAAGAGACTTTTTGATCTATTGCTCGAAGCTTTCCTGTCTTAAATTAAAAATAGTGTTGGATCAATTTTGGGGATGAGAATTTGAAAAAGTCAACAGCCATCGTTCTTCTTATTCTTGCGAACTTTTTTTGGGCCGGTAATTATATTTGTGGCAAATATGTGATCGGGGCCATGCAGCCGATTCAGATCAATTTTTTACGCTGGCTGATCGCAGCAATGATTCTTTTCCCGCTCGCACAAATTATTGAAAAACCGAATTGGAAGGCAATTTGGCGAGAATGGAAGGTACTGCTTATTCTTTCTGTACTGGGTATTATAGGCTACAACATTTTACTTTATGAAGCTCTTTATTTTACGACATCTCTGGATGCAGCGTTAATCAATTCGGTCAATCCGGCCATGATTGCGATCTTTGCAGCTTGGTTATTAAAGGAAAAATTAAAGAAAATAAATGTTCTGGGATTAGTTGTTTCCCTGATTGGCGTGCTGCTCGTTCTTACTAATGGCAACCTTTTGCGCATATTTGCAATTGATTACAATGCGGGAGATCTTTTCATGCTCCTAGTGATTATTTCATGGACCTTTTATACGTTGCTCAGTAATAAAATCAAAGGCTTACCCCCAGTCGGGGCAACTGCTGTTACCGTAGCTGTCAGTTTGCTGCTGATGCTGCCATTTTTCATTGATTCAAAATTCAACTGGTCTTTTACCCCTGCAACGACACTCGGTATTCTTTATCTGGGCCTCTTCCCTTCCGTTGGTTCGCTGTTATTCTGGAATATGGGCGTGCCCATAGTGGGATCAAGTCACGCAGGTATCTTTTTAAACTTAATTACAGTGTTTACCGCAATTCTCAGTATTCTATTAGGGAACGGGATTAATCTCTTTCAAATCATCGGAGGCCTTGTTGTTATTCTCGGTGTTTATCTAACCAATAAGAAATCGGCGAAACGGTCTGTCGGTCACAGCCCGAGCTCGTGAACACTCCGAGATAAGCCGGATTATCTAGTCCGGGAAAAGCCATTTTGTCATCAGCCTTTTTTGGCTTTTCACCGAATTTTTTTTATTTAGGTATCGTCCAAGTCCGCTAAAAAGGCAAAATAAAGACCACCTCCTAGCGATTAGATTCATCACTAAAAGATGGTCTTAAAAACAAGTTATAGAGACTATTTCCCAATTGAATCATAATAAATTAGCAAGGATAAATCTCTCTTGTTTCATTTGGAATCCACAATCCTCAATTGTTAATCCTAATCTTATACCCGATCAACAATCACATTGCTTCGCAGGCTGTCCTTCATTTTCCGCTGTTTTAAATGAGTGTCCGCAGCCACAAGAAGAGATCGCGTTCGGATTATCGATGGTAAATCCGCCGCCGTCAAGATTTTGTTTAAAGTCAATGGTAACTCCGTCGAGCATTGGTGCACTATTCTTGTCGACAACTACCTTAAATCCCTGTCCTTCAAAGGCGAGGTCGCCATCAATCATTTTATCATCGAATCCCATTCCGTAAGTCAGTCCGGAGCAGCCGCCACCACCGACACCAACGCGGAGAAATAGATTTTCTCCTGGTTCGTTTTCAATCATTTCCTTGACACGAAAACCGGCAGCATCAGTCAATGTAATGTTCATTTCTTTCAGCCCCTTTTACGATTTAGTTACATTATATCGTGATGTGACCTAAATCACAAATATACATTTGCCTATTCTTGAAAATAAACCCCTTCACAAATCACTTTTGCTTCACCGGTCATCAGTACATGATTCGTTTCCGACCGCCATTCAATAGTTAAATCGCCACCGTCAAGATGCACGGTTACCGGCACATCCTTTGTCACGCGTTCTTCCAAGATAGAGGCAACAACGGACGCACAGGCCCCTGTACCACAGGCTTGAGTAATTCCTGATCCACATTCCCATACACGGTAGTTCACTTCACGATCTGTAATCGGTTCAACGAACCCGATATTCGCACCATTTGGAAAAAGGGGATCCTTATCCGCCAGCAACGCACCAAGCTTGTGAATCGGCGCTTTAGAAATATCTTCTACAAAAAATAGGGCATGCGGATTTCCCATAGATACAGCAGTAAACGTATATTCCTTATCCCCGATGGATAAGTGCTCACGGATAACCTTCTGGCCACGTTTTTCCCCCGCTACAGGAATCCGTTCTCGTTCAAGGATCGGCTCTCCCATATCTACCGTCACCTCGTTCACCGCACCATTCCGCGCGTGTACAACGGCCTGTTTATTGCCGGATCGGGTTTCAATTGCAAAGTGTTCCGAATCAACCAGCCGGTGCTCATAGACATATTTTGCGACACAGCGGAGTCCGTTCCCACAATTCATCGCTTCGGAACCATCCTTGTTAAAGATACGCATTTGCACATCGGCATCAGCCGATGGCAAAATCAGAATCAAGCCGTCAGAACCAATCCCCTTATAAGGATCAGAAACTTGCTGCGAAAGTTCAGGAAAGGATGCAATCGGAGATAAATCGTGCGTCATTCCGTCCAGATAAATGTAACAATTGCCGAGTCCGTGCATTTTTATAAACCGAATTCCCTGTCCCATATTCTCATCGCTCCAGTTCTATTATAGCCGCCATATATGACGGGTGTCAGCGTAATACCTGCGCTGCCCAGATGTAATCATGATCCATCGTTTCGATCACAATTTTTTCATGGCAGCAAGGCATAATAAGATCTACTTTAATTCCTTCGAAAGCACCCGCAACAGCTTCTTTTTTAATTGAAAGCAAAACCGGTGATTGATGACAAAATGGACACTCTTCAAAATAGAAGTCGTTTGCCACTCGTTCATAAGGCCAGCTGTGGTGAAAATCGAGCATATGAAGTCCTCCTTTTTACCTGATCATTGTTTCTCATTCTTATTTTCTTGTTCGCTCAAGATGCATGCCGTTTTCAATCAGGTAGTCGACAATCGGTTTCAATGTGACAAACCCTTCACCAAGCACTTTCCCGCAAGCAACCACAAGCGGATAAAAATAGTCGTCAGCAAGAATTTTCGTACAATAGATTTGGTCTTCTTCCGTTTCCGGTTTATAAACATCAATGTAGCGGACTGAAATCGTTCCGTCAAATTTACGTGAAAGAGCTGCCGCCAGCCATTCAGCGGTTGCTTTTGCCGACGGCGCCTGAACACAGCTCGCGCATACGGCTTCTGCTCCGTATACAGTAAGTTCCAATCCGTTCACCTCAGGTTCACATGTAATTTACTAATTAATATAGCAAATTCGTGCGGCTGCGTCACTGATTTGATTTTTGACAATTATTTCAGTTGGTCATCATGGCATAACGTATCAATAGATTTTCCAAATCAAAAAAGATATAATAAATTTAAATGCAACAGTGGAGGAGTGTGTATATGTATAATCAAGTCGAAGAAGTACTGGAGAAGCTTCGTCCCTATCTGCTGCGTGACGGCGGAGACGTGGAATTGTTAGACGTGGAAAACGGCATTGTACGTGTCCGGTTGCTCGGCGCATGCGGCAATTGTCCAAGTTCGACGCTTACACTGAAAGCAGGCATCGAACGTGCCCTCATTGAAAATGTTCCCGGAATCAAAGAGCTTGAACAAATCTTTTAAATAGAACTGGAAATGAGGAGCACCGTTTGCCTGCCGATTGCAAACGGTGCTCCTTATATCGTTATGTGCGTGCCAGCCATTCTGGTGCATAAAATCGGTCTTTATAACGATCTGCAAGAAAGGATAGCAGCCGCTCCTGATCCTTCGCTTTTTCTTCTCCTTGACGCAGGACCAATTCAAGTTCGCGCTCATCGGTGTTTGCGGGGCCGTTAAAGTACCGTTCACAGCATTCAATGAAGGTAATCGGATAAAGGAGGCGCCCATACATCTTGCCGATTGCAGGTCCACTCAATGGAAAAAAAGATTCGTAATCATCTAAGAAAGCTGCTGCTGCGGGTTCGATATCGCTTCGTGCACTTTGCCAGGTCAGCGCGCGAAGTCCTTCTGCCAAATCTCTGGACCGATCGTCAACGACCCAATGTGCTGGGTTATCCGCAGGAAAACGTTCATAATCGACAAATCGATAGTGCCCGATGCAAAGCGGTTCTGCATTTGGGAAGTTAATGGATTCATCAACAGCCATCTGAATTGCATTTTCTGCACATCCTGAAAAGTATGGAAAGTGTTCCGTGAACACTCGTTCAAATGATGAAGGCTGTTCTTCGTTTCGGCAAACATCATATTTTTTTTCCAATGCGTCAAGTCGATTCTCCAAGTGCTCTATTTTCGATTGAACTGATGACTCAGGAAATGCGGCTAAATCAACACCTGTTGTCCGCGCATGGAGCTCTGCCAGCGTTGCCCCGGCCGATCGTTCCAGTCGATCCGTTTGCTGCGGAGGATTCATCAGAACCCATGATTCTCCGTTTGCTTCCGTATCGTAGCGACCTTCACGGTTTCGCACCATTCGGCAAACCGGCAGTCCGGCCTCAATCGATAAATAATCCGCCCATCCTGCAAGCTGTTCTAAATTATGGTGATAAAATTGATTCAGGGGATGAAAATAAAGCCTGATTGGTCCATCCGTATGGGACAAATCATAGTCTTTGGCTACTACCGACCGCCAGTCCGGTGTACTCATTCACGGCCGCCTCCATTTACAGATTTCTTCTTTATCCATTCTATCGAACAGCAGCCTATTTCATCACTCGAACAAGCAATGATTTCCATAAAAAACAGCCACATGATTAACATGCGGCCAAATAAGTGGCTAGTTCGTTAAAAGATTTGTTAAAAGATCATGAAATTCGTCACCATTGGCTTATTCATGAAAAGTCCATTCACTCAAGGAATTTAATGCATAGGTGGGCTGCACTGCCTTCGTTTTCAACACTTCGGCTGAAGTCACGCCAGTATGAACGATTAACGTATCAAGACCTGCATTAATTCCTGCCATGATGTCCGTATCATAATTATCTCCGATCATGAGCGTGCGCCGCTTGGTTGTTGCCAATTTTTCAAGTGCCAAATCAATGATAATCGGTTCCGGTTTCCCAATAAATACGGGTTTTACACCTGTGGACACAGTAATCACAGAGGTCAGTGCTCCATTTCCCGGTGCAAGTCCATGTTCATTAGGAAGTGCAACATCCGGATTTGTGGAGACAAAAGCCGCACCTGAACGGACTGCAAGGCATGCCTTCGCATATTTCTCATAAGTAATCTGCCGATCCATGCCGAATGCAACAAAATCAGGATGTTCTTCTTCATAAGTGAAACCGGCAGACTGCATCGCCTGCTGCAAGCCCTGCTCACCAATGTAGAGTACCTTTGCATTTGGTTTTCTCGCTTTTATATAACTCGCTGTTGCGATGCTCGTTGTCAAGACATCATCCGGCGTGCAAGGAATGCCGAACCCGGATAGTTGATCGGCAACGGCTTCTTTCGTTCGCGTCGAATTGTTGGTTACAAACAAATAAGGCAGTCCTTTGCTTTTTAACGTCTTTACAAAGGTTACTGCTTCCGGTATTTCTTCTTTTCCCCAATAAACGGTTCCGTCAAGGTCAAGCAAGAACGCATCATACTTTTTCACCGTCTCTACCTCCATGTTCTTCTGTCTTCTTGAATTCAGCGCTCATCAATTTCCTGATTTTGTGCAAACTAACAGAAAAGGTTCATTCGATCATTTGCCATCAATTTTTCTTAATACAAAATAAGCGCATCCAAAACTGCAATATTCAATGATATAGTCCACCAGAGTGCTTATTTTCGTATCAAAAGTTGATTTCGGATTATGATCTTCATAGAAGCCGCGAAGCCTCAGCTGCTCATATCCCCAATCGCCGACTATGTAATCGAATTTGTTCAGAATTTCGCTGTATCGTTTTAAAAAGGCTTCCTCATTCCAGCCGTTCCGAACATCTTCAATAATTTCATATTTATGGTGTTCGACAGAAACGATTGAACCGGTCAATGGGATAACCTCCCCTCTTAATTGCCGCAAAGCACGTCATGATGTGTCGGCATACTGTTCATTATAGCAGATTGCACAGATTTCGTGAAAAGCGCAAAGCTAAATCATTTTATATAAAATTAAGCCAGGAAAGGATCGTTGTTAAGCCATGCCGCTGTGGTCACGAATAATCTCTTGTTTTTTCATTGTATTTTTCATATTATCACAATCCATTTGCGCACAAGCAAAGCCACGTGCACAAATGCAAGAGCGAAAGGCGCTTTATTTAAAAACCGCGCTACTCACCGACGTTCCTTGGAATGTGCTTGCCGGATGTGACCAATACGCCCGCAATATTAATGCGTTAAAAGCCGAGAAAACAAACAATAAACAACTGATTAGCATTACCTTTAAAAAGCGCGTCTGGGCCGGTCCGCTCAATCCGGATCTAAATGATGAGGATCCGAAAACCATTGCCTTATTTGGCGGTGTAGGCAAGGACGGGAACGGTGACGGCCGCGCAAGTCTTCAAAGTCCCGAGGATCGGCTCTACACATTTGCCGAACAAATCGCTCAAGCCGGACCCGGAGAAGAAAATAATCGCATTGGTTTATGGAACATCTATAAAAGAGGCAAGGCGGTAGATCTAATAGAGGACTTTGCCCAGCTGTTTGAGAATGCAAAGCCCGCTGACTTGGACCAGCACGCATTCCCCGTTCCGATCAATTACAATTATGATTATGCGTCGACATGGGGCGCGAAACGAGGATGGGGCGGCAATCGAATCCATGAAGGAACCGATATCTTTGCTGATTACGGCACTCCGGTCAGAGCAACCGCCTATGGCATTATTGAGTTAATCGGCTGGAATAAATACGGCGGCTGGCGAATCGGCATTCGCGATCTGCACGGAAATTACCACTATTTTGCACATTTGAATGGATATGCTCCCGGAATTCACCACAACATCATCACAAAGCCGGGACAGGTGATCGGCTATGTCGGCAGCTCGGGATACGGTCCGAAAGGCACAATGGGAAAATTCCCGCCACATCTGCATTACGGGCTTTACAGAGATAACGGGCACGCAGAATATTCCGTTGATCCGTATCCTTTATTACGAATCTGGGAGCGACAGGCAAATACGCACTGATCATATTGGTTTCATTGAAATAAGCAGCCTTTAAACAAAAGCTGCTTTTTTACTGATCACTTTTCTTTTTCTCGTCTGTTTTAGGTGTCTCAATCGGTACCGATGTCGAAATTCCGGATCCATTTGAGCTGTAATAGTAAGGAACGCCCGGATTGATATTTTTTCCGCCAAATGGTATACGTTGTACAATCGTCTTCGTCTTTATTTCAAAGGGAACAATTACATCAACTTTGACTTTGACTTTGAGATAAAGTAAATAGAGCGGATTGTTAATCCCTACATTCCCATACTTTGTTTTAATGTCGGTTTCAACATTGCTCACGATGTCCATTTCAACAGGAACGCGCGGTCCATAATTGCTCAGCAGCGCGTTATTTAAAACCTGCCCCAAAGGTATGTCGGCAATTAATGCATCGCCATTATGATGTTTGCTGTACACCAGATCATCAGCATGGCCATTGGTTAAGGAAATGCGCCCCTTTTCTGCCGCTCTTAAAAACCAAAGGATGCGATTAGAAATAATGCCTTTAAGTCGATTGGCTTCTTCCATATTCAGATCAAAATCAGTAACCTTGTTATCATCCGTTCGATGTGTGACAATGAGTTTCGAGTAATCTATTGTCGGAATTTCATTAGGGTCATTTTCCTTAGTCACATTGCTTAATACTTCTTGACCCGTTCCATAATTGATGGCGTAATTGCCGATTTGTTCGGTTTGCGTGAGCGCGATACTCATTACGGCGGGCTTCATTTTCTCATTGACAATCCATACCGCTATAGAAATGCAGAGGATGAAAATGAAGAGCGAGAGAAACAGCGTATGCTTGATCGACATGTTCTTTCGTCTGTAGCGCCGGCTCGGTTTAAACATGACAACCCTCCTCCACATCATTTATATGACTGTGAAAGAGGGTTAAGTCTTTTTTCTTTGGAAAACTCAGACTGATCACGGTATCTGTCTTATCCTCAGATCTTATTCAGTTTACTCGAAGAAATTAGGCCATTTTCTTCAAGGCATCTA
The DNA here is from genome assembly GCF_024125445.1 of Sporolactobacillus shoreicorticis. Taxonomy (GTDB): domain Bacteria; phylum Bacillota; class Bacilli; order Bacillales; family Sporolactobacillaceae; genus Sporolactobacillus; species Sporolactobacillus shoreicorticis. The sequence goes on along the minus strand of NZ_JAMXWM010000023.1, from coordinate 52,736 downwards.
AACCGATCGTACCCGCATGAATGCCAAGCTTTTCCGCGCCGATCGTCACTTCGGCAAGCGGCGCGTGCAGCAGATCGTCCAAGGTTCGGACACCGACTGCTTTTCCGGCCAGCACATTTCGATCCGCAAGCTTATCATTAAGAAGGTTCACATCCAGCGCTCCGCACATAATGTAGCCGTTTTTCCCAGTAATCACAAGCAGAGTCGTTTTCGGCAGTGAAACACTGATCCCTTGGTACAGGTTACCGTCTATTGTAAATGGTTGCACGTCAATCATTACTATGCCTCCCTCCTCATCTATCCTATGGAGAGAGTGGGCGATCGGTGAATAGCCTTTAATTTTTGCGCGTTTGGCTGAGCTGCCAGGCAAGCAGGTCGCGCAATGTTTCCGGCAAATAAAAGCGCTGCTCCGCTTTAACAATTGGAGGAAGAAACGATCCCAGGGTAAACATATCGATCGTCCCGACACTGTATCGTTTTGAACAATCAATCGGCCGCTCATGTATGGTAACACCAACCGGTGAATCAGAGTTCATTTTATATGACAGTCCGCTGAACACAAGCCGGCCAATCATTTTGCCGCGAAATCCAAATCCTTTTAATTCATAGGTCTGAAAATCTTTCTTTAAACCGAGTCTGATCATGTCAATAATTTCTTTTCCTGTCACTTCGACGCGGCATGGATTAATCGGATGAGGACAGATGCGATGCACCATGAAACGTGTTACAGGACCCTTCGGCAAATGATTGAGTATAACTCCTGCATTTACCAAACCAATGTCGGCGCCGCACCACTTGCGCAGTGCATCGGCCATTAAGTCAGTTAACTCAGATTTAGCAAACCAGTCAGCCTCATAATCGCGATCAAGCACGGCAATCACATCCTGCATATTTGCAATGCCTTTTTCGGTTAGATCACGCACCTCATTGTTCGCTGTTTGATCAGATGGTTCACGCAACGTCACTAGATCCGCGCCTTTATAAACCACACTCCTTTTTTGCTCATCATAATCGACCACAATATGACCGGCGTATTGAAGAAACTTTCCGGTTTGAGCGATTAATGTGCCGCTTACCATTTTTCCCTGTTCCAGCACATGGTGCGTATGTGCGCCGATAATGACATCGATTCCATCAATTTCCCGTGCGATTTTCTCATCAAACGGCAGACCGACATGCGATAATAAAATAAGAACATCAACCTTGCCACGTATCCGTTTTACAAGTTTCGTTAATTCGGAATATGGATCTTTAATAGTCCAACCAAGCTGACTGTAAAAATGAGGAAAAGAAGCAGTCAGACCGATCAGACCGACCTTAACGCCCTGCATATCCTGAATGACATAAGGTGCACACCATTCAGGACGCCTTCCCGTGTGCTGATCATATAAATTGGCAAGCACAATTTTAAAACGCCTCATGAGATATGCGGCGCCAAGCTGTTCTTTCGTAAAGGTAATCCCCTCATTATTGCCGATCGTCACGTAATCATAGCGTGCATCATTTAATAATTTTACATTCCCCGTTCCGAGCAGCCCTTCTGTCATCGGGTTTACACGGTCCATATGATCGCCCAAGTCGAGAGTCAGAAACGGCTCTCCGGCTTCGGCAAGGTGTTCTCGCTCCTGATTTAAATAACGGACTAAGCAGCCCCACGAATCAAGATGGCTGTGAATGTCATTTGTATGTAAAAAATGGAGTGTGATCAAACTTGAGGCCTCCCAATATGAACAAAACGTACAGCCATTAAAGCTGACATATCTATTTTATCCCCAGAAGCTTTTATTCTGTCAAGAAAGAATCATCGCTTGCTCTTTTTTCTTTTAGAAAAACCAGGCAAAAAACACCTGGTTTTGAGTACGCTCCGGATACTCACAATCAACTGCTGCGCTTGCGGGCAGTCCGGGAGCCTCCTCAGACAGGCAGAAATCTCGGATTCCCGCTGGCGTCTCCTACCTTCGTTTTGATCCACGGCCAAGACGTCAGTTTATTGGTTTTCATACGAGGCAAAATCATATGCTTTCCTATCTTGTTAAATAACTTGGCAAGGCGAAGACTTAAGGCTGTATTAAAAGTTTATGCGGCTCAACCCTATTTATTGGCTCAATTGACACTTTTCAGCCTGCTGAAAGGTTTATCTGTTTGAACGGCGTTTAACAGCGCCTTAAAAATAAAACCTTCCAATCCGCCGAAAGCGAATTGAAAGGTAACCATACTCAACTTGATCCTATATGTTTTTTAACCGATTGAGCCTTCCATGTTATATTTAATCAAACGATTCATTTCGACGGCATACTCCATCGGAAGTTCCTTCGTAAATGGTTCAATGAAACCCATAACGATCATTTCCGTCGCTTCTTGTTCGGTCAAACCGCGGCTCATCAGATAGAAGAGCTGTTCTTCGGAAACCTTGGAAACCTTCGCTTCATGCTCCATTGATATGTCTTTATTCAGCACTTCATTATAAGGAATCGTATCTGATGTTGATTTATCATCCATGATCAAGGTATCGCACTCAATATGAGACCGGGAATTTTTCGCGTTCGGTGCAAAATGAACCTTGCCACGATAGGTAACATTCCCACCGTTTTTTGCGATTGATTTCGAGATGATCGTTGACGATGTATTCGGCGCGAGATGGATCATCTTTGATCCGGAATCCTGATTCTGACCTTTGCCGCCAATTGCAATTGTCAGCGTGCTCCCACGCGACCCCTCGCCTTTCAGTACGACGGATGGGTATTTCATCGTAACGGCGGAACCGATGTTGCCGTCTACCCATTCCATCGTTGCATGTTCCTCACAGATCGCACGCTGAGTAACAAGATTGTATACGTTGTTCGCCCAGTTTTGAATGGTCGTGTAACGACAATAAGCATCTTTGCACACGTAGATTTCAACAATACCGCTGTGCAGCGAACTGCTGGAATATACCGGCGCGGTACAGCCTTCAACATAATGTACGGAAGCGCCTTGATCGACGATGATCAGCGTACGTTCAAACTGACCCATGCTCTCTGAGTTAATACGGAAATAGGCCTGAAGCGGTGTCTTGCAGATCACACCTTTCGGAATATAGACAAAGGAGCCCCCGGACCAGCAGGCTGCGTTCAGTGCGGAAAATTTATTGTCAGCAAAAGAAATGACTTTGCCAAAATACTGTTTAAACAAATCTTCATGCTTTTGAAGAGCGGAATCCGTATCAAGAAAAATGACGCCGTCCTTTTCAAGTTCTTCCTTCATGCTGTGATAGACAACTTCAGACTCATATTGCGCAGAAACACCTGCAAGGTATTTGCGTTCGGCTTCCGGGATACCCAGCTTATCAAAGGTGTCCTTAATTTCATTCGGTACTTCATCCCAAGTGCGGCCTTGATTTTGTACCGGTTTAACATAATAAGTCAGATCATCAAAGGCCAGACCGCTCAGATCTGCACCCCACTGCGGCATTGGCCGTTTATAGAAATGATGCAATCCTTTCAGACGGTAATTCAGCATCCATTCCGGTTCATTTTTCTTCTTGGAAATTTCGCGTACGATGTCCTCAGTCAAACCACGCTTTGTTCGAAACACAGATACGTCCTTTTCCCGGAACCCATACTTATATTCTTCAATTTCGGGCAGCTGTTGTTCTGTAGCCATCGCATTATTCCTCCTTTTTCTTCGTACTCAGCGATGCCATGGCATCGTTATTTATTAGTCACAGATCTATACTGATAATAGTCAACCGTTGACATTAGCAATTGTATCAATTAAGTTTACCACAATTTACAGAATTATTGGTTATTGGTGGCTCTTTTCCTTTTTATCTGCCTCACGCAATGCTTTTTCAACAGCCTTCCACGCTAAAGTCGCACATTTAATTCGTGCCGGGTACTGAGAAACACCATGAAGCGCTTCGGCATCACCGAGATCCATGTCATCATTATGTTCGCGCCCTTGAACCATTTCAGAGAAATCAAAGGTGAGCTGATGAATTTTATCAATTGCCAATCCCTTAATCGCTTCAGTCATCATCGAAGCGGAGGACTGGCTGATCGCACATCCGGAACCTAAATATTTTACATCAACAACCTTGTTATCTTCTATTTTAAGAGATACTTGAATCTTATCGCCGCAGGACGGATTGTTCATGTTTACCGTCACACAGTGGTCGCCGTCAAGCTCGCCTCGGTTGTGGGGCTTTTTATAATGATCCATGATGACTGAGCGGTAAAGCTGGTCAAGATTATTAAACAACATGTCCGAAGAACTCCTTCGCTTCTTTAATTCCTTTGGCAAGTGCTTCAATTTCATCCTCAGAATTGTAGAAATAGAAGCTTGCGCGAACCGTTGACTCACATTTTAAGCAGCTCATCAAGGGTTGCGCACAGTGATGTCCGGCGCGCACAGCGATTCCTTCCGAATCAAGTGCAGTCGATACATCATGAGGATGTACACCTTCAATATTGAATGAGACAAGTCCGGAGCGCTTGCTCGGGCCATAGAGCGTAACCCCTTCAATTTCCGAGAGCATATTGTATGCCTTCGCTGTCAATTGTTCTTCATAATGCTGGATCGCATCCATGCCGATACGTTGTAAATAATCAATTGCCGCTCCAAGTCCGATTGCTCCGGCAATATGCGGCGTGCCGGCTTCAAGCTTCCAAGGAAGCTCTGCCCAGGTCGCATTCTGAAAATTAACCTCGTCAATCATCTCGCCACCGGTTTCAATCGGTTCCATGGCTTCCAGCAGCTCTTGTTTGCCGTACAGAACACCAATGCCTGTCGGTCCGAGCATTTTATGACCTGAAAAAGCGAAAAAATCCGCATCCAGATCTTGAACATCCACAGTCATATGCGGCGTGCTCTGCGCTCCGTCTACAACCATAATCGCACCATGTTCATGAGCAATTTTTGCGATCTCTTTTACAGGGTTAACGGTACCCAGCACGTTGGAAACTTCGGTTACCGACACGACCTTTGTCTGATTCGTGATCGTTTCGCGCACTTTGACAAGATCCAAAGTTCCGTCAGCTTCCATTGGAAAATAACGGAGTACGGCTCCTGTTTTCTTAGCAACCTGCTGCCAGGGAATCAGGTTTGCGTGATGCTCCATCGGCGTGATCACAATCTCGTCTCCCTTGCCCAGCCGTGCAAGACCGTATCCATAAGCAATCAGATTAAGGCTCTGAGTTGTGCCCATTGTATAAATGATTTCCTTTTCGCTGCTCGCATTGATAAAACGGCGGATTTTTTCCCGCGCTTCCTCATAGCGATCCGTCGCAATCGTGCCCAATGTGTGCACGCCGCGGTGGACATTGGAATTATAGGTCTCATAATAATCAACCATTGTCTGGATGACAGACACAGGTTTCTGAGAGGTCGCCGAATTGTCCAAATAAACCAAATGATGCCCATTGACTTGTTGCTTCAGAATAGGGAAATCTTGACGAATTGTCTGAATATCCATTAGCCGACTTTCCTTTCAATTAAAGTGGTCAATTGTCTGCGAACACCTTCAATAGGAAGCAAATCAACGATCGGCGCGAGAAATCCTTCAACAATTAGTTTTTCCGCCAACTCTTGTTTAATGCCACGGCTCATCAAATAATAAAGCTGATCCGGGTCGACCCGTCCGACAGATGCCGCATGTCCAGCAATAACGTCGTATTCATCAATGAGCAGGATCGGGTTCGCATCGCCACGTGCATCGTCGCTGAGCATCAGAACACGCTGCGTCTGTTCACCATCAGCGCCCGATGCACCGTGTTCAATTTTCGTCCTTGCGTTAAAAATTGAATTTGATGCATCTTTTTGCGCGGCGCGAACAAGCAGCTGGCTTTGCGTCGCCTTACCGACATGACGCACATAATTATCAAAATTCTGTTTCTGAGTTCCGCTGCCGATACTTACCGCTTTAATATCCGCCGCTGCTCCGTCCCCTTCGAGGTTCGTTGCATTCTCGGACAAGGTGTTTCCATCATTCATTTGACCGAGTGCCCATTGAATACGTCCGTCCTTCGCAACTTCCGCCTGGCGGCTGACGTACGTAACAATTTGATCTGTAAATTCATCGACAGCGCCGTATTTTACCTGTGCGTTCTCACCCACAATGACTTCATTAACAAGGTTCGCCGCACCCTCGCCTACCGAACTGTCAGAAAGATAGCTCTCGACGAACGTAACCGAGCTGCTTTGTTCCGCAACAACAACTGTATGTGCTACGAGGCCTGAAGATGGGGCATCTTGATAATAAACAGCTTGAATCGGCTGTTCAATCACAACATTCTTGGGAATATAAAGAAATGTACCTCCGTTTACAAGCGCTGCATTCATAGCGGTCAGTTGGTGTTTTCCTATTGATGTTGTCTTAAAATAATAGTTTGCAAGCAAGTCACTATGTTCCCGAACCGCTGTTGCCAAATCGGTATAGATAACGCCTTGATCAGTCAATTCTTTAGAAAGCTGACTGTAAACAGCGGAGCTGTTTACATGAATCAGAACATTGGCTGCTTCTTCACCATTCTTCATCAGATTTTGAATACTTTCAGGCAGCTCGTTCAGCTGGCTGACAACACTGCTCCCGATCTGATAACTAAAATTGGTAAAGTTCCAGTCTGCAATCCGCGTCTTCTCCGGTTTTGGAAGCGGAAGTTCTTCAGCCAGACCCAAACCCTTTAACCGTGTATCTGTAAACCATTTAGGTTCTTTTCGTTTTTCAGCAAATTTTATGATTTCTTCCGCACCAAACGGAAGCTTTTTCAGTTGCATGGACATCCTCACCCCTCCTCACGTATGAAAAATTTATGCCTCAACCGTTTTTTCATCATCAGTAATACCGAGTTCAGTCTTCATGCCGTCATAGCCTTCTTTTTCAAGTTGCAGTGCAAGTTCCGGGCCGCCGGTTTTTACAATCTGTCCATTCATCATAATGTGAACAAAATCTGGCTTAATATAATTTAAAAGCCGCTGGTAGTGTGTAATAATCAGGCAGCCGAAGTTTTCCGAACGCATCGAGTTGACACCCTTAGCCACCCATTTCAAAGCGTCGATATCCAGACCGGAATCAATTTCATCAAGTATGGCAAATTTCGGTTCGAGCATCATCAGCTGCAAAATCTCATTGCGTTTTTTCTCACCGCCGGAAAATCCTTCATTGACGTAGCGTTCTGCGAAAGACTGATCCATTTCCAGCAGCTGCATTTTCTTATCCATCGTCTTAATGAACTTCATCAGAGGAATTTCATTGCCCTCTCCGCGTCTCCCATTGATCGCAGTTCTCAAGAAATCGGCATTGCTGACCCCGCTTACTTCGCTCGGATACTGCATGGCGAGAAACATTCCCGCCCTTGCGCGTTCGTCAACTGCCATATCGAACAGGTTCTGACCGTCAAGATGTGCCTGCCCCGAGGTGACTTCATATTTTGGATGTCCCATCAATGCAGAAGCAACGGTTGATTTTCCGGTTCCGTTCGGTCCCATCAGGGCGTGAATCTCTCCGCCCTTCATATTAAGATCAAACCCCTTAACAATAGACTTTCCTTCAACAGAAACGCGGAGATCGTTTATTTTCAATTCCGGTACAGTCATATCAAAGCCTCCAATATAAAAGTCTAATTATGGATTGAAATCCGTTCTCAATCTATTCTCATTATCATATTATATCAGATGTAAATAGATAGCAACCCAAAGGATAGTCCACAATTTACAGATACGTGTCTATCCATATTATACCGCTATTTTCAATGATCATAATAGAAGAATGAACAAAAAGGATGAAGAAAAACGTATATAAGTTTAGTTTTACACCCGCTCTACTTCCTACACGATATGATGATTTTCGCGTTACGGGCGGGACCGTGCATACAGTTAGCAAAAAATGCTTTCAGTTTTCTTATACCTAAATTCCACAAATCTTTTGTACATTTTTATCGGACAAGAATAAAATACACAAAGCGGTTCGGCCTTAGATATATTTATTTCGGATTAAATTAAAACATTATGTGTGATTCCTTATCACGGTTTTTCATGGTCTAAATGAAAAATCGCCCAACAATTACTGCTGGACGATTTCTCATTATTCTCTATCCAATATCATTCGGAAACAGGCAGTACTGCGCCTTTATATTTCTTAGTAATGAAATCTTGAATCGTTTTTGAATGAAGCACATTAACTAATTCTTTAATGGCCTTTTTATTTTGATCGCCTTTGCGTACAGCGATTATATTCGCGTAGGGTGACGAAGCTCCTTCAAGAATCAGCGCATCCTCTTTCGGGTCCAGCTTTGCCTGCAGTGCATAATTCGTATTAATTGCATAGAGATCAGCCGCACTATGCTCATATGCTTTCGGAAGAATAGCGGGATCGATCGGTTGCAGGAATTTTAGATGTTTGATATTGTCAATATCCTTAAGTGTTGCGGAGACCGGATCAACACCCGTTTTGATTTTCACGAGTCCCTTTGATTGAAGCAACAGCAAAATGCGCCCTTGTTCTGATTTGTTATTGCTGATCTGGACAGTCGCCCCGTCTTTTATCTTGCTTACATCAGTATACTTCTTTGAATAAATGCCAAAAGGTTCAATATGAATCTTGCCTGCATTTACTAAATCCGTGTTGTGTTGTTTGTTATAAAGGTCAAGATAGGGAATATGTTGAAAATAGTTAGCATCTAATTGTTTTGAAGCAAGTGCTTTATTTGGGAGGACGTAGTCTTGGAAAACTTTCACTTTCAAATCAATGCCTTTTTTCTTGAGTAAAGGCACCGCCTTTTTCAAAATTTCAGCATGCGGCACTGCTGAAGCGCCAACGGTTAACGTTTGATTTTTCTCTGAATTGCCTGATGATTGTCCACACGCCGTGAGAATGAGTACAAACGCAAGAATAACAGTCAATACACTATATTTCTTCATATCAGGTTCCCCCTAGTTATTCGTTGATTTTTTTTAAGTTCCATCATTTTAATGCATAACAGCATGCTGCTGCCTATCTCTTGTCTACATGGCGTGTAATGCGATCGCCAATATATTGAATGAAAAATACAATAATCAGTATGATAATTGTGGCAATAAAAGTTATCGTGTTGTTGTTTGCTTCAAACCCTTCATTATAGGCAATCGTACCCAGTCCGCCGGCACCGACAACACCTGCCATTGCCGTATTGCCAATGAGTGCAATCAGTGCAACCGTCATTCCGGAAGAAACGGATGGAAGTGATTCTGGAAGAAGAACTTTCCAGATAATTTGCAGACGCGTTGCTCCCATCGCTTGAGCTGCTTCAATGACTCCTTTATCTACTTCTCGCAATCCGATCTCGACTAACCGCGCGTAAAACGGCGCTGCCCCGATAATTATTGAAGGCAAAGCCGCTGTCGCACCGATCATGGTACCAAGAATCAGCACAGTAAACGGAATAAGAAGAATAATCAGGATAATGAACGGAATCGAGCGAAATACATTAACGAATGAAGCGATCAGTTTGTAAATAATCGGATTTTCATAGAGTCCGCCCTTGGCGGTTAAATAAAGCAACAGCCCTAATGCAATCCCAAGAAAAAATGTAAAGACTCCGGAAATGGCTGTCATATAGAGCGTTTGTCCCGTGGAAAGCCACATACTCGGCCAATCGACACTTTGTACCCACTCACTCATTTTTCTTTGTCACCTCAACCCTCACGCCTTCTGAACGCAGATCATCAATCGCTTTATGGATAATTTCCGAAGCACCCTGGAGAGAAACGATTGTTCGGTCTGTTCGAACACTTTCCCCGCGCACTAAGCCAAACACCTTTACCGACAGTCTGGCGTTTCCAAGCAAATGCGATAAAGCCCGTTGAAAAGCGATTTGATCATCCGAAGAGAGACTGATTACAGTCTCCTCTGCGTGCGCTGCGGAATAATCGATTTGAAATGGTGCTTTTTTGCCTGTATGGGTACCAACAAATTCTTGAGTAATGGTTTGACGCGGATTCGAAAACACAGAGGCAACTGTTCCTTGCTCAACAATTTTCCCGCCGTCAAGCACAGCCACACGATCACATATTTTCTGAATAACCGTCATCTCATGGGTAATCAAAATGATCGTCAGTCCAAGCGTCTTATTAATTTCCTTCAGAAGTGTAAGAATAGAATCAGTTGTCTTCGGATCAAGTGCCGATGTCGCCTCATCACAAAGAAGAACCTTTGGATTGTTAGCCAATGCCCGGGCAATACCTACCCGCTGTTTTTGACCGCCGCTCAGTTGTGCCGGATAGGCAGCTGCTTTACCTTCAAGCCCAACCATCCGAATCAATTCAGAAATCCGTTCTTTTCTTTGCTTCTTCTTCAGCTTCGTCAGTTCTAATGGAAAAGCGATATTCTCAGCCACTGTACGCGACCACAGCAAATTGAAATGCTGAAAGATCATCCCAATTGACCGACGTTCTTCACGCAGCTGGCGCTCATCCAGATCTGTAAGGCTTCGGCCGTCAATCGTGATCGTACCCGCCGTCGGTTTCTCAAGCAGATTAATCATCCGAATGAGTGTGCTCTTTCCTGCACCGCTGTAGCCGATGATGCCGAATACTTCTCCTTCTTGAATAGAAAGACTGACATCCGATAGTGCACGCACCGGACCCTGTTCGGTCCGAAACGTTTTTTCAACATTGCTTAATTGAATCAAACTCGTTCACCGCTTTCAAATAATACAGCTGATAAAACTTAACCTACATTTTTACTTGGCATTTGATCTATGATCTATCCGGCAGCAGTCCCCCTCACATTTCGCTTCAACCAATAAAAAAACCCGCCTTGAGAGAGGTGGGTTTCGCCTCTCTCATCTGCCAGAAACATTCGTTTCTGAAGGAATTAGCACCTTTTATTGCATCGATCTGCAATCAGGTTGCCGGGCATCATCGGGCCAGTCCCTCTGCCTCTCTGGATAAGAGTTTTTCTATACAATTGAGTGTTAATAATTTACCACGCATAACGAATACTGTCAAACCTTCTTACCCGACCAAATACCTAATTATGCACGGTTAAAAGCTCCAGGCAAATGCTTCTTTGCTTGGAACTTCATGAACAGAAATCAGGCGTAGCCTGCAGTTCGGGTATTCAAATAATTATAGCTGCTGCTCTCCCTGTTTTTATTCACCTCACCGACTTGAAAAGGATTTTGAAACAGCGGTTTAAACTGTTTAATCCTGAAGGATGCTTGCTCTATATGTGACCCGCTTCCCGAGGTAGTGCTATTAATCCGTTCTCTGATCAGCGAATGCCACGGAAGTGAAACAGCTCCTGATACTTCACGCATCTTCTCAATAGACAGCTGCTTGGCATCTTCAAGCGAAAGCGTCTTGCCATATGCATTCGCCTGCAGGTAAAGCAAGTACTTCCCAACGGACAGACCTCGCGCTTCGGCATCCTTTTTTCGTTCAAGTGAAGCTTGAAGCCACTCGATTCCTCCTCCATTCGCTTGGAGAACTTGTCTTGCACCGCTATTAAAAGATGCAGTCAGTCTCTGTGTAAATACCGACTTCTGCGAACGGCTGATTTGATTTGTCAAAACGGTTGTAACCAAACAAAGGGATTGCTTGTTCGAAGCTCCTTTGTTCTTCAGTTTTGAAAAGAGTGCTGAACTGAACTGCTGAAGAGGCATTTTTTGAACGACAGGTGTTACCTTGAGCAGCTGTCTTGCCTCACTGTTCAGAGGCTGCACAGAAATGACCTGCATATTACGATCTACACTCGCCTCAATACTTGCCTTTAAATCAAAATAAACATATGCGGCTACCGGTCCAGGAGGTGCATATGTACTGTGCGACAACGGAATAAAACACAGCAATGAAAAACCGAGTGCGACCATCGGCGTCAGGATTGATTTGGGAAGAAGGTGGAATTGGGCAAGGTGTTTACAACGTACCGTTTGTCCTATTGAAAGGTCGACCGTGCGTCTGAGCCGGACCGACTTGAAGTCGCCTTCATCAGTCAGAATGACAGCACGCCTCCCCTTCTTGGACACTAGCACACCCTGATTAATCAGTTTTCCTCCCCACCTTTCTTGGTCACCGAACCGCTTCTAGCTCCGGTTCAATATATGACTTCAGTGCACTGAACCCGCCGATATAGATCAGCGACAATGCTATTATATACTTTCGATTCCTTTCAATCGTTTTGCGGCTACACGAGACAAATTGTAACAAATCTTTTATCGGCAGCTGTTTCTTTTTCTTTAAATAAGTCACTAATTCCTTATGCTCAACCAGCCTTTTTGCCGAAACTTTTGCATTTTCACGCGCATCCGCGTGCTTCGGACAATGCTTGCTCAGCACATCAAAGGTAATCCCATACTCAAGCAGCAGTGATTGATAGCTTTCAATTTGCTCCATGCGTTCGTTAATTCGCCGCTGCTCTTCGAAGTGGTCAATAGCAGCCTGTTGCTCGATGAAACTTTCTTCCATTGTATTTTCATCATTCTGTTTTGTCTGATCCAAATAAATATGGCGCACCTGACGAGATTCTTTACGAATAAAATCAATAATTCTGCGTCGAATAACCATATCCGCAAATGTCAGAAATTTGCTTCCCTGCCCTTTTTGATATTGATTAATCGCTTCGTTAAACGCAACTAAACCGATACTGAATTCATCCATTGTCTGATCTATAAAACGATTGCATACTTTAGAAACAACCTTTTTAATAAAAGGCTGGTAGGATTCGATAATTGTGTTACGCAAGGATTCATCGCCTTGCTGTACCTGAAAAATATTCGTTTCAAGCGAAATATTAAACGCTCCGCCTAATGTTAACTGGTTTGCGCTCATCAAAACACTCACCTCTCGCTTTGGTTTCTCATTCTCTGTTCCATCCAAAAATGATTAAAATAACATAGTTCATTCATCTTTTTTTTACAATAACATGTCCTACAGAAACGTATGACTATTGTCAAAAACTTTTGTTAATGTCCGGGGTTCGAGAGTTTTGTCGAAAAAGCAAAAAACCCCTGCCTCATTTATACCATGCTTTCCTGTTGAAAAGAAAGCGACAATCTGGTAACAAAAAGATGACAAGGGCTGTTAAGTTATTTTGTGAGCGACTTTATAAGTGCCTCTATTGCTTGTACCTGTCTTTCGTTAATTAATCAATTTCTCATACGCAGCGGCATCCAGCAAATCATCGAAACTTGACGCGTCAACAGATTCAAGTTCAACCATCCACGCTTTTTCATAAGGGGATTCATTGACGAATTCCGGTGAATCTTCAAGTTCGTCATTGATTGCTGCAACAACACCACTCACCGGAGCGTATAGTTCAGAAACCGTTTTCACTGATTCAACGCTGCCAAATGAATCACCGGAACCGAGTTCGGCACCGATATCCGGAAGTTCAACAAAAACAATATCTCCGAGTTCCTTCTGAGCAAACTCCGTAATACCGATGCGAACCTTGCCGTCCGCCTCTTTCTTAACCCATTCATGATCCTTTGAATACAGCAAGTCTGTAGGTACACTCATTATTTTGCCTCCGTTTTCAGGTACTGAATATGCTTACATTCCTAAAGATACTTCTATTATAGCGTAAAATTTGGCAGATAAAACAAATGAATTTTATTCAGATATCAGTGCTTTGTCCATTCATTTTCAAACAATGCTTCACTGAATCCGACCGTTGCTTTATTTGCATCATAAACAAGCGGTCGTTTAATCAGCATCCCGTCCTGAGCAAGCCATTCAAGCCATTTTTCTTCAGGTTCATTCTTCCTGCGATTCTTAAAATCGCCGTCACGATAATGCCTCCCGCTCGTATTGAAAAATTTTCCGATCGAAATCCCGCTTTTTTCAACCAATTGCTTCAGTACCTCTTCGTCCGGCGGATGATCAGCGATATTGATTTCTTTATAGGGTATTGAATGTTCATTCAGCCATTTTTTCGCTTTTCGGCATGTTCCGCATGGCGGATAACTATACATGGTCAGCACTGCCTTCATCCTTTCCTCCACATAAATGATCTTCCTATATTATACCCGCCGTCATGAATCATGCAAAAAAACAGTCGCTCACCCAAATTTTTTGACGTTGACCGGACATACTAACAAAGAGCACCGCCACCACAAATATATAGGAGTGTGAATAACACATGAACATTCAGCAACAGAGCGGGCAGACTCCAATGAAATTCGCACAACCACCTGCGATTTTGTCGACAAAGGACTTCCTTTACATCGAAGATATCCTGTCCTGGAACCTGGAGATCATAAAAAAAGCAAATGCTTATGCTTCACTGTGTCAGGATCAAGATGTCATTCAGGCGATGAATCGGACCTGTCAGCTGCACATGCGCCATTATCAAAGTATCCTCAATCACCTGGGTAAACATGTTCAGGCAACGACTATGGCAGGGGGAATGGCACAATGATGGAAAAACAGCCGGCACAATCGATGCCGATTCAAAACACGGAAACACAAGTTCCTCAGACACCGCAGATGAATGATCGCGATTATCTGAATGATGTCCTTCTTACGGAAAAATATCTGGGCACCTCTTACGTGCATGCACTTCAGGAAGCCAGCCACCAATCGTTGTACCAAGATATCAAAGGGGTCTTTGATCAAACATGCGATCATCAGCGTGACCTCTTCAATTTGATGTTCAACAAAGGCTGGTACAAAATGGAGTCGCAGGATCCACAGAAAATCCAGCAAACACAGCAGCAATTTACGCAGTATGCACAGCAGCAATTTCCTAAATAAGCACCAATCAAGGCTGTATCAAACCATCCTGATCTTATTCAGGATGGTTTTTTTTTAGCATAGATCTGAAATGGGAGACATGAATAAATTTTCTGACAGCTCGCTAAAAAAGATGCTGTTTACTTGCTAATCACCTATAATTGAACAAAAGGAGGGAAATTAATTTGAGCAAGCGACTGATAACTATTGATGATTTAGCTGCCTTCACCTTTGCCGGTTCCCCTGCACTTTCTATTGACGGGCTTCAGGCAGTCTATGTTGTCACAAAGACTGATTTAAACCAAAACGGGTATTCTTCGTCATTATATTGGACAGACGGCGAACATTCACCGAAGCCATTGACCTATACCTATAATGATACCCTTTTGGAGAAACATCACCACCCCATTTTCTCTTCAGATGGTACGTATGTCTACTATTTATCAAACCGTACGGGAATCGATCAAGTATGGCGAATCCCTGTCTCAGGCGGAGAATCGGAGCAAGTCACTGATTTCAAAGAGGGCACGAATGATTTTACTTTGTGCCCGGATGGACAAAAACTTGTTTGTCAAACAACAAAAAAGGATAAGAAAAAATCCGACAACCCGGATGTTACGGTGGTTACGAGACTCAGGTATTTACAGAACGGCAAAGGATTTGTTGATGGAACAACGGCGCTGCACCTTTGTTCCATCGTGGACAGGCATCAAGAACTGATCACAAATCCGCATTGCGATGCAGAACTTCCTACCTTTTCACCGGATGGTAGCCAGTTGTACTTCTGTATGGGAAAACCACAACCGGATCAAAGTGATTATCTTTTGGATCTGTATGTCTATGATTTTTCCACACGAACAACAAAACGCATTTATAAAGCATTAGGTTCCATTAAAGAAATACAAATTTCGCCGGATGGACAAACGGTCGCTCTCGCAGGAAATGACGACGGAGAATGCACTCCTGAAAACATCAGCATTCTGCTCGTACCCGCAGCCGGCGGACTGGCCAAAAATCTTACTAAAAACAAGTACCTGTCACTGGGCAATTTTATCGGAACCGATGTCCGTTTTGATGACGCCCATCACTTGATTCAATGGGCAAAAGATGGACAATCCCTGACGTATCTCGTTCAAGACGGTGCGATCAGTGGATTAAAATCGATAAACTTAAATGGAGAAATCGCTACAGTATTCATGCGAAAAAAAAAGGTGATGACTTCATTTTCGATGAACAATGATAAAATCATCGCCATTCTTTCAACACCTCTTTCAACAGGAGATCTCTATTTCCTGGGAAATGGCGACACGATTCGACAAGCGAGCGATCATAATCAAGAACTTTTCAACCAATTGGATCTGAATGAACCCACTCCATTTACATATGATGGCGCTGACAACTGGAAAATTGACGGTTGGGTGCTAATGCCGCCTAAAGCCGCTCGAACCGCAAAAAAAGTACCGGTTGTATTGGAAATTCACGGCGGACCTGCAGCTGCCTATGGTGAGTCATTCAATCATGAGTTTCAATGTCTGGCGGCGCAGGGCTACGCTGTCGTCTACACAAATCCGCGAGGAAGCCGCGGCTATGGTGCTGAATTTTGTGCCGGTTGTTATGGCGACTGGGGTAGAAAGGACAAGCTTGATATTCTTAAAGGACTCGATTATGTATTAGCAAATTATCCAGAATGCGATCCCGATCGCCAATTTGTAACCGGCGGAAGCTACGGCGGGTTTATGACGAACACGCTTGTCGGAACAACGAACCGTTTCCGTGCGGCTGTTACCCAGCGATCCATCTGCAATCTCTATAATTTCTATGGAACAAGTGATATCGGCTATTACTTCCTTACTCGTTATTTTAACGGTGCTGATCTGTGGAGCGATGAGGATACACTGATGCAATTCTCTCCGATTCGCTATGCCAATCAAGTCAAAACACCGACCTGTATTATTCACAGCGAGCAAGATCATCGCTGCCCGATCGAACAAGCCGAACAATGGTATACCGCACTGCGCCGGCTTGGTGTTGAAACACGATTTGTTCGAATTAAAGGAGAAAATCATGAGCTGTCACGGAGCGGGCGGCCAAAAAATCGGCTTACTCGCCTTCAAGAAATCATCGATTGGTTCCAGCACTATAATTCACTTGCTTTGTCTCCCAATGAGTGACCGCCTTTAAACACAGCTTCATCTGAAACAGCCATCCGATCCGTTCGGGTAGCTGTTTTTACATGCTATCTCTTGCTTCTTCTAACATTGTCTGTGAAATAAAGTTGCCTATGATCGTGGGTAGATCTTCCATAAATCTGGTAACATCATGTAATTCGACCTTTTACCCCACTACCAATCTCCTAAACCCGAAACCTATTGACCAAGGAGGGAGTTACACAATGAAAAAGAAAGTCGTTGGTTTTACCATCGCAGGGATGCTTGCCTTGCCACTCGTTATGGGGGGTGGTCAGGCGAATGCGGCAGCGCAAACAAAAGATGAAATCTGCAAAGCTGCCAAAACAGACCTGCTCAATCCATGGAAGTTGAAGGATCAGCAAAATACGAATCTGGATGAGCTGCTGAAGAAACTCGGAATTACACTGGACTTCGCGCAAATTCAGGAACAGCTGTCTAAATCACCGGAGGCAGCAAACACCGCTGAAAAACCTGAGAGTCCAAAGAAAGATCGGGACACTCAGGCAGAAAAGCCGGAGCAAGCGAAGCCTGCTGAACCTCAGCAGGCCGACACACCGGCAAATTCGGAGAAACCCGCAGCAGACAATTCAGAAAAGCCTTCAGACAGCCAATCTTCAAACAGCGAAATGAATGCATATGAGCAAAAGGTTGTTGAATTGACAAATCAGGAACGAACGAAAGCCGGTCTGCAGCCATTGAAGGCCGACAACAGCACTCTATCAAAAATGGCGCGTGCCAAATCTCAAGATATGAGTGACAAAAATTATTTTGATCACCAATCGCCAACCTATGGCTCACCATTTGACATGATGAAAAAATTCGGTATTTCTTATAAATCTGCTGGTGAAAACATTGCTGCCGGTCAAAAGACACCTGAAGAAGTGGTACAAGGGTGGATGAACAGCCCGGGTCACCGTGCCAATATTTTGAATGCAAGCTTTACCACAATCGGTGTCGGCTATGTTCAGGGCGGCTCCTATGGCTCCTACTGGACTCAGGAATTCATCGGCAACTAAGCGCTCATCAAACACTCAATAGGCAACGATCCCAACAGAAAACAGCGTTTCACTGTATTTCACATGTGGACGCTGTTTTTTGCGTTGTTCTCCTTTTCACCCATCCTCACAGCAGAACCTGTTTCGAAAAGATGAATACACTGATAGAGAAAACTTGCCGATTGAAACAGACCGCGGCTTAGCTGTTCTTATTCAAGGGCAGCGCTGATCGCTTATCTTTTATATTCTTTTGTATAAAAAGACAACTTGTGAACAGGAGGTGATCCGGTTGCCTATGCGTCCGCTTTATGTTGCTATTGGTGATTCACTGACTGTTGGTATTGGCTCAACTTTCTTTCAACCGAATTTTGTCAAACTCTATCATCGCGACCTTGAGGCCTATTATCGGACGCAGATCGAGCAACGTGTATACGCAAAAAATGGGGCGACAACCGAGGGGATTCGTCATATACTTGCTCAACCTGAAGTAGCTGAGGCGGTAGCCAATGCTTCATTTATTACACTAACTGGCGGAGGCAACGATTTTCTGAAGGCAGGAAGGAAATGGATGCGAACGGGTGATTCATCACCGATTATTGAAGCCGCCGAACAGAGTATGATTCACTTTGATCAGATGATCCGGTTTATTGATTCTTTCCATGCAAACAATCCAAACCCATTCATCGTTCGCGTGTTGAATTTATACAATCCCTTATTTTACATTCCGAATACAAATCACTGGCTTGAAGAATACAACAAACAGCTCAATGATCTTGAGCGCTATCCGTTTGTCCGGGTAGCTGACATATACCGTGCTTTTTCAGGACATGAACCGCAGTTGCTCAGCTTTGACCGCATTCATCCGAATCCGATCGGTTATCGTGTCATGGCACAGGTCACAGCTCATTTAGGTTTGTCTTTTCAATAACCTTTCTCCACAGCATCATCTCTTGCTTTGCCCGAAAATCATAAAAAAGCTAAAAAAACACCCGATCCTTAATCTCTGGCCATCTGTAATTAATTCGTGTCTTTTCGGTGCTGAATCGTCACTTCGGTTACTCGCTTGCCGCGAGCCTCCTCAGACATGCGAATACAGAGCAAAAATCATATGCTTTCTTAGTGCTTAAAAACCCGGAGCAGATGCCCCGGGTTTCCTAATCAATTTATGCACGCCATTTGGGCGGCATGTTCTTACCCCAGTAGATCGTTTTTATCTCATGATGCTGCTGAAAATCATCCAATGCTGTGTGATAATGAAAATTAAAATAATAACCGTCAAGCGGTGGGTGGTCGCGCCGAACATGGAGTTTCAGCACTTCTTTACCTGATTGTCTATTATATACATGCATGATCCGTTCTCCGAGTCCCTGAGCTGGAGAATGAGTGACATCCAGTTCGCGAATCCATGCATTGCTATGTACATCACTGATCTCGTGTACCGCCTGAGCAAAGGCAGGAATAATCTGGTTTCTGTATTGTGGATTAATTCGTTCTGTAATACGCGACCCGAATTTAGCCGTACCTTGCTTTTCTGCTTCTTGTACTGCATAGCTTGAGAATCCGTCAATCAAGTCTTCTTTGGAAACATTCAGTTTCCAAGAATAGCGACTCTCTTCTTTTGCTGACGACTTGGCTTCAAAACTGGGGGAGGAAACGTCATTCCCTGTCTTTTGGACATTTTGTTTATCATTTTCTTTATCAAGATAATGGGCCGGGAGAGTCGGGACGACCGTACCAAAGGTTAGAACCGCAACACAGGCAACCAAACTCTTTTTTATCCATTGAGGGATCACAAAACCAACCTCCAAGCCAAACTTTGCCATACTTTTCTCGTATATCTATTCGAAACTCAAACGCTCATTAGGTCAGTCATTTGAAAAAAGTTCCGAACACAGCGGATCGGAACTTTTCTTCATACGTTATCGAAATTGAAATCTTCATCAGTTAACGGTTCAATGTTCAGCGGAACAACATAATCACCCTTTGTCGAGAAGAAGTCATGATTAATCGTGCTTGTATCAATTCCATTTAAAACAGTTTGGCTCACCGGCTTATGATCGTACTTATTATCATATCCTAAATTCTGCAAGGCACGGTTTGCGTTGTAGTATACATAATCCATCACTTCATCAGTTAACCCGATCTTTGTATAGATTTCGGCCGTATACGTCTTTTCCACCTCAAGCAAGCGGTCAAGAAGGGCTTCTCTTTCTTTGTCAGCCGTTCGACGCTCTTCATCCGTAAGCTCTTCACGATACAGACGCTGTGCAACCATACCGGTGAAGCTTCCGTGAATTGATTCATCTTGGATAATCTTGCGGATGATTTCGCCACTGGCGATCATCCGGCCCTGTCCAGACAGGAAAACCGGATAAAAAAAACCGCTGTAGAAGGAAAAGCTTTCAAGGAAGACAGAAGCGCACATTGCCATATAACGCTTAAACGATGTCACGTTTTCCTTCTTATCATAAAGCTGATGATACCAATAGGCAATCAGGCGGTATTTTTCCTGGAGTTCAGGCTGATTGTTCACCCATTCACCAAGATAATAATCAGTTTCCCTCGATGAAATCAGTGTTGAAAAAATATGCGAATAGGATTTTGCATGAATATGCTCCATCATTCCCATCCAAGCAAAAACAGCTTGCTCATGCATATTGTCATGGTGAATGGCCACAAGCGGCATTCCGTTATCGCCCTGCTCGCGATCAAGACCGGTAAGCCCGGAGAGTACTTCAACATAAGTTGCGCGCTCGTCTTCACTCATTTTCGACCAGTCTGAAAGGTCGCGCGATACCTTAAACGCTTCCTCCGTCCAAAACTGGTTGATGTTTTGTTTCCAGTAAACCTTTGCGATTTGATTATCGCTGCTGTTCCAGTTAATAGCTTTCATGGTAATCCATCCTTCAATTGAACTTCTCTTGATCACTAATGATCTGAGCTTAGACCGAGCAAGCCGTGCATTCTTCAGGTGACAAGAGCTGAGTTCGAGTATAGTAGAGCGATTTTAGTCCTTTTTTGTGTGCATAGACATACAGTCTCGCCAACTGACGCGTGCTGGTCATGCTGTCGACATAAAGAATCGTTGAAATCCCTTGGTCGACATGCGCTTGAATTTCAGCGATCATATCAATCACCCGAAACTGGTTCGTCTGATACGCCGACTTGTAATACCACATGGTCTGCGGTGACAAGAACGGCATCGGATAGATCGTTTCGCTGTTCCCATATTTACGCCGTTCGATAACATTTACTACCGGCATGACCGAACTCGTCGCATTCTGCACATAGCTGATCGATTGTGTTGGAGCGACCGCCAAACGATAAGCATTGTATAGGCCGTATTGTGCGACCTTCTTCTTAAGTTCCGTCCATTCTGCCGTAGTCGGAATATGAATGCCTTTAAACAACACGGCAACCTTCTCTGTTTTCGGGCCGAAAAATTCGTGTTCATATTTGGCAAAATACGTCCCGTCGGCGTAATCCGATTTTTCAAAGCCTTTAAAGGTTTTGCCGCGTTCCTTAGCGATTAGCATCGATTCTTCTATTGAATAAAAATTAACGAGCGAGAAGAACGTACGTGCAAAATCGCGAGCTTCAACCGATTCATAAGCAAGCTGATTCTTCGCCAGATAACCGTTCAAGTTCATCGCACCAAGACCGACTGAGTGCAGTTCGCGGTTTGCAAGACTCACGCCCGGTGCATTTGCGATTTCGGTCATCTCACTGACCTGAGTCAACGCTTCAATACCTGCGTGCACCGAATCACGAATTTTACCGGTCTCCATCACATTCACAATGTTTAGTGAACCGAGGATACATGAGACATCGCGGCGAATGTCATCGGGAACATCATAATCATTAATTGTTGATGTCTCCTGCAACTGAAAGATTTCTGTGCAGAGATTGGACATCTTGATATCACCAAGGCGATGCAATGGATGATTCTTGTTTGCATTGTCTTTATAGAAAATATAGGGATACCCGGACTGCATTTGCATCTGTGCGATCAGATTCAGAAATTCGCGTGTATCTGCACGCTTCTTTTTAACAGCAGAATTCGCGACAAGCTTGTCGTACATTTCATCCATATTCATATCGTCAAGATGCCTGCCGTATTCCTTGAACACTGTATACGGCGCAAACATGTAGAAAGGTTTTCCCGCCTCAGCAAGTTCAAAAAATTTGCCGGGAACGATCAGCCCGATTGACAATGTCGACAGACGTATATCTTCATCAGCATTTTCTTTCTTCGTATCAAGAAATTCCGGAGCGTCCCAATGGAAGATATTCAGGTATGCCGCGCCGGCGCCAGGCCGCTGTCCCAGCTGATCCGCATAGGAGAATCCGAGCTGCAGCTTGCGTGCAACCGGAACCACTCCTTTGGCGACTCCCTCAACCCCCTTAATTGCTTCGCCGCGCGCGCGAATTTTTGACAGATTAAGGGCAACACCTCCGCCGATTTTCGACAGCTGCTGCGAGGTGCTCTCTATGTAATTAATCGAATTGAGCGAGTCGTCTGCTTCGATCAGGAAACAGGAAACCATTTCACCTCGGCGTGCTTTTCCGGCATTAAGAAAGGTTGGTGTCGCCGGCTGATAGCGCTGCTCCATCATCGCGCGCGTCAAACGGACGGCTAAATCATAATTCCCTCGGGCTAAGAAAAGCGAAACAATAGTAACTCGTTCATCATAATTTTCAAGATAGTGAGATTTGTCATTGGTTTTCATCGCATAGTCACGATAAAATTTACTTACCGCCATGTAAGACTTGAATTGGAAATTATAGTCGGCAGCCATTCGATGCAGCTGTTCAATCTGCGCATCACTGTATGCAGCAAATACGTCATAATAATAGTGTTCGTTGACCAAATAGTGAAGACGGTCAAGTATACTGCTGAACGGAATCGTCTTCGCGCGCACTTCTTCCATGTAGACCTCAATAGCTTCTCTGTCCTTATCTAAACGGTAAAACCCGTCATCCCCGCGTGTCAGCACCTCGTTGTTCAATTCAGTGTAAGATTTTGACTTTATCGCTTCGTTCGGCAAGTGCCTTCACCCTCTCTCGAAATTCATTGACATCCTTCTCAGTACCACCAAGCTCGAATTTATATAAAACCGGTACGTGGAATAAATCAGAAATAACATCCGCCGCATGAGCAAAATTAGAGCCCCAGTTTCGATTTCCACTCGCTGCCACAGCGATGAGATACCGTCCGTTTCTCTTCAAATAGTCTTTCACCTGATCAGGAGCGTCGCCAAATCCAATGGTATTTGTCACCAAAACATAGGGTTCGTCAATAGGATCAGCACTGCTGATCGGTTGATGAGCGAGTCCGGTTTTGGCAAGAAACCTTTTAACATTCCCTGTCATTGTTGCATATAAGATGCGCAAGCGAACGCCTCTCCTTCCATCGATGCAGTAAAAGTTTTTACTAAGAAATTACCACATATAGTTTGTGGTAATTAACATACCACAATATATAGTTGTTTTTCAAGTTTAATGATCCATTCTTATAGAACAATATCTTTAATCATACGGCATGTCTCTCAGTGATTCAATACATAAAAAGCACAGAAAAAGAGAGTCCATCACTTCTTGTTCGACAAAAAAGCGCCCATAACAAGGAAAAATGCCTCTCAATGAATTAGAGTTTTTTTATTCAACTGGCTTTGTAAAACTATTTTGTTGTTCAGAACAGATTATTGGCTCATTCGTGACAAAGCTGAGCTGAGCCATTCACGCTTTCCATCGTTCATCAAATCAGCAACAAATGAGCTAATAAACAGCGTCATAATTTAGCATCGTCATCCAATTAAAATTCACGATTCTCCGAATTAAACGGTTCATTCGCGCGCCCCTTAATTGGTGTAAAGGTTCGTTTTTCTCGAAGCGAATGATCTCGGCGAATCGTTTGCTGTTCTGCAAGTTTTGCCAGATGCTCTTGAACATTGAAAGGGATTTTCCCCCGTCGATCTGGTTTCTCATAGCGATGATCACTGCCAAGCACACGCGTTTTCACATTGTCCCTCATCATTAAATCAAATAGGTCAATAATTGTTGCCTTAATTTGTTCATCCTCAATAGGAAACATCAGTTCGACACGTCGGTTTAAGTTTCGCGGCATCAGATCCGCACTGGCAAGGAACGCCAAGGTCTCGCCTCCGTTGCCGAACAGATAGATTCTGCTGTGCTCAAGATAGCGCCCGACGATGGAATGAACCTCTATATGATCGCTTACACCCGGAATGCCGGTTCGAAGACAGCAGATACCTCGAACAAGCAATTGGATGTCTACACCTGCTGCAGAGGCCCGATACAGTGCTTTAATAATCCCTTCATCTGATAATGCATTCATTTTTGCTCGAATGAATGCCGGCTTGCCGCTTTGCGCATTCTTGATCTCCGTATCAATTAAATCGAGCAGACGGTCACGCAGCCACAGAGGCGCAATCACCAATTTATAAAAATATGGCGGTTCTGAGTAACCGGAAAGCATGTTGAATACATTAGATGCATCAATGCCCATCTGTTCATTGCAGGTCAGAAGACCCATATCAGTATAAAAGTGGGCAGTAATATCGTTATAATTTCCGGTTCCAAAGTGCATGTAACGCTTAATGCCGTCCTCTTCCCTACGCACAACGAGTGCCATTTTGCAATGTGTTTTCAATCCGACCAGACCATAAATAACGTGACAGCCGGTTTTCTCCAGCTTCTGCGCCCAGTTAATGTTGTTTTCTTCATCAAATCTCGCCTTAAGTTCAACGAGTACGGTCACCTGCTTGCCATTTTCCGCTGCCTTCTCCAAATAACGGATGATCGGAGAATTTCCCGAAACACGATACAGAGTCATTTTAATCGCAAGCACATGGCGGTCTCTAGAAGCTTGCCGTATCAGTTCAATCACAGGATCAAAAGATTCATACGGATGATGAAGAAAAATATCTCCGGCCCGCATGGCATGGAAAATGGAATGATCAAGCAATTCATAGTGGACAAACGGACGATGCGGTGGATAAACCATATCGCCAGGCTGTTTGATTTGTCCAGCAAGCTTCGATAAAAAGGTCAGGTCGATGGGTCCGTTAACCCGATATACATTATCTGGGCTTACTGAAAGCCGATCGAACAGTTTGGTAACGAGCCGTTCACTGATTCCCGCCTCCACATCAAGATGAATCACATTGCCCCGTTCACGAAGTCTCAGCTGCTTCTCAATTTCCTTCAGCAAATCCTCCGTGTCCTCTTCGTCAACCTCAAGATCCATATCGCGCATGACGCGATAACACGATGCTTCATCAAGTTCATAACCGACAAAGAGTTGATTGAGATGTCTTCGGATGACGTTTTCAAGCAGAATAAAGCTTGTATGTCCTTCATGATCCGGAAGTTTAACAACACGCGGCAGCACGTTAGGCACCTGAACAGTGACAAATTCGTTTTGAGAAGCCTTGCTGCCCTTTTTATGAATAAATGCTGCGATGTTAATACTTTTGTTTAAGATTAGTGGAAACGGCCGCGATGAGTCAACCGCCATCGGCGTCAGAACCGGATAGATCTCACGGTTAAAATAATGATCAATAAAATCAAGCTGTTTCTGAGAGAGTTCTTCGATTTCCAGAAGATGAATCTTATTCTCATTAAGCATCTTCTTCAGCATCCGATTATAAGTCGTATACTGCTGATTAATCATCTGATGGGCTTTCTCGCTAATCGCCGACAGCTGCTGATCCGCTCTCAATCCCGACGCATCCGGCTTATCATAACCTACGTTGACCATATCAATCAAAGAGGCAACTCGCACCATAAAGAACTCGTCCAAGTTACTTGCCGTAATTGATAAAAATTTTATCCGTTCCAGCAGCGGATTTTCTTTATCCCTTGCTTCCTCAAGCACTCGCTCGTTAAAAAGCAGCCAGCTTAACTCACGATTGCTGAAATAGTCATCACGATCAAAATTATCCATTGCCATCCACCTATCCTCTTAAAATCGGTTTCAATCCAAATACTTCTTCAAAATAAGCTGCTTTATCTTTAAACGTCTGTTTTTCAAGTGAAAGGTCATCATCAGAACGGGCAGTAATTGTAACTTGATCATTTTTCAACGAAACAGCAATTCGTTCCACCTTTTGCTGACGGCTGTCATCCAGTGCATCGGCAATTCGTAACAGCGCAGCCAGCTTTGCAGCGATAAGTCTGCTCATCACCGGAAGCTTCCGAAAAGCAGATGAATTGCTCGACGGTGTCTCTGCGCTGTGGTACCGCGCAATATTGGCAACTATATCCCGCTCATTTTCGGAGATGCCGATGATTTCCGACGATTGAATAATATAGTAAGAATGTATATAGTGAGCATTCATATCAATATAACTTCCGGTATCCTGCAAAATTGCTGCAAGCTGCAGCAGGAGCCGTTCTCTTTTGTTCAGGCCGTGCAGACGCTTCAAGCGATCAAATAAGTGAAGCGCAAAGTTCTCAACACTGTTAATATGTTCTGTATCGCAATTATAGCGTGCAGAAATATTACGTGCAGAAACAATAATATCTTCTGTAAACGAGTGATCCATAATCCTCTTATGCATCAGGAGCAATTTATGAACAATGATCCCATCGGCCAGATCGGCATCTGAAAGAATAATACTTTCAGCCCCTGTAATCTCCAGTGTCATCTTCAAGATCATCGCAGACGGAAGCAGCTGCGATGCTGAATCATAGGGCAGCGTAAATTCCTTGGCCAGTACCTGAGGGGGAATGGTCAATATATGCTGATATAATTCCTCAAATCGCTGCCGGCTGATGATTTCATCACTGCCGCTCATAAATGCCTGTTTAAACGCCAGCAGATCGGTGCCGACCAGCACGAAGTTGCGGATGGCAACTCCTCTTGGAGCAAATTGGTGATAGCCGTCAATTTTACTGCGAATGTAATCCTCCATGATCTCTACAAAATCACCGGTTTTGCTTTCTAAGTCACCAAGCAATTCGCGAATGCGAAGCGGGCCAAGCTTAATATTTCGGGAAAAAATAAAATGACCGTCATTATAAACTGTCAATTGCATGCTGCCCGATCCAATGTCGATCAGCATGGTCCCCTGTTGGATCAGGTCGCTGAACCTATCTGTATTATAAGCAACAGCCTGATTATGAAGAAAACGTTCCTCCGCGTTTGCCAGCCATTCGACATTGAGACCTGTCTTAATCCGAATCTGCTCCTTTACATACTCTGCGTTTCTCGCCTCTTGAACCGAGCTTGCCGCAACGGCGCGATACTCGGTGACACCGTAACCATCCATTATTTGTACAAACCCCGCCAATTGACGGCACGCTTGATCAACCGTCTGAAATTCAATCATTTTATGGTTATATATATCCGCGCCGATTGAAACATCGGCTTTAACATACTCAACGATCGACATCTTGGTCAGATCGGCAATTTTTAATACGAGCGTCTGCAACCCAACTGTGATCGATGCGAACAGTTTATGTTTTGCCACCGTCCTCACCCCGTTACCTTAATCTCTTTTTCTAAATTTAAGCACTTAATTTTTATTATACTGTATATTTTACTGTGTATGAGAAGTCATTTCTATTATTTACAAAAATTTTACGTCGAACCACGACGATCATTGTCGAATTGTAATAAAAAACAGCTATTTAAGAAATTAGACTTTATCAGGAGATCGTGTTGTCCTTACTATTTCATTGATTCATTCGTGAAAGTCCGGAACTGTTCACCCCTTGAATACGCTCCGGGAGTCCCCTCAAATTGATTCCCGCGATTCCTCCCCGGCCTGCGCTTGAAATTGCTACCCACGCGTTTGGTTCACAACCCTTTGCTTTGTTGTAAAACCGTATCCTTTACTTGTAAAAAAAGAAAAAAGCCGACGACTGTCGGCTTTTTATATTAATGATTTATCAATTATTCATGGAGTAAAGACAATTTTTTATCCAAATAAAGATCAACGGCAGCCGCTGCTTTGCGTCCCTCTTCAATCGCCCAAACAATTAAGCTTGCACCACGGCGTGCATCGCCCGCGGCAAAGATGCCTTCCTGACTTGTCTGATAGCTGCGGGAATCTGCTTCGATCACGCGGCCTGAAGCGTCCTTAGCAATTTTAAAATCCTCAAATACTTTATCTTCAGCGCCTTGAAAACCAATTGCGATAAGGACAAGATCTGCCTTCCAGCTTTTTTTCGTCGCCTCATCTAAATCTTTCTTAAAAGAACCGGTGATCAGTTCCTGTACATGTCCATCTGAATCGCCAATAAATTTCTGCGTTTCAACATAGTATTCGCGCGGGTCCTTTCCAAGTACCTCTTCAGCTTCTTCATAAGCATAATCCACTGAAAAAACATTTGGATGCTCCGGCCACGGATTATTAGCCGTACGCTGAGCAGGAAGCTTACCGTGTTTACCGAACTGAACCACACTTTTACATCCTTGACGAATCGCCGTCGCCACACAATCCTCGCCTGTATCCCCGCCGCCGATCACAATCACATTCTTCCCGTTTGCATCGAAATCAGGCTTCAGTGCTTCACCATAAAGCAGATAACGATTGCTGGCAGTCAAATACTGCATCGCCGGTGAAATTCCTTTCAAGTCGCGCCCTTCGATCGACACCTCGCGATGCTTGCCGGCACCTGTGCAGAGAATAACCGCGTCATAGTTTTCTTTTAGCAATTCGACGCTGACTGTGTTTCCTACATCAGCATTTGTTTGAAAAAGAATACCTTC
Organism: Sporolactobacillus shoreicorticis; assembly: GCF_024125445.1. Classification (GTDB taxonomy): domain Bacteria; phylum Bacillota; class Bacilli; order Bacillales; family Sporolactobacillaceae; genus Sporolactobacillus; species Sporolactobacillus shoreicorticis. The sequence goes on along the minus strand of NZ_JAMXWM010000023.1, from coordinate 24,123 downwards.
TTCCTCAAGCAGATGAATACGGCGATCGACAACATCCTTTTCAATTTTCATGCTTGGAATGCCATACATCAGCAAACCGCCCGGGCGATCTGAACGTTCAAAAACAGTAACCTCATGACCGATTTTATTTAATTGATCTGCACAGGCGAGTCCTGCCGGTCCTGATCCGATCACAGCAACCTTTTTGCCCGTGCGCCGTTTCGGCGGTTTCGGTACAACCCATCCCTCTTCAAAGGCACGGTCGATAATCGCTCGCTCTATGGATTTAATCGAAACCGGATCGCTGACAAAACCTGCAGTACATGATCCTTCACATGGAGCAGGACAGGCTTTCGATGTGAATTCCGGAAAATTGTTTGTTTTTGCCAAGCGATCATAAGCCTCTTTCCAGAGTCCGTGATACACAAGATCGTTCCACTCAGGAATCAGGTTATGGATGGGGCATCCGGTTGTACCTCGATTAATTGTCGTGCCAATTTGGCAATAAGGAATACCGCAATCCATACAGCGGGCCGCTTGCTTTTTGGCAGCCTTTTCCGCCAGGGGAATTTTGTATTCGCCCCAGTCATGCACACGTTCGGCCGGCTTACGTTCCTTTTGATTCTTTTTCTCTATGTTTAGGAAACCCATTAATTGTCCCATAGATCAACTTCATCCTTTCAAAATTTATCCGCTGCAAAAATCGGCCTCCTGAACTCAAACCGGTAAATAAGTGGAGTTGCGAACGCTCAGTTTTCCTTGTTTTTTCAAGTAGAATGCTTGCTCTTTCGCTTGTTCTCCGGTCAATCCCTGCGATTCATACCGCGCAATTTGTTCAAGGATTGCTTCATAGTCGCGCGGAATAATCTTGATCATCCGCTGAATGGACTCTTTCCAGTTCATGAGCGCTTTTTCGGCCTTCGGACTTCCGGTGTGATCCAGATGATTCTTAATCAAATGATAAACTTCATCCTGTTCCTGCTTATCCGTGAGCGGTTCGATATTCACCAATTCCTTATTAATGAGAGGAATCATCTGATCACGCTCACCATCGGGCAGAACATAAGCAACACCACCAGACATCCCGGCAGCGAAATTTCTCCCAATTGCCCCCAGAACGACGACTCTGCCACCGGTCATATATTCGCAGCCGTTCTCGCCGACACCTTCAACAACAGCCTTCGCCCCGCTGTTGCGCACACAAAAACGTCCGCCGGCGGTACCGCGCACGTAGGCCTCACCGCTCGTTGCGCCAAATAAGCCAACATTGCCCATCATTGCCTGTGAATCTGAATCAACATCCGCAAGCTCTTCTGATTTAATAACCACTTTTCCTCCTGACAATCCTTTGCCGACATAATCATTGGCGTCTCCTGTCAGAATCATCGTTACACCTTTCGGAATAAATGCCGCAAAGCTCTGTCCGGCACTCCCTGTAAAAGATAAAGTAATTGTATCCTCAGGCAATCCCTTGCCCCCAGTCGAACGTGAAATAAAGTAGCCAAGTGTCGATCCAACTGTTCGATCGGAGTTTTTTAATTTATAGACAAGCTGCACCGGCCGCTTATTCTCAATCGTTGGCAGACAGGTAGCAACCAAATTGCGCTCATCAAACCGGCGTTCGACATGGTGTTCCTGTGCACGAGAAAAGTAGCGTTTGGAAACGTCGCTTTCCGCCTGATAAAGCAGATCGGAGAGATCCAGCGTGCGTGCCTTCCAGTGATTGTGCACTTCCTTTTTGATTCGAAGCAAGTGCGCCTGTCCGATTATTTCATTAAGCGAACGATAGCCTAATTCAGCTAATTGTTCGCGAATATCTTGAGCAATAAACGTCATAAAATGAACAATGTGATCTGGGTTACCCATAAAATTCTTGCGCAGTTGCGGATTTTGCGTCGCAATGCCGACAGGGCATGAATCAAGATGACAAGCTCGCATCATCAGACAACCGAGAACGACAAGCGGGGCCGTAGCAAAACCGAATTCTTCCGCACCAAGACAAGCAGCAATTAAAACATCGCGTCCTGTCATCAGCTTTCCGTCGGTTTCAAGACGAACACGATCACGCAGACCGTTTTTCATCAAGGTTTGATGTGCTTCGGCCAGTCCGATTTCCCACGGCAGTCCGGCATGCTTAATACTTGTTTTAGATGCAGCACCCGTCCCGCCGTCGTGTCCACTGATCAGAATCACATCGGCTTTTCCTTTTGCAACACCGGCAGCAATGGTACCGACCCCGCCTTTTGCAACCAATTTAACGCTGATTCTCGCCTTTGGATTACTTGACTTCAGGTCATAGATCAATTGTGCCAAATCTTCAATTGAATAGATGTCATGGTGCGGCGGCGGTGAAATGAGCGCAACCCCTGTCGTTGCATGACGGGTGCGGGCGATCCAAGGATATACTTTTCCGGCAGGCAGCTGTCCGCCTTCGCCGGGTTTTGCGCCTTGCGCCATCTTAATCTGCAGTTCGTCTGCTTCAGAAAGATAATAACTTGTAACGCCAAAACGTGCTGAAGCCACTTGCTTAATTGCACTGCGGCGCCAGTTGCCATTCTGATCAAGCGTAAATCGATCGGCATCCTCCCCACCTTCACCGCTATTGCTTTTTCCGCCGATACGATTCATTGCAATCGCCATTGCCTCGTGTGCCTCTTTGCTGATTGATCCGTAAGACATTGCACCGGTTTTAAAACGTCTCAGAATGTTTTCAACAGGTTCAACCTCTTCAAGCGGAATAGGCTTTCGATCTTTTTCGAAAGTCAGTAAACTTCGAATTGTTGAGAACGGTGCATTGTCCACCATTTTTTTATAGTCTTTATACAATTGATAATCATTCGTCCGTGCTGCCTGCTGAAGCGTGTGCACAATCAACGGTTCAATTTTGTGCTGTTCCCCGCCTTGACGCCATTGCATTGTGCTGCCCGGGTCCAAGGGCTTCATTTCACCTTGCAGGCACTCCTCGACCGCCTTCTTATGCCGCAGCAGCGTTTCCGTTTCAATTTCTTCCAGCCCAATACCACCGATTTGGGTCACTGTGCCTTTAAAATATTTGTCAATAAGATCATTGGACAAGCCAAGCGCCTCAAACGTTTGCGCTCCTCGATAACTTTGAATTGATGAAATGCCTACTTTGGACATGATTTTTACAATTCCACCAACAAGAGCTTTAACATAATTTTGTTCTGCCTTTTCTTCTGATAGATCTAAATGATTTGCTTTAATCAGCGAATGAACGGTATTAAGCGCCAGATATGGATGAATGGCATCGGCTCCATAACCAAGCAATGCGGCTACCTGATGACTGTCTCTCGGTTCACCTGAATCAACAATCAAGCTGATTTGCGGACGTGTGCCCTGATTAATTAAATGATGATGCAATGCACTGACAGCAAGCAGAGATGGAATCGGCAGATGATTTTTATCCACACCACGATCCGAAAGAATAATCAGTGCCACATCATCATGGATCATTTCGTCCACATGCAGGATCAGCTGATCCACTGCTTTGGAGAGTCCGAATCTGCCTTCTTCAGCAAGATAAGTCAGTGCGACTGTCCGCGTTTTTAATTCTTGATGCTGAAGATCCTGAAAAGCTTTTCGATCAAGGATCGGATGCTTCAAACGAATTTGCGATGTCACATGTTTGCTCGGTTCAAGCAAGCTGATTTGCGGACCGAGCCATGTCATTTTCGACATAACCCGTGCTTCTCGAATCGCATCAATCGGCGGGTTTGTGACTTGTGAGAACCACTGCTTAAAGTAGTCAAATAGCAATTGCGATTTATTGGACAAGACAGCAAGCGGCGTGTCGTTGCCCATCGAACCGGTCGGCTCTTTTCCTTGTTCCGCCATGGGCTGAATGGCTTTTGTTTCATCTTCGTAGGTATATCCGAATACTTTTTGCTGAAAAAGGCGCTTGCTGTCGGAGAGAAGTTCCCCAGTTCCATGCTGCCCGTTAAGCCTGATGACTGACTTTCTCAATAGATCGGCATAATCAATTGATGAACAGATTTCTTTTTTCAATTCGTCGCTTGGTACAATCCGGCCTTTTGCCGTATCGATAAGCAGCAGTTGGCCCGGCTTCAGATGACAGCGCTGGCGTATGTTTTCCGGATTCAGATCGGCCACACCTACTTCAGACGAGAACACAACCTTATCATCATTTGTGATGTAATAACGAGCCGGTCGCAGGCCGTTACGATCGAGAACAGCACCGATTTGTTTTCCATTACAGAATCCAAGCGCCATCGGACCATCCCACGGTTCCATCGCTCTGCTGTGAAATTCATAGAAATCATGCAAATATTCAGGGAGTCCGTTGTCTCCCTCCCAAGGTTCAGGCACCATCATCATCACCGCATGCGGCAGCGAAAAACCATGATGAGTCAAAAATTCAAGTACGTTATCAAAAATAGCTGAATCACTGCCTTCGGGATCAATAATCTGAGGGAGTTTTCCGTCTTTTAAACGTTTCGCCTTGGCATTAAACCAGCTCATATTACCACGAATCGTATTAATCTCTCCATTGTGCACAATCATTCGGTTCGGATGTGCACGTTCCCAGCTTGGAAACGTATTGGTACTGTATCGTGAATGGACTAAGGCAAGTGCCGAAACAAAGCGTTCATCCTGTAAATCCGTATAAAAAGCCGACACCTCTTTTGCCCGAAGCATCCCCTTATAGACAAGCGTTTGGCTTGAGAGACTGGCAACATAGATCTCATCCTTAAGTTTTGCTTCAATCGCTTTTCTGAGCAGATACAATTTCGAATCCAGTATCGCCCCTGCGTCTTGGTTAGCCGTTCCGATAAACATTTGGTACATATATGGAGCTTTGCTTCTTGCCAGACGGCTGATTTCGTTTTCGTCGATCGGAACATCGCGCTCGCCGTATATTCTTAAATTTCGTGCAGCGATGCAGGCTTTAATTTTGCCGATTGCAACCAATCGGCTCGAACGATCCTGGGGCATAAAGAACATACCGACGCCATAGTGTCCGACAGGCGGAAGTTCAAAATCGCATATTTCCTGAAAATACCGGTCGGGAATCTGAACCAAAATTCCGGCTCCGTCACCTGTTTTTCCATCGGCAGCCTTCCCGGCTCTGTGATCAAGCCTCGCCAGCATCTCCAGTGCAGTCTTGACAATCTCATTAGACGCACGTCCTTTAATGTCCGCATACATGCCGATTCCGCACGCATCATGTTCAAATTCCGGGCGGTAAAGTCCTTCCGGCTTCTCTCTCGTCTGAGCTTCGCTCATCATAAACCTCATCCTTCCTTCTGTTCGCAATCACGCATCAAATCTGTGTGAGTTTTCTGAAAACGTATCTTCTATCTCTTTATTAGGTCAAAATTATGGTGATTTAATTTTACTCTTTCAATATCAATCTTTACAATATATAATTTAGAATAAATCAATCTCAATATTAGATGAATGGTGTGTATGTCATGGAATTAAGACAGATTCAATATTTTATAGAAGCTGCAACAAGAGAACATATAACGCAGGCATCCGAGGCGTTGCATGTGGCACAATCTGCAATCAGCCGCCAGATTGCGATGCTTGAAGACGAACTCGGAGTTGCTCTTTTTTCGCGCAAGGGACGCAATATTCAGCTCACGCAGGCAGGAAAAATATTTCTGCAGCATGCGGAACGCGGATTAATCGAGTTTGAAAAAGCTCAAAAAAAGATTAAAGAATACCTTAATCCCGAAACCGGCTTAGTCCGACTCGGAATTTCAACTAGTCTGTCCGTACACACCTTACCTATTGTTTTGCAAAAGTTTCACGACATACATCCGGGCATTGATTTCCGGCTCCATCAGGGTACTGTCCCCTACCTGATTAAATTGATCGAACAAGGCAGCATTGACTTTGCCTTTGCTTCACCAGTTCCGAAGCATCACGGCATCGTACGCAGCAGTATCCTGTATACAGAACGGATGGTCCTTCTCATATCGAAGCAGCATGGAAAAGCGGGACACGGACCGATACAACTCAGCCAACTCAAAAATGAACGATTCATCACGTTTCGCAGCAGACTTTCTCTTCAGGAACTATTTCGTGATGCGTGCAGACAGGCAGGATTTACTCCGACTATCGTTTTTGAAGGCGAGGATATGGACACAATCAAGAACTTAGTTTCATCAGATTTTGGTATCGCGTTAATGCCTGAAAATGCTGCTGCTTACAATCTTCCTGACAATGTTGCCACTCTTACACTCAGCACTCCGAAAATATCGCGATCCGTAGGGATTATTACGCCACGTGATCGCGATCTTGCCCCTTCAGAGCAGCTTTTTTCATCGTTCATCGACGAATTCTATGAACGGCTGCATCGATTTGGACAATAAAAGGCCGCATCTGTGATAGGGAGACGCGGCCTTTTAACATTCATGATTCAGCTCCCGTTTCTTTTTCAGTTTGACGAATCAGTTCGTCATGACGGCGGCGCGAATCTTCCCCAACCTGTTCATCGGCATGGTAGGATGAACGGGCTAGGGGTCCTGCCTCACAGTGCTTGAAGCCTTTTGCGAGTGCAATGTGCTTAAGCTCGTCGAATTCTTCCGGTGTATAATAGCGAATGACGTCCAAATGCTTTCGAGTCGGCTGCAAATATTGACCGATCACCATGATATCTACATGATTGGCAAGCAAATCATCCATTGCTTCAAGAATTTCTTCTTTTGTTTCACCGAGGCCAACCATAATGCTTGATTTTACAGGTGTATTGGGACTCAGTTCCTTCACCCGTTTGAGAACGGCAAGTGATCGATCATAGGTGGCGATTGCACGAACTCGTTTCGTAAGTCTACGAACGGTTTCAATATTATGATCGAAAATATCCGGCTTCGCATCCATCAGAGTCAGAATACTTTCATCATCGCCCTTCATGTCTGAAGGCAATACTTCAATGGTGCAATAAGGTGCTTTTCTTCGGATCGCGCGAATGGTTTCTGCGAAAACAAATGCTCCGCCATCCTTGAGATCATCTCGAGCGACTGCGGTCACAACAACATGGCGCAGACGCATTCTGCACACTGAATCTGCGACACGTTCAGGCTCGCGCAGATCCAATTCGGTCGGTCTTCCGGTCTTGACTGCACAAAAACGGCATCCTCTCGTACATACGTCACCTAGGATCATAAACGTCGCAGTCCGGCGAGTTGCCCAGCATTCATGAATATTCGGGCATTTTGCTTCCTCACATACTGTGTGCAGGCTCTCCTCCCTCATCAAATGTTTAATACCGCGATAATCCTGATTCGTATTGATTCGTATCTTAAGCCAATCCGGTTTCCTCAAATAGGATCTGCGCTTCTCCATACTAATTCCTCCTCATTTTTCAATAACTGATTTTCAATCATCTGGATTTGTTCCATTGATCTGTTTCATACTTTTGTTCTGCCAAAGCCAAGACGTTTCTTACATCCTTCTCAGTCAGTATCAGTGGTTGAAGCTGGATATCCAATCCTTTTTCAAAGCCGTGATAGAAGGCCTTCTTGACTTCCGCCAGATCGACTTTGCGCCCAAGCAGATCCTCAAGTGCAACCGCTTTGCCGGAAAAGGCACGCTTTGCCCGCTCCTTCAGTTTAGTGTTTGCGTAATAAAAACAATCAAAGAGTTCGTCTTCATCAACTGAAATCGGAATTGATCCATGCTGCAGGATCATTCCCTTCTGTCTTGTTTGTGCACTTCCTGCAGCTTTCCGTCCTTCAACGACCAGTTCATACCAGGACGCTTCCTCAAAGCATACCGGTGAGTGGGCACTTCCCGGCTTTGCGCTCGGAATAGCAAGATCCGCGCTTAATCCCATTGCTCGAAAACCTTCAAGCAATCCTTTGGATAAAACTCTGTATGCGCCGACAATCGAATGCGGCATATCCGGATCATCTTCGGGAATAACGACGCTATAGGTGAGTTCGTCATGATGGAGCACGGCGCGTCCGCCAGTCAAACGGCGTACACAGGTAACTTGATGCGCTTTTGTTCCTTCCCAATCAATTTTTCCGGCAGTCTTTTGAAAATAACCGATGGACAGACCCGGCGGATTCCATCCATAGAAACGAAGCACCGGCTGTCTCCGTCCCTTTGCTCCGCATTCAAGCAGATATTCATCAAGGGCCATGTTATATACCGGCGAATGAATACCTGAATCAATAAAATACCACTCTTTCTCTTTCATTTGTCAACCCGCCTTTACCTTCTGGCTTCGAGACTTCGTTCTCATGTATTCTTAAACAAAAACAAATGCAATCAATCGCAAATCTGCACACACAGAAAATGTGAGCGCTAACAATATTATAAGTCTCACACGTATAGTTTCATCATAATCTGTGCCATACTGTGATACAGTGCTCAAATATTCCCTCTGTTCATCATAACAAGAATACAATAAAAATGCATGCGCTTATCCATCGCATCATCTGATTGTCAGAAATTGAAGTATCTTCTTAATGATCGCTATGATACACTTATAGGATAGTAATTTTACACAAACGCAACTATTAACTGGGCAGATCATTGAATCTGTGACCGGTTGTTTCTATATAAATAATAACGGAACTTGATTTTCAATTTTTACTTTTTGGCTTTGTTAAAAGATTTTGTTGTTCGTACGATTTATTAATTGTTCATTTGCCGGTTTGATGAGCCATTAAAGAACATGATCGTTTAACATTACCTATTTTTTAAGGGGATCTTATTTAATGGATCGATTTCTTCAAATGACTTTTATTCCTCATATTGAAAATTCATGGAATTTTTTTCTCTGGTTTACCGACATAAACGGCGAAGTCCTGCCTTTTCCGAGCCGTTCTGCAGACAAGAAGCAGGTTCCCGGATGGCTGAGCGAAACATCTGCATATCCTTTTTTCCCTTACAGAGCGAAGTTTATTGATGATAAAAGTGACGCTGACGTTGACGGGGTCATTATGCCGATGGCCGGAGTCTTCCGCTTGATTCACGACGGGGCTATCCGGGAAGATCAACTAGGTATTTTCCCTGGACTCACAGTACAGTGGTTTCGTCAACTATCAGAAGCTGTAGACAGTTTATTAGAAAACGGACTTTTTTATCCCTTTTTCTATCATTTGAAACGCGGAAAAGAGGAACAATGCTATTTCTGTCATTGGATACCCGATGCACGCGTTCTCGCTGAAAGCGGTTTGTTTGCCGACTGGCTGAGCCGACTGCCGCGTCTCGCCTTTTCAATAGATGAACTGCAGGACCAAAGAGTACAGCAATGGGTCTACCTAGTTGTCATTTACTGGTTGAATACCATGATTCGTTCCGCTCAGAAAGCAACATTAAATCAGCCAATCGAATTAAAGAAAATAGATCATGATGCATTCCTGAATCAGATTGAAAACGGTAATCCTCTTATCGGAACAGACAAACCATGGATGGTTCTTCATGACCCGCAACAGATTGAACAGATGGATCAATTAGAATTTGAACTGGCCGGCTGGGTTCGCCCGGTTGCATCCGCACAATCCGATTCATGGGCACAGGCATTGTTGAACTATAAACGCGAACAAATGGAAGCCTATTTTGTTCCCGAAGAAGCAAACCTTATTCTTAAACCTGCAAATGCAGATGACTTGTTTTCTGTATCGTCCATTTGGGACTATACAATCAAAATTTGCGGCTGGCAAAATGGCAGACGTGCAGAGCGTTCGCCTGAAGAGGTTGCCATTCCGGCTTCTCTCAGCCAGGAAAACTGGTTATCTAAACGCTTGAATCTAATTAAAGGGCAAATACCGGAATCAATTGTTTCATTGTTCAAAGGAGTCTCCGACGGTTGCCTGTCAATACATGAACTCTCAGATCTCTATCAGTATGAGGATATCCTTGCAGATGCTTCTATTCTTGTCGTCTTTCCTGAAAATGTCGCGATTCAAGATGCTCCGTCAGTAACTGTTGATTTGGACATTCATCAGAAAAAAAGCGGAAGCGAAACATCACTTTTCAGCTTGGATTCGTTAATTACTTATGATTGGCGCATTGCAATCGGAGATATTCAACTAAGCACTGAAAAATTCAGGCAACTGGTCCGTGCCAATCAGCCGTTTATCCATCAAGGAAATCAGTGGATTCATTTGCCTGTTCATCAAATGATGAAGGCTTACGAAGAGATGGAAGATGCACTCAGCTTATTTGATACGAAACCGAGTGTTTCTGCAGCAATAAAAATCGAAGCAACACGACGACGCAAACGAAATGGCAGAATCAAAATGAATATTGATTCTGAAATCGGCAATTATCTGAGTCAATTATTAAAGAAGCCTTCTCGCAGCGTCCCAGTGCCTGATACATTTGTCGGCAGTCTACGTTCGTACCAGAAACGAGGCTATACATGGCTTGTTAATTTACGCCGTCAGCATGTCGGTGGCTGTCTCGCCGATGATATGGGACTGGGCAAAACGGTTCAAGCGATCGCCTATCTCGATTATTGCAAACAGCATCCCGAAGAGGCACCGTCCGATTCCACACACCCAAAAGGACCTGCCTTGATTATTTGTCCGACTTCGCTGGTTGCAAACTGGAATCATGAATGCGCAGCATTTTCCCCTCAGCTTGATCTGTATATTCATCATGGTACGAACCGGTTGCGCGGAAAAGCGTTCCATGAGCGTCTTCGTGCCTGCGATGTCATCGTGACCAGCTATGCCATCTACACAAAAGAAGCAGGCGAAATGCTGGCCTACAATTGGAGTTGTGTCATTCTTGATGAAGCACAGGCAATCAAAAATCCGCGGGCACAGAAAACACGGGCACTTCGCCCGATTAAGACCGCGCATCGTCTTGTATTGACTGGTACGCCGATTGAAAATCGCCTTGAGGAACTCTGGTCGATCATGAATTTTTTGAATCCGGGCTACCTCGGATCACTTGAACGTTTTCGCGCGCAGTTTATTCATCCGATTGAGAAAAAGAATAACCGTTCCAAAGCGCGCCAGCTCACACAAATGATTCGCCCCTTTCTCCTGCGTCGTGAGAAAACTGATAAGAAAATTATTCGTGACCTACCCGAAAAGGTGGAAGCAACACGAATCTGCAACTTAACCAAAAATCAAGCGTCCCTTTATCAATCCATAGTAAACAGGTTGAAGAAAAACGTTGCGGAGACAGGCGGGATTCAGAGAAAAGGACTGATCTTGTCGACATTGACCAAACTGAAGCAAGTTTGCGATCATCCTTCATTAGTTAGCGATCCATCCGCGGCCGGTGACTGGTCGTCCGGTAAACTTGATCTATTGTTTCAAATACTTGATCCTCTATTTGAACAAGATGAGAAGGTTCTTCTTTTTACGCAATATGTAAAAATGGGAAAACTTTTGCTTGAAGAAGTGCAGCGAAAATATCCGGACGCTGCTGTTTTCTTTCTTAACGGTGCCTTAAATGCCGAACAGCGTCAGAAAATGATCGACAAATTTCAGAGTCCTAATCATAAGAAAACACTTTTCATCCTTTCACTTAAGGCCGGCGGGGTGGGAATTAATTTGACAGAGGCAGGATACGTGATCCACTATGACCGCTGGTGGAATCCGGCTGTCGAAGAACAGGCTACTGACAGAGCCTACCGGATTGGTCAAGAACACAACGTCTATGTCTATAAACTGATTTGCGAAGGAACACTTGAAGAGAGAATCGACCGGCTGATTGAACGAAAAAAAAGCCTGCAGAAACAGATTCTCAGTGGCGGAGAGTCGTGGCTGACAGAAATGAGCGATCAGGAACTGTTAAATCTGATTCAATTACATGAAGGAGTGGTGTAATGGTGCGCAGACTTATGTTTCGCAATGCCAGACTGGCCGGATGGCTTGCTGATTATGCGGCAAAAACGCAGCAAAATGCATTCGAACGGGGTCTAATGCTGTACGACAAGCATCGAGTATGGGATTATCATGCGTCGAATCAAGGATTGCACGCTAGTGTCGAAGACATCCACAGCACTTTTTTTCAGATCGACATTTACTGGAATGTCGAGCAATCCGAAGCGACTTTTCCCACAAATATCGGCACAATGACCGCACATTGCGGCTGCACGTCAACTGCTCCATTTTGCGAACACATAACGGCTGCAATTATTTATTGGATCATGCGCCTCGATAAGACAAATGAAGTCGATAAAGTTGAATCAGCGATCGATCAGGGAGACAGTCCCGCCTACCGCAACCTGATCGCAGCCTTAAAGAAGCGGGCAGCGAAGGAAACGCCGAGCTATCAACGTTTTGATACGAGCAGACTGAGCATGCGCCCAGATCTTCAAAACAGTGCCGCAGAAATTGTTAAGACCCTTATGGCGCAGACAGCTAAAAAGAAAGAATAAATAAATGATCAGCGGCCGGTACTGATCGAGCTTTGTTTTTCTCTAATCGTTTATTTTTTACAAGATAAGGATCAGCATTGTCTTGTCCAATGCCTGTTCGGGACATAGCCGTCACCCCATGAGGAAGAAGGGCGCTGATTAACGCATCAATCTGTCTCGCAGATGCGACAGCCGTCACAATGTATGTTGAATCTCTGATGTCAGTGAACGTAGCTTGATACTTTGAGATCAAATGGCTGACATGGCAAGCATCCGCTTCTGATGAGAGCAACAGACATATCGTCACGAGTTCGCAATCACTTTGCGGGTCGGTTTGTTTTAATTCATGAGCACTGCTTGCTGCCTTTGTCTTTGCAAGCTCATATGTGACAGCGGTTGTATCTGCATGACGCGTCACGCAGACCTTTTTTGTGTAACGATCCCTGCCTCCCAGCGCATTTGAAAGATAATCATACAGCTCATCCTGATTCGTTAATTCGACGTTCATGTTCTGTTCCATTCTCGCTCACCCTCATTTCACCTATGTATCACACATATCTGCCATTTGATTGCTACTATCATTAAAAAACAAAAAACCTTTTCGTCCCGCACAAATAAATGTGCAGGGGCGAAAAGGTTTGGCTTTTCACGTTCCACCCGGCTTCCCAATGTTTTCACAAATATTGGCTCGGTAACTGTATCCTCAAGCTTGAGATCAGTCATTTTTGTAACAAGTGACCGGCACTCGTTCTGTCCTAATGTTTTCAGACAGACACTCAAGGGTGGTATGTTCATGTGCCGGCTACCGGGTTTTCACCATTCCCGATTCTCTACAAACCTTTCTCACATGACAAGTCCCTATCAACACTTTAATTTATTAAACGATTGACGATTGGCATTTATCGTAACGTATTTTTCACTGACGGTCAACCCCATAACTATATTTTTCAATCGTTTTCGCTCATAACCCTTTTCTAATTAGCGGGCGGCGAAAACTCATGACGTTTTCTCAGCTCGGGCAGACACAATTGCCAAGAAAAATTGTCTTGTTGTTGCTCAAGCTTCGGGTTATAATGCAAGATACATAACGTTGTACGTTATTTTACTGAAAAATAGAAAAGTGCGGACAGTTTCGTTAACATGCTGCCTGCGCCTTAATCTGTGATCACGTGAGCACATTAGCCGCGTGTGCATATGAGGAGTGATGAGAATTGAAGAAGGTGTCCGTAGGCTTGCTTGGATTCGGAACAGTCGGAACGGGCGTTGTCAGATTGCTTACCAAAGACAAAGAACGGCTTGAAAAACGCACAGGTTGCGAAATTCATCTGGAAAAAGTACTCGTTCGAAACAAAAACAGGCCGAGAAAAGTGCTCATCGATAACCGAAACTTAACCACAGATGTCTATGAAATTCTTGACCATCCAGAAATAAATGTAATTATTGAATTGATTGGCGGCGTAGATCAAACGTATCAATATATTCTGCGAGCGCTTAAAAATAAGAAAAACGTCATTACTGCCAATAAAGATCTTATGGCTTCTTACGGGGAAGAATTACTCTTAGAAGCAAAAGCGAATCATTGCGATCTTTATTACGAAGCGAGTGTTGCCGGCGGCATTCCTATTTTAAGGACACTGACCGACGGTCTGGCAGCTGATCGTATTCAGAAATTGATCGGAATTGTAAACGGGACGACCAACTATATTTTGAGCAAAATGAGCGGGGACGGCCTGTCCTATGAAAAAGCGCTCGCATCTGCCCAAAAGCTGGGGTTTGCCGAAGCGGATCCGACTTCGGATGTTGAGGGCCTGGATGCTGCTCGAAAAATGGTCATTTTAAGTCATCTCGCCTATTCTATTCCTGTGAAACTGGACGATGTGAAAATTAAAGGGATCACTGATGTGACGCGTGAAGATATTGTTTTTGCTAAAAGGCTAGGGTATACGATTAAGTTGGTCGGCATCTCCGAAGTCAATAACGGCGATATTGATGTACGCGTCGAACCGACGCTTCTTCCGGACGGCCATCCGCTCGCCGCAGTAGAGAATGAAAACAATGCGATCTACGTTTATAGTTCCGCTCTCGGCGAAACCATGTATTATGGGGCCGGAGCGGGCGAAGGACCGACCGCGGTATCAGTAGTTTCGGATCTTCTTTCAGTTGTCCGCAATATCTCGCTTGGCGTTACCGGTAATCATATTTTTTTACCGAAAAAAGAATTGCACGCCCGCAAAGATAATCTTGTTGAGAGTCAATTCTTTGTTCGCATGCATATGAAAGACGAACCCGGTTCATTCTCAAAGCTGACTGATCTTTTTAGGGAGCAGCAGATCAACCTCGAAAAGCTTTATCAGGAACCGATTCCGGGGCGTGATGTTGCAGAAGTTGCTCTTGTCACTCACGTCACAAACAAAGTACTTTTTGAAAAATCATTTGATATGCTGAAACAGTTGGATGTTATTGTGAACGCTAAATATTTCCGTGTTGAAAGGGGTTAAAATCATGGTTTGGAAAGGTTTAATGGAAACGTATAAGGATGTTTTGCCGGTTACGGATAAAACACCTCGATTGACTTTGCTTGAAGGAAACACACCGCTTATTCCACTTGAAAAACTGTCTGAGCAATTAGGCTGCGAAATTTATGGAAAATTCGAAGGTCTAAACCCAACAGGAAGTTTTAAAGACCGAGGCATGTTTCTCGCCGTTGCAAAGGCAAAGGAAAGCGGAAGCACAGGTGTCATCTGTGCCTCGACAGGAAACACATCGGCATCTGCTGCCGCCTACAGTGCGCGCGCAGGAATGGACTGCATCATTGTTATTCCTAAAGGCAAAATTGCTTTAGGCAAACTCGCACAATCCGTCATGTACGGCGCAAAGATCTTTGAAGTCAACGGAAATTTTGATCAAGCATTGGATATCGTACGTTATACGGGTGCTCACTCTGATTTTACCATTGTCAACTCGATTAATCCGTTTCGACTTGAGGGACAGAAGACGGGCGCTTACGAAATTGTTGATCAATTGGACGGCGCTCCGGACGTGCTCTGTATCCCTGTCGGTAATGCCGGAAATATCTCTGCATACTGGAAAGGCTTTAAAGAACTGCGTGACAAGAAACAGATTGCCGCTCCGGAAATTCACGGATTCGAAGCAGAAGGTTCCGCAGCAATTGTCAAAAACAAAGTCATTGAAAATCCCGAAACAATTGCGACCGCGATTCGAATCGGCAATCCGGCCAGCTGGAAGCTTGCAGTCGCTGCTGAGAAAGAGTCAGGCGGAGAAATTGACTCGGTAACCGACGAAGAGATTATTGCTGCATACAAGTTGATCGCTCGAACTGAAGGCGTTTTTGCTGAGCCTGCTTCCTGTGCATCTGTCGCCGGCTTAATGAAACACATTGCCGCAGGAAAAATTAAAAAAGGTTCGAAAATCGTCTGTATATTGACCGGAAACGGCTTGAAAGATCCGACTACGGCAATGAATACGCTGACGATTGAACCGACAATTATCGGTGCCGAAGCTTCTGCAGTTGTCGATCATCTCCAGCAGGTGTCCAAATGAGCAAGCCGCTGGCATTTCAAATAAGAGTGCCGGGAAGCACGGCTAATCTTGGACCGGGATTCGACTCGATTGGTCTGGCGGTCGGGCGTTATCTGCGCTTAGAGGCGGTCAAGGCAGAATCATGGGCTTTCCATTATGTGAATCAGCCCTCGTTTCGACCTGCACTAGAAAGCAATCTGATTTATGTTACGGCAAAAAAGATTGCTGACGAGCATGGAAAGACACTGCCTGCCTACTCTGTGGATGTGTTTAACGATATTCCGCTCTCACGCGGTCTGGGCAGCAGTGGATCTGCCATCATCGCAGGCATTGAGCTTGCTGATGTTCTGCTCGATCTCAACCTCTCTCCGGAGGACAAGTCATGGATTGCCTGCCAGGCCGAAGGTCATCCTGATAATGTCACGGCTTCACTCTACGGTGGAATGGTTATCTCGACACAATCGAAAACAAAGGTAGTCAGTGTGCGCCTGCCTGCTCCAAAATTTGATTTGGTGACGGTCATTCCCAACTTCGAATTAAAAACAAGCGAGGCACGCAAAGTCCTGCCTGAAGCATTGCCCTTCAAGCAAGCCATCGAAGCGAGCAGTATCGGCAATGTACTGGTGGCATCTCTGCTGAGCGGGGACGGAGTGTCCGCAGGCAAAATGATGGAGAGCGACAAATTTCACCAGCCATACCGTGCAAAACTGATCCCTGATATGGATGAGATCACGCATATAGCACGAAAAAACGGAGCATACGGTACCTTTCTAAGCGGTGCAGGGCCAACAGTCATGTCACTGGTTGATCGAAACAAAAGCACGTATTTATGCGATTCCCTGCAAAAAAGGTTCCAAGATTACGAATGTATTATCTTGAAACCGGTGAACGACGGCGTGCAGACACATATCGTATCTGCCAAATAATTTAAAAATACTTGCGAACAATTTTTTCTTCTCAAGGCCATAAATAGAAACCTCCTCATCTGCTCAAACTAAGAGCAAATGAGGAGGCTTTTTGATGAAAGTAAAAATTGGCTGGGGGTTTATTTTTTTATTTGCCGCTATTCTTGGCGGTTTATACGTCCTGTTTCTAGTCATGAATTCCCAATGACCAGCAATCAGATACCATCCATTGTAATCGTTTGTAATACATGTCGGAATCATCCCTGTAACAGTGCATCCTGCTGATGATTGTCCATCAACTGCAGTTTTTGACGCTGCTTCATAACACTGACAAAAAGCGCATCAATTAAAGTCATCTGAGCAGCGCGTGCCGTATAGGATTCAGATCTGAAATCAGTCGGAACAGAGACTGTGTGCAGTGAGACGTCCATCAGTTCTGCAAGCAACGATTTCATAAATCCCGTGATTCCAATCGCCGGACAACGTTTTTGTTTCACCGTTTTAGCAACTTGAACAAGGTGCTTATCTGAAGCAGAGTATGAAATAAATACTGCAGCATCACGCTCAGTCAGTTGTGAGGCCGACAACATTTGAAACTCTCCGTCACTCGGAGCGTAGGTCATGATCCCTGCTCGCACAAATTTTCTATGCGCTTCCTGAGCAATCAAGGCTGAACCGCTGCTCCCGAAAAATGCAATTCGTTGTGAGTGTGCTAAAATGGAAACAGCTTGTTTAAAGCATTCACTATTTAAAATCTGATACGTATTTTCCAATGTACGGATGTTGTCTTGAAACACTTGTTCGGCTAAATTTAAGACATCGTCTTGTCTCGTCTTGGGCATTTCTCCAAAGCGCTTATTTCGCGCAATATCAGAGGCAAGCACTATTTTCATTTCTTGAAATCCCTTAAAATCTAATCGGCGGCAAAAACGAAAAACAGTTGCATCCGCTACCTTAATCCTCGCCGAAACTTGATTAATACTGCTGTGAATCGTTTCCTTTGGGTTATTTAAAATATAATCAGCAATTCTGCGTTCTTTCTCACTCAAGTGCGGATAGGCTGACTGAATACGAACAATACATTGACTCTCTGCCATTCGTAATCCCCTCCTTCATCTATAATTCTATTGTACATCAAACGCTTACATTTGAAAATAATTTTCTGCAAACGTTTTCTATTTTTGTTTCTTGTTCCATTTTACGCATCTATTCATGTACGATAAATCAATGCATCACCCATTCTGGTAAACAAGTTATTTATCTGCCCCTTTTACAGATGCTGACTCTGCTAAGGTTCTCTTTACATTTAAAGTTTTCCATGATTAAATGTAATAGGTAAAAAAGCTCCAGAATCCTTGATGCAGCAGATTTTGTTAACATTAAGGTGTGGTTTATTTATTGGCTTTTCACGTTTTTTGGAATGCTGAAAAGTTCATCAAACAAACAGTTTTAACAACATGATTGTTTCACATCACCACTATTAAAGCTGCCTGTATCTTGGTGGCATAAGTCCTATAACCGAATAATGTGGTAGGAGAAATGTTTTGATCCGGAAAATATGAGGAGCGGTATCTATGTTTAAGAAAAATCTTGAAAAATTAAGGGCTTATGATCCCGGCCCATCGGTTGATAGAATAAAAAAGAAGTATGGTTTGAAGCGCATAGTAAAATTAGACTCCAATGAGAATGTGTACGGCGCATCGCCGAATGTACGCAAAGCAATCACTCAGGATGCTCTGCTTCCTGAGCTTTATCCGGACTGCCAAAATACTGAACTCAGGTATGAACTTTCACGAAGGCTGGGGGTAAAAGAGGATCGTTTTCTCTTTGGAGCCGGCCTGGATGAAATGATTGTCTTAATCAGCCGTGCATTTCTTGACTCGGACAGCAGCATGATCATGGCCTGGCCGACCTTTTATGAATATTACTGCCATGCTCAAATTGAAGGTGCCACGACAAAAAAAATACCTTGTGACAAAAACGGCAAACATGACTGGCAAGCGATGCTTGAGGCCATTGACGAAACAACGAAGGTCATTTGGATCTGCAACCCAAACAATCCGACCGGCACCTATTTAGCGAAATCCGAACTGGATCAGTTTATTCAAGCAGTTCCTAAACACGTGCTGATTGTCATTGACGAAGCCTATATTGATTTTGTTACAGCGAAGGACTTTCCAAATGGCTTAGACTATCTTGCGACAAATGAAAATGTACTTGTGCTTCGGACATTCTCTAAATCGTATGGGCTTGCCTCCTTCCGAATCGGCTATGCGATCGGCAGTCTGCCCGTTGTCGAAGAAATCGGCAAAGTGCGTCCTCCTTTCAACAACCCGAGGTTAAGTCAAGTTGCTGCCCTTGCCGCGCTTAAGGACAACTGTTTCAAAGATGCATGTGTGCTTAAAAATAACGAGGTTCTGTCGGTGATAACCGCTTTTCTCGATAAAAAAGGCATTTCCTACTATGGTACTCAGGCAAATTTCATCTATATTAAAGTTGCCGAACCGAAACAGGTAGCTCTGTATTGCAAGAAAAAAGGGTTCCTAATAAACCCTTTTCAGGACGGGGTAAGGGTTACGATCGGCAAAATGGACGACATGAAATGCTTTCTTCAGATTCTTGAACAGGCAATTTTTGAAACATCGGCTGAACCAAGCAAATAATTAGACCTTCCAATAGTTCTGAAGAAATCAAAATATTTTTCTTTACAAACAATCAGATAGCTGTTACAATTTGGTCACAATAAGTTAATCATTCTAATCATGACAATTGTGATGATGGAGACAGCATTGATTGGGAATTCGTTCTCAGAGAGTCGGCATTAGGCTGAAAGCCGGTACAATTCACAGTCAATTGAGCACTCCGAAACAAATCGGCGGAAAATTGCTGCAAAGTAAAGAGCAGTAGTGTGTATGCAGGTTCGGTTTAAAGCCGTTATCGATTCCAACGAAGGCCGACTTTTTTGTCGGTAAATGAGGGTGGCACCGCGAATACCAACGTCCCTCGCAGTATGTAAATCATGCTGCGGGGGACGTTTTTATTTTTTCAGGAAACCGGCGATCACTATGGCGCTGCTTCACAAATTAAAGAGAAACAGGAAGGATGAGTCAATTGTTTTTAAATCAGACGTATTTGTTTACACCCGGACCGACCCCTATTCCAAATCAAGTCAACACCGCAATGGCACGTCCGATGATTGGACATCGGAGTCCGGACTTCTCCATACTGATTGAAGATGTCGCCACACGGCTTCAGCCTATTTTCGGAACAAAGCATCCTGTCATGATTTTAACCAGCAGCGGTACGTCGGCGCTTGAAGCAGCAGTTGTGAATACAATTCACGAAGGCGACCATGCAGTCGTCATCGTTGCTGGATCATTCGGTGATCGCCTTGCTTCGATTGCGGAAAATTATGGCGCAACAGTGCACCGCTTAAACATTGAATGGGGCAAATCCTGTTCACCGGAACAGCTTGCAGCATTTATCGATACCCTTGAAGGAACACCAGTCAAAGCGGTATTCGGAACATTCAATGAAACCTCAACAGGCGTTCTGAATCCGATTCACGCGCTTGGAAAAGTTGTCAAAGAAAAAACCGGTGCTCTATTCATCGTAGACGGTGTCAGCTGCATCGGTGCCGTCCCGGTTGATATGGAAAGTGATCATATTGATATTCTCGTCACAAGTTCACAAAAAGCACTGATGCTTCCGCCGGGTCTTGCATTCGCCGCATTCAGCGATCGAGGATTGAAAGCAATTCGCGAATGTCCGGAAAGGCGTTTCTATCTCGACCTGAAACGCTATGTCGATACTTATGAAAAACAAAAATCAACACCGTTCACTCCGGCTGTCTCACTCATTCAGGGCGCTCAAGCCGTTTGCGACATGATTGAAGAAGAAGGTTGGAATAACGTGGTCAAGCGTCATGTGCTTCTGCGCGACATGATGCGTGCCGGAATTCGCGAACTTGGTCTGCCGCTTCTGACAACCGAAGAAGATGCTTCGCCAACCGTTACGGCCGTTAAGCCGGAAGGTATTTCTGCTCCGGATATTCAAAAAGCATTGAAAAAAAACTTTTCCATTACCATTGCCGGCGGTCAAAAGGATCTTAAAGGAAAAATTTTCCGTATTGGACATATGGGCTACTGCACACCGTTCGACATTCTTAAAGTATTGAGCGCACTCGAGCTGACGCTTGCAAAATTCGGACAGGCGCCTCGATTCGGTGCGGCAGTAAGAAAGGCTGAGGAGGTCTATGCAGAAAATGTATAAGGTTATTGTTACTGATCCAATCAGCGAGAACGGCCTGAATGCCTTAACAAGTAATCAAGAATTTCAAGTTGATCAGCAGACCGGTCTGGATCCTGCGGTTCTCGTTGAAGTGATTAAAGATTATGATGCACTGATTGTACGCAGTCAAACACAAGTGACCCGCGAAATCATTCAAGCTGCCGACCGGATGAAAGTAATCGCCCGCGCAGGTGTCGGCGTCGACAATATCGACATTGAAGCCGCTACTGAAAAAGGAATCATTGTCATTAATGCGCCGGCAGGCAACACAATTGCTGCAACGGAACACACAATGGCAATGATGCTGTCGCTTGCTCGCAACATCCCTCAGGCTTACGGATCGCTTACTTCAGGTAAGTGGGAACGCAAACTTTTCAAGGGGGTCGAACTCTACCAAAAAACGCTAGGCGTTGTTGGCATGGGCAGGATCGGTACCGAAGTGGCCAAACGGGCAAAAGGTTTTCAAATGAACATTCTCGGCTACGATCCGTTTCTAACCGAAGATCGTGCGAAGAAATTGGGAATTATTAAAGCAAGCTTGGATGAAATTGCGGAGCAAGCCGATTTCATTACCGTTCATACTCCGCTAACCGCTGAGACACGCGGTCTGATCAACGCCGATTATTTTGCTAAAACCAAAAAAGGCGTCCGCATCATTAATTGTGCGCGCGGCGGTATCATTGAGGAACAAGCGCTTGTCGATGCTGTAAACAGCGGTCAAGTTGCCGGGGCAGCGATTGATGTATTCGAACATGAACCGCCTGAAAATGCCGGACTTACTCGGAATCCGCGCATCATTGTTACACCACATCTCGGTGCATCAACCACCGAAGCACAAGAAAAAGTTGCTGAATCAGTTAGTGAAGAAATTGTCGGTATCTTTACTTCGGGAAGTGTGCAGCATGCCATTAACCTGCCGCATATTTCAGCGTCCGTACAGCAGAAAATCCGTCCCTATCTCACATTAAGTGAACAAATGGCCGAATTTTTGATGCAGGTTTTCAAAAAAGCACCAAATAAAATAAACATTAATTACTATGGCGAGCTCTTTTTAGAAGATACAGGGCTGCTCACTCGTCAAATGATTAAAGCACTGCTTTCCTATTACTTGGATTCTTCAATCAATATCGTCAATGTCATGCAAGTACTCAAGGCGCACAGCCTCTCATACAGCGTACAAAAAAATGCGGCTCATAAAGGGTTCACGAACTTTATCGAACTGGAGATCGTAAATGGCGACGATAAAGCAACGATCGCCTGCACGTATTTAACTGGATTTGGCGGGCGCATTGTTTCCATCAATGGTTATCGTCTTGATATGGAACCGGAAAAATACCTGCTCTATATTGATCACATGGACGTACCCGGCATGATCGGAAACGTCGGATCAATTCTTGGAAAAGGCAGCATCAACATCGGCAGCATGTACGTCGGCCGGCAAACAATCGGCGGTAAAGCAGTCATGGTCCTTACTGTTGATAAACCCGTACCGGACGGCCTTCGCGATGAATTGCTCAGTATTGAAGACTTAAATGATGTTCAGTTCGTTGAAATCGACATTCCGAATGATGAAAACTAATCATTTCTAAACTATGTCAGCCGCCTATCCTGTTTTTCAGCGATAGGTGTTTTTTTGTGAAAATGATTAAATGATGGTAAAACAACATCATTTTTATTTTTTAACAAGACCATTATGAGAGAGCAGCACCTATAGCCCCGCAAAATGATCCATGTTCCGGAATAATTGGTGTTAAGCCCCATTGCCTGCTATAGCGAGTGACAATACCCTGAAGCAAAGAATTATCGACAAAGGAGCTCCCGATATAAACGACCGTTTTTACTTCAGCTTTTTGTGCAGCCAAGACACTAAGCGAGGTAACGGTCTCAGCAACGAGTCCAATTACCGAGGCAACCTGATCGGCCGGAGATGGGGAGATTGATTCGGCGGATGCAGCTCCAAAGTTACTTGCAGTCAGATCACCGGGAATCGGCGGTGTCTCACCTTCATAGATTCGTGCCACCGTTAAATCAATTGAATCTCTTTTTCCATGCTCAGCACACTGAATCAATTTCGAATAATCGTAAACGCCTGTAAGCAGTCCCGACAGCCCTATTAGTGTCCCTCCCCCAACTCCTGTTCCACCCATCCACTCCTGTTTCATTCCTTTAACGTGATTTAGTGACGTTCCGGTTCCGACATTTGTAAGGATGAAATCCCCGAGGCTGGTATGTCCTTCATTGTTAAGCAGCTCCCGGGCCCCGGCACATGAGGCAGAGAACTCTGGGATGAGTGTCAAATCCTGTCGTTTAAGTTTCGCCCGGATTATGCTCGCTTTGCCTCCGGTAATGCAAAGATGACGGTGTACGCAATGTGTATTCAGCCATCTGATGCACTCTTTCATCTGCTTGGTAGGAAATGATTGATACACCCACCCTTTTTCAGTCTGCATCGCAACCTTGCATAGCGTTCCGCCTGCATCAATACCTGCCTTTTCAATAGTTACCATCCATTCTCCTCTTCCCCTATTAATTTACAGATAAGAAAAACCGGGCAAAAAGCGCTCGATCCTTACTTCCGTAGGATGCGATGGCTTTCGCGTTTCTCCGTATAAAATAAGCGGAGATTTTCCGGTTATATGAATCATGGCGTTTTTTTGCGGGTACATAAGGGGAATTTTTCTGCTTATGCAAAACAAAACCCTCCATTTTCACGTTTTTCAATTCGATAAACGGAATTTCTCCGTCTATTTAAGCAATTTTTTCATTCTTTTTTTAATTAAGCGGAATTTTTCCGTTTATTTCTCAGATTGGGCGCTTAACCTGCTCGCCAAACCGATAAGTCGATCAGTGCGGAGTGGAAATCAGTAGCTTATGCCGTTGATTGTCGTATCAACAAGGCAAAGCGACAAATTTTCTTTACCTGTTAGAAAAATTTGGCGAGGCCAAGTCCTTGACGCTGGCGAAACTTGCACAGGATGTGGTGGTTTCGACATTGATGGGCGTAAGTGAACTTAGTCGAAGCTCCTCTTCCTTTTTTTATACTGATATTGCTAAAACTTGGCTTCGCTAAGACTCTGACAAAGGTGAAGG
>NZ_JAMXWM010000022.1 GCF_024125445.1 Sporolactobacillus shoreicorticis | reverse complement strand
AGATAAGAAAGTTTAGCATTTGGCCTGTTGATACGACGATAAGGTCATAAGATTCAGTTGGGCGATCAGGTATGCGCTCAATCTGAGAAATAGCCGAAAAAATTCCGTTTAATTTGAAAATGAATGAAAAAATCGCTTAAATAGACGGAGAAATTCCGCTTATCGAATCGAAAAACGTAGAAATGGAAGGTTTTTCTTTAAATAAGCGGAAAAATTACCCTTATTTCCCCGTGAAACAAGCGCTATGATGCATTAACCGGAACATCTCCGCTTATTTTAATTTATGAAATAGAAATGTCTGTTCAGATTGATGATTTAACACGGCATTTGGAGCAAAGGAGCTTTTGCTAAAATACGCATATGTCCTGTATGCAACGCAAAAGCCATCACATCCTGTGAAAGTTATGTCCTGCACGCAACGCGAAAGCTACGGCATCCTGCGGAAATGTGGACTGGCGGGTCCTGCCAAAAAAGGCTCCTGATTGCTCACCGGCTTATGCACGACTATCTATATATATTAATATTTATGAAAACGTTTTTATTATATAATGAAGGAAAATAGATCATTCACGGAGAATGATCCATATAGAGAGGTGAACAGAATGGGACGGCGACGCGAAAAGATTTATAGTGAGTTATCCAAACAATGCGCTCAATTCGATAAAAAGGCGCTTATGGAAACCTCAGGAATCACAGCTTCCGATCTTGCCGAGGTTCTTGGCATCATGCGCAGCAACGTCAGCTCTGAATTGAACGCCCTTGTCCGTGAAAAGCGAGTGATCAAATTTGTCACTCGCCCTGTGCTGTATGTGCCGGCCGAGCTCATACAATCACAGTTTGGTGATGTGATTGGCAACTATGAAGTAAAAGCGGCATCCCTTAAGGAATTACTGGATCAAGAGAACACTCATGATAAAAACGAAGATCCCTTCTCGCATCTTATCGGTGCGGATAAAAGTTTAAAAAACAGTGTGAAGCAGGCGAAGTCGGCAATTGTGTATCCACCTCGAGGATTGCATACACTGATTCTTGGCCCAACAGGCTCCGGAAAAACGCTGTTTGCACATATGATGTATAATTATGCGCAATCCATTGGCCGAATCAATGAGAAAGCACCGTTTGTCGATTTTAACTGTGCGGACTATTACAATAATCCGCAGCTGCTGATCGGGCAGCTGTTCGGTTATATTAAGGGCGCGTTTACCGGTGCGGCACGTGATCAGGACGGACTCGTCGCTAAGGCGGACGGAGGTATTTTGTTTCTTGATGAAATTCATCGGCTGCCTCCGGAAGGACAGGAAATGCTGTTCTATTTTATGGATACCGGCCGCTACAGTAAGCTGGGCGAGACGGGGAACAAGCGAGAGGCTCATGTTCTGATTATCGGGGCGACGACTGCCGATCCGGAATCGGCGCTGCTGCAAACCTTCCTGAGACGAGTACCGGTCATGATCAACATCCCCAATTTCCAAAGCAGAAGTATCAGCGAACAAATTGAGCTGACCAAGTTCCTGCTTTCCAGAGAGGCACACCGCACGAAGCATAAGTTCCATGTCAGCTCTGATGTAATTAAGGCACTGATCGGCAGCGTCACCTTTGGAAATATCGGACAGCTGAAATCAAATGTGCAGCTGATCTGTGCGCAAGGCTTTCTCGACAGCATGCACAACGATTTTGTTCAGCTCGATGCGAAAATGCTGCCGGTGGAAATGCAGGAGGGCCTGCACCGAATCTCGCATCAGCCACAAATCAATCAGCAGCTGAACAAACAGCTTCCGCTTTTCCTCATTGTTACCGGGAGCAAAGATCCGCTCCTTACCGACGTTGATCAGTATGAACCGCCCTTTGATTTGTATAAGATGATTTCGGGGAAATATGATTCGTTGACGCAGGAAGGGTTGTCGGCACATGATGTCCGCAAATTTATAGCCGAGGATATTAAAGATCAGGTTAAGAAATTCTATCAGAAGACGGCTAAAGATGTGTTGACTGCAGCTGTGGATCAGCGAGTTCTGGGACTTTCAAAGGACTTAGAGACAATCTGTACACAGGTGCTTGGTGAACACTTAAGCCGCCAATTTGTGTCCTTATTAACCGTCCATCTTTCTTCGTTTCTCGAACATCCGTTACGTAAGATTGACTGTTCACCCGATGTGAAGCAGACGATGTTTACCTATGCGCAAAAGGATTATGAGGCAGCGGGAAATATTGCCAAATTAATTGATGATCGCCTTCATGTGGAGCTGCCTGAAGTAGAAATTATTTATATTGCTTTTCTGCTTGGATCATTCGTCGAGTTGTCGCAGCAGCGCAATGTCGGCATTGTCGTTGCGGCACACGGTCCCCATACGGCAAGCTCCATGGTCAGCGTAGTCAAAGAGTTGATGGGCGACTATCCGATTGAAGCCGTGGATATGCCGCTTAGTCTGAACTTTGGCGACATCTTTGACAACATCATTCAGGCTGTGCGGTCAGTGGATCAAGGCGCCGGGGTCCTGATGATGGTTGACATGGGCTCGCTTTACTACTTTGAGGAGAAAATTGCGCGTGGCGCGAAGGTGCGCGTCAAAGCGATCGACATGGTGTCCACACCGATGATTCTTGACGCGGTTAAAAACGCCAATTACCTGCACATGGATTTAAATGGGATTGTTGATTCACTCTTTAAGCTGCGCCGAACCGTCGGCATGGAACGACAGGTCGTGAACAGCTTGCGTCAAAAAGCTATTTTGACGATTTGTACGACGGGAAGCGGTATCGCCAAGCGAATTAAAAATATTGTCGGCATGTACATTCGCAACATAACGGATGAGGAGATCAGCGTCATTCCGATTTCTATTGAAGGATTATATGATGTTGCGCAAAAAATGCAGGCCAAATACGATATTGTCGCGAGCATCGGCGCGAAGAACCCCAAGCTTGAAGGCGTGCCTTACATTACCTTGTCTCAATTTGTCGGCGGCGAAGGCCATGAAATACTCCAGTCGATTTTAACGGGCAAGGCGCTGCCGATTAAAAATAATCCGTCACATGTTATTGTCAAAGGTGTCTGTGAAGACAGCTTGCAGGATATGCTGATGTATCTTAATCCAAAACGGGCGGTTGCGGCCATTCTTGAATTTAATGAGGCAGTCGAAAAAACGTTGGATCTTCATTTTAAAAATGCGACGCAGATCCGCATTATCATGCATTTAGCTTTTGCGCTGGAACGCGAGGTTGCCCGCACGCCGTTGAAATATGAAGGCGAGTTGAGCGGTGAAAAAAAACAGTTGTTTCACCAGCTGGAGAAAACGCTGGAAGTGCTCAAATTCAAATTAAATATTCAATTGAGCGAAGGTGAATTTTATTATTTTATTGATATGTTGCTTGATGAACTGGGTAAAAACATATTATTTGCCCGCGTTTCACAAAGCTAGTGTGTTGTTTTGAGAGTCGATCAAAGTGCAGTGTATTATTTTCAACAATCTTATTTATTAGTGAGTTATGAAACTGATTAGTGTTTTGCTTTATGGAATTAGTGTTTTGCTTTTTAGAAGTATAGGATCAAAGCCTTTTGCTAGAGCCGTTACAAGGCTCTTTTTTTTAACACACAAATTTGGCACGTAACTTGCTTATATAAAAGTGTACAGAGAGAAAGGAGGAGAAAAAAGTGGTCGCGATCGTTATTGCTACACATGGAGATCTTTCGGAAGCACTGATGGGAACAGCTAAGATGATCTTCGGAAATATAGACAACGTTGCCGAGGTCACATTTAAGCCCGGTGAAGGAATTGAAAATCTGCTCGACAAATACCAGACAGCCAGTGAAAAGCTGGAGGATGATCACATCCTGTTCCTTGTCGATCTGTTTGGTGGAAGCCCTTACAACGCGGCGAGCCGTTTTGTTGCAAGACAGGAAAACATGGACATTGTAACCGGCGTTAATCTGCCGATGTTTGTGGAAGTTCTCGGTAAACGCCTGGCAGGCGGGACTCTTGAAGAACTCGTGCAAACTGCCAAGCTTGCCGGAGCAGACGGTATTAAATCGTTCAAAGAAGTTTTTTCACATCAGCAAATCGCCAATAGCGCGAAAGAAGACGAGGGAGATGAGTTAGGATGATTATTAAATGGTTACGTATTGACTCACGATTAATTCACGGACAGGTGGCAAACAACTGGGTGAACCATGTTGGTGCCGGAACAATTATTGCAGCAAATGACAGCGCTGCCAAAGATGATTTAAGAAAAACTCTGCTTCTGCAAGTGGCTCCGGGACGAACAAAGTCCTATGTCATGACGATTGATAAAACGGCGCGCTGCTATAAGAATCCGGCCTATGAAAATCTGGATGTACTGCTGGTTGTGGAAACACCTAAAGATGTGCTTCGCCTTATGGATCAAGGAGTAGAAGTTACTCAAGTTAATGTGGGCGGAATTACCTTTAAAGAGGGCATGACGTTAATCTCCGAAGCGGTATCGGTCAGCCCGGAAGATGTTGAAGCGTTTAAAGAGTTAGACAAACGTGGTGTTAAGCTGATCCTTCAGCAATTGCCAAACACAAACGCGTCTGATTTTATGAATCGGCTGAAAAGCAAAAATTTAATATAAAAACAAAATAGAGGGAGGTTTTCATACCATGAATACCATGCAATTTATTTTAGTTATTCTTGTTGCACTTATCTGCGGTATGGCGAGTGTGCTCGATGAGCGTCAGTTCCACCGTCCGCTTGTCGCATGTACGCTTATCGGTCTTGTACTTGGTGATTTGCAAACCGGAATTATTCTTGGTGGTCAACTTGAGTTGATCGCGCTCGGCTGGATGAACGTTGGTGCAGCAATGGCACCTGACTCTGCTCTTGCTTCAACGATCTCAGCAATTATTGTTATTGTTGGTCATCAATCCATCGGTGAAGGTATTGCCATCGCAATTCCGCTTGCTGCCGCCGGTCAGGTACTGACCATTTTCGTTCGTACGATTACGGTGTTTTTCCAGCATCAAGCCGATCACTTTGCGGCCGAGGCGAATTTTCGAGGGGTTGAATGGTGTCATATAGGGGGCTTGCTCCTGCAAGGCCTGCGTGTCGCCATTCCAACAGGAGCCGTTGCTGCAATTGCCGGAACGAGTCTTGTCAGCCAGTGGCTGGATGCCATTCCTACGGTTATCACACACGGCTTGCAGGTTTCCGGCGGATTCATTGTTGTTGTCGGGTATGCGATGGTTATCAACATGATGAAAGCACGTGCGCTGATGCCATTCTTCTTCATCGGTTTCACACTTGCTACATTTATGACCGGTATTAATCTTGTTGGTCTTGGTATCCTTGGTGCATGCGCCGCGGTCATCTATGTTCAGTTGAACCCGGACTTCCATGATTCGATTAAAGCTCCAGCTGCTGCGACCAATGTCGGATCTGATGACGATGATGTATTAGGATAAGGAGGGTGAAGAAAATGACAGAAGTGAAAAAAGTTGAATCGTTAACGAAAAAAGATATCATTAACACGTATTTTCGAAGCACATTTATGTTAGGTTCCTTTAACTTCGAACGTATGCAGGCGATCGGCGTCGCGGTCACAATGATTCCAGCGATCAAACGTTTTTACCATAAAAAAGATGATCAAGCCGCTGCACTGAAGCGTCACCTTGAATTCTTCAACACGACGCCGTGGCCGGCATCAGCAATCTTCGGCGTAACAGCCGCCATGGAACAAAAAAAGGCGGAAAGCGGCGACATCGATGAAGCTGCGATTACTAACGTGAAAATTGGTTTGATGGGACCGCTCGCCGGTATTGGTGACCCGATCTATTGGGGAACGGCTCGCCCGATTCTGGCGGCACTCGGTGCATCACTTGCTATTAGCGGAAGCATTCTCGGACCTTTGCTCTTCTTCTTTGGGATTAACATTATCCGCTTTCTGACGAGATGGTATGGGTTCAAGGTCGGCTATAATCAAGGTACGGACATCGTACAGGATGTGGCCGGCAACCGCTTGAAGAAATTGACACAAATGGCTTCCGTGCTCGGATTGTTCGTCATGGGTTCTCTTGTATCGAAGTGGACCAGTATTAAGATGCCGCTCGTCCTTGTTTCGTACAAACAAGCAGGTAAAGTTGTTGACACAACGATGCAAAGCATTCTCGATTCACTGCTTCCGGGACTTGTTGCCTTGCTTATGACTTTCGCATGTATGTGGCTGCTCAAGCACAAAGTAAATGCGATCTGGATCATCTTCGGTATGTTCGTTGTCGGTATTCTTGGTTACTGGGCAGGAATTTTCGGACTTTAATCAAAGACTCGCGCGTCACGGTGCAAGATTCACGGATCTTTTTTTGTAAATCAGCTAGGAGGGATTTCCATGTTAAACAGTTTAAAAGCATTTTTGCATCCACAAAATAAACCTGAAGGCTACGTGTACAGTTCGGCGAAATGGGTAACGATACTGATGGTAATCGGTATCCTGCTCTACACAATCACCGACGGATGGGGAACATTGGTCGCCTTATCGCTCGCCATCGCTTTACTGATCGGACGATATCTGCTGGCCAAACAAGCCGCAGGAGACTTTCTTGATATGCACCAGGCAAAGAAAGGCTATGCCAAAACAAGAAATAAAGACTATCTGCGATTTATTAAGGCACGCGGAGAACAGATGCTAAATGATAACAAAGTCCTCACGAAAGCTGCCAAAGAGGAAATTCACGATCTTCTGGCCTATGCAGAAAAATATCTCTGATTCCTGCAGCCGGTGACGCTGCTGTAAAACATAAAACAACCGTATCGCTGTTATACCGATACGGTTGTTTTATTATTGAATGAGCTTTGCAATCAGGTTTGAGAGCTGTTCGAGTTCTGCATCATCAAATTCCTGAAAGACTTTGTGTAAATAGGCTCTGCGTATGTCGCTCAATTGACGGTATAAGATGATGCCCTCATCCGTTACGGTCAGTCGGATCACCCGTCGGTCCGTTTCCGAACGTTTGCGTGCAACGTAGCCGCAGCGAATCAGTTTATCAATCACCGTCGTTGCATAACTGGGAGAAACCTCGAATTTCTTGGCAATCTTAGAGGCCGTTTCCCGGTGATGCTTATACAGATAGGAAAGAAACGAAAATTCATGGCCCGTCAGAGGGCTGTCTCGAAGTTCGTTCATCGCGCGTTTGTAGCGTCGGACGAAGATCACAAAATTATTTTCTATACTATGAATCCTAGCTTCTCTGTCCGTGGGCGTCACCTGCTTTTCGTTAATCATTAGCCGGAGATAATTTCGCTTTATGTTTCATTGTCTCGTGCTTTTTCCGCGATGTGGTTGCCCGCCTGATAAAGAAGGAGAGGATCCATGCAGCAACAGTCAGCAATGTCGCGATAATAAATGCATCATTGATCCCCTGAATCGTTGCCAGCTGCTGTACCTTCAGTTCAATCACTTGAAAGATGCTCTGCTGTGCCTGTACCACTGGCAAATGCCCGGTCCCTGCCAGGGCTGCGCCGGAACTCTGCAAGTGATGCATCAGCGGCAGATTGCCTGATGTGATCTGATTTGCATATTCGCCAAAGTGGTACGTGGTCCGATTAGACATAACGGTAACCAGGAATGCAGTACCAAGCGAACCGGCAACCTGTCGCATCGTGTTGGACATCGCAGTTCCATGGCTGTTCAATGTTCTTGGCAGGTCGTTAAGTCCTTCCGTCATAATCGGCATCATCAGCAGAGACATACCGAACATACGCGCTGTATAGATAAACATAATGTGCCCATACGTGGTCGCGTCACTTAAGTGCGCAAATGCCCATGTGGTGATGATGGTTACTGCAAGGCCGACAACGGCAAGCGGACGGGAACCGATCCGATCAAACAATATGCCGGTGATCGGTGACATCACGCCCATCAGTAACGCGCCGGGAAGCAAGAGCAGTCCGGATTGAAGCGGTGTAAATCCGCGGATATTCTGTAAATAAATCGGCAGCAGAATCATCGCGGCAAACATCGCCATTGTCACCAGTATATTAACGATCGTTGTAAATGTAAATATTTTGTATTCAAAAACATGCAGATTGAGCAGCGGGGTTTTCGCCCGCAGCTCGTGCCAGACAAATAAAATCAGTGCGCATGCGCCGATTATGAGTGTGGCGACAACTGCGAAGTCATCCCATCCGTTATTGCCTGCCTCGCTGAAGGCATACAAAATACCGCCAAAGCCGATGGTTGACAGGACAATGCCAAGCGCATCCAGCTTAGGGAAGGACCGTCGACCGACATTTTTCAGATAGGTAACGGCAAGAAGAATATCTAGAATGCCCAAGGGAAGCACAACCCAGAACAAAAGCCGCCATGTAAAATGCTCGACAATATATCCAGAAAGAGTCGGTCCAACTGCAGGCGCGAAAATCATTGCCACACCCATCAGGCCCATGGCGCCGCCACGCTTTTCAGGTGGGAAAATCGTTAAAAATACATTCGTCATCAGTGGCATGATGATACCGGCACCAATGGCCTGGATGATCCGACCGCCCATCAGCATAATAAATGTCGGCGAAACCGCACAAACGAGTGTTCCTAATGAAAACAGAACCATGGCTGAGATGAACAGTTTTCGTGTTGTGAAAGTCTCCATTAAGTAAGCCGTAATCGGGATCAGCACCCCATTGACCAGCATGTACCCGGTGGTAATCCATTGAGCTGTATTTGTGGATATATTTAAATCAGTCATCATTTTCGGCAATGCGACATTCATTAATGTTTGATTCAGCAAGGCCACAAAGGCGCCAAGAATGAGTACAAGAATAATCGAGACATGGTGTCCTGAGTCTGCATTTGCATCAGTCACCGGCTGAATTGCCGGCCGCAGTGTTTGCCTGTCCTCAGATGGGTGCTTCGAATCGCCTTTTCCCGGTTTAAGTGGTTTTAAAACGGCCGTCTCTGCAGTCTGCAGCATGTCGGCTCTGTGGGTACCGGCGTCGATCACCGGCTTTCTTTTTCTGCGTATACGGCGCAGAAAAAGATTAAACAGAACAAGAAAGACAAGTGAACAGCCAATATAAACAGAAAGGAACGATGTCATCAAATCCCTCCTCTCAAATTAGATATGAATCTTCACCGTTACGTTCATTCCGGGAAGCAGTTTATCACCTTTATCACCGTCGAGTGTGATCTTTACAGGAACGACCTGCGTGACTTTCGTATAATTGCCGTTGCTGTTTGAACTTGGAATCAACGAGAACGTCGATGCAGTCGCTGTTCCGATTTGATCGACTTTTCCGGTGAATTTCGTACCTGGGAATGCATCAATCGAGATGTCGACCTTCTGCCCGGCTTTTATATTTTCAATATTTGTTTCATCAATATTCGCGGTAATATAGAGTTCATGAAGATTGTATGCTTGGGCAAGCTGTGTTCCGGCAGCAACAAAGGCGTTCTTTGAACCGGTATTTTGGGCAATTGTCGCCGCTTGCGGCATTTTTACGGCCGTTTTCATAACTTTTCCATCCGCACCTGCTGCTTCCACATTGCCAATCGTGTCGTTGGCATCAAAGCTCTTGCCTTGAACTGCATTCCAGCTGGTCAGTTTTCCAGATACCGGTGCGGCAATGGAAATCGCCTGGCCGCTAACAGCGGCATTATCGGTCTTTACGTAATTGGTTGCCTGATCGTAATAGTAGTAGCCGGCTGCTCCGCCGCCAATTAGAACAATGATCACAATGATATTAATGATGAGCAGACGCGTGAAATTGCTCATGTGCAAAACCCCTTTCCAAACGATTAACTAAATTAATTATTAACCTTATTAACTATTTGCGCGCATTAGCTACATTAACACGTTTATTGGAGAGAATCAATAAAATTGAAAAATATTTTCTGAGTTTAAGAGGATTGAATGCCGTGCATTTCGGATGCATAATGAAACGATTAAATTGTGGAGGCGAATCGGTTCATGACGTTGTCTTTATCCTGCGTGCGCACATTGATCGCTGCTTAAAACGGGAGATTTGCGCCTTTTTTTAAGCAGCGATTGCGGGGTAGTAATACATGATCAGCGTTCATTTTCGTAGGTCAGGGTCAAATCAGGCAGGGTGGGTTCACAAATGCCGCAATCGTAAATTTTAGGTCATGCGGAGGATGGATCATGAATACCCTGATGAAAAATAAGAATTTTACTTTTCTCTTTTTTGGCCGATTAATTGCCAATTGCGGAGATAGTCTCTATTATATTGCCGCGATGTGGCTTGCCTATGATTTGGGAGGCTCCGCTTTCTATTCGGGACTAGCTGGCTTTTTAACACTCTTCCCGGAATGTCTGTCTTTTTTGGCTGGTCCGATTGTGGATCGGACGAGTCCGAAAAAGGTACTCGTCATCTCCTCACTCATTCAAGGGCTTTTGCTCCTGCTCGTTCCTCTATTATACTGGGTTCACCTGCTTACGGTGGTTGGCGTGCTCATGATCATGCCATTAATTGCATTTTTTGATCTTTTTCCCTATCCAGCTGAAAATGCTTTGATTCCCAGATTGGTTGGAAAGGATCAGCTGGTTGTTGCAAACGCTGCAATGACCTTTTCCTATCAGGGAACAGATCTTATTTTCAGTTTATGTGGCGGACTTTTGATCTTGTTTACCGGCGCAGTTCACCTGTATGTCATAAACTCAATCGCATTTTCCCTTGCGGCTGTCTTTTTTTCACTTCTGAGCATTCGTACGACGAATACGAACATTCGACCGAAAACGTCCTCATACCGGACCGATCTTGCGGCGGGGTTTCGATTCGTTTTTCAGCCGCTCATGCTCAGCCTGCTGCTTCCTCTGCTTGCCGTTAACTTTTTTTCTCAGCGCAGTGCTGGCGGTATTGCCTGCATTTTCGAAGCAATTAGGCGGACCGGCAGCATATGGTATGGAACGTTACTGACTTGCTATACATTTGGTTTCTTACTCGGTACGCTTATGTCATCTTTTCTGGAAAAAAAAGTAAGCATGGGGAGAGCGCTGATCTACGGGTATGGATGCCCCGCTGTCATGTGGGGATTTTTCGCATGGACCTCTCTCCATTCACTGATCTTCTGTTGCCTTTTTCTTGTACTCGCCAATATTCCTTTCGGGGCGACAAACATTATGTTCAGCACATTTTTTCAGATGACACCTCCTTCGACTATGATCGGAAGAGTTTCGGCGGTCGTTGATACGCTGATTGCAGCCGCAATGCTTTTAGGTGCCTTGTTTGGCGGAATGATAAGCGCATGGGAGGGAAATGCCGCTCTTTTCCTTTTTCAAGGAGCTGTGTTGTTCATGACGACTGTGCTTTGGCTGAGGAATAAGAAATTGCGCCGGCTGCCACGGCTTGAGCAGCTAAGACCATTGTGATTAGGTCGAAGAAAGCCGGAGAAAATATGCGGAGCAAGCTGGTTAAGGTCTGTCAGGGATCGTGAACATTAGGACTCAATGCACAATTCGACTCGATTCAGTTTAGTTCGCTGGTTGTTGTGAACCATTAACGGTTAATTCAGTGGTTGTGTGTTCTGTACTGTTGAAAGTTTTGCTGCTGAAAGAAGTATTTTGATTTAGCATACAGCCACCCTGAACTAATCTTTTTTCATCTTTGCAATGCCAACCATTTTTATATAAGTTGGCAATACTTGCAATGCACGATTGATAAAACCGGGAATAACTACCGACTTATTTTTCATTAGTTGCCGATAGGCATACTCAGCAACTTGCTCAGCAGACATTGAGCTTTTGGGTAGAGGAGTGCCTTCTCTAGTAAAAAAATTGGTCTTTGTTGCGCCCGGACATAAGGTACAGACGTGTACGCCGTGTTCTTGGGCTTCAAAGCGTACTGCTCTGCTGTAGCTCAAAACAAATGCCTTGCTTGCAAAATATGTAGATGTAAACGGTCCGGGTTGAAATGCTCCTGTTGAAGCTATATTCAAAATACTTCCACGTTGCTTTTTATACATAGTTGGCAAAAACAATTTGCATAATTCTACAAGGCTTAACACATTCAAAATCATCATTTTCTCATCGTCATCGAAACCAATCTGCTCCGTTGGGCCGACTAAACCATATCCGGCATTATTAACGAATATATCAACATCAATGTTTGCAGCTTGCACCTTATTATAAAGCCGTTCGGCCGCTTTTAATTGGGACAAATCCTGCTCAAAAATCGTTACTGTAATAGGGAATTCTTCTTGAAGCTTTTTTTGTGTCCTTTTTAAACGTGCGTCATTTGAAGAAACAATAATAATGTTATAATTATTTGCTGCAAATACTCGTGCAAGCGCGTAGCCAATGCCACTGGTTCCCCCTGTTATGAGAACATTTCCCATAAAAAATCACTCCTCTGTTTAAAGCAAGTATGACTGAAAGAAGTGATTTTGTAATTTACCTGGGTTAATTTTTATCGACTTTTTTTCTTATACGACTCAATGAAGCGGCGTGTACGCCAATGTAGGAAGCGATATATTTCAAAGCAATTCTCTTGTGCAGATGCGGATAATCATTGCAGAAAACAAGGTAGCGTTCTTCTGCGTTCAGCAACATGAGCTTTTTATTTCTGTCCTCTTGTTTACTTACTTCAGCTTGAAATAAGCACCTTATTGAATCACTAATAGATTTATCAGAATTGACAATGCACTGAAGAGATTTGTGGTTCAATTGCAGGCATTTGCAGCTCTCTAAGCATTCGATTGTAAAGGTTGCCGGAGCAGATGTTCTAAAACCTTCTGTTGAAAAGAAATCGTTTTCCGTGCAAAAGCATTTTGTCATGTCATTTCCTTTACGGTCAATGTAATAACCGCGCACAGCGCCCTTGATGATATAGTACAGGTATGACGCAGTATCGCCTTCCCACAGAACTGTATGTCCGATAGGAAAGGATACAATCTGTGCCTCACGGTTTATTATTTCTTCTACATGATGGGTTAATGTAGTTTGCAATTTTCTTTCCAAATAGTCACTCGCCCTCACGATGATCATCTTTCCTAATCTGAATTTTTCGTTATTAATACCTATGTTATCACGTTTTCTTTTTTCTATCATAGCAAAAAGACAGAGGGGATTCTCTTTTATTCGTTCGCTTGTTGAGAATGAGTGACCAGCACACAAAAAACAAGAAAATAGGGAAACATCAAAGGGGCATTTCCTGTAAAATAAGAGACAAAAGACAATGGCTTTACGGGGGGCGCGGCTTGAATAAAATATTAATTGTTGAAGATGATTTGAAGATTGCTGCATTGCTACAAACCTATATGATGAAATACGATCTGAAGGCATGGATTGCGGATGACTTTAACCAAATTAGTGACTTCTTTGATCGAGTGCAACCAGATCTCGTGCTGATGGACATCAATCTGCCAAAATTCGATGGTTATTACTGGTGTCGAAAAATTCGCGAACGTTCGCTTTGTCCAATCATCTTTTTATCAGCGCGGGACGGTGAGTTTGACCAAGTCATGGCTCTGGAAAATGGCGGTGACGATTACATTACAAAGCCTTTTTCCTATCAGGTCGTGATTGCCAAGGTTCGGGCCCAGCTGCGACGTGCTTTCGGGGATTTCGCGTGCAATGACCGAGAGCCGGAATACCGTGCGAACGGACTGATTTTTTACCCGCTTCGTCTGACGATCTGTAAAGAAGATCACAAGGCTGAACTTACGAAGAATGAGACCAAGCTTCTGGAACTGATTTGGCGATCAGCACCAGCTGTAGCAACACGTGACGTACTTCTCGAAGAAATCTGGGATGATTCGACCTTTGTCGATGACAATACACTCAGCGTCACTGTTGCCCGGCTGCGAAAAAAACTTGATTTAATTGGCGCGGCAGGAGCGATCAGGTCAATCAGAGGAAGCGGTTACCGCTGGATGTATCAGGGTGAAGGCTCATGAAGCTTTTTCTGAAAGATCATCTGTCGTACATACTTTTCGTTTTCATGATCGTTTGTTTATCAACCGGAATCTACTGGCTCGATGGTTATCACAACAAGATATTATTCGTCTACGTTCTTTTTCTGACCACACTTCTCCTGACTGTTTTTCTCATTTTCCGTTATGTGACGCATCGCCATTTTTTTGTAAGATTAAGCACGCCGCCGTCCGGAGAGCCTGATTCCGAATTCTACCAAAACGAGGGTAGTGGACTGAGCCGATATGCTGAACAGTATCTCGCCCGCCAATATCGATTCTATCAGAAGCATATTCAGGAGCTTGCCGGGAAAAACCATGACCGCAGCATTTTCATCAATCAGTGGGTACATCAAATGAAAACACCGGTATCGGTGATCGATCTGATTGTTCAAGAAAAAAATGATCCGGAGTTTCGCAGCATTCGAGAAGAAACCGACCGGATCAAAGACGGACTGAAGACGGTGCTTTATACACTCCGTCTGGATCATTTTGAATCTGATTTTGTTGTGGAATCAGTCGCTTTGCGGACGTTGATTCACGATACGGTTAATGACTGTAGGCGGCTCTTCATCCGCAGCAAACTCTATCCGCAAGTGGAGATCGCTGAAGAGGCAATCATTAAGACTGATAAAAAATGGTTTCAGTTCGCGATTGGCCAACTAATCACCAATGCCATTAAATACTCGCCAACGTCCGGAAGCAAAGTCACTATTAAAGCAATCAGCCGCCAGCAAAATCTATACCTAACGATTACAGATCAGGGCATCGGCATTGAATCGTCGGATTTACCGCGCGTTTTCAATCCCTTTTTCACCGGAGAGAACGGGCGTAACTATGGACAATCAACGGGTATGGGGCTCTACTTGGTCAAAGAAATATGCACGCATCTCGGCTATACGATCAAAATTACCTCCACGGTAGGCGCAGGTACAACAGTATGTATTGAAATTCCTCATGAGTCATCTCTTACAAAAATGTAAGCTTTCCGTCATCTACATCAATAGGACAGATTCCGTGATCACGCTAAACTTGCACTAACAGGGAAGGTGATTCGATAGTGTTATTAAAAATAAATCGTTTAAATAAAATCTATAATGGAAAAGTCAATGTCCGGGCAATTTCAAACTTAGATATGGAAGTCGAAAAAGGGGAATTTCTTGGAATCATGGGTCCGTCCGGAAGCGGAAAAACATCACTACTGAACATGATCGCGACCATTGATCCACCGACTTCAGGAAGCATCCGTTTAAACGGGAAAGATCCTTACGCACTGAATTTTGACCAGCTGGCCGCGTTTCGGCGTCAAAAGCTCGGGTTCATCTTTCAGTCCTTTAACTTATTAGACACGTTGACTGTTAAAGAAAATATTTTCCTGCCGTTGACGCTGGACGGTGCGCCACTTTCAGAAATGGACATGAAACTGGAACGGATTGCCGAGAGACTAGGAATCAAGCATATTCTTGAAAAACGAACGTACGAGATTTCAGGCGGTGAGGCGCAGCGAACGGCAATTGCGCGCGCAATCATTCACAATCCGGAACTTTTCTTGGCTGATGAACCAACGGGAAATCTGGATTCGAAAAACAGCGCCGAGGTCATGCAGCTGCTCGAACAATTGAACAGCGAGGAAGAGGCAACGATCCTGTTGGTTACTCATGATCCGCAAGCGGCAAGTTTTTGCAGCCGGGTGGTGTTTATCAAAGACGGTTCGCTCTATAATGAAATCTATCGAGGAGATAGCCGGACGGATTTTTACCAGCGGATTATGGATACTCTGAAACTGCTGGGAGGGGGTCCAAGATGACCTTTTTCCGTTTCGCGATGCTTAATGTTAAACGTAATCCAAAGGTCTATGGACCTTACTTTTTCAGTAGTTTTTTCGCCGTGTCGATGTTTTTTATTTATGCGTTGCTCATTTTTCATCCCGATTTATCCGGACAAATCAACTCAGTGAATGGGAGCATGAGCGAGCTTGCAACGATTGGTTTTCAAATCAGCTAGGTCGTGATCGTCATTTTCTCTGCGTTTGCAGTTTTTTACGCAGTCAGTACTTTTTTAAAGATGAGAAAGTATGAGTTTGGTATTTTATTTATTCAAGGGCTTTCCAGAAAACAAATGGTTCGTCTGATCTTTACGGAAAATGTCTTGACCGGATTCGCGGCCATAATTGCCGGTATCTTCTATGGTTTTGCTTTTTCAAAAGTGATCTTGCTTGTTTGCTCAAATCTGCTGGCGCTCGATCATTCACTCGCTTTTTATCTTCCGTGGAGGCCGATTGCCATCACATTTCTCGTCTTCGGCGTGATGTTTGTGCTGATTAGTCTGCTCACGACACTGACCGTGCGCACGGGTCATGTTCGTACATTGATTGATTCGAAAAGCATGGCGAAAAAGGAACCGCATGCGCATGCAGCGCTCGCTATATTTGCAGGCCTTCTGATTGCGTCCGGATACGGTATCGTTTTAAACATATCAAACAGAATATCCTTTTCTTTTCTTCCGCTTTTCGGAGGCGTTATTCTTGTTGTCAACGGAACCTATTTCTTCTTCAGTCAACTGCTCGTTTACTTGCTCCATATGTTAAAAAAACAGGAAAACCTCTATTTTCATCGAACCAATCTGCTCAGTTTATCCGAACTGATTTTCCGTATGAGCGATAATGTCCGTACGCTTTTCATTATTGCCATTATCTTTGCGACAGCGATGACTGCTGTAGGTACAAGTACGGCAATCGGAAGTTCGGAGCTGACAACTGAGGTGAGCAGTCCCTACGCATTCACGTACATAAGTGATCGGGCAGTTGCCCTTTCGCTCATTGATGGGGCGGAGCAGGAGTTGCGGGCTTCAGGAATTGACCGGTATAAGAAGGCCTATGGGCGGATCTACTATAGCAGGATTATTGATGTTGCCGGCAGTACGGGTGAGCTGATCAGCAATTCAGATTATAATCAATTGCTTGCTTTGCAGGGGAAAAAACCGGTGTATTTGAAGAAGAATGAAAGCGTCCTGCTTCCGTATACAGCGGCTGCGGAAAAGCATTTGAAATCGAGTGAGGGACTGGACACGATCAAGCTGAGAGTGAACAAATCAATCCGCTTGATGAAAGTCAAAAGTGTCGCTGCCTTGAATCGATTTCCGGGGTTAGTAGGCGTCAGCGCGAACAACCCGAACGCATACGTGAGTATTGTTCCCGATGAAGTGACGGATCAACTGGACATTCGGTCAAAAGATAAATTTTACTCAATGAATTATGTCGTTCTGCATACATCTCAATGGAGAGAAACCATTCAGGCATCGAGGAAAATTGAAAACAACTATTATCGATTTACTCACAGTAAAAAATATACAAAAAATGGCTATTATCTTAATTTCGATTCTCTGGCACTGAACTGGCAGCGAACGAAACAGGAAAACGGGTTGCTGCTGCTCTTGACGGTTCTGTGCGGCATTGTTTTTTACACCTTTGCCGCAGGCTTCCTCTATTTGCGCCTTTACAGTGATCAGAAGCGCGACATCAGCCAGTATAAAATGCTGAATAAAATTGGCTTAAAGCAGGTTGAGCTCAAAAAAATTGTCACCAGTCAGCTCGCATTTCTGTTCTTTCTTCCGCTCATTATTGCGATACTGCACAGTGGCGTCGCGTTTATCGCACTTCATAACCTGATTCACTTTTCGATTAGCGGCAGTGTGATTGCCGTCATCGGTTCATTCCTGGTACTTCAAACCATCTACTTTTTTGTCGTCAGACATCACCATTTGCGTTTGTTGAAGCAAGCGATGCAGGCTTAAACGAAGGACAAGTTTAGAGCACAAAAAAAGATGAGCCTGTCTAATAGAGACAGGCTCATCTTTTTTATTAACTTTAGATTGATTTGAGATTCTTACGTCCTTGCCACCATCCGGCACCAAGTACAAAAATGAGTGCGCCAAGTCCGATATAACCGAGGATTGAAGCCATCGTCCATAAATCCGCTTTTGCACCAAAGTAGAGCACATCTTTGATCGTTTCCATGCCGAAACGTACCGGCACCCAGCTGTGAATCCAGTAGCGGAAGAAATGGTTCAGCATTTCCGGAGGGTAAGGGAGTAGCGGTGATCCGAAGAACCAAATCAGAATAACAATTGGCCATCCCTTGAACCCGAGCCAGTCCAGAACCGCTGTTTGAATCAAATAATAAACGAATGCACTGAATGTGAGCGCCCAAATCAGGTTCCAAGTATTCGGCACATGAAGATTCATCATGCCGCTGACCACAGTGAGCAGCGTGAGCGCCTGAGTGAAGGAGAGGACAAGACCTGCGAGCGTTTGCCCAACGGTGAGGCGCAGTGACAGTGAGTCATTGCCCATCTTTTTGAAGGTGCGCCACATAAGCAGTGAGCTGATGAGTCCGCCGAGCCAAACGAGCATTGTCAACAGTACCGGAGCGTTGCCGCCGGCGCTATGCGTGCCGACTTTATTTATCAAGTGGATCTCTGTGTCAATCGGCTGTGTCAGCACCTTTGCCTGTGCAGGAGTTAGTTTCAAATGATGTGCATCTGCCACTTGAAGTGTCTGATTGCTAATGGTCGCCGTTAATTTCGTGGATACTTTAGCGAAAATCGTTTGAACGGCTGTTGCAGCTTGGGCGTTCATGCCTTGGTTTACCCATAATTCAATCCCTGCTGCTTGCGGGTTTACGGTTTGGAGCGTTGTGAGCTGCTCCGTAAAATTTTCAGGAATAATGACTGCCGCATAATAGTCTTTGTTTTCCATTCCTTTTTTTGCCGAATGGAGACTGCTGCGAGAAACCCACTTAATCGGTGCATCTGATTTGTCGAATGCGTCTTGCAGCTTTTCCTTAATGACTTTTCCATTTGGTCCCTGATCTTCATTAACAAGGGCAACCTTTAAACCTTTAATTTTTGATGTGCTTGATGGACCAAATTGAGCGAAAGAAAAGATCGAGAGAACCAAAACGACGATGACAAGATACAGCCAAAATGATTTCCGAGTAAAAACACGTAACATATGAAGCCCCCTATAAATTCATTGACCAATCAGTGAATAAAAATACAATTGAAAGCTGGTATTTCCTTCAATTTGTTTCATTTCCAGCATTCAAGCAAGAAATCGGCGTTCATCAAAAAGTAACGTTCGGAATCCTCGTCTAATTCATGCTCGCCCAAAATGAAGACACGCTCAAAAAGGTAACTCTGAAAGAGGGCGGACAGCTGGCGGGCCATCAGTCGGCAGTTGAGCGGCCGAAGCTCCCCGCGCTGTACCCGTTCATCAAGCAGATCGGCAATTTGCTCAACGACCGAATGAAACGTATCGACGATCCATGAAGTCTGTTCTTTTTTCAACAGTGGTTGCTCGTGAAACATGATTAATAGTGCTTTTCGGTTACTGTCGGTAGTTATCAGCGCCCACATAGAACGTACTATCCCAACAAGCATGTCACGGACCGAATCGTCAGGATTCACGTTCTGTAAGATCTGACTGATAAATTCCGCTTTGCTTTCAGTCGCTTCCTGAATGACCGCATCGAGAATCTGCTGCTTTCCCTCTGGAAAATAATAGTACATGAGTCCGTCTGCCATGCCAATTGCTCGATTAATTTCTTTTGTCGAGGTATTGTGGAAGCCTTTTTCAGCAAATAAATTCCGCGCAGAGTCGAGCAACTGCTTTTTGCGTTCAATGGCTTGCAAATCTCGACTGGTTAATTTCTTTTTATGTGTTGATTCGTTCATCGATTCATTCACCTCATGGTCAATGTTAGCCAAGTTGAGTGGGTGACGTCAAGCTGGAGGCAGAATCAAATTATATTTTAATTAACTGATCGGTCAATGAAAATATAAACGACTTTTCGTTTGATGTCAATATTTTTTTAATCATCTAAGAAAATAGCGGGTCAATTAATGTTTTGTTCATATTTTCGATCATAGCAGCCTCTTTTTTCCCATACAGGTCATGAAGTTATGAATGGTTTCAATAAGTGCAACATGGGTCCCCAGAAAGTGAATATGTTCTTTCAACAATGTTTGCAATCGTTCTTTTGCAGGCTTTGATTGTGATTTCTCTAAGTATGCGGCGGTTTTTGCCTGCATCAGGTTGAACTGTTCATGCAAGAGCTCCATGCAAAGACCACCTTTGTTTGCGTAGCGTCGATATATTGTGCCTTGTCCTACATTTGCAGCTTTGGCAATCTGATGCATGCTGACATTCTCAACAC
Organism: Sporolactobacillus shoreicorticis; assembly: GCF_024125445.1. Lineage (GTDB taxonomy): Bacteria > Bacillota > Bacilli > Bacillales > Sporolactobacillaceae > Sporolactobacillus > Sporolactobacillus shoreicorticis. Next base: position 52,467 of record NZ_JAMXWM010000022.1, on the reverse strand, counting down.
CGTGTTTCGAGAATAGGGCTTCAGTTGTTTGCAAAATAGATTCGCTTATCTCGTTGGCATCTTTGCGCTGCGCTTGATCAGGCATGCAAAACAGGTCTCCTTTTTTGTCAGGGTCAATCATTTGACAAGCGGACAATTGTCCGCAGTGACTAACTTTTCTCTTGATTTATTGTAAACATTAAATGAAAACAGGTCAATAATGAGGGCACAGGATAAAGGGTAAGTAAAATGGAGGATGACAGATGGCTTTAAAGAAAACATCAGACATTCGTTCTGGTCAGGCAACGTCGATAAAAGCGATTATTGCGCCACTTCTCGCAATCATTGTCGGTATGTTCATGGTCATTTTGGATGGAACGGCAATGAATGTCGCCCTTCCCGGACTTGTAAAAGATTTTGACAGCAGGATTTCTGTTGTTCAGTGGGTGGTAACAGGGTAGGCACTCGGCCCGGTTTTATCAGGATGGCTCGTTGATTATGCGAGCTGGCATTGGATTTTTCTAACCTTCCTGTCGGTGTGCTCGCCGTTATTACGGGCATTCGTACGATGCCGAATCTGGAGCGTCAATCCGTTTCTGCACTGGATTTTCTAGGCATGATTCTCGCACCGATTGCCTTTGCTTCAATTGCCTATGGTGTGAGTGAAGGTGGGACAAGTTGGACATCTGCAAAGACGATTACCGGATTGGTTGTCGGTGGGATTGCACTTATTTTATTTGTTATTGTGGAACTGCGGCGCAAGCAGCCGCTATTAGAGCTTCGCGTTTTTCGTTCCGCTGATTTTACACGGTGGATCATTGTTCAGTGGATCACACAAATCGCATTGTTCGGAACGATGTTTCTCATTCTTCTGTTTCTTCAGCAGGGTAAGGGATTCAGCGCGCGGCCCGTTGTCATTACCGGCTTAGTATTTATTACATCAGCGGCCTATCTGTTATCGAGGATTTCAGCGGAAGACGGATCGAGGGCGTTGATTCTTCCACTGGCACTGCTTGGCGGAGAAATGGGGCTGTCGCATAGACCGGTCCGGCAATCGATGTTCTGCTCATCAGGTCGCTTGGATGGGCCCCTGAAATCAGCACGGTGCCAATAAAAGCAAGTGTAACTGCGCCAACACCGATCCATTTGATTCGATCTTTGAAAAAGATCCAGCCGATCACCAGAACAAGAATTGGCGCTAAATTGTAAATCGAGATGGCGACAGTGATCGCCGTTTTTTCAAATGAAGCGAAGAAAAAAATCCAGTTCAAGACAAGAAAGACGCCGCCGATTATGATGGTGGCCATTTCTTTTCTCCGCCACTTTTCTTGCCGGTAGTGTCCGCTGATTAGCCAGTAGGCGGAGAGAAAAACAGTACTGATGCAGCGAATAAAAACCAATTCCATAGACGGAAGACCGGTCAAACGCGAGAAAAAGCCAATCGAACCAAAAATGGTCATGGCGATGCTCAATTTTATAAAAGCGGATTTAGTCACAGAATTATTGCTCCTCAAATAGCGATGCCGTCGAGCAATGGCAATGCGTGTGGTTAATGTCTTTTCATTAATATAGGGTCAAACGAAAACGGTACACTATGTAAATCGATTTTGTTGAAACAACGCAGTAATCGCAGCTATGGACATTCACACATATCTCTTTCCCACTTGGTAAAAAATAAGGCATATTAACTTTTAACAAGGGGGCAGAGTGATGCAGGTTGGTGAATTTTTATTTGAGTGCTTGAAAAACGAAACCATTACAGACATTTTCGGGGTGCCGGGTGATTATAATTTTTCATTGCTTGATCAGATTGAAAGGGATGGAGAACTTAATTTTGTCCACTGTCGGAATGAGTTGAATGCGGGTTATGCGGCTGATGGCTATGCGCGTGTAAAGGGGATTGGTGCGCTGATCACGACGTTCGGAGTTGGTGAATTGAGCGCCTGTAATGCCATTGCCGGCGCCTATAGCGAATCGGTGCCGATCATCCATATTGTCGGTGGTCCGAAAGCGATGTTGCAGACGCAGCACAAACTGATGCATCATACGCTGCTCGACGGTAATTTTGACACGTTTAAAAAAGTGTACGAGCAGATTACGGCCTATGCGGCCGCCATCACTCCGGAAAATGCCGGTGTTGAGATCCCCAATGCAATCGCCAAGGCTCGGGAAACAAAGAAACCTGTTTATTTGACGATCCCTACGGACGTTGTGAACGCAACGATGACTTCGAGAGCGGAAAACCCGCAGCGAAAGAAAACGGATAAAGCTTCATTAAAAGAAGCTGTCCGAATGATTTCCACGCGCTTGCAAACCGCCGAACGCCCCATTATCCTTCCTGATGTTTACGCAATGCACTATGGGCTTGGTGAGCGGGTAGAAGAACTTGCTCAGAAAATGAATGTTCCATTTGTCACGATGATGATGGGAAAAGGGGCTTGTGACGAGAGCCTGCCTAACTATGCGGGCTTTTACTGTGGACAACTTGGCAGCAATGAAGCAGCGCGGCAGCTTGTTGAACACTCGGATTGTGTGCTTGCGTTCGGAGCGGTTTGGAACGATTACAATACCGGACTGTTTACCGACACCATTGATCCGCTCGCGGTCATTAATGTGATGCCTAATTATGTTCAAATCGGAAAAACAATGTATCCGAACATTATCATTGATGATATGATTGATGCGTTTCCAACAGGGGATCATTCATGGACCTTGCCGCAGCAGCCGGTGTTTCCTTTTGATCACCAAAAGACGGACGATGGCACGCTATCTGCGGATGGCTACTATCCGCAGTTCCAGACTATGTTTCAGAAGCGGGACATTGTTGTTACCGAATCCGGAACATTTGCTTGGGGATTGGCGGAGACTCGATTGAAAAAAGGAGTTACCTATATCACGCAAGGCGGATGGGGCGCGATCGGTTATGCGCTTCCGGCGGCATTTGGCGCATGTGTCGCTGCTCCTAATCGACGCGTTCTGCTCTTTACCGGTGAAGGTTCAATGCAGATGAATGTGCAGGAGCTAAGCTCTATGCTTGAATACGGCTGCAAGCCGATTATCTTTGTCCTGAACAACAAAGGCTACACCATTGAAAAATACATTAATACGGTCAAAAGTACAGTGTATAATAATTTCCCCGATTGGGATTATTATCAATTGCTGAGAGTCTTTCGACATGAACCGTTCACTGTTCAAGTATCATCGGAAAGTGAACTGCGCGAAGCAATTGCCGAATCAGAAAAGAAATGCCTCGCACAACTATGTCTCATCGAAATGATCGCTGACCCGATGGATGTACCGCAAATCATTCATCGCATGCATGAGCAGGTGATGAAAATGGAACATAAGCATCAGGGATTGCGCGCGTTTTTCTAAATGAAAATATATGATTTTTGCCACAGCAAAGGACTAAGACTTGGCCGACATCAAATTTTTCTTACAAAGCAGTTGCGAAACACAATAACTTTCATCAGCTTGATCCTTTTCTAAGCTGGTGAAAGTTTTTATTTATAATACAATGGATCAATAAACGATTGAGCAAACGAGTCGACAATTTCGCGTTCACTGTATTGCTTTTTCTTGCGCAAGTAGAGATAGACCTTGGGATTGATCGAGGCGATCATCATATGCGCCGTAAAGTCTGTTTGGATTGGCCGTGCTTGCTTAGCAGCAACTGACTTATTGAGCAATGTACAAAGAACCCCGTGAAGAAATTGATAGGGCTGTGATTCGTAGAAGAGTTGTTTCTTTTCTGCGCACATAGCGGTATCATGAATCGTTTCAATGAAAGCGACATGGCTTTCAAGAAAATGAATATGTGCTTTAACTATGTCTTTCAATTGTTGCCGAAAAGAGACCGGCTGAGCCAAAATCATTGCCGTGTGCTGCTGAAGCTTGTGGAATTGCCGGTGCATCAAAGCCATGCATAAATCACCTTTGTTTGCGTAACGACGGTACACTGTTCCCTGACCGACACCTGCCGATTGAGCAATCTGGTGCATGCTGACTTGTTCAACGCCATGTGCTTCAAATAGTGTTTCGGCTGTTTGCAAAATCAGTGCGGTTCGTTCATCCGTATCAAGCCGTTTTGTTTTTTCATCCATGAGCAGGTCCCTTTCTCATTGAGCAAGCCAAATTGTTTGACATGCGGACAGCTGTCCGTTATGATTTTTAATCAATCGGACAATTGTCCGCACAAACAGTTCATTTCTTTGATTTATTGTAAACAGGATTCTTTGACGGGTCAACAATAAGCGAGAAGTTTGTACTGTGAGAAACGTGGGAGGTTGGAAAATGGCTTTAGAAAATGAACATGCGGCGCCTGTTCAGGCAGTCACAATTAAAGAAATTATTGCGCCGCTACTTGCGATCATCGTTGGTATGTTCATGGTCATTCTTGACGGAACGGCAATGAATGTCGCGCTTCCGGGACTCGTCAAGGACTTTGACAGTAAAATATCAGTGGTACAATGGGCCGTAACCGGCTATGCATTGGCACAGGCGGCGGTTATTCCGCTCGCCGGATGGCTGTCCGACCGTTTTGGCGCAAAACGCGTCTTTTTATTTTCAGTTCTGATGTTTACGATTGGCTCGGGTCTTTGTGCGCTTGCTTCGGGTATCCACGAACTGGTGACGTTCCGTATTATACAGGGATTGGGCGGCGGTATGGTCGCCCCAATTGCGATGGCCTTTGTCTATCGCCTCAGCCCGAGGGAAAAGGTTGGCTCAGTGATGGGCATGATTGGCATTCCGATGCTTCTTGCGCCTGCGCTGGGTCCCGTTTTGTCCGGCTGGCTCGTTGAGTATGCGAGCTGGCACTGGATCTTTCTGATTAACCTGCCTGTCGGCATTATTGCACTGCTGGTTGGTCTACGGACCTTGCCCAATCTGGCGCGGCAATCGGTTCCGGCGCTGGACGTTCTTGGCATGATTCTTGCTCCGCTCGCATTCGCTGCACTCGTCTATGGTGTCAGTGAAGGCGGAACAAGCTGGACATCCGCGCAGACGCTTACCAGTCTGATTGTCGGCGGTATTCTGCTCATTCTGTTCGTTGGTGTTGAACTGCGGCGCAGGCAGCCGTTATTGGAGCTTCGCGTTTTTCTTTCTTCCGACTTTTCACGAGGCATCATTGTCCAGTGGGTGACGCAGATCGCCTTATTTGGCACCATGTTTCTGATTCCGCTTTTCCTGCAGCAGGGGAAGGGATTTTCTCCTTTTGAATCCGGCTTGTCCATACTGCCGCAGGCAGCGGCGGCAGCTGTCTTTATGCCTATAGGCGGGCGGCTGTTTGACCGTCTCGGCGCGCGTCCCGTTGTAGCGACCGGTTTGATTTTTGTTACTTCAGCAGCATATTTCCTGTCAGGAATCTCAGCAAGTGACGGCTCGCGTGCACTCATTCTCCCGTTGGCACTGCTTGGCGCCGGGATGGGATTATCAATGATGCCGCTGAATACACATATCATTCAGGCAGCGCCTGAGCAAATCGTTAGTCGCGTCACCTCGCTGACAAATGCCTTTCAACAGGTCATGATGTCTTTTGCCGTTGCCGGCCTGTCAACCATTCTTTCAGGAAGGATGGAAGTGCATTTAAAGGATGGCGTTCAGCCGCTCCAAGCTCTTGCTTCTTCGTTTGGTGATACGTTTACCGTACTGATCGGCATTGCACTCGTTGGTCTGGTTCTGAGTTTCACACTGAGAAGACCCAAGAAAAAGGACGGCGGAGCGGGTCATTTAAAAGTGGCAGCTGTTGCGGAAAATTAAATAGAGAGCAGCGGAGCAGTCTTTAATCGGACTGCTCATTTTTTCTGCCTATATTTGCAAGGACGCTGCAGAATTTTTAACATCCAAAGTCATCGTTACTGCGTATATTTTTCTAGCAGGAAGTAATGCAGCAAAAAATAATCGTGGTCATTGTGCTATCTTATTATAAAAAATCTGAAATAAAGAGATTCACTATGAGCGGAGTTAACAGGTTGTAAAAAATCTGTGTAGAGCGATTTTTTGCCTCAGAAGTCTGACGCTGTGATCATCGGATTTTCTTGTATCATCACCTGATTTTTGTAAAGACAAAAATTGCTTCGTCATAGACAAATGAAGGTTACAATAAACTTATTGAACACTGATAGGAAATCGACAAGAAGTGATAAAATGAAACGATTAGAAAAAAAGAAAACCGAAAAAAATTTTGACACAACTCGATTACGATTCATATCGGAAGGATTGCTGGTTGGTTTGCTTGTAGGAACGGTAGTCAGCTTGTTTCGCTTGTTCATTGAATCGTCCGTGCGTATTTGGCAGCATCTTTATCAAATGATTCCTTCTCATCTATGGTTAATTGCTGTCATGATTCTAGTTAATGGTGTGCTCGCTCTGGTTATTGGCATACTTGTTCGTTCTGAACCCAATATTATGGGTTCAGGGATTCCCCAGGTAGAAGGTCAGCTTGCCGGCGATTTAAAAATGAATTGGTGGCAAGTTTTATGGAGAAAATGGATCACGGGAATACTTGGTATCGGTTCAGGGTTATTTCTGGGTCGGGAAGGTCCTTCTATTCAATTAGGTGCCGCGATTGGTCAGGGGGTTGCGGAACAAATAAACTCAATGGAATCGTCGCGTCGGATTTTTATTGCGTGCGGTTCTGCGGCCGGTTTATCGGCCGCATTCAATGCGCCGATTGCTGGAACCTTATTCGTATTGGGAAGAGATTTATCACAATTTTTCTCCATTGGTATGGATGACATCTCTGGCCGCTGCCCTTGGCGCAAATTTCATCTCATCGAACTTCTTTGGTCTTGTACCGGTTCTTCATATTCACTATCAGGCGAGTTTTCCACTTTATCTGTATGGGCATCTCATTTTATTAGGTATTATTCTTGGTGTTCTTGGTTTTGTTTATCAAAGGTCATTGCTTTTTATGCCTCGAATGTATGCGGCGGTTGCGTCGAAGCTGCCACGCCATTTTCATGGATTCATCCCCATGCTACTGGTGATTCCAGTCGGTATCTTTTTACCTGATACACTGGGTGGCGGAAATCAGCTGATTTTGAGCGTTCAAAAGCTTCCCTCAGTTGTTTGGATCCTGTTCGCACTGTTTGTGCTTCGGTTTGTTTTTTCAATGATTTCTTATGGGTCCGGTCTTCCCGGTGGTATCTTTTTGCCCATTTTGACTCTTGGCGCATTGATTGGAGTTGTCTATGGGACCTTAATGATACAGTTCGGATTGATGTCGGGTGTTTATTTGATGAACTGTGTTATTTTTGCGATGGCCGGTTACTTTGCAGGGATTGGTAAGGCGCCATTCACTGCGATTATTTTAATCACTGAAATGGTAGGGAATCTCAGTCATCTCATGCCGCTTGCTGTCACCTCATTTATTGCTTATGTTGTCGTTGATATGCTTGGCGGTGCGCCGATCTATGAATCACTTTTAGAGCGGTTGAATTTAGGAAAGAAGTTAAATCAGCTTAGTGGTAAAAATGATCGCTTGGAACTTCCGGTGTTTGCCGGCAGTCAATTGGAAAAACAGCTTGTTCGGGACATACATTGGCCCAGTGATGCATTGTTGATCAGCATTCGGCGCGGTGAGCACGAAGTGATTCCTCACGGAGATACAATGATTCGTTCAGGGGACACGCTGATTTTGCTGACAGATCGCAGCAGGCGTAGCGATGTGAGACAAATACTGTATAAAATGAACTCGTTGGGATTGTGATCAGATGTCGGATTGGTGAATCTCTTCGGAATTTGCAAGGCACTCATACCTTGCAAAAAAGACGGCTCAAATTCTTTTTTGAATTTCTGAGTCGTCTTTTTAAGTCTTTGTTTAAAGCCCTATCATTATCCGCATCATTTTACCAAGAGAACACCCGAAAAAAATAGCCGCAATGCCAAATAGATAAGAACCGCCACAATAGATTAAAAAAACTGTTCCCTTTTTTCTTCGAATGAGTTTGCTGTTTTCGAGATTAAAGGTTGAAAAGGTCGTATAGGTGCCAATCAGTCCTGTACCAAAAAGGAGTGAGAGACGGGGCCCTAAACTTAGTCCGGTCAGTATCCCCAGTGCCAGAGATCCGGATATATTGACAATAAATGTAGCCAGAGGGAATGTTACGGTCCATTTCTTCTTAATCCAATTGGAAAGTAAAACACGAGCAAGTACGCCAAATAGTGCACCCAGAGCTACTGCAAGGTAATTAGCGAGCATTGACCGATCGCCCCTTTTTTAAAAAATATTTGCTCATTTGAAGCCCTAAGGTACACGCAGCCAGACCTCCAAAACTGCTGATCAGAAGATAACCGATGGCGGTCATGTAACGACCGGTTTGCAGTAGCTGGAACGTTTCCAATGTAAAGGTTGAAAATGTTGTAAATGAACCGACAAAACCGGTTCCAATAGCCGAGACTGTACGTGCGGTGAGAAACGGCACCCATATAAGAAATTGAGTGACCACAGCGAGCAGGAAGCAGCCGAGCAGGTTTATCATCAGCGTTGCGAGTGGAAAGTCTGGATTATAGAGCAATAATTGTAAAGAATATCTGGCAAGGGCACCTAGTATGCCGAAAATAATTAAAAGTATATAATACACGTATGCATGCCTCCGGGATGTTTTATATAGGTCACCTGCCAGCTGAGAAATCCGGTTATTCATTGCCGAGGAATCAGGTGTCTGGCGACCATATTGACAAAAGCGATCGTATGTTCTATGCTGCGCTTATGAGACGAAACCAAGTTGCCCAAATATTGCCTACTGGCTTGGAACAAGCCTTAGTAAAAGAGCTGTGATCTCTACCCATTTTTTGGGCAAGGTGCAATGTTCCTAGAAGCTCGGCATGCAAGTAGCCGATGTGGTTCACTTGTTTATAATCAAATGAACAGGTGTTGTAAATACAGCGCCTTCTTCAACGAGATTTTTTAAGCCGGCCAACAGATCCGTCAAATGGTCGGAAGAAATGATACATTCAACAACAACCGGTGTTTGTTCACTGACTGAAAATATTTTTTGGCGATGAATGACGCGATCTTTACCATATCCGACAATTCCTTTTGTGACGGAAGTCCAGATTGCGTTTTTCTTTTGAAAAAAAGTCAGCACTTTTTCATACTCTTCCTTTTTAAACCATGAGTTTTCTTCCTTAGTATAGACCTTGACGGTAAAATATCTGTGGTCACTCATATCTTTTTCCTCCATTCCTTTTGTTACACTGATTTGTCCGTGTGGAATATGTTTTTCAAGTTCTGGAATAACTGCTTTGATCTGTTCATTGTCATGCACCGTTTCAATGATCAGTGCCAGATCATTGAAGGGCTGATCTTCAAGAATACTGATATGGCGTCTGCCCTGATTATCAAGGTTCATTTCTCCGCGGCGGATCGTTAAGCCCGGAAATCCTTTTTCCCAAAGAAAGTGTTTCACCCACTCATAAAGAATTTGCTTATGATCCGTTTCGGCGGTTTCATTAACAATGATTCTTAAAAGACTCTTCATTCGATCACCCTCGGTCATTGAAGTAGAAAAAACTCTTGCCATCTATTTGGCAAGGGTAAATGATTGTACTGGATCTATTGAAAGGTAGGGAACTTTACGGTGTCGCGTCCTGTGTTATGCTGTAGACGTGGCTATCCATGAATGCCGTAATTTCTGCACACCATGCATAAGTTCACAGTCCATGCTCAAAGGCTTGGGTGCGACAAATTTTCTTTAAACGGAAAAGGCGTCATGATCGTATCTTGGCCGAGCTCTTCTTCAATTCTTAAGAATTGATTGTATTTTGAAACACGCTCTGTTCGCGCCATTGCGCCCGTTTTTATTTGGCCTGCCCCCATTGCAACAGCAAAATCGGCAATAAATGTATCTTCTGTTTCTCCGGAACGATGCGAAATCATGGTTGTATATCCGGCGCGACGTGCCTTTTTGATTGTCTCAATCGTTTCCGAAATTGTACCGATTTGATTAAGCTTAATCAAAATAGAATTGGCGATTCCTTTTTTAATTCCTTCACTGAATATCGCGGGATTTGTAACAAAAATGTCATCACCGATTAATTGAACCTTTTTGCCAAGCTGTTTTGTAAGCGGTACCCAGCTCTCCCAATCGTGTTCTGAGAGTCCGTCTTCAATAGAAATGATTGGATACTTTTGAATCAGCTGTTGATAATAACGGATCATCTCTTCCGAACTTAACTGTTTCCCCTCAAAGTGGTAGGTCCCGTTTTTATAAAACTCACTGGAGGCAGGATCAATGGCGATAGCTATATCTTTGCCCGGCTGGTACCCGGATTTTGTTATGGCTTCAATTAATGTTTCAATTGCTTCTTCGCTTGATCCGAGATGCGGTGCAAACCCACCTTCGTCGCCAACGGAGGTGACGAGTGCTTTATCTGCCAGGATGCTTTTCAATTTATGGTACGTATTATCAATACTTTCAAGGCCTTCACGAAAATGGTCGAAGCCGATGGGCGTGATTAAAAATTCCTGAATATCGATTCCCGAATCTGCATGCTTTCCACCGTTGATAACATTGAAAAACGGACGCGGCAGCTCACAGTCCACTCCTCCGAGGTAACGATAGAGCGGCATCCGTTCAGTGAGCGCGGCGGCCCGGCAGACAGCAAGTGATACACCAAGAATCGCATTGGCGCCAAGATTCTTTTTTGTAGGGGTCCCATCGAGTTCGATGAGAAGCTGATCGATATGGTGCTGATCATATGGCGACTCACCGATCATTTTTTTACGGATGGGTCCATTGACATTGTTAACGGCTTTGAGGACGCCCTTTCCTCTAAGGCGGGATCCGCCGTCTCTTAATTCAACGACTTCCCTGTCCCCTGTGGACGCACCTGAAGGAACACTCGCACGACCCAAGGCTCCATCATTTAACTGAACATCAACCTCAATCGTCGGATTACCTCGTGAATCAAAAATCTCTCTTGCTTTGACGGATTCAATCTTCTTTTGCATCGTTCATCCTCCTCAAAAAAAATTAAAACGCCTACCTCAAACAATCCTTCTAAAGGATGTCAAGGTAGACGTTATCAGGTGCATGCACCGCTTAATGGTCAACGTCATGGCCTATTTATTTACAGGTCAATCTTATCATAAACGAAAAAAATAGCAACTATTCATTGGTTTCATACAAATTTTTTCCAAAAAATCGGAAAAAGTCTGTATTAATCAATAATGTAAGCGCTATTATAATGAAAATGTAGTAAGAGAACAGACAGATACGAAGGGAAGAGAAGAAAATGGCAGATAGATGGCTTGGACTGGAAAAGAAAGTAATTGTTGTCACAGGAGGCGCGTCGGGGATTGGTAAGCATATTGCTGAAACATTAAGTCGCGCAGGCGCGCAGGCGGTTGTCGGTGACCTGAATGCGGAGACGGGGACTCAGGATGACCAGGGTATTTATTATGTTCAGCTCGACGTCACAAATAAGCGAAGCGCGGAGAAAGCCGTGCGCCATGTTGCCGATCATTTTGGAACCATTGACGGATTGGTCAACAACGCCGGCATTAATTTGCCGCGTCTGCTGGTTGACTTCAGAGGTGAAAAACCGGAATATGAACTAGATGAAAAGGCGTTTGATCTCATGGTTAATGTGAATCAAAAAGGTGTTTTTTTTATGACACAGGCAGTTGTCCGGGAATTTCTGAAAACGGGTAAGGGTGTTATTGTCAACATTTCTTCTGAAGCGGGGATGGAAGGCTCGAACGGACAAAGCTGTTATTCGGCAACAAAGGGGGCGGTGAACGGATTCACACGATCATGGGCAAAAGAACTAGGCGGTCATCATATTCGCGTCGTGGCTGTTGCCCCGGGCATCAATGAAAAAACCGGCCTAACCACCGATGCTTACAATGAAGCGCTTGCCTACACAAGAAATATCACGGTTGATCAACTGGGGACCGATTACTCAAAATCAATTCCCCTTGGAAGACCGGGAAAGTTGGATGATATCGGTAATCTGGTTGCTTATCTGTTTTCCGATCGTGCTGGCTATATTACAGGGACAACGATTAATATTACAGGCGGCAAGTCAAGAGGCTGAAACGGCTGAGTCTCTCCGGCCGAAGTGATGAGAGGGGAAGAACATGGGCAGATGGACGCGAAACGAACGTCTCTCAATCATTCTTAATGAACTTCAGAGCAGCGTCAGTCCTTCGACTGATGAATTGGCTGAAGCATTGTCGGTGACGAAACGAACGATTCGTAATGATGTGATGCTGTTGAACCATGACTTGAAGTCTGCTGGCGAGATACAGTTAACAGATGGCCGTTACCAATTGATCATTGTAAATGAGCGGACCATTCAGAAAGCAATTCGGGAAATCGGCAATATGCAAACGGATTGGGATACACCAGGAAACCGTGTGAAAAAACTGGCCGTTCAATTACTTGATGCGGAGAAACCGCTGTTGATCGATGATTTGTCGGAACAGCTGCATGTCAGCCGATCGACGCTGAATAATGATCTGCGCCGACTTCGTGTGACTTTTGATGGCTATGATCTGCATATTCTGGGGATGCCAAACAAAGGCATACAATTAAGCGGTTCGGAATGGCAAAAACGCCTTTACATTCTGCAAAATAATGAGCATCTTTTTGATTGTCCGCCAGATGAGGAAATTAAGGATTGGGTGCATCGGTTTGCAGTCGATAATGAGCTGGCGGAAGCTACGGAAAGATCGTTTTCCCGCTACATTGGCATTGCACTTCGGCGTTCGGCAACGCATCCCTTAGAGACCTTTAATGAAACCTTCAGCCTCAATGATATTATTGGTACAAAGGAATACCAGAAGGTTGATACCCTTGCCGGCCGACTTAAAAAACGCTGTGGAATTCTTCCGGTAATGGAACGGGCGTTTTTAACGATCCCGATTCTGGGGCGCCGTTCCCCGGTTCATCCGCCGGATGCCGCAGCAGCATCGCTTCCCGAATCCATTTGGCAGCTGATTGATGAGATTGGGCATCGCGTGGCAAAGCAGCTGCATATCGAAATCAACTTTGCTGATATTGAGCGTGAATTGGCCGATCATCTCATGTTCATGCTGAATCGCTTAATTTTCGGTGTCGCGATTCACAATACATTGATTACTGAAGTTCGGGAAAAATATCCGCTCGCCTATGAGATGGCGGAGATCGCAAGCGAAGTCATTGATGCGCGTTACGGGATTAAAGTGACGGATGAGGAGCTCAGCTACCTTGCCTATTATTTCGGTATTGCGGTTATCGAACAGGAAGAACCGCTGTCACGGATCAAGCGGATTGCGATTGTCTGCGACACCGGTCGAGGATCGGCACGCATCATTTCGATGCAGCTCAATAAAATCCTTCCAGAGCAGGTTGAGAAACAGCTATTTTCTTCACTATCGGTGAGTCAGGAAAAAATGAAACCGTTTGATCTGATTTTTTCTACGGTCCCGCTTCCGAATATGCCCGGACCGGTCATTGAAGTGAAAGATATTTTTGATGAACAGAAGCTGGCAGAAAAAATCAGGAAATGCTTGGCACTTGAGACGCTGAATATAAAGAGTGTTCATCCGTCTCTTTCACTTACCAGCCAATTGTTTCATGAAGACCGGTTCTTTATCCTTTCCGGGCAGAAATCATATATTGAAAATCTGTCGGTGATGATGGATCGGCTTGAGAAAAAAAGGCTTGTGGATGCAGCGTTCAGAGCACGCATTTTAAAGAAAGAACGGGTAAAAGCGACAATTTTTGATCAGGGTATCGCTTTTCCACATACGATCAATCAAGGCAGTCAGGAGATTGTGCTTTCCGTCGGCATCTGTTCCCCTGAAAATAAAGGGGATCAAGGCAAAGCGCGGTTGATCTTTTTACTCGGCATTCCGGAAAGTCAGCACAATGAAACGCTGCTCGTACAACTATATGACGAAATGATAACGCTTGCAAAAAATGGCGATTCTCTGTATAAAAATCTGGATAAAATGAACTGCTCGGAAATTCGGGCACATGTCAAAACACTGTGCAGTTTCAACACTCGATGAGAGGTGAGGCAGATGCTTTTCTATATCCTGATGTTTTTTATTGGCGGCGCATTCCTTCTGCAACTTTTTTTCGGATATTTTCAAATCAAGCATTTTTCCAATGTATTTGTGGAGATGCGCCGAAAAGGGAAGGTAGCCATTGGACGAAAAAAAGGACATTTCAAGTCCGGAACGATTGTCTTTTTTACCGTTGATCCTGACGGAAATATCGTGGATGCACGGAAAATGCAAGGCGTGACCATATTCGCCCGTTTTCATGAAATGAACGAATTTATTCATGAGAATATTCAGCATCTGCCGGAAATGAAAATGAAACGATGCAACAAGCTGCTTCAGAAGGCGATTGCGAATAGTGTGCATAATTACACAGTTGTCGCGAATGGCGGAGTAATTAAAGACGCTCCGAAAACACCGATGGCAGGCATGTCATTAATGATTAAGAGCTTATTTCAGAACGCACGGAAATCAAATAATCAGGGGTGAGTCAAATGGATCTGATAGTAAGTGCCGCAAAAGGATTTATCTATCTTTTTCAAATGGGTGGCAAGACGTTTATGTCGTGGATGACCGGCATTGTACCGCTTGTACTTATGCTTCTCGTTGCAATGAACGCGCTAATCGGTTTAATCGGCGCTGATAAAATTAACAAGCTGGCAGCCAAGTCTGCAAGTAATCCGATTCTAAGATATATGGTACTGCCTTTTCTCGGTGCATTTATGCTGGCCAATCCAATGGTGCACTCGCTCGGACGATTTATGCCCGAATATTACAAGCCAAGTTACTTCGCATCCGCAGCTTATTTTTGTCATACGAGTAACGGCGTATTCCCGCATATTAATGCTGCCGAACTCTTTATCTGGCTTGGCATCGCCCAAGGTGTTCAACAATTGGGGCTCGACACTACCCCTCTTGCCATCCGCTATTTGCTTGTCGGCCTTGTTGCCAATTTCTTCTGCGGATGGATTACCGACTTTATGACCGGATGGGTTTCGAAGCAGCAAAACGTGACGTTAAGTAAAACCGCTGATCTAAAAAATAGTTGAGAGGGTGAACAGTATGTATCAATCAGCTCGGGTTGTCAAAGGAAGCGGTGGTTATGGCGGACCGCTGATCATCACACCAAGAGAAGGAAAAGACAAAATCGTTTATATTGTCGGTGGCGGGAACAGGCCGGCGATTGTCGACAAACTTGTGGAGCTTACCGGAGGGGTTCCGGTGAACGGATTTAAAACCAGTGTACCGGATGAAGAAATGGCAGTGGCGATCGTCGATTGCGGTGGAACGCTCCGATGCGGGATCTATCCGAAAAAGGGCATCCCAACGATAAATGTCATGCCAACCGGTAAAAGCGGACCGCTCGCTCAGTATATTAATGAGCATATCTATGTATCGAATGTCGGTGTTGATCAGATTTCAGCATGGGAAGGTTCAACCGATTCATCCGAGGAGAGTGAAGCGACACCGTCAGACACGCAGAAAACCTACAGATACAGTTCGGATAAAAAGATATCCGAGACTTTAGCGGCGAGCGAGCATCAAGACCTGTTTACGAAAATCGGACTTGGCGCAGGCAAAGTAGTCAGCACGCTCTATCAGGCAGGACGTGACGCCGTTCAAACAATGCTTAATACAATTCTTCCATTTATGGCGTTTGTGGCGATGATCATCGGAATCATTCAAGGATCAGGGGTCGGAACATGGTTTGGCAAAGTGATGTCTCCGCTTGCCGGTAACATATGGGGGCTGATGCTGATTGGGTTTATCTGTTCGCTGCCATTCCTTTCACCGCTTCTTGGTCCTGGCGGAGTCATCGGACAAATCATCGGAACCTTGATCGGTGTGGAAATCGGTAAGGGCAATATTCCACCGCAATTAGCATTGCCGGCCCTCTTCGCGATTAACACGCAGAACGCCTGTGACTTTGTGCCGGTCGGATTAGGTCTTGCTGAAGCGAAGCCGGAAACGGTAGAGGTTGGTGTTCCGGCTGTTCTCTATTCTCGGTTTTTAACCGGTGTGCCGCGTGTTGTTCTTGCTTGGCTGTGCAGCTTCGGACTCTATGTATAAAAGATATCGATCGCGTGATTAAAGGAGGGTGAATCATGTTCGGAATAAAAAGAAAATCAGCGGAAAACGCAGTGATCTACAAAACAGAAATTAAAAGTATCGGCAAACTGGCAAAAGAGTTTCTTCAAGAAAAAATGCTCATTTTGTTCGGCAATGAGGCACCTGAAGGATTAAAAGACTATTGCTTCGGCATCAATGTAACGTCGGTTCATGATCAAATCCAAACAGGACAATACGTGTCAATAGATAAAAGTAAATTTAAGATAACTGCAGTTGGACGCCTCGTTCAGAAGAATCTTGCCGATCTTGGTCATATCACAATGAAATTCGACGGCAGCACGAAAGCGAATTTGGCAGGAACCTTATATCTTGAAAGCAAGCCAATTCCGAACATTGGAATCGGAACTCAGATTGCGATTGAGTGGTAACCGATTGAAAAGCAAGCACCTGTTAGGCGGAAAACGACTTACCGCCGTACAGGTGTTTTTGCAGATAAAGAAAGTTTATCGTTTTGCCTTGCTGGGACGACGATAAACGTCATAAGATTCCGCTGGGCGATCAGGTTAGCGCTCAATCTGAGAAATAGACGGAAAATCTCCGCTTATTTTACTCGTTACTTAATTGAGGATCAAAATGAGTTATTAGAAAACTTGGCTTCGCCAAGCCTCTGGCGAAGGCGAAGACTTAGTTGCGCTTACACTCGTTTTCTTTAAATGTTTTCTTATACTTTCCTACCAGTGTGAAATAGAATGTCTGTTCAAGACAAGGTTGATGATTCAAAACGGTATTTGGAGCAAAGGAGCTTTCACTAACAGTAGAGGAACTTCCGTATGAAGGGAACTTTCGCTAATTACGCATATGTCCTGTATGCAACGCGAAAGTCAACGCATCCTGCGGAAGTAAGGACGGGCGCTTTTTGCCTGTTGTTTAAGCAAGAAACTAGTTCACAAACACTCCTTCGGTACCCAGCCGACCGCTCCGTCTTTTTTGACGAGTGTATAGCCCGCGCATTTATCATTAATGACGGCAACCTGATCGTTCTTCGCAACTGTCAAACCACTCGCGCTGACATCGTTGTCCGCGAAAAGCGCGCCCAGCTTTTTCACCAAATAGTCATTTTTAAGCCATTGCTTGAGCCCCAAATTCACATTTTCACAGAGGCTGAAGTATTTTCCGGCCACAAGCAGCTTAACTTCATAGTTGGGATAATTCAGCGTGCCGATGAAATCCGCTGGAGCGGTATACGCTTTTCTAATCGTTGCGAATTGGTGAAAATGATCTGCATATGTGTAGGAAAACTGATCGCCCCGCGGATGGCGTTCAATGATCAGCGCGTTTAGCTGTCCGTCGAAGCGTACCTGATTCCCGCCGTCGATGCAGATCATCCGTTTATCGCGATCAATGATCGGGTTGTGGCAGGTGACCGTTTCCGCGCGATAATTAACAACCGGCCAGTGACCGACGACAACGGTCTTTGCGCATTGATGCTTGCGGGTATAAAAATGAGGGAGCGCAGTGGCTGAGCGGTGGCTGGTTTCTTGCCAATCCTTGATGTTGTCGATTCCAGCGTGAATAAAGAGATAACGATCAGCTTCCAGAGCGGTCGGCAGGGAGAAGAGCCAGTCAATTTCCTCACCACAGTTGGACCTGTAAAAATTCGCTAAATCAGTGACCGAGTCAAAGTCGGCGTTGGTGCGTCCGTGTTCCTGCAGCCATTCATTCATAATCGAATGTGGATTGCGCTCCAAATGATCAAAGAATGTCGGATCATGATCGAAAGCATGATGAATCAACCGATCACAGTTACCCTCCGTTATATAGGCATTGCCATTTTCCTCTACCAGTTTTCTCGCAAAGCGGATCACGCCTAAACTGTCCGGTCCTCGCTCGCATAAATCGCCATTGATGATGAGCGTATCGTCTGTTGTATAGTGAACTTTTTTAAGCAGCGTCTGAAAAAGCTGCAGATCGCCGTGGATGTCGGATATAACGATCACTCGTCCAGTTTCCGGGAGCGTGATGTTCTGAATGTGAAGCATGGGATCACCTTCTTAACAAATAGTGCGGCATTGATGGAAAAAATTCTGGCAACAGTTTTTATTATAGCTTAATTCGCGAATCCGAGGACGCGGAAACTCCGATAACGAAAAAAACACCTGCTTATTCTCATGCAGGCAGGTGTTTGTAAACGGACGCAGGTTGTTAGCTTATATACTTTTTTTCTTAAATATCGCCATGGCGAGGATCAGAGCGGCTAGAATGAAACCCGCAGTGATCCAAGCGATCGTAAGTAACGGATCAAACGCGGCCTTATCGCTTAATAATGCCATGTTTTCTGAAGCGAGCCTCAAAGGATTAAACCGCTCCATCCTGAAAATGGTTTGGCAGATGAGTAGAATTCCCAACCCGGCAACAGTCACAAAGAGTCCGCCATAGCTACCTCGCACGATCACGCTCGCTGTCAGAAGAACGGCAAGAAGAAACGCGCCGAACAGCCAGAGACAGAAGAGTGAGAAAAATAAATGCTTGACTGAAACGAGTCTGAATAAATAGAGGGTATAGCCATAATGGATCAGGGCAGCAAGCGCGTAGCTTGATGTCCACAAAGTTAAGGCGGCAGTATATTTAGCAAGGATGACCGCATGGCGGGATAAACCCTTTGATAGCGGGATGATTAATGTCCCTCTGACAAGATCTTGAGAAAGCACACCGCCAAAGACGAGCAGCAATAGAGCCATGCCCATTTGCGAAAAATTATTGAAAAACTGTACAAAAGCATCAGTGAAAGTCGGGTTCGGAATCTTGAGAACCATTCCCTCAACTTTTACATTGGCAAGAATATCGGGCATCATTTTAGCAGTCAGTGGACTCATCATACCGAAAAGAGCGGAAACGGAAAACAATAGAAGCACTCGGTAATTTCGAATCGCTTCAAGCCATTCTTTTTTGAAAAAAGCGGTAAATCCATTCATTTGATCACATCCAAAAAGACATTTTCGAGCGACGGCTCAAGCAGCTCGTAGTTCAGAATGGGTATTTGCTCATTGGATAGCATATCGATGATTTTAAGCCCGTTCTTCTGAGGATCATGGAGCTGCACCGTTACCGAACTTTGACTGCGTTCAGCGGATTGAATAAATGAGCGTGCATCGAGGCACTCAAGCAAGTGCCTTGCTTGCGCCTCATTAAGTGTTTCAATGCGTACGGTTTCTTTTCTGTACGTATTTTTAATCTCGGACAGCTTTCCGTGCAGGGCGAGCCTGCCCTCATGAAGCAGGCCGATCGAATCGCAAATACGCTCCACATCAGACAAAATATGCGTTGAAAATAGGACGGTTGTCTGATCGGCAGCCACTGACAGCAGGTCCAGTATTTCTTTTCTGCCTTTAGGATCGAGTGCCGACGTTGCTTCATCGCAAATCAGCAGCCTAGGCTTGTTCAGCAGCGCCTGTGCAATGCCAAGCCGCTGCTTCATGCCCCTTGAGAAACTGTGAATGCGTCTCTTGATCCCATCAAGCCCGACAAGCGGCAGAAGCTCTTGGAGCCATTCATGAGTCTGCAGTTTGGTGAGTCCGGTGATCCTGCCACACATCGTTAGATATTCTCTAGCAGTCATATATCCGTAAAATTCAGGTACATCGGGCAAGTAGCCGATCAGTCGGTTTGTTGCCGTATTGCCATAAATCACGTTTTCACCGCACACACGTATTTCTCCGCCGGCAGGCCTAAGAAAGCCTAGAATCATCTTCATCGCAGTCGTTTTACCCGCCCCGTTTTTTCCAATCAGGCCGAAAATAGAATGCTCGGAAACGGCGAAGTTGAGATCGCTCAGGACCTGATGCCTGCCAAAATTTTTCTGAATGTGCCGGACTTCCAAAACGTTCATGCGTCTTCACCTCTGCCGATTGTGAAATAGAGGATTGGGCCGATAATTTGCAGAAAAAGGACAATGATGATCCAGATGAACAGATTTCCGAATCTGAATGATTGATGCCGTAAAAGATGAATCAGGGCAGAGAGGGCAAGAATAAGTTCAAGCACAATAATCGGAATCAGGAACGGCAAATAATTTTGAATCATTGAATTCACTCCAATAGTCATGCAAGTTGATGTAAATATGTTACCGCGAGAAAACAATGGCGATGATAATAATACCGATCAAAACAATCCAGGCAATCGGACGGGCCATATTGACTGTGAACCCGATTCCCACCCTTTTTTCCACAAAAATGGATGGGTCGTAGCGGTTGAAATAAAAGATCCCCCAAATCCACTTGCCGTCGTCATCAAGGATCGGTCCCGATGCATGTTTGCTGCGAACAAAGCGTGCATGGAGCAAGATCATCATGATCAGAAAACCAAGATCAACAACAAACAGAATCGAAAACCACAGCGGTCGAATTGGTGTGATAAAGCTGAGAACCATGAGAAAAAACAGAATTTCTGATAAAAGACAAAATACGATCAGCAAGATATTCATCATTTTACGATACTGCGCGTAACCCGGAGCAGCATTCGGATTTCCTTTAACGGATGCAGGTGCGCGCCGGGTAAAGAGAATAAGTACCCCGAGCAGAAGCTCTGACACTACCGGTGAAAGGACGACGTGCCATGATTTCACTGCCCACCGGTCGGGTCCGCTGATTCCGAAATGTGTCGGGATTGAATCGGCGATATATGGATAGCCAAACCACACGACAGCCAATGTGGCGACGAAGACAGGAATCAGGAGAAAAAGCCATTTGAGGGACAGCACAGTCTCACGGTCGCTTTTGCCCAGATCAACGACAATTTTTTGCGTCGTCAGTTGGCCATTCGCTCCCATACTCTGCTTCAATTTTCGTGTCTGTCGATTGGCAAGAATATAGAAAAACGAGTCAATGACAATGAGTGCGAGCATAACAACATTGAATCCCAATGACCATTTTCCATCGGTTAAGAAAAATGGGAGTAAAAGAAGAATGACGAAAAACGCAAGCGCGGTACCACCTGCACTAAGCAAATACCGGTGTCGGATCGACGCTGCCTGAACATGATCCCAGATTGAATGGCTGGCGAAAATCACACCAAACAGCACATTTTTTCTTGAAAACCAAGGCTGAATAATCAAGAGGCCCGCGACGATGAGATAAGTGCCATATAAGGTGAGACTGGTATCACTCATGATTTATTACCCTCCAGTTCGTCGTACATGTGATCAATCATTTGGTGGAGCACGGCTCGATCAATGCGGCGTGTAACTGCTTCGGAGACAAGTGTCTTCAATGGACCACCGCAGTTTTTCAAGAATTCGGCCGCATGTTTTGCCGCATCTCCGGCTTTAATAAAGGTTCCGCGCCGCCGCTGAATTTCAATAAACCCTTCACTTTGAAGCAATTGATAGGCTTTATTGACGGTATGGAGATTAACGCCGATTTCCGTTCCCAGAGTACGAACAGAAGGCAGCGAATCGCCGTCCTTCAAAGTGCCGGAAGCAATTCCGGTAACAATTCCATTACGTATTTGCATATAAATCGGCTGATCCGATCCGAAATCGATGGAAAGAAGCACCTGATCTGCCTCCTTTTTTGTTCTATCTGTTATACATTATATATAACACTAATTGGATGAAGTGTCTAGATGATGAATGGAGAAACGGTATTGAAAAGAAGATCTCCGCTGCTGTTCTTTGCGGGCGGTCAAGTAAAATAAGGCTGATTAAAAAAATGGGAGAATATAAAATGAACCCAACCACTCAATCGCTGTTTTTTTGATCTCGAAGCAAAAATAAAAATGCCCAATTATGAAGCATTTAAAAAAAGTAGGTTGCAGTTATAGAAGAAAAAGTGGGTTGGGCGAATGAGATGTGGGAAGTCCAAGATGAGACTGCGAGGGCTCGAGTGGATGAATGAATTTGATTTGAAACGAGAGATAGGTAGCGCAAGAAGTGCGGCAGGTTTTGGTAAACCGATTTTTTAGTCGGCATGGATGTTTCTTTCCAGCACGTCCTGATGGGTTTGCTCGTAGTGATCACCCCAGCGTTTCATTTCTTGAATAATCGGTTTCAGCGTTTCGCCAAACGCAGTCAGAGAGTACTCTGTTTTTGGCGGGACAACGGGAAACACTTCGCGGTGAATCACGCCGTCTTTTGCCAATTCGCGAAGCTGAAGCGTTAACATGCGCTGGCTTATACTAGGCATGAGACGACGCATCTCGTTGAACCGTCTTGCTTTCGTCATTAGATGATAAAGAATAACCCCTTTCCATTTCCCGCCGATGATATCGAGGGTTGTTTCAACAGGACAATGCTTGCATGCGTAGCCTGCTTTTCGATTCCGCATCACGAAGCCTCCTCGGTTACATTCTTGTTTCTACGTTACGCCATTGTGCGTTCTAGCCGTGCTGCTTTAGGACATTATACTATAAGTGTGCTTGAAACGAAGAAAAGAAGCTGGGAGGCGTTAAAATGAAGGCATTTGGCACACTGGAAGTGACAGACATTTCAAATTCGAACAGCATTATTCCTATAGAGATTCCGGATCAGCGGCCGGTAGGGCATGATCTGCTTGTTCAAGTAAAAGCTGTGTCCGTTAATCCGGTCGATACGAAGGTGCGAAATGCGCGGAACGGACGAACGAACGGTGCGCGGATTGTCGGCTATGATGCGAGCGGTATCGTCAAAGCGATAGGAGAAAAGGTGACTCTTTTCAAACCTGGTGATGAAATCTATTATGCTGGCGACATCACGCGAAAAGGAACGAATGCCGACCAGCATTTAGTTGACGAACGGATTGTCGCGCGTAAGCCGAAAACGTTGGATTTCCTGACGGCAGCAGGCATGCCCTTAACTAGCATCACCGCCTATGAAGCATTATTTGACCGATTGCCGTTTCGCGCGCAACATCATGAAGAAAATACAGGAAAACGCCTTTTAATTATTAATGGTGCCGGAGGCGTCGGCTCAATAGCGGTTCAGCTGGCCAAATGGGCGGGGCTGCACGTCACGGTGACCGCCTCACGCCCGGAAACGGTTCAATGGGTGAAAGATCTCGGCGCGGATGAAGTCATCAATCATAGAAATCCATTCAAGGATGAATTTGAAAAGCTTCCATTTGATACGGTTGACGCCATATTATGTCTGAATAATACGAAGGCACATTGGCAGAACATGGATGACGTGATCAAGCCGCAAGGCCATATCTGCTCCATCGTGGAAATTGGAGAAGACATCAATCTTGATTTGATTAAGTCTAAAAGCACTACGTTCAGCTGGGAGTCGATGTTCACGCGCTCAGCTTTTGAAACCGAGGACATTATTGAGCAGCATAAACTCCTGACAAAGATTGCGGCGCTATTGGACAGCGGAGTAATCAAGCAGACGGTAACGAAAAAGCTGACACCATTGAATGCGGAAAATCTCCGCGAAGCACATAAGCTCATTGAAAGCGGGCGAATGATCGGCAAAGTGGTTGTCGGAGAAAATTAAATCAAACAATAAACTGCCCTCAGAATCGATTCTGAGGGCAGTTTATATAGGGATGTTCACACGTCAACATTTTTGACGTTGATTATCATAACGAACCTATAAAAATCATAATGAAATCCCAAATTAACGGATGTATCGGAAATTTTGTGAACAAATGTTCAGCGTAGTTTTCGTGGCACACGCCCCTTATGTCCTTGCTCAATCTCTGTAAATAGATTACTCTTCGGATGTTTTTCTGATTGTGCGGACGGCAGTTGAACTTTGAGTGCACGAGCGATGGCATTCAAATCGCTGCGCAGTTCGGCAATGTCTTTCTTTGTCGCCGGACGCTGATCGGAGACGAGCAAATAGCCGATCTGTCCGCTTTGTTCAATCGTCGCCATCTCGATATCTTCAATACGCTCGATGCCCATTTGGCGCAGCTGCATTTCGATATGATCAACGGTCATTTTCATTTTCCTCAGACGATTTATCCGCAATGTTCCATTCTTTATAATGATCTTGGCATGACCGGAAAAAAGTGCCTCGGCCCAGTCCCATTTCAGCTGAATGAAATCAATCAGAAAAAGGGTGAGTACAAAAATAGCGCCGATCACAAAGGAAAGAGTGACACTTTTTCCACTAATTGGCTGGACAAGTAATGTCCCAATAGAGATCATAATGACTGTTTGCGGAATGGTCATTTGCGAGATCGATTTTCGTCCGGAAATGCGAATCAGCAGAATACCAAAGAGAATAATAACAACGGCTTTCCATAGCCAGCTTGGATGAAAGTCGATAAAACGCATGATAAAATTCACGAGACTCAAACCCTCCATATTATTTACATGGATAGTTTGGCAATTGGTGTCCTTTTCTATGTATGGCTGATCAGTTGTGAGCTTTCGCTTGAAACGTTTATACTTGGATGTAAGGTTACTTTACAGAAAAAATGAAACGATCCGGAGGAAAAGAATGAAGATTAAAACAGTGGCGATTGTGGGACTCGGCGCGTTGGGAATTATGTATGGGAAGCAATTAAGCGATCATTTAGGCAAAGATGCGGTACGGATTGTTGCCGATCATGACCGGATCGAGCGATACAAAAAAGAAGGTATTTACTGCAATGGGGAGCTGTGTGACTTCCACTATGTGGATGCAAACGAACAAAGCGATCCTGCCGATCTACTCATTTTTGCGGTGAAATACACAGGACTTAAAGGTGCAATTGAAAGTGCGGGAAACCAAATCGGCAAACAGACGATTCTGCTCTCTGTGCTGAACGGTATTTCTAGTGAGCAAATGATTGGTGAGGCGTTTGGTTTTGATCAACTGCTTTATTGTATTGTCGCCGGTATGGATGCTTCTAAAATCGGCAATAAACTGACCTATGAGAATATAGGTTTTGTCAGTTTTGGAGAACCCGACGACACGCGAAGCGAAAAAGTGGACGCGCTTGCCCGTCTGTTTGAAAAAACAGAGATTCCTTATGAAATTCCCGACCGCATACGCCACAAAATGTGGAGCAAGCTGATGGTTAATACAGGTGTGAACCAGTCGACGGCGGTCTTCGAGACCAATTATGGCGGAATTCAGGTATCAGGCAAACCGCGCGAAACGGTCATTGCGGCGATGAAGGAAGTGGTCAAAGTTGCCAATGCTGAAGGGGTGCCGCTTCAAGAAAGTGAGATTGCTCATTGGTTAAAAATTAATGACGATCTGAACCCGGAAGGAATGCCTTCGATGCGACAGGATACCTTACAGAACCGCCCGACCGAGGTTGATCTGTTTGCGGGCACGATTCGTAAACTGGGCAAAAAGCATGGGATTCCGACGCCGGTCAATGACTTTCTTTATAAGCGTATTCGCGCAATTGAAGCAAGTTATGCGAACTAAATGATCAAAAGTTGTGTGACGATTGAGACAGTCAGCTTTTCATCGAGCCCTTACGTTTGGTAAGTACTCAACGATTTTGATAGGATTTAAATGGAGGCGATTGAGTCAGTGTATGAGAAACTAGTGGAAGCCATTGACCAACTGGGTGAACGAGAAAGCAAGCGGATATTGCTGCATCTGTTTCAAGAAGCAGAAATGGCAGGTCAAGTTCCGGATGAAAAGCGTCTGACAAAAAGCGTTCGCCGCATGTATGAAGATCTGATTCATTTGCAGCCGGAGCAGCCTCTGACTGAGGCGGCGTTAAGTTACTGGCATATTGTGTTTGGCGATTCGGCTGCCGGAAGTTTGAAAGTTGGGCTGGGCGGTATTAATGCCCGGCGCGGACAAGTCATTGCCGTCACGACGGATCTTTCAAATGGACCATTAACCCGACTGGATGAATTGGACGGATGGCGCAATCGAATGGCTTGGCTCAAAGATGTGATGGACGGCTACCCTCCTTATGATAACGATTCTATTGATTCCCCAGCTGATCAGTTGAGCGCAATCAAAGCTATTCCTGAGCATGTCCCGGTTACCATTTGGGCATCGGACAATGCTTGGGAGCAGTGCGGACTCGATCTCGTAGTCTATCTTTTGCGCGGCCGGACGAATTCGATTAGGGTTATCAATCCCTCTGCCTATGAAAAAAAGCTGCTTGGTGAGTTTGGAGAAGGCGTGCGCTCGGCCTGCAGCGGCGAACTGCTTCCGGTAACGTTGGCGATGCTGTTTAAAAAATACGCGCAGAGTCCACCGTTGACCGAAAACAAGCGTCGCCAATTGGAAAACGAATGGCGGCGTGTCTCCGGTGATCCTTCGTTGCTGCGCATTTGGACGGATGACCGCGTACATCCTGTGATGCCGGATCACTTTGATGCCGAAATTTTACGACATGCACGCAAGCTTGCCAGGCAGAAGGAATATAGTCACAAGGGTTTTCCTTGCGTTCGTTTAATCACCGCCGTGATTTTTGAATTGCGCGATCATCAGTGGGTCGGTGATACATTTATTTATTGGCGCATTAAAGCATTGATTGATGCAGGAAAAATGACGGGGAAAAAGTATCCCAATCAAATATTTCATACGACTTTAACCTTAAATTAAGGAGTGACCTAAATGATTGATCTTTTTACACCATGGACGTTCAAAGGCTTGAAACTTAAAAATCGTGTTGTCATGCCGCCGATGTGCCAGTATTCCGTTGAGAAGAAGGACGGCATTGCGACGGATTGGCATTATGTACATTATGTCAGCCGAGCGATTGGCGGTGCGGGGCTGATTATTATTGAGATGACTGATATCGAGCCAGATGGCCGAATTACCGACAATGACCTTGGTCTCTGGTCAGATGAACAAATCCCGGCGCTGGCGCGAATTGTTGACGCTTGCCATAAATACGGTGCAAAGGTTGCCATTCAGATCGCGCATGCCGGGCGCAAAGCGCAGGATGCTCCGGTTCCTGTCGCCCCGTCGGCAATTGCGTTCAATGATCAGTATAAAACGCCGCGCGCATTAACCACTGATGAAGTGAAAGCGATGCCTGATAAATATGCGCAGGCAGTGAAACGGGCGGTTCAAGCAGGATTCGACGCAATTGAACTGCACGGCGCGCATGGCTATCTTATTCATGAATTTCAATCGGCTTTTACGAATAAACGAACCGATGAGTACGGCAAGGATCTTACCAAGTTCGGGACTGAAGTTTCACGAGCTGCGAAAAGCGAAATGCCTGCCCGTATGCCGCTGATTATGCGTATTTCTGCCATTGAATATGTCAAGGGCGGTTATGGCCTGGATCATAGTATCGCTTTGGCAAGATCGTACAAAGAAGCAGGCGTGGATCTGTTCCATGTCAGTGCCGGCGGTGAAGGTCCAATAGCCGCAGCCGGAAAACCGGGGACGCACGCAGCTTATCAAGTGCCATTTGCCCGAGAAGTTCGCAAAGCGGTCGGCACGCCGGTCATCGCCGTTGGTCGACTGGATGATCCTGCGCTTGCTAACGCAGTGATTGGCAATGAAGATGCCGAACTCGTTGCTGTTGGCCGCGGTATGCTGAGAAATCCGTACTGGACATTGGAAGCTGCTGCCAAGTTGCATAAAGACACAAATGTGCCGATGCAGTACCTGACCGGATTCGCGCACTGATTAAAACAAAGCGCCTTCTCCTTAATTTAGAGAGAAGGTGTTTTTTTCGTGTATTCCCATCGTTTTCAATCATATCGATAAGAATTCAGTACATGAGGGCCATAGGGCGTCACTTATGATGTACAGATCAAAATAATTTTCTTAACTAATGAAATAAATAACCTCATTCATATTAAGTTCATAAAAGGGGGATAACATCGACTATGGACAATTTATTTGCATGGATATGCGGGAGAAATTGTGTACAAATAATCAAGATAAAATCACAATTAGCATTTATTTGTATCAAGTAAAGGAGTTAGATGCATGACCCAAAAAAGTACGACTGTTGATATTAACGGAAAACCGTATAATCGAACCTTTTTAATTATTATTTTGCTGATCGGTGCGTTCTGTACGATTTTGAACCAGACACTGCTTGCGACGGCACTCCCGGATATTATGAAAGATTTTGATATTACGGCGGCAACGGGACAGTGGCTCACCTCAGGATTCTTGCTGATGAACGGCGTGATGATTCCGGTTACCGCACTGCTTATTAATAAAATTAACTCAAAAACCCTGTATATCAGTGCGTTGGTCGTTTTCTTACTGGGGACGATTGCAGCAGGTGTTGCACCGAACTTTTCGATCCTTTTAACCGGCCGAATCATTCAAGCCGCGGGTGCGGGAATAATGATGCCGCTGATGCAGACCATTTCTCTATTAATTGTGCCCAGAGAAAAGCGCGGTATTGTCATGGGTCTGGGCGGACTTGTTGTTGCCTTTGCACCGGCGATCGGCCCGACGCTTTCCGGATGGATTGTCGACAGCTACAACTGGCGCGTGCTCTTCTACATGATGATTCCAATTGTGACACTAGTCATTGTGCTGGCCTTTGCAGCGATGAAAAAAGTTGTGCCGCTTACAGATCCGCGGATTGACTACTTGTCCCTTGTGCTATCAACCATTGGTTTTGGCGGCATGCTCTATGGATTCAGCAGCGTTGGCAATTACGGATGGTCGGACGGCCGCGTCATATGGCCGCTTATTATCGGTTGCGTCTTTATCGTTCTATTCATTTGGCGGCAGCTGGTAATGAAAGAACCGATGCTGGAGTTTAAAGTATTCAAATCGCCGATTTTTACCTTGTCGGTTGTTATCAGCAGTATCGTTATGATGGCAATGATCGGAGCGGAGCTTGTTCTTCCGCTTTATATTCAGAACCTAAGAGGCGAAAGTGCTCTGCATTCAGGGCTAATGCTGCTGCCCGGCGCCATCATCATGGGCTTGATGAGCCCAGTGACCGGCATGATTTTCGACCGAATTGGTTCGCGTAAACTGGCAATTACCGGAATTTTTCTTTTGACGGCCGGAACATTGCCGTTTATGTTCCTGACGCAGCATACAAGCTACGCTTCTATTATTGTTCTGTATGCCGTACGTTTTTTAGGAATTTCGATGGTTATGATGCCGGTAACGACAGCCGGAATGAATGCACTTCCCGACTCACTGATGAGCCATGGCACCGCGGTTAACAATACGATTCGTACGGTGGCGGGGTCCATTGGAACGGCTGTTCTGATCAGTATTCTAACGAATGTGACGAAACACAATGCGCCAAGCAGCAGTTTGAAGCACAGCGATCCGGCACAATTCATGCATCAATCGATTGATGCTGCCTTAAAAGGCATGAATACCGCTTTCATGGTTGCCATTCTATTCTGCCTGCTGACGCTCGTTCTTACCTTTTTCATTAAGAGCAAGGAGAAACATCCGGCGGCTGCTCAAGGCGCTGATTAATTAAGTAGGAAGTGATGGTGTGATTTTATATACGTTAATCATAAGTGTCATACTTTTCGTCATCTTTATCTTCACGAGTGGATCGAAGAAATACGCGAACTATCGATGGTTTCATTACAGCTTGGCAGGACTCGCACTGATCGTGTTTCTTGGCAGCGAAACATTGCTGATCATGAATGAGCACAATCATTTCGGTATGAAAACAAAAGTGTATACGCAAAAAGTTTCGCTGTACTCCGCAACGGGTACTGCGGTAAGTCCGCAAGTTCCGTTCATGCTGCTCCATCAAGATGCGGGCAAGGATCGGATCTACATCTATAATGTGGAGAAGCAGGGTAAACCGAAAATGAAGCACACACAGATTACCGATAAAAATAGGGTAAAGAATACGGATCAGGAGGCATATCTTGCGGTTGAGAAGAAGCGCCGTGTGTTCAAAAATGATTTTTATAAAAAACTATTCGCATACAGTGGCAATAAAAATGTTCTCGTTTCGACCCGCAATGTTTTCTACCTGCCCGAAAATCATCAGGTGATGAGTGTGAAAGAAATGAAGAAGATGCAAAAAGAGATGCAAAAGAAGCAAGCGAAGCAAAAACAGCCGGATCAATCGTGAAAAGGACAGCACAGGAAGCGCGCACCGATACAGGTGAGCGTTTTTTTACAATTCTATTTTGTGATCCGCTGCTGCAATGAGTGAATCAGTGCCGACTGAGCCATACTACAAAAATAGGAACCATTTGAACGCGATGTTAAAGGAGAATGATGCAATGAAAGGGAACACGCGCAGCATCGATTGCGACGGAAAACCGTACAATCGATTTTTTTTGGTTACGGTTCTGCTCGTCGGTACTTTTTGCGTTGTCGCCAACCATACTGCCATCACCACTGCACTTCCGGGTATTATGCGCGATTTTCATATTGATGCGGATACCGGGCAGTGGTTGACCTCCGGATTTTTGCTGATGAACGGGATCATGATTCCGGTGACGGGGATGCTGATGCATCGTATCAGTTCTAAAAAGTTGTATATGGCTGCCATGCTGATTTTTCTGTCCGGAACCTTGCTGGCAGTGTCGGCGCCTAATTTCCCAGCTTTGTTGATTGGACGCTTGATCCAGGCGGTTGCGACAGGTATCATGATCCCCTTGATGCAGACCATCCTTTTACTCGTTTTTCCAAAGAAAAAGAGAGGGATGGCGATGGGATTGGACGGTCTTGTGCTTGCCTCTGCACGTGTCATCGGACCAACCGGCGCCGGATTAATCATTGATCATTTCAATTGGCGCATTCTTTTTTGTACTTTTATCCCTTTTGCACTATTGGCAGCTTTTCTTGCACCAACCGCGATGAGGAAAATTGTTCCTCTTGAACGGAAAAGTATTGATTTTGTCTCACTCGCGCTGTCCACATTAGGCTTCGGTGGACTGCTTTATGGATTTAGCAGTGTCGGTCATCACGGTTGGTCCTCACCCGTTGTAATCACGGGGCTTACGATCGGAGCAATCAGCCTTATTGGTTTTATCTATCGTGAGCTGACCATAGACAATCCGATGCTTAATCTACGCGTTTTTCGCTCACCCCTGTTCAGCCTTTCCGTCGTTGTTGGCGGAACACTAATGGTCGTCATGTTCGGCGGGGAACTGGTTTTGCCACTTTATATTCAAAATGTGCGAGGAGGAAGCGCCTTTTTTTCCGGACTTGTGATGCTGCCCGGCGCTGTGGTCATGGGGCTCATGTCTCCGCTATCCGGAATTATTTTCGATAAAATAGGGATTCGCAAGCTTGCGGTTACAGGAATGGGGCTGTTAACATTAGGGACAATTCCGTTCGTTTTTTTGACCATGAGCACACAATTAGGCACAATTATCGTTCTCTATGCGGTGCGTTTTCTCGGCATCTCTATGGTCATGATGCCAATGACCACGGCAGGCATGAATACATTGCCTGATACACTTATGAGTGATGGAACTGCGGTCACTAATACGATACGCACCATTATCGGATCAATCGGTACTGCCATTCTGATCAGTGTGATGTCCGATGTAACCAAGAATGAATTGCCGGAAAAGAGCATGTACGGGTCTGATCCTGCTTTATTCCATTTACTGAAAACCGATGCGGCGCTGAGCGGTGTGAATGCCGCATTTCTTGTCGCTATCGGATTTTGTGTACTGACCTGGGCGCTGACTTTTTTTATTAATGAGAACCGGCATATTGCTCGTTCCACACGGTAAATGCGTGGTCGTTCTTTAAGGCCGGCGAAGATCAGCTAATTTTTCCAAAAAACCGGCGATTAAATCAAGATCCTTAGCCGTATACGCGCTCATTAATGCGATACTCTGCTGATCCATTTTTTGATGCATCGCCTGATGACAGTCGGCGACCAGCCCGCCATCCTGAGTTGCTGAGAAATAAATTTCTTTCTTATTACCCGGATGTTTCTCTTTTCGAATGAACCCGTAATCAAGCAGCCTGGCGGTTACTTTTGAAATGGCACCTTTTGTTACATCTAATTCATCAGCAATTGCAACACCATTAATCGGTCCTTTTTTCCAGATGGCGTCTAGTGTGTGTAAAGCAAGCGGAGAAATTCGGTGCAGATGCTTCGAAATCCGTTCATTACCGATCCGATTGATCAGCCATCTCTTCTCGGAATCATCATTGGATTCATAGGCGAGCAAACGCAGCATTGCTTTCCCAATCCTATTTTTATAGTTCTGTGCCTCATGATCGCTCATCGCGTAACATCCTCTCTTTTGACTACGATGATTATAACATAAAGTTTCCAAGGAAACTATTTGACTCTTTTAGAAAACATATATAATATAGTATCTGTGGAAACCAAAAGGAGAGGATTTTATGAATCAGGTTTTACAAACCATAGATCAGCATTGATCAATCCGTAAATTTAAGAAACAGCCGCTTACTCATGCACAGATCAATGCAATTATTCACGCGGCTCAGCAGGCACCCAGTTCCGCAAATATGCAACCGTACTCAATCATTGGTATCACCGATCCAGATCGAAAGAAGGAGCTTGCACGTCGATCGGAGAACCCGCCGATTGTCGAATGCGGCTATTTATTTATCTTTTGTGCTGATCTTTATCGTTTGATGGAAACTGCAAGCGAAGAAGAGCGGGTAAAAATGAAAAGTAATTTATCGTTCAATTATTTCTATCAGATGGCGCTTGTTTCCTCTTCAATTGCTTTGCAGAATGCGAATCTGGCGGCGGAGTCTCTGGGGCTTGGAAGTGTGATTATTGCAGGGGTGACCCGCGCGCTCCCTCAGCTTGAACGCTGGCTTGAATTGCCGGAGCTGGTTATCCCGATTGTCGGTCTTGCGGTTGGTGTACCGGATCAGATTCCAGAGCAAAAGCCTCGTCTTCCGCAACAAGCGGTTTTCTTTGAGGACCACTACACGAAGGATTTGAAAGCGGATGTTGAAGAATACGATCGAGAAACAATGCGGTACTATACAACACGTTCCAGCAATAGTCAAAAGGCAAGCTGGTCGGGAAAAAACAAAAAGATGCTCACGGCGGATCTGCCGCTCGACTTCTGGACAGATTATGTAAGAGGAAAGGGATTGGATCTGAGATAATACAGGCTCGTAGGATACGGACCATTGACAGACGTCCGAAACTAAGTATAATTAAAAATGCTGCTCGCTTTATTGCATTAAAGTGCAAGTGTTAAATATAAAGAGAAAGGTACAAGAATGATGCATGCAACAGAAGAAAAGAAACAATCATTAAAGCGCGGATTGCTGCCGCGCCATATTATGCTTATGGCTATGGCCGGAATGATCGGTACCGGCATTTTTAAAGGGAGCGGCGATACATTGACTATCGCTGGCCCGAGCGTCACAATTGCCTACTTGGTATGTGGGCTGATTTTATTTATCGTTATGGTCGCGCTGGCGGAGATGGCGATTGCCTATCCGGGATTGAACATTCAGCACCTGATGCATCAGGCATTTGGTTTTCGCACGTCAATTATGATCGGCTGGCTGTATTGGATCAACTGGATGATCGTGACGATTGTTGAAATTCTGGCCGCGGGAAGCTTTCTCAATTATTGGTTTCCCGGCGTCCCTTTATGGGTGCTTGCCGGTCTTTGCGGTTTGTTTATTATCGGCATTAATCTTTTTCAGGTTGGCCTTTATGGCGAATTCGAATTCTGGTTCGCCGGAATCAAAATTGGTGCGATCATTGTGTTTATTATTCTCGGACTATTGATTCTTTTCGGTATAGTCCCGAGCCCTGCCAATCCAATGAAGAACCTGTTTGGATACGGCGGATTTTTTCCACACGGGTTCGGCGGAATGGTTTCAGCACTTCTTGTTGTTATCTTCTCATACGGCGGCTCCGAATTGATCGGTTTGACGGTAACGGAGGCCAAGGATGTGGAACATGTTCTGCCGAAGGTCATTAAAAGCGTTGTATCGCGAGTGATCATGTTCTATATTCTACCGATCATTATCATTTGCGGCATGATGCCGTGGAGCAGTGTTTCTGCAACTGAGAGCAGTCCGTTCGTTCAAGTGTTTGAAGCGGTTGGTCTGCCGGGTGTGCCGCATTTGATGAATTTTGTGCTGCTGACTGCTGTGCTTTCGGCAGCGAATTCGGGAATTTATGCGACGACGCGGACGCTGTATGCAATGGCTGAACGCGGCGAAGCGCCGGGCTTTGTGCGCAAACTGTCTAAAAAAGGTGTCCCGCTTGGCGGGATCGCACTGACGACAAGTTTCCTAGCTGTCGGTGTTGTGCTGGCGTACTTATCGCCCAGTCAAATTATCAATCAATTAATGAGCATTCCCGGATTCACCATTTGCCTTGTCTGGATCGCAATCTGCGCGGCTGAATTGAAGCTGCGACCGAGCTATAAACAGCTCCCGTTTTTCAAAATGGCCGGATTCCCATATATGACTATTGTCGGATTGGTTTCGCTGACGTTAATTTTTATAACCTTTGTGATCAACGCAGCAAATCGTGTCGGGACGCTGACCTGTCTTGCAATCATGGTGATCCTGATTACCATATCTTTTTTGGTGAAAAAAGATACGGCGTCACCTGAACGTGAAAACTTATCTTAAATAAAACTGAAAAAGAGGCTGTCCACAAAAGGGCGGCCTCTTTTAATGCTGGGTATATGGAAGTGAAAGATACAGTCAGCAGTTAACAGAAAAAATCTATATTTTTTACTTTCGCTTATTTGAATTCACGGTAAAATAAGAAGAGAAGACATGGCGCACGAAGGAGTTTCCTATGGAAATTTTTAAAGGAACAATCAATCAACTGGACGCACTTATCAATCTGGAACTTGAACTGTGGCCGCATCATACACGTGAGGAATTGCTGGAGGAAACACAGAAGCTGCTTCACTCCACCAACCATGTGTTTTACATGATCAAGCGGGAGCGAGCATTCATTGCGTTTATCCATATGTCGATTCGGAATGATTATGCTGCGGGAACAGTTGGAAGCCCGACAGGATATATAGAAGGAATTTATGTGAAGCCTGAATGCAGACGTAATGGCGTCGCGCACAATTTAGTGGAAGCGGCAGAACTGTGGGCGAAGGCTAAGGACTGCCGGCAAATCGCTTCAGACACGGAGCTGTCGAATCAGTCCGGTTATTCTTTTCATATCGGTGCGGGCTTTCACGAAGTGAATCGAACGATTTCATTCATTAAAGACCTGTAAACAGAAGACGCGAATCAGCCCTTGGGATTAGTGGTGCTTTTTGGTGAGAACATTTCCGTCTTCAAACACAATTTAAAGCCCTTCTGATTGCTCGGGTCAGAGGGCTTTTTTGTGAATCGACACTTATTTCATATTTATATACACAATACATAAAAACGGAGCCGCTGATCAATGAACTTTATTTATTGGAGCATCTCCCCACTAACTTTCGTCAATCTAGACATTTCACTGTTTTTTTATCGTAAGACAAGTTTCTTTGAAATATAAATTACATGCTTAAAGCTTGATGCAGCTTGGACGGACAAATACTCAATAATCATGTATATCCTATTTGGATTGATGCCGATTCCAGTGCTATAATCTAGGGACATTGTTAAAGTTTTAATCCAAAAGATGGAGAATGATCAATGAACAAAGCTGCCGTAAGAAACGCCCTTTATGATCGCTACATTGCTCCGACTACCAACAAAAGAGAAAGATCCATCGGCATTGAAATTGAAATGCCTATTGTTCATATGGATGCGCGGCCTGTTGATTTTTCAGTGGTACATCGGCTGACCTCGGCTTTTGCCAATCGTTTTCACATGAAAACACTGGCGAGGGATGATGATGGTCATGTCTCTTTGCTTGAGGATCTCCAACATGGTGACTCACTGTCGTATGATTGCTCCTACAATACACTGGAGCTTTCCCTTGGCAAAGAGAGCGATCTCTTCGTTTTAAATGAACGGTTTGTCACTTACTATCGTTTTATCAGCCGCTTTCTCCGATCTTTTTGTCATTCACTGACAGGAATGGGTGTGAATCCTTATCGTAATAGGAACGATAACACTCCCATCTCTAATGAACGTTATCGGATGCTGTTTCACTTTCTGGGACTCTATAAGTACTATAGGCATCCTGATTTTTTTCATCCCTATTCTAATTTTGGAATGTTTTCCTGTGCCTCGCAAGTACAAATTGATCTTCATGATTCAGAACTGTTAGAGATTATTCAAACATTTGAAAAACTAGAACCGATTAAGGCGTTATTATTTTCAAATTCGGTTATGCCTGAGGAAGAAGGGAACGCTATTTGCGTTCGCGATATGCTGTGGGAAAACAGTATGCATGGGCTGAATCCGAAGAACATTGGCTTTTATAGACAGAATTTGGCTTCTATAGAGGATTTACTTGATTATATGCAGCAGGAGAGCATGTATTGTGTGATGCGGAATGGGACCTACATTAATTTTACGCCGGTTCCTGTCTCCGACTACTTCAGCGGCAGTGATCGAATCGGTGAATTTTGGAACGGGTCGGCCTATCAAAAAATGGTTTTCACACCGAAAATTGAAGATTTGCAGTATCTAAGGACATTCAAATTAGAAGACTTAACTTATCGCGGCACCGTTGAGTTTCGCAGCTGCTGCTGTCAGCCCATCAAAGACAACATGACCGTAGCGGCGTTTCATATCGGTCTTATCGAAAGGCTTCCGGAATTAAAAGAGCTGCTTGCGCGAGATCGTGTGCTATACGGTCATGGGCAGGATGCTGAAGCATTGCGCAAGGTCTTTTGCAAGGGGATTATGCCGGATTTCATTGATCGAAATCAGCTGCGTGATCTGATCCTGTCTATTCTTGATCTTGCTCAAATCGGTCTTGAAAGACGCGGCAAAAAAGAAACGGTTTTTTTAGAGCCGCTTTATGATCGGGCTGACCGGGGGACCAATCCCGCGACCGACTATTTGTGTGCGTTATCAGATGGAATACCGATGGATGCGCTTATTCGGCGCTATGCAGAAATTGACTGAAGTCGGATCATTTTTATGGTGCAGGGATAAAGCGGCTCTGTGCTCTTTTGGTATCCGCGCGGGTTGCGGTTTCTCAAGCGAAAATCCGGTATTTTCCGATCCACAACCGATATCTTATTTGTCTATGCGGTAATATCATAGCGCATTTTATCAGCCCAATCTATAAGAATTGCATTAACGTTGGCTTAAATACAATAGATGTTTGTGTTGATCGTGTCATTTATGTTAAGCAGTTTGTCTAAAAGTAGACAGAGATCTTTCGTTATGATTGAATGCCTTGCCGTTCATTTAACTGTTTCTGGTAATTAGCGATTTTCCGATTTAAATGGTCAATATTCTCATCAAGCGTGCGCCGCTGTTCGAGCATGAATTTTCGATGCTCCAGCAAAAGGTGCATGCGTTCTTGAGATGTTTTATCTCCTTCATAACGCAGGCGGGCATATGTTTTGATTTGCTTAATGGGCATAGCGGTTTCCTTCAGCCTTAAAATGAATAAAAGCCACGACTTATCCTCGTCCGTGTAGACTCGGCGGTTGTTCTTATCTCGATTGGGATAGATCAGGTTTTCTTTTTCGTAATAGCGCAGGGTGTCCGCACTTAATCCGACAAGTTGTGAAAATTCACCAATGGAATAAGACAAAAAAACCGCCTCGTTTCATTTGACATGGAGTTAACTCCAACAAGTATACTTCATTGTATCAAAAATTGGGAGATGAAATGATGAAAAAAATATGGTTAATTACTGGAACGTCAACCGGTTTTGGCCGCAGCCTTGGAGAAGTATTAATAAAAAAAGGTTATCCGGTTGCACTGACCGCACGGCATGTTGATCAAATTCATGATTTGGTTGACGGGCAGGAACAGGCAATGGCGCTGACACTGGACGTTACCAAAAAAAAGGATGTTCGCAGCGCAGTGAAACAGGTCTTTGAAAGGTTCGGAAGGATTGACGTATTGGTCAACAATGCCGGTTATGGCTATTTTGGTGCTGTCGAGGAATGTGACGAGCATGAGGTCCGCAATCTTTTTGAAACGAACTTTTGGGGATTAAGCGATCTGACGCGTGCGGTTCTGCCTTTCATGCGCAAACAGCGCAGCGGTCACATTGTCAATTTTTCATCAATAGGCGGTTTGACGGCATTCCCTGCATTCGGCTACTATCACGCAACGAAATTTGCAGTAGAAGGATTATCGCAGGCTTTGGCAAAAGAAGTTGCCCCGCTGGGTATTAAAGTAACTTTGGTCGAACCCGGTGCTTTTCGCACGGATTGGGCCGGCCGTTCAGCATTGGACCGTAAAGAGATCATTGATGATTATGCAGATACTGCAGAGCAGCGCATTACTTTTACACGCAAGAAATCCGGCACGCAGCCCGGAAGCCCGTTGCTGGCAGCTCAAGCAATCATAAAAGCAATTGAAGCGGAAGAAAGTCCCATTCATTTGCTGCTCGGCAAGGATGCTGTTCAAAATGCGCGTCTTCAGCTGAAATCGATTAAAAAGGATTTGGAAACATGGGAACCAGTATCGACTCATGTTGACTTTGGTGATGAAAAATACTGGGAGTAATTCATTAAAAAAACAGAGCCACAGTTGGCTCTGTTTTTTTGTGCTCGGAATGGACAACAACTTGGCGGGTGTCTCCGTTACAGATTTGGGAGTAAGAAACCCTTTGATGAAGGCTAATTCCAACACCTCAGAGGCCGATCACGCAGAACTGAATAATGGTTGAAGCAAAGCTGGTCAAAAGAAAACTTGACTATTCTTACATGGCTCATTAGGATGGGACCCATAAAGAATAAATGGTAGAACCCGTACAAATCGAGAGGCTCACGCACGATTTTGTGGGTGAAATTCCAACCTTACTCGATTTAAGTTTAAATCTTTGTATTGATCACAAAAAAATCCTTATCTTCAATGAAATTTTCCAACCACATTAAAAAGCTCTTTCTTGTGAGCGTGCGTTTGGATTTGGCATTGTGGGATCGGCAAAATAACTCTGGTGTTGCTGAATGCTCGGTTGAGCGTGATTGACATTCGGCAGATTGGCACCAGCACAGTCTGTCGGAGGACCGAGAATAGTTGATTTGCGGATCGGCGCGACGGTTTGTGCGTAGGCAGCAGGATCAATACAATAGGCACGGTTCATCACTTCTGCCGGTGTGAATCGGAGAAAATCAGAGCCGAAGACAACATCGGGTGTGGGCACATCAAAGATAGTCAGCAGATGGACATCATCGGTCAATGCGATAATCCAGTGAAACCAGCCTTTCGGCAGCATCGAAACCTCACCGGGACCGATTTGATAACTCATCAACTTTTGCGTAAACGGATTAAACACTGATGTAATCACCGAACCGCTGATCATGAAGACCATCTCAGAAGCATTGGTGTGCCAGTGCGGCTGAATGATGATGCCTCGGGTCATATGGGCATTGAAAAATCCGTTTTTTATTTCCGGAAATTGCGGCCCGAACAATTGGCTGATGTAATTCTTCGCATCACGCCGTTCAGCAATCGTCTTCGTTGAGTCTGCGGACAGGTGAAAAGAAGGATCAGATGGATTTACTTGCATGTGCGTCATCCTCCATTTTTAATGGGCTAAACGCTATACCCTATGACAAGATATGATGGAGGGTTCCTCATTTTTAAATTAATCGTGTTCGTTTGGCTCGACGTGAACATGTACATCGAAGACATCGTATTTGTCCATCAGCACTTTCTCCACTTGCGATGAGATTTGGTGCGCCTCTCTAAGCCCCATGTTCGGATCAACGACGATGACTAAATCGATGACCGTGTTATTTCCATAAGTTCTGCCGCGGATATCACGAACACCTTCAACACCGGAGACAGAATGAACAATTTGGTTAAACGAGTTCAAGAGTTCATCGTCGAAGCCATCCGATAAATTGTAGGACGATTCTTTGAAAATAGTCCACGCCGTTTTGCAGATCATGACGCCGATCAAAAGAGCGACAACCGAATCAAGCCATGGAAGATGAAACTGCGTACCGATAATGCCGGCACTTGCGCCGACACTGACCCACGCATCGGACAGATTGTCTTTAGCGGCTGCCAGTACCGACGCGCTTTTTGTCCGCGTGGATAATCGTTTATTATACGCATAAACGAAAAACATGACTGCGGCGCAGAATAAGCCGATCCAGGCAGCGAGAAGATCCGGCTTTTCCTCATGTCCTGTAAAAACTGATCTCGCACCGTCGAAAAAGACCTGAACGCCAACAGCCATCATGACAAAAGAGGCAAACAACGAAGCAATCGTTTCGCTGCGCCAATGACCGTATGGATGATCGCTGTCCGCCGGGCGCTGGGAGAGGCGCAGGCCGATCAGAACGGCGGCCGATGCGGCGATATCGGTCACATTATTAAATCCGTCGGCACTGAGTGCCCGCGATCCCATGCTCAAACCGACAAACAATTTCAATGCTGACAAAACGAGATAGGTGACGATACTGATGATCGCTCCTCTTTCGCTTAACTTTAAATTCATGTATTTATCTTGGATCATCACGAACACCTGACTTTCTTTTTGCTGAAGTCATGTACAGGAATATTTTTTGATCTAATGAAAAAAATGACAATGACAACAAGATACGAATACCCAAAAATAGAAAATACAAATCCATTCGGGGAGGTTCGTTCGGAGACTCATTTGATGCCGTTTTTCAGGGCACGCAGATTTTCTTTTATCTTGTTTTTTTTATCGTTATCTCGATTATTGTCGTCAGCGCGATCAAAGGAATCACAACATGGTCTTCGAATCAGCAAAAACCGCGGCTTCGCGTACACGCCTCAGTTGTGGGCAAACGAACAAAAACTTCGGGCGGAAATCAAACCATGGTGTCTACACATTATTATGCCACATTTGAAGTGGAAAGCGGAGATCAGATGGAGTTTCATGTAAATGGCTCAGAATACGGAGAACTGGCTGAAGGAGATTACGGCATGCTTGATTTTCAAGGAAGCAGGTCTCAAGGCTTCACGCGTGAACCGGTAAATTCAGATGTACAAGATCGCGATTAATTCATTTGAAATTTTGTGTCGGTTTGAAAATTCATGTTGACTTTACGATCTGTCTATTGGAAACTTGAAGAGCACAGCAATTTCGGCGTCTGTTATAGGGCGGGCGCGAAAAAAGAACAGGAGTGGAGCAGAGATGAGTAAGAGCACGAGCGCAGTAACAGAGGCAGGAACATTTGGTGAATTCGGTGGAAGCTATGTCCCGGAAGAATTGCGTAAGGTTTTGGCGAAGGTCGCTGAAGCGTTTGACAGGTACAAGAATGACCCTGAGTTCAACAAGGAACTGCGATACTATTTGAAAGACTATGTAGGCCGCGAAAACCCGCTGACGTTTTCGAAGAATCTGACAGAACAGGCGGGCGGAGCGAAAATCTATCTGAAAAGAGAAGATTTGAACCACACAGGTGCACACAAGATCAATAACACAATCGGCCAGATCTTACTGGCGAAACGAATGGGCGCAAAACGGATTATTGCGGAAACCGGTGCCGGCCAGCACGGTGTCGCGACCGCGACTGTCGCAGCCCTCTTTGGTCTGCCGTGCACCATTTATATGGGCAAATACGATACGGAACGCCAAGCATTGAACGTCTTCAGGATGGAGCTGCTTGGCGCTGAAGTCGTGCCCGTGGAACAAGGGCAGGGACGATTGAAGGATGCCGTTGATGCTGCGTTAGGTGATCTGGTTCAAAACCATGAGACGACCTTTTATCTGCTTGGTTCGGCGGTTGGTCCGCATCCTTATCCGACGATGGTACACCATTTTCAATCGGTGATCAGTGAAGAATCGAAACGTCAGATTCTGGAAAAAGAAGGCCGGCTGCCGGTAGCGGTTGTTGCCTGCGTTGGCGGCGGCAGCAACGCGATCGGCGCGTTCGCTCATTATATTGACGAACCGAGCGTTCGTCTTGTCGGTGTGGAGCCGGTTGAGGCGGCAAGCATTGCAGAAGGCGTGCCGGCGATTATCCACGGCTTCAAATGTTACGCGCTGGTGGATGAAAACAATAATCCTAAACCAACGTATTCTATTGCCGCGGGTCTGGATTATCCGGGCGTCGGACCGGAACATAGCTATCTGAAGGCATCCGGCCGCGGCGAATACGTGACGGTGACCGGTCAGGAAGCGCTGGATGCATTCCTGAACCTTTCGAAGGTTGAAGGAATCATTCCGGCATTGGAAAGCGCGCACGCCGTTGCTTACGCAATGAAGCTGGCAAAGACACTGCCAAAGGATGAGAGCATCATTGTCAACCTTTCCGGTCGCGGGGATAAAGACGTGGAGCAAGTGTATGAGATGCTACAGAAAAAATAAGAATGATGATGCGATTTGAAAAATAAACATGTTAAACAAAACGGGCGCCTTGGTATTCAAAATGAATGCTAAGCCGTCTTTTTCATAGGTAAAGAAAGTTTATCGTTTTGCCTTGCTGGTACGACAGTCAACGTCATAAGATTCGGCTAGGCGATCAGGCAAGCGCCAAATCTGAGAAATAGACGGACGAAATCCGCTTAATTAGAAAATGAATGGAAAAATCGCTTAAATAG
Organism: Sporolactobacillus shoreicorticis; assembly: GCF_024125445.1. GTDB lineage: Bacteria > Bacillota > Bacilli > Bacillales > Sporolactobacillaceae > Sporolactobacillus > Sporolactobacillus shoreicorticis. The sequence continues at coordinate 10,024 of NZ_JAMXWM010000022.1, read as the reverse complement.
GCGAAAAAAATACCCTTATTTACCCGCGAAAGAAGCGCCAAGATGCAAATAACCGGAAAATTTCCGCTTATTTTACTCGTTACTTAATTAAGGATCAAAATGATTTGTGAAAAACAGAAATGTCTGTTCGAGACAAGGTTGATGATTCAAAAACGCTTTTGGAGTAGAAGAATTTTCACTAACAGAAAAGGAACTTTCGCTAATTACGCATGCGTCCTGCAGGCAACGCGAAAGCCACGGTATCCTGCGGAAGTGAGGATCGGCACTTTCTGCCCGGTTTTTCTTAATCCATGGGTTAGTGAATGGCGTTAGCGATTGCCTCGAGTTTGTCAGCGACCTCATTAAGTGGCCTGCACGTATCGATTTCGGCCGTCGCCCCGTCGCGCAGAAGCGGTTCAAATGCAATGAAATCCCTTCTAATTTGTTCACGATCTTCTTCCGAATTCCCAAATGGATTGTTTTTGCGCGACGCGACGCGTTCGAGAATGGTGTCAAGAGGCGCGGACAAGAGTACAACGGCATCGAATTGAGGATAAAATTGAACCTGATTGGGAACGCATCCTGAGAGGAACAGGATGCCTTCATCATGCTTGGCAAGAAGTTCGCGTACACGCTCCTCATGCCATAGCTGCTCAAAGCTTTGTCCGTCAGGAAGCGACATTTCTATACTGAAGCCTCCGTAGTCGGTGTCAACAATGGTGTATCCTCTGCGCGCCAGTTCGGCGAGCGTTGTTGATTTCCCAGTGCCGGACATACCGGTGATGAAAATGACGGTTTTTTTCGGATGACGACTCATGCAGAAATCTCCTTTGACAGCATAAAATTTATTTGGACACTTTAACAAAGAGTACATAATCAGAATTTCCACGTATCCATTTTGCGTGGAGAAGAACAACATAGGTTCCCGGCTTTGTCGGCAGAGTAAGCCGGTTTTGGTGAACTGGCAGCTCTGTTCTTGCTTTTTCATGGTCCCAAATGTGTGCCGTAAGTTTTGGATGCGATTGATCGGAGAACGAAATGACCGCTTTATCGCCGCTAGCGACCGGCCGAGTCTCTATGCGTTTTGCGATTTTCGATGGAGAAATGGCATCTGCAACAGCCGCGTTATGATAGAAAAATCCATACCGCCACTCGTACGTGCCCTTTCCCGTTTCTACTTGTGAATGACGCACCTTGACCGTGGCATTTGGTGGTTCCTGTTCCGATGAGCATCCGGCAGATAGGGACAAGAACAGTAGAAAGAGTGATAGCAACCATACCTTTTTCATCAGACTTCCTCCAATGTTGATACAGTTTTTAAACTATTTTAATCTATATACTTCTCTCATGCATGCTACAATAGAAAAAATGAGAGGATGCGTCATATGTTTATCCACAAGGTTGATAATGAACTTGAATTGAAGCTCATTGATCTGCGGGATGCGAAGAAAATCTTCGAACTGAGCGAGCAGTCCCGTAATTATTTGCGTGAATGGCTGCCGTGGCTCGATGTGACAAGAACCGTCGGCGATACACGTACGTTCATTCAAGGTGCGCAAAGAGATTATGGAGAGAACCGTGGAATGACAATGGTCATTTTATGCGACAGAGTGGCGGTCGGGGTAATCGGATTAAACATGATCAATTCGATGAATAAAACGGCGCAAATCGGCTATTGGCTTGGAGCGGGTCATCAAGGACATGGCATCATGACGCGTGCCGCCCGTGCGCTGACAGATATCGCATTTCAAGAACTCAGTCTGCACAAGGTGGAAATTCGTGCCGCTGTCGGAAATACCAAAAGCCGTGCGGTGCCCGAACGGCTCGGATTTAAGCAAGAAGGCTGTATCCGTCAGGCCGAATGGCTTTACGATCGCTATGTCGACCACATCGTCTATGGCATGCTGGACTCGGAATGGACGGAAAAGAAAAATGAAACAAAGGATGCGAGGGGAGCCATTGACGATGGCGAATAAGGTTCGGACGTTGTTCATTGATTCAGGGCGTATCTTGAATGAACCTGCATCAGGTCATTGGTTTATTTCTCCGCATTTGTATTCCTGCATCGATAAACACAAATTTCACTCCATTTCTTTTAAAAAAGATGGCATGCGTCCGCAATGGCGGTAACCTGCATGAACCACCAATCCTTAATCAAGAGCAAAGAGGGGGAATATAGCCATTTTATTCAATTTTACCTGAATTACATTTAGATGAAAAGCGATTCAGGCTTTGGCTGAGGATCTCGTTTTTAATCGCAGAAAGTACATCTTTTTTGAAGAAGTTTACACGTACACCCCGGAGTTGAGCCATTTATTCAAGCTGGCCGTTGTATCCGTTGCATGGCCGTCTCTTGAAGCCGTGTTTGTTGAGGCGGGGCTGAGAGACTATTTCTCTTCATTCATCGTTTCATCAAAATTAGGGGGATGAAGCCGGATGCTCGGATGTATCAAGCGGTACTGGACGAATTGGGCGTGGAACCGCAAGAGGCACGATTCATCGACGACAGTGCGTGCAATGGTAAAGAAGCGGCAAAATTAGGCATTCAGTCCATACGCATGCTTCGTGATTTTCTGCAGGTATAAAATGTCTTGAAAAATAAGGAGGTTACCATGGCCCCGTACCTTTTACTGCTTTTCCTGCTTGCTTTTTTTCTTCATAATGCTGAGGAAGCCGTCTGGCTTGTGAGAGCATCCGCACAGCCGTTGAAAATGAAAAGGCGGCCACGGCCGACGCAGGATCAATTTTTGTTTGCCGTTCTTTTTGTCACAGCTGTTGCGGTGCTGATTACGGCATTATATCTTTTTTATCCCGATCAGTGGTTTTTGAAATACGCCTATTTTGGTTATGTCGGCGCGATGATTCTCAATGTCTTGCTGGTTCATCTGTCATCGACGATCATTGAAAAAAAGTACTCACCGGGATTGATGACCGGACTTTTGCTGCTTGTGCCAGTTAACGGACTGCTGATCATAAATGCTTTTCAATCCCAATTATTATCAATTGCCGGTTTTATAGGTGCGACAGTTATCATGGCTGTATTATTACTTTTGGCTATTTCGGTATTATTTCGACTCGCTGGAAAATGGATTAATTATTAGGAGGGATTACCATGCTGGATCGATTCGATAAAGAGCTTCAAGAAATCAAAGAACAAATGAAACAGAAACAAAAATGGGAGGATCAACTCGGGCGTCTGCAAGATGAGGCGGAGCAGCAGGAGATAAAAGTGCATATGCTGAAATCCATGCTTCATAAAGAACAAAAGGATGTTGATCGCATCGAGTCATTCAGCATACCGGCAATTCTTTATTCAATCATTGGACGGAAACTGGAAAAAATCGATAAAGAGAAGCAGGAAGCAGCGGCGGCGGAACTGAAGTATCAGGAGGCGCTCCGAACAACAGAAGACATAAAAAAGGAACTGACGGAGCTGCAAAGCCGATTAACATCCGTGGAGCATGCGGACGCGCGCTATGCTGCGTGGATGCGGGAGAAAGAGCGGCTCATTCATGATGCTCAATCACCGCTCAGCGAAGAACTCTATGCGTTGATGGATCAAGAGGCTGATCTCCGTGCAAGCCTTAAAGAATATGGTGAGGCGTTCACGGCAGGAACCCAGGCGCGCGACGCACTTGAACGCGCATTAAAATCATTGGGGTCTGCGGAGAGTTGGTCGAATTCGGATCTGTTCGGCGGGGGCTTCATCTCGACAGCGATGAAACATGGAAAAATGGATGACGCCCGTGGCGATATTCACGAGGCCCAGCAAGTGCTCAGACAATTTCAGAATGAATTGAGCGATGTTACCGATATTGCGCTTTCTAATCTAGAAAATGATCAATTATTGAATTTCGCGGACTACTTTTTCGATAACATTGTGACCGATTGGATGGTACACAGTAAAATTCAAAACTCAGAGACTCAGACGAGAAAAATGCTGCATCAGACGAACGAACTTCTTAGCAAATTGGATGAAAAGATTACCGAGCTTAAACAGATGCGTGATACGGTCGCCCAAAAAAGAATGACACTGATCGAAACGGGACAGTGATTTGGCCGAATATCGGTCCATTTTGGAGGTTTGTCGGTCTGTTTCGAAAAACCGGGCACATAATACATGAATCCGGAGCCACACGGCCGGCCACTTTGCGTATCAATCTGTACGAATTTTTTTCACCGGTTTCGGAAATGGTTCTGAGGTCGTAAAAATTGAAGGCGACGCCATGCATCGTAAAAAGGATCAGTGTCGTTTCGGTAATCATTTCCGGTCTGGCGATTTTATATAAATAGCTCACCGTTTCACCTCTTTCCATTTGATTATAAAAAGTAAGTAATAAAATTGTTAAATAAAAAGAACCTGTGCAATGAAAGGTACACAGGCTCTTCTATAGTAAGGCTTAGTTTTTCCACGTGACGACGTCTTCAAGCGGCTGTCTCGTTTTCGGACGCGGTTCCTTGGCACGATAACCGAAGGCGGCCATGCAGGCAATGCCGAAATCATGGCCGTTAATAATTTCTTCGCCCTGAAGGATCTTTTCAACTTGCTTCTTGTTGAATCCTTCCATCGGACAGGAGTCAATACCGATTTCCGCGGCGGCAGTCATCATGTTGCCAAGCGCAATGTAACACTGACGACAGCCCCATTCGAAGAAGACGCGTTCATTATCGGTGAGAGTGAAATCCACCTTTTGAAAGTTAGCAATCGCACCGGTCATCGTTTTGGCAACCTCTGGCGGACATTGCTGAATGTCATTGATTATGTGCTGAACATGATCAGAATGTGCATCCAGACCGGATTGAAGCCGAGACAAAATCAGCACGAAGTGGCTTGCAGTTTTCAGCTTTTCGGTTGCACCCCACGCTGCCGGTGCGAGTTTGGCGCGCAGGTCTTTATTTTGCGCGATGACAAATTTCCACGGTTCAAGGCCGAATGAGCTTGGCGATAAACGTCCGGCTTCCAAAATGAACTGAAAATCCTCATCACTTATTTTCTTTGTCGGATTGAATTGTTTGCAGGCGTGTCTGAACCGGAATGCGGATAAAACGGTTGTTTTGACTTGGTCCTTGTTCATGGTCTGATTCATGACTTAACTTCTCTTCTTTCACAATATAAAATAGATCCGAATCGAACGTTGCCTAGGATGGCGCACGATCCGATCACCGTCAGAAACATCCATCATGCTAACAAAGATTATTATAGTCTCCGTTCTTCAAAAAAATAAACTAAATTGGCTTGCCTGTTTCACAGAGCATGAAGGCTGCGATTGATCTTTAGACGCATCCATAATAGCAGCGTGTTTCATTTGGAAACGAGACTGCGCCGTTTTGTTCGTAGCGGTAAAACAGCTGTGCCAACGCTTGAACAAACGGCTGGTGGTTTGCATTGTCCGGCTTTGGTGCATAGGAAGCCGATAAATGACGGCCAATAAACTCATCGAGCATATATTGTAGCGGATGGCTATAGGTCTTCACAGAATACTTGCCATTGCGGAAAAAAGTGCAAAAAATTGAACGATCATTGTCACTACCGCCGGAGAAGCCACGAAAATTTGGACAGAATGTTTTGCAGATTTCTTCGGTTTCTTTAATAAGCGGCGCGTCCGGTATGCGGCTGTTCCAAATGAGAGCGACTTTTTGGTCCGGCTTTAAAATGCGGCGGCATTCCTTCTTAAAACGAGTCGCATCAAACCAATGAAATGCCTGCGCGACTGTGATCAGATCGACGCAATGGTCGGGAAGCTGCGTGTGCTCGGCACTGCCGGGGACTGACGTAAACGGAGCATACGCGCTGAGTGATTTTTCCGCGGCCGTACGCATATCTTCATTAGGTTCAACAGCAATCACTTTGGCACCGCGATCAAGTAGCTGCCGGGTCAGAATGCCTGTACCAGATCCGATATCGGCCACAGTAAATTGCGGATTCGTATCGGTGAGCAGGTAATCAATCATTGGCTGCGGATAGTTGGGACGGAAGCGCGCATAGATGGAGGCTTTACCTGTAAATTTGTCACTGTTATTCATTCTGAACCCTCAATTCAAATTGAGATAAGTGCTTTCCATCATCGTACATGATTGTATTCGTTTTTCATAGATAATGTATCGGAGGGATTTCCATGAATGAGAGAAACAGCGAGCTTTTTAAGGACAAGCCTTGGCTGAGCTGGGCGATGGAGCTTCAAGCCTTGGCACAGGCCGGTCTCGCCTATTCAACAGACTGCTTTGATCAGGAACGATTCATGCGTATCCGCGATATTGCGGCGGAAATGCTGAGCCTGAAAACCGGCTTCTCAATTGATCATGTCAAAGAGATTTTCTGCAATGAGACGGGCTATCAGACACCGAAGCTTGATACACGCGCGGCGATTTTCCAAAAAGGCAGGATTTTGCTGGTCAAGGAAAATGCTGGCACATGGTCGCTTCCGGGTGGGTGGGTCGACGTGGACCAGTCGATAAAATCGAATACGATCAAAGAAGTCAAGGAGGAATCCGGAATGGACGTCGATCCGATTCGACTTATTGCTGTCCAAGACCGCAACGCCCATAATCGACCGGTGTATGCCTATGGCGTGTGCAAGGTGTTTGTACTCTGCTCGCTCATTGGCGGACAATTTGAGAAAAACATTGAGACCACTGAGACTGGGTACTTTGAGATTGACGAGCTGCCGCCGCTTGCCGAGGAAAAGAATACTCAGGAACAGATCAAAATGTGTTTTAAAGCGGCAAGTGATAAAAACTGGGTGACGCAGTTTGATTAAACACATATTGATCATCTCAGTCCTAAGTTACATTAGAGAAACTTGTCTGATCCATTGCATACACTATGTCAAAAATAGTGTAAATGATTTCGTTCCGCTTCAAGATCGTTTCAGTTTTTTTTTATCAGCATTCATAAAAGACTGACAAATCATTTTCATGACTGCAACAAATGAAGCAACAAATTATGATAGAATAAATGAAAAAGAAACAGTGAATGGGAAGAGGGGATGCTGATGGCAAGCGATGCATTGATGGAACGGGTGCTACCTCTGGAAGGCGTGTACAATTTTCGCGATATGGGCGGAATTAAGACAAAGGACGGACGGAAAGTAAAGAAAGGGCTCCTTTTTCGTTCGGCGGAATTGACCGGAATGACGAATGAAGATAAGAAAAATCTTAAGCCCCTGAATCTCAAGCTCGTCTATGATTACCGTGATAAGGCGGAAGCTGCTGTTAAACCAGACCCGCAAATTGGAAATGAACGGCATGAACGGATCGCGGTCAATGGGGAAGATAAATCGACCGCCAGAGATGAATGGGATCCGGAGACTTTTTATAAAACGTTTACGCGTGATAAATTTGCACAGGTTTATCGAGAAATGCCGATTCGGAACAGATCCTATAAACGGCTGATGCAGCTGTTTAAGAAGCCGGAAGAAAATTTGCCAGTGCTTCACCACTGTGCGGGCGGTCGTGACCGGACCGGCGTCGGCGCAATGCTGCTTTTGCGAACATTGGGTGTGACTTTCGAGACGATTATGGAGGATTATCTGCTCTCGAATAAAACTTTGGTTACTTATCATCGGGAAATGTTTGCTGAGGCAGCGCAGTATGTATCCGGCAAGCAGCTGAAAAATTTTGAAGAAGGTTTCTTGTTGCATGAGGAATATCTGGATGCCTCGATCAGCTCTATTTTCGGCAACTACGGCAAGTTTGGCAAGTACCTGGAACGAGAGTTCGGTATCACCCGTGCCGAACGCGAACGGATTAAAGATTTTTGTTTGGAATAATTTGAAAAAAGGCGGCTTGAAGAAGCTGTCTTTTTTCTCAAAGCAAAAGGTCGTGGAACAAATTGCAGGTGCCAGACTATCGTGGGAGTGCAGGCCGGGGGAGACGCCCCCGCCGGCACTTGCTTGTTTGAGGAGACTCCCGGACTGCCCGCGGTTGCACTAGTTGATGCGAGCAACCGGGGCGCATTAAAAACCAGGCGTGGGTTTGATCAGACGTTTTTTGTCCGATTTTTCTTCCAGATAAAGAACGTTTATCGTTTTGCCTTGCTGACACGACGATCAACGTCATAAGATGCTGATTTCCAATCTGAGAAATAGACGGAAAAATTCCGCTTAATTCGAAAATGAATGAAAAAATCGCTTAAATAGACGGAGAATTTTCGCTTATCGAATCGAAAAACGTGAAAATGGAGAGTTTCGCTGTGCATAAGCGGAAAAATTATCCTTATGTACCCGCGAAACACAGACTACGATGCATGTAACCGGAAAATCTCCGCTTATTTTATACGGGCAACGCGAAGGCCGCCGCATCCTGTGGAAGTAAGGGCCAGGTGTTTCTCGCTCGTTTTTTTCTTATGGTTCCGTGTATCATTGATGAAGAATATCCGGATGGAACGATCAACGTCATTAATAGGGCTTGAATTTATGCACATGTTTTGCAGCTGGCCTCCAACATTGTAAGGAGCTGTTTTTCGTAGTTCTTATTTTTTTCTTCCTCTTCTTATAGGAATTATTACATGAATAGGCAATGAATGACTTACAAATGCTATACTTAAAGCAACATGAATAGAAGGAGAGCGGAACTTATGACCACATGGATTATTATTGCCATCTTAGCCATTATCGTGATTTATTTTATTGCTCAATACAACGGTTTAGTCAAGCTGCGCAACTGGGTCCAGGAATCGTTCAGTCAGATCGATGTACAATTGAAGAGGCGCCATGACTTGATTCCAAACCTTGTGGAGACGGTTAAAGGCTATGCGAAACATGAAAAAGAAACACTGAATCAGGTGATTGAAGCACGCAACGGCCTGATCAGCGGCACGCCGCAGCAGCGAATCGAAGCGGACAACCAGATCGAGGGCGCGCTGAAATCGATTTTTGCACTCGCAGAATCCTATCCGGATCTGAAGGCGAACCAAAACTTTCTGCAGCTCCAGGAAGAACTGGCAACGACGGAAAATAAGGTCGCCTATTCGCGTCAGCTGTACAACAAGACGGTGAAGGATTACAACATTAAGCGTGAATCGTTTCCATCGAACATTATCGCCGGTATGTTCAACTTCAAAAGAGAAGAGCTGCTCACAATTCCCGAGGCTGAACGTGATGTGCCTAAGGTTACCTTTTAACGGAGGCCGCTCATGCTCTATCAACAAATCCAACAAAATAAGCGAAAAACGCTTGTGCTGCTCACCTTTTTCTGTTTCCTCGTCCTTGTGATCGGCTGGGCGGTCGGCTATTTTCTGAACGGGGACATGCTGACCGGGCCGGTGATCGCTGCGGTGGTGCTCGCGTTTTATGTGCCGATCACATTTGCCAGTGCGCGTGCCCAAGTCCTGAGCATGGCCGGAGCGCACGAGATCAAGAAAAGCGACAACCCGATGGTCTTCAATGTAGTTGAAGAACTGGCACTTGCGGCTAATGTGCCGATGCCGAAAATTTACATTGTCAATGATCCATCACCGAACGCATTTGCAACCGGAATGAAGCCGGAATCCAGTGTAATCGCGTTCACCAGCGGCCTGCTCGAACGTCTCAACCGTGAGGAGATCGCCGCGGTTGCCGCACACGAGTTTTCCCACATTCGAAATTATGATATTCGTTTAATGACTTTTTGTATTGCACTTGTCGGCGTTATTGTTGTTGTCGCGGACATCGGCCAGCGAATGTTCTTCTGGGGCGGCGGCCGCAGCAATAAACGCAACAATGAAAAATCAAATCCGATTTTTATGATCATTGCGCTTGTTCTGATCATTCTCGCACCGATTGTCGCACAGTTCGTTCAGCTCGCCGTATCACGCAATCGTGAGTACCTTGCCGATGCTTCGGCGGTCGAATTGACGCGTGATCCGCAGGGATTGATCAACGCGCTGACCAAGATCAGCAGTGATGACAAAGGCATGAAGCATGTTAAAGATGCAACTGCCTCGATGTATATTTCCAATCCATTCGGCAAGAAACAAAAGAAGACTAATTGGTTTGCGACCCATCCGCCGATTGAGAGCCGTATCGAACGGCTTAAGGCGATGTGAGAAATAAGCCCCCCTCGTAAA
>NZ_JAMXWM010000021.1 GCF_024125445.1 Sporolactobacillus shoreicorticis | reverse complement strand
GGTGGTAAAGCAATATGTTCCATCCAAAATTATGCCTGCCATTTCGTTGATGATTGGCCTTGCAGCAGGGTTCACATTTACTGAAGGAACCATTAGGGAACATATATTTAATGGGGTTGCAATTGGGCTCGCCGCTAGTGGGCTTTTTGATCTATCAAAGATACCGGCCAAAAATAAAAACTGATTCGATTGGAGAATCAGTTTTTGTTTTTACTTATTTTAAAAGTGGGATAGTTTATGTCCATGCAAAATGAATACTTTGTTTTGACAGCTTGTTTCATTTTTTTGTATAAGACTAAGATCACAGCAAAAAAAACATGCTGAGGTACGGAATCGTCAATCAGTGTATTGAATAGTTGCTGTCCACTATAATACATGAATTGGGTTTAAAAAGTTTACAACGAATTGATGGATGAATTTTCTCCACTTCATGAAGATAAAAGGACAATCAGAAATCCGTAAAAATATTAATAGATTGTCCCTTTTTATACGTCCGTCTCTTATCAACCACTGAATAAATTAATGTTTTTCCTGTTCCAGTTGAAAAAACCTACGTTCAAATCTGAAATAACCATGTAAAGATAACGCAGGGATGGCTTATCATAATATCTTTGAACTTGAAGGAATAATGCACCTGCAATGTCTAGATCGTTTAAAATCTCAGATTTTCCAAAATCATTGTATTGTAAAGTTGCAATATCCTTGCCAAGCTTTTCCCAAGAACCATATCCTGCTTGCTAAGAATACACCGCTCTCCATTTCCAGCAGTATTTTTGGTTACAACCAATCCTTTCAATCTGCGGGAATTGTCATCGGCCCGTTTCTCGGCGCCTTTATTGCTAGTTCATTCGGATATCGAGGGGTGTTTCTTGTGACGGCTCTATTATTCTGCACTCTTGTGGTGGTCAACAAGAGCGCAGGATATCAGTAATGATTCATTTTAAAAGGAAGTTTGTCTATGGCAGATTACATCAAAAGCATCAGAAAGTTCGTAGGGCACACACCGATTATTTTGAATACGGTTACCGGGATTGTCATGGATCATGGTCGGTCGCTTCTGCAAGAAAGGGACGGTGGCGGTTGGTGTCTGCCAGGCGGCTATTTAGAGTACGGGAAATCCTATTCGGAGGCATGCAAAAGAGAGTTACTTGAAGATACCAGATTAAATGTCGAAGTGATTCGGCCGCTGGGTATGTTTGACAAATATTTTATGGAATATTCAAATGGAAGTAAGTTGCAAAACCATCGGTATGTTATTTTTGATTAAGTCAACTGGTGGCTACCTGCTTCGTAAACGCACCAATGAGACTACTTTGATATAAATCATACCCCTGACCTGGTTTTCAATCAAAATCAGGATATGCTCAATTTAGTGAGAGACTTAGTTTGTCAAAATAAATTGTGATCATTAAACTATTGATGATGTAGGTGCTAAGAAGGGTTGGGAAAATATTGGATTACATAAACGATTTAAGATCGATGGTTGGTCACGAAAAGGTGATCATGGTTGTTTCAGGTGCGATTGTATTTGATAAGAAGCGTCGCGTGCTGATGCAGAGACGCTCGGATAACGGACAATGGGGTTTCCCAGGCGGATTCATGGAGTTGGGCGAAAGCGTACAGAATGCAGCAAGAAGAGAAGCTTATGAAGAGACGGGTCTTCATTTAGGAAAGCTTGAATTATTCAGTATTCATTCAGGTCCAAAGTATGGCAAAATTTTTCCTAATGGCGACCAAGTTTCATTGGTTCTTATTTCTTTCAAATGTACGGAATATATCGGTGAATTAACCGAGCGCAGTGAAGAGTCCAAGCAAAACAAGTTCTTTTCTCTTGGCGCTTTACCTGACCATTTATTTGCGGAACATAGGATGTTGGTCAACACGATTCTTTTAAACAAATCTTATCCTATTATCGAGTAGCTGACAACATTGAGTCTTAGTTCAACACAACACTGTCTAAAAAATAGGCGGACGCCTGCAAACAATAGCATCCCTTATTGTACTTTCTTGAAAATATGCTGATCACAATATAATCTCTTCACTAATAGTACGGTTTTCACTTACATCCATGATGTCTCATTGCCGCGCTTTCTTCGCAAGGCTTTCAATTGATTCAAAAAACGCATCGGCGTTCACGTTATAGACAATCTCGACCTCACGCCCATCTACGGATTCTTCGATGCGTCCCTGGCTCGGTTCTTCCGTATGTACAATGGTGCGCACCTTTTTTGTATGTACCAGATTGGGATTTCCTGCCGTCATTGTCGTTAATACGTCCCATAGATAATACGTTGAATTGGTTTCAAAATGAACGAGTGGCGGCACCGCTGCGTAGCATTGACCGAGAAAATCAATACCTGTATATTTGCGAAGCGATGCCCAGTGATTGCGAATCGGCACCGAGAGCGGCACCTGATTGGTGCTCTCAAGTGCAACCATACGCACCGGAATGCTGCTCTGCCAAACTCGCGCAACGGCTTCCGGATCCCAGAATGCATTCCACTCCGCTGTCCCGTCATGCTCCGGCTCCTGCACATTCCCGACCGGATTCAATGTCCCGCCCATCCAAATCAAACGCTCGATTTTCTTCTCGATGTCGGAAGCAAAGTCGAGCGCACGCGCCACATCAGTCAACGGTCCGGTGCATAAAAGTGTCGTTTTCCCTGCGTATTCCTTAACTTTTTGAGCTAGGTGTTCATGCGCGGGCAGGTTGCTCAACGGCGCGTCTACTTTTCCCGATTCATTCAATAGAGGAAGCGCGTCAACGAAAAACGGATGCATCCGCCATTCTTTCGGAAACGGATAATGTCCACGTGAATTTGAGCGCGCCACCTCAACAGATTTCCTCCCAAAACGATCAATGATTTTCCGGCTCGCCTCAGTGCCCGGCGTTAAATAGCCGTCGGCCGGTATGACCGATACGCCGGTGACCTCTACCTGATCCATCTGCAGCAGTAAAAATAATGATACGAGATCGTCAATCCCCGCATCATGATTAAAATAGACATTCATCCGTCCCATCTCAGCACATCCTTTGTCCCATACTTATCTGTTATTTAAAATAACAGATCACGTAAAGAAGGTGCAATCAAAAAAACATGGATCACATTCGTGCATTGGGAGCGTACAGGTCCCCTGCTCGTGCGTGGGCACCGCGATTGTGTTTAGTCGTAATTCAAATTTACGCAGCCGACTTCTGCCGACATGATCTGAACGCTTTGAAGTGGTAAGATAGGAACAGATAATTAAGGAGGCTGACCCTGTTGAAAGAAGATTTGATTAGACGCTTCACTTCATATGTAAAAGTCAATACACAATCCGATGATGACAGCCCAAGCTGCCCGTCAACCCCCGGACAGCTGACACTTGCTCGCCAGCTCGTTGCCGAACTGAAAAGTATCGGCATGCAGGAAGTCACAATGGATGAAAACGGCTACGTTATGGCTACCTTACCGGCGAATACGGACAGGGCCACTCCTGTTGTCGGCTTTATGGCCCATGTGGATACAGCAACCGATTTTACCGGTGACGGAGTCAATCCGCAATTTGTTGAAAACTATGACGGCGGCGATATTGTCTTGAACAAAGAGCGGAACATCGTGCTCAGCCCGAAGACCTTTCCGGAATTGCTCAACTACAAAGGTCATACGCTGATTACAACCGACGGCACAACGCTTCTTGGTGCCGATGACAAATCCGGTGTAACGGAAATCATGACCGCGATGGATTATTTAATTCAGCATTCGGAAATCAAGCACGGGAAAGTACGTGTCGCTTTCACTCCTGACGAAGAAATTGGCCGCGGTCCCCATAAATTTGATGTCAAAGCATTTGGCGCGTCATTTGCCTATACGGTCGACGGCGGCGCACTTGGCGGACTTGAATATGAGAACTTCAACGCCGCTGAGGCAAAACTGATTTTCAAAGGCAGCAATGTCCATCCCGGTTCCGCCAAGAATAAAATGCTTAATTCAATAAAAATGGCTGTTGATTTCCAAAATCAGCTTCCGGCTGAAGAAGCACCCGAGCTCACTGACGGATATGAAGGCTTCTACCATCCGCTGACCTTCAGCGGAGACGTCGAACAGACTAAAGTCGTTTACATCATCCGCGATTTCGACAAGAACAAATTCGAAGCAAAAAAAGCATTCGTCCAAGAAACGGTGCAGAAACTTGAGAAAAAATACGGCGAAGGCACAATCGAACTCCAATTGAAAGATCAGTACTATAATATGAAAAACATTGTCGAGCAGCATAAAGAGGTATTTGATGTCGCCTACCAAGCGATGAAAAACCTCGACATTGAACCTCAGGTTTTACCGATTCGCGGCGGTACTGACGGCGCGCAAATCTCCTACATGGGACTGCCGACACCAAACCTGTTCACCGGCGGCGAAAACTTTCATGGCAAATATGAATATCTGTCGGTTAACGATATGATTAAGGCAACCAAAACGATCGTCGAGATCGCGCGTTTGTTTGAAGAGCAGGCCTGAATTGTTAAAAACGCCGCCGAATCCTTTACGGATTTCAGTGGCGTTTTTTAATTGCTCCCATCTTTAGACAATCTTCCCTCGTTTGACCAGCGTCTTCTGCACCGAGTGAATATCACGTACATTATATTTGGCCATAAACACATAGCACAGTGCCGACGGGATGAGCGGGAGCTGAAGCAGGCTCATCGTCAGAATATAATCGCCCGGACTTTTCAAATAGATGTGGATAATCGCCAGTACGGCACCGATTCCCAGGTTGCCTACCGTTCTTCCCAAGCTGTTCGCCAAATTAGCAATACTGAAGACAGTACCGCGATGCTCCGGCAAATTGACATCGGTAATCAGCGCTAACCAGTTCGGCGTGTTGGCTGATTGCGCAGCCGATGCGAGCAGTGAAATGACAAAAAGCGACAAGATCCAAGGGTTGGTAACGAAATTACGAAGTAGGCTGAAAAATAAAGTTACCGAATTTGTTGTGTCCGGGAGTGATAATTGATCGATTGGAAAAATAAATAATAAGATATACAGGGGCATGGTCAGAAAAACAAATACCGCAGTGATCAGCGCGCGCGCTTTATAGCTTCGCTTTTGAAGCACGTCCCCAAGATAACCGAAAAAAGAGGACAGCGTACCGCCGATTTGAAAAATACCAAACAGAAAGGCGGCGACAATCATTGCTATTTTCGTTTCATAGCCAAGCTCTTCAATTCTGGATATATAAAGCGTCGGCAGCCAAATCAAACTGCCGGTCGCAATATTCATGAAGAAGCCTTGCAGGAAAAGGAGCAAATTGCTTCTTTTCCCAAGCATTGTTACAATCTGGCTGAGACCAATCCGGTAAGTATAGCTCATGCCGCGATCCATCAATTTTTTCAGTTCAGGTTCCATGCTTCCGAAACGCGGTTCTTCAACAAAGAAATAAAAGACAATAAGCAGCAGGCCGATAACCGCCAAAACTTCAAAGGGAAATCGCCAGTTGGACATGGTAGAAATAATTGAGGCGATCAGTGCACCGGCAATGCCGCCAAAGCCTTGAGACATGCCCCACAGGCTTAAGATCATGCCGCGCGAATGGTAGGGCACATAGTCGGTCAGTGCGCTGAAACCGATCGAGGCCACACACCCTAGGCCGATGCCCGTAATCACTTGGCAGACCAGCAAATGAATGTACGAGCCGCTCAGCGAAGTCATATAGACACCGATGACCCAAATCAGCGTACCGATGATCACCAGCCGCTTGCGGTGATATTTTCCTGACAAATAGCCCCAAAACAATGAGGAAAAAGAAGTTGCCAGTATATTAATTGCAGAAATGACACCCATGGACGAAATCGCAACATGCAGGTCTTGTGATATGTTTTTGAAAAGCGGCGGGAATAATCCGATCACAATGTTGTCAAACGCTGCCAGGCTGACGTAGACAGATATAGCGTACACAGTCTTAAATTTCTGAAGTGACATACAAACGTAATCTCCTTAAGTTTATGTTGCGTTACAATAAGCTTTTTGTTACGATTGGTCAATAACTTCTAAAAAAAATTGTTTCTTGTCCCAGTTTAGCATACAATGTAAGGTAGACAGAAGAGACTGCTTATCTAGCGAGTCAGTCCAATTGTTAGAGAAAGGATATCTTCGATGATTAAAAATATACTCATCATATCTTCAAATTACACCGGACACGGCCACAAAAGTATTACGGAATCCCTTAGTGAAAAATTTGATATTGTTCCGGATGTTAAGATCCATGTGATTGATGGATTTTCATTAGGCGGCAACACATTGCTCAGAGTCGGCAAAATGTACGGTCCCATCACCAGAAATTCCGAACATCTTTGGAAAATCATTTGGGATATCACTTCCGTCAAGGTGCCTTTTGTTAATCATTTGATTGAGATGAAAATTCGAACCAAATTTCTTGCTCTGCTTGACAAAGTTAAGCCTGATCTCATTCTGACCGTCCATCCGAATTTTAACGGTTCCATTCTCAATATTCTCGAAAAAAATGACATCCATATACCATTCGTCACATTGATCGCCGATCTGATCAGCATTACACCACTTTGGGCGGATGCTCGCGCCGATTATGTGATCAGCCCGACACAAGAAGCCAAAGATAAATGTATCGAATTTGGCGTTCCGGCCGAAAAAATTAAGGTGTTTGGATTCCCTGTGCGCGAACGGTTCTATAACCACGCTCAGAAAGATGCCGAGCACTATGCGCCGAACAAGCCGTTGAACTGCTTGATCATGAGCGGCGGTGAAGGCGTTGGGAATATGGGAAAAATGGCCAAAACATTGATTGAAACTTTCGGATTCAACATTACCATTGTTGCCGGAAGAAATGAAAAGTTACAAGCCCATCTAAAAAAAAACCTGGGTAAAAAATACGGCGACAAGGTCAAGATCTACGGATTCACGAGGAATATCCAAGACTTGATTGCCAATTCCGATATTGCCTTTATTCGCAGCAGTCCGAATGTCATGATGGAAGCCGTTTCCTGCAACACGCCGATCGTGATCACGGGCGCGCTTCCGGGACAAGAAGCAGGAAACCCAAGATTCGCTGAAAAATATCATCTGGCAATTACATGTGATTCAATGGGGAATCTTGTTCCGACAATCAATGAACTGCTGGACAACAACGTCGCAATGCTTAAAGAAATAAAAAAATCACAGCAACAATATGTTGATCCGCAAATTCCGGAAAACATTGTTAACTTTATTTTGAATATCCCAGATAAAGAACTGCAGCCTGCCGGCGTTGCTCGTGATGTTTCGTTTAATAACATTAATTACGAATCTTAATCTTTTTATACAAGAGATGGAAAAAATCCTCAGCGGTTTTCCGTCTCTTTTTTTGTTTATTATCTGTTAAAACAGATTAGTGTAAAAATTTTCGTCTTTGCTGTACAATTAATGAAAGAAACTTTATTGTTCTGCCAATCGATTAAATTCTGAACCTTGGGAGTGAGATCAACGAAAAAAATATTGGCTCCTGTCATTGGTACATTAGGCGCCGGTGTGATCATTGTTTCCGGCATGTCTCATTTTGCCGGTGCCGATAATCCTTTTTCTTTGTCGCAACCGTCTTCGGATCGTTCATTCTCGTCTGCCTCGGCATCTGATACCTCTGCTGCCCATGTCTCTGATGTAAAAACGCTTGGTCTTATTGCGATAAACTATCGACTGTTTCACCTGGATCAACTGGCAAGCAATCAGATCGCCTTTTGGATTGAGGATGAAAAAGGTCATTATGTCAAGACGCTGCGCGCCTCAAGCTTCACGGCCGGAGGCGGTTATAAAATGCGTGCCGAAGCGCTTCCCGAGTGGCGCAAGGCAGCGAACTGGGCGCATGCATCCAAGTCCGAAATCAATCAAGTAAAGCTGCCGGAACAAAAGGCTGGCAACCATACTGTTTATTGGGATTGTACAGACGCTGCGGGAAAAGCGGTGAAACCCGGCACTTACGTCTACAAGGCTGAAGGCAACATTTATTGGCAAAATCGAGTCGTGTTTACCGGAAGAATTACGATTGGCAAAGACAATGCACAATCGACCGCTCAGGCCGTTTATAAACCGTCCGGTGCAAAATCGCATGGCGTATTGCTCGATCAGGTGCGTGCCGGATTTGATTCAGGCAAAAGCGTCGCTTCGGTCAAACAAGATCCGACAACGAGTACACAAGGATCGTAATCTTGCCTGAATTTCACAGTATTCAGATGAACACCCGGGTGCATACCTCCGGATTAAACGCGCCGGACGCGTCTCGAATTTTTGAATGGATGACCGAAACAGAAAGCCGATTTTCCAGATTTCTCGTGAGCAGCGAACTTTATCAGGTTAATCAGAGTCCTAATCTGCCTGTGACCGTATCTCCACGATTTGCCGAGCTATTATTTGAGGCCCTCCGTTTCTATTCGGAAACAGGAGGTATTTTCAATCCGTTTCTCGGCGATGTGCTTCAAGAACTCGGCTATGATCGTTCCTTTGAAAAAATGGATCGTTTGCATGCTCGGCGCGCCCCTGGTATCCGTCCTGCTTCAAGCGAAAAAGTTGCTTTTGAATTCGATATTGAAAAGCGAAACGTTAACCTTCATTCAGGCTGCAGCCTAGATTTCGGCGGTATCGCAAAAGGCTGGGCGGTACAGAAATCTGCGTTGGCGCTTATTCATGACGGTCGCTCCAAAGGAATGATCAATGCCGGCGGCGATATCATGTGTTGGTCCGACGAGCGTTGCTTAAAACCATGGGTGATCGACATCGCTCATCCCTTTTCCGATGATAAGAAAATAGGCAGGCTTAACCTCAGAGCCGGACGGTTTGGTGTCGCCACCAGCAGTACGATTAAGCGAAGCTGGAGTGACGGCCATCATCGTTTTCATCATCTGATTGATCCAAGAACCGCCTTACCCTCAGAATCAGATATCATTCAGGCGACTGCTCTGGGAACAGAACTGCTGCCATGCGAAATCTATGCAAAATGCCTGCTAATTATGGGAAGCAGATGCGGTCCTGCCTGGCTTGAGGCGAGGCGATCTGATCTGGCTTACGTGTTCATCGATAAACAAGGAGAAGTGATTGCCTCACCCAACCTGAATGAGATTTGTATCAATGAGCACTTGCCGGATAAACTATCCTTTCCGTTAAAATAAGGAGAGATGAATCGTGGAACAAAAGCATAAAGTTTTAAAATGGATAATTGGACTGGCTCTAATCTTCATGATTAGCCTTTTCGTCGAATTTGAACGCCGGACAGGCTCTTTATCCGCCAATGCACCAACATGGCTCATTGTCCGCGTGCTCGGCATTAGTGCGTACCTGCTCCTTTTCTGCGGCATATGCTTGGGCATTATAGCCGGCATGCCGATTTGGAGAGGAAGAAAGAAGGGACGCGATCTGCTGCTGAGCATCCATTTTTTCTTCAATACAACCGGCGTATTTGTCGCCATGCTGCACCCGCTGCTCCTTGTCATCGATCCTTATGTACCCTTTTCATGGATGCAGCTGCTTGTTCCCTTCACAGCACCGCGTGAACCGTTTCTTTACGGACTCGGAACACTCACCTTATACGGATTGCTGTTCGTTCTGCTGACAACTGATTTGAAAAAGAAAATGCCGACAAGGCTCTGGCACAGTTTCCATCTGATTGCGTATTTGCTTTTTCTGCTGACGCTCACTCATGGTATCATGGGAGGAACAGATTCCAGCAACCTGCTGATTTTTGCTATGTACGTTATTACGTTTGTCAGCGTCCTCGTACTCCTGATCATGCAGATCCACATGGTAAGTTCGTTAAAGAAACGCGCCTTGCTTAAACAGCGCTTTGTTCAAGAAAAAATACATCGGTGAAGATGGGAGCATGAACTGACGGTGGAAAACTATTTACTTTTTATCATTGTCTCCATTTTTTTAATTCTGCTGCCCGGTCCGGACATGGCGCTTGCTACACGAAATACGCTTCTCTATGGACGATTTGTTGGCTTAAGTACCATCACAGGTACATCAACCGCGCTTCTGATCCATACGATCGCAGCCGCGCTTGGTCTTTCCGCTTTGCTTGTCCAATCCACTCTATTATTTTCGCTTTTCAAGTACATCGGCGCCCTTTATCTGGCATATATTGGAATCCGAACATTATTAAGTCTTAAAAAACAAACTGCAACTCAAATGAATGGACGATCTATGTTTTCAAAAAAGTATCTCTCAAAGAAAGCCGGATATTTTCAAGGATTTCTCACCAACCTGACAAATCCGAAAGTTGTCGTTTTCTTTTTGACGTTCCTGCCTCAATTTATTCGGCCGAGCAATCACTCAATCGCTCCTTTCTTTGTCCTGGGGATCACACATATTATCATTAATCTTATTTTGTTCAGTGCCTATGTGCTGCTTATCGGCACTTTCAGTCAGTGGATGCAGAAACCGATCGTTCAATGGATCATTCAAAGTGTAACCGGATTAATCCTAATTGGATTTGGTATCCATCTTGCACTGTGGGCGATTCGGTAAAGCTGATCACTATGCCTGATTAATAGCTTTTCAAGAGCTTTTCCATCCCCGCCTGTCGCACGCATGACAAGCTTTGCATCGATGAACGAACCTCCTTTTCATTTAATCAGAAGATCCAAGCACCCAAAAGGTTTCATTTTTTGTATCAAAAAATCCGAAAGAAAGGAAACATTCTTTCTTTCGGATTCATATTCCTTGAACGGATTATCGCTTAATCAAGCGTTCTTTTTTAATCTGTTTGCTGCGCAGCTGGCCGCAGGCGGCGTCAATGTCCGTGCCGAACTCTTTGCGGACCACCGCATTGATTCCACACTTTTTCAATGTTTCATAGAAGGTGACTACGGCATCTTTCTCGCTCCGCTGGTATTCCGAATGCTCTTCAACCGGATTGTAGGGAATCAAGTTCACATAGGCGAGATGACGCTTCTTCTCCAAAAGCTTTGCCAACTGCAATGCTTCCTGTTTATGATCATTGAGGTCTTTCAGCATAATATATTCAAACGTAATACGCCGATTGGTCTTTTGCAAATAATAGTCAACAGCTTCCATCAGTTTTTCAATCGGATAGGCGCGGTTGATTTTCATGATTCTGCTGCGCAGTTCGTTATTTGGTGCATGTAACGAAATGGCTAGATTGATTTGCCAGTCAATATCGGCAAATTCATAGATTTTCGGTACGATACCGCTGGTGGAAACAGTAATGTGACGTGCACCGATGGCAAGGCCTTTTCCATCGTTAATAATCTTGAGAAAATCCATAACCGGATCAAAATTATCAAATGGTTCGCCAATACCCATGACAACAATATGGCTGACGCGTTCATCTTTCGCACGTGCATCAAGGCTTTGCTGAATTTTGACTAACTGCTCCACCATTTCCCCGCTTGTAAGATCACGGTTTTTTTTCAGCAATCCGCTCGCACAAAAACTACAGCCAATGTTACAGCCGACTTGCGATGTGACGCAGACGGATAACCCATATTCATGCAGCATCAGAACAGTTTCAATTAAATTGCCATCCGACAGCTTGAACAAAAATTTTGTCGTGCCATCCTTCGCTTTCTGCTCAATCTGCTTCTCAAGTGTCCCCATGACGAAATAATTCTCAAGCAGCTGAATCGTCTTTTTGGAGAGATTAGTCATTTTCTTAAAGTCGTCGATGCGTTTGAGATAAATCCAATCCCAAATTTGTGCAGCTCTGAATTTCTTCTCCCCTTGCTCAACCAGCCAGTCTGTCAATTTATCCAATGTTAATCCATAAATGGATGTTCTGCTCATATTTTCGACTACCTCTTTTTAAAGATTGCGTGATGGTTCAATCATACTGAATTTGCGATGACCGTGCAAGGTAGTATAAAAAGGCATGACGTATGCGTCCTGCCTCTTTTGATCTTCTCTTATTTTTTTGGTCGCGTCAATGACAGCTTTTTAATTGGCTTTTTGTACGCAACACCGAGCACATCAATCAAGAATACGAAAACCGGAATACCAACAATCAATCCCCAAATACCAAAGAAATGCTCGGAAAAGATCAGAACAACAAAGGTGTAAAAAACCGGAAGCTCTGTTTTTGCCGACATCAGTTTAGGATTCAATACATAAGCCTCCACCGCATGCACAGCGAGAATCGTCAGCACCATGTAAATAACATCCTGAATTCCGCCGATCGTATAACCAATCATGCACAGTGGAATCAATGAGATGACCACACCGGCGACCGGAATAAGACTCAGCACAAAGACCATTAAGATCAAACTGAACAGTTGCGGAAAGTGCAGCAGTGCAAGAATAATTGCTGTAATGGCCGTATTAACAAGTGCAATAACAAATTGAGCCTCAATGACCTTCCCGAAAGTTTGTACAAAGCGCGAACCGAAGAAGGCGACTTCATCATATAGAAAACCGATTTTACTCGTTTTAAATCCTCTTGAGAATTTGAGCAGCCGCTCTTTTTCCAGAGAAAAGAACAGGCTGAGCAGCAGTGCCAGAAACAGATCAATGGCAAATGAGCCAAAGGAAGAAAATGAATCGATCAGAAATTTGACGCCTGATTTCAGGTAGGACTCAACATTATATTTCTGCAGCTGATCCAGGATCGCATTCACAACAACCGATCCGCGAAACTCTTTGATTGTCTTCATGATCGAGTCGAATAATTGCACCGTCTGATCGGCAATAATCGGCAAATAAATGGTCAGCGCCGCATAAATACCCAACGCAATTAACAAATAAAGAACAATCACCACAAGTCGCCTGGGCAATTTTAATTTTTGATGGACAAAGTTTTCTAAGCGATCTACCAGAAAGCAAAAGATAAACGTAAGCAAGAGCAAATCAATCAAGCTACGACACAGATAAATAATGAAAACCAGCAAGGCAAAAATAAGGACACGTCTGACTGATTGTTTTTGCAGATAGCCGATCAATAAATTCATAGTTTCTGTTTCCTTTTCTCTTTTTTACCCATTCCAATCTTATATCTAGTAATAGGAACAGATTATATTTTCATTTTAGTGGTTTTCTCTTGTAGATGCAAAACATAATCGTGTTCTTCTATATATTTACAGATGACAAGAAAAAAAGTTTCAACAAAAAAATGCCTGAACGGCCAATTTAAAGCCACAGGCATTTTTTAACCCTTCCTTATTGTTCAATGTACAAGTTATGATCGGCAAAACCAATAACCAGTTTTTTGTTGCCGTTCTCGTCTGTCCCCATCGTCAGCCCTTCACTCTCCTGAGGCGCGCCGTCAGGAATGGAGAAACGGAAACGATCTGTAATCGTCCAGCTGTCATCAAGCACCGTCAAATAATTATTCGCCAGAAAGTACAGTTTCCCGTCCTCATACTGCAGGCCTTGAACTACTCCCATTTTTTGCATGCTATGTCTTTTTGAAAGTTCCCCGGTCTTTAGATTATACGTAAAGAAAGAGTCGTCACCAAACGATTCAGTCAATAAAATCAATGTATTCGCATCTTTCACCGCCATCATGGCAACATATGGAATATCACCGCGAATTTCTGTGGATTTCAAGATACTGAGCCCATTAGAATCCGGATCGATGATATTCAGAACCGGTCTGTCTCCGGCACTGCTGACCTCATAAAGTTTATCATCCGCAGGATTATAGCTGAGTGCGCAGGCATGGCCAAGCTTCATTAAACCGGATTCTTTTACTATTCCTCCATTACGATTATAAGCAACAATCTTACCAAGACCATTGCCTAAGTCATACCCGACATAGTAATAATCTCGTTTTGAGTCATAGGCAAGGCCTTGTTGTTTTCCGGCATTGCTAGCAGCGAGCAGACTCTTAAATTCACTCGTTTTATTTACAATGTCGCCCAAGCTGCTATTCTCTACCCAACCGATATCAATATCCTTATCTGATTTTCCGTACCAATCGTTATACTTGATAAACGACCAGCCGCCTTGATTTTTAATAACTTCAAGCATACGTGTGCTGTATTTATTCAGGCTGCCGATCTGTACGCCGGTATCCGGTGCCTCTCCATTTCCCTGACCATCGTAAATAGCAGCAGAGGCATTGTTAACTATTCTATATCCATTCGGATCTGTTGCACTTCTCAAATTCTTAATTGCCGAACTGATTACCCAGCCAATGACATGATGATTATAGGAAATGCGGTAGCGTTCTTCATTCTCCACTTGTTTTTCCTGATTGATTTGAACCGTCCGGCCGCCGGCATTGAACTGGCCGCTGTAACCGACAAAATGACCGTTGTCATCAAAAATCGGTGCTTTGCTGCTTGAGATCGTTGCGTCATAATTTACATGCAAAGGCCTTTCCGATTTCATCGCTTGAATGGAGAGATTGCTTGCTTTTACCCAGCCAAGCGAAGTACCCGCTGTATATTTTTTAATATGAACCCAGTCACCGTCAACCAGATCGATCTTCAATTTCAGATTCGCATAAATACTCAGACTGGACACAAGGCCGGAAGCATTTGGTGCTGAATAAAGGCTGCCGGTCGTATTTTTCACATTCGCCACAGCCAAATACGGGATACTTCCGTCACTCGCCATGTTTGAGGTCACTTGAACAATATCTTTGTGAATCCATCCAAGTGTATTTCCATCGACACTGACCTGATACCAAGCCACACCGCCGACCGCCGACTCACGCAGTACATTGAGCGGCACGCGTTCATATTCAGCTATCTTGCCGACTGATTTCGCATCCTTTATTCCATAGGGCTGATCCCAAATTCCATGATTCCCTCCTGTTGATATTACACCATAGGTGTTCTCCGCAACCGCGTTGTTATACGTGTAGCTCAATTCTGCATTTGTCAAATTGACCGCATAGACATAGCTTTTTCGTCCTTTATAAGAAACCCAGAACAATTTATTTGACTGCGGGCTTTGCGTTTCCAGACGGGTTCCGAGCGGAATTGTTCCTGAATAACGTTTCGTCCGGCTGTAATTCTTGTATTGCTTGGACTTCTTTTTGACGTATTTAACAACGGCCTTCTTATATGAAGACAAATTTGACTTGTATACATAGCCGCGTTTGCCTTTGTAATTCACATGATACATCTTATAGTTCAAATTGCTATCGGTTGTAATCTTTTTATTAATCGCTATCTTCCAAATACGCTGTTTGGACGCATCTCGACTTGAGTAGAGATAGGAGGTTTTGCGAATATACCGGGTCTTTGTCGTTCGCTTCGTCCACAAATTGGAGCGATACACATAACCGCTAAGTCCTCCATATGTAATCTTTACCATCTTACTTGATCGCTTGCTCGTCGTCTTCAATTTCGCGTTAATCGGTACATAACGTATAAACTGTTTGGACTTACCGGATGTCGTGTACAATTTTGAAGTCTTATGAACATAGTATGTATAAGATTTCTTTGCCTGCGCGGGATAATAAGATAAAAGGCTTAAAAGCATAACAACGACAAGCATGATTGAAAATTGCGTGTACTGAATGCGAGATTGACCGTTCACTGTGATAAACTCCTTTCGAGGTACCTGCTCCATGACGAGTGAGGTAAAAATGAGGAAGAACATTTAAACTGCATCTGTTCTATGTAAATTTTATGTTAATTTAAACTTACGATTAAGTATAACGCTATTACTGGACTTCAAACAATAGAATTTGCCTATTTTTCTCATCATTTTATTTTCAACGATTAAAAGCTGCGTCTTGCTCTTTATTACATTTTTGATCCGCTGCGTTCAAGCTGTGCACACAAAAAAGCATCTTTCAAAATCAGAAAGATGCTTTTTTAATATTAGGTTCTTATTGCATGACTGCAAGGGCACCCATCGGATCCCAAGGCTTCAGTTCAATCGGTTCTTGTTCAAAAGCTGCCTTTAATTCATCAGAAAGATATTTCTTATTGATCACGACTTGATAGGTATATTCATCCATCCACCGGTCGCTCATGACAAAGTAGCCTTTTGTGCCCCATTTCTCGCCCCAGCTGTTCTCCACTTTCCAGCGGTTCGGTTTGCCGTCAACAAGATTCACCCCGGTCAATACCATCGCATGCGTCAGACAGCTATGCTTGTAATCAAGTCGTTCCGCTTTCGTCATTTTAAATTTCGTACCGAATGCCGCATCAAAATCAAACAACGACGTGTCCATGATACCCTGTGTATTGTCCGAATATTGACCGACATCACAGCCGAACCATACGGATTCGTTCGCTTTGATCTGGCTGACAGCGAGTGACTTCAGCGTCTCCATATCAACATTCAGATATTTAATTTTATGGCCTCCGACCACGGTGCCGAGATACTGCACGGTATAGGTTTTCTTGTACGGTTTATCCTGGGTCGGAGCGTTAATAACGGCAACATAGTCATTCAGATCAAGTCCAATATATTTCTTGAAAAATTCTTGAGGCGTGATACCAAGGTCTCTGTGAAACTTCTTATCTTCGTCTCTATATTCAAAATCAAAAACTTTTGGCGGTTCGCCAAGAGAGAATGCGAGAATACGATAGATATCGCCCAGCATTTCCGTTTTCACTGCTTCAAGTGCATCCCTTGATTTTCCATCCGCACTCATTACGCGCAGGATGCCGGCATCCTCGCGCAGCCTGGCATTCAATAGCTGATTCAATACAGGTGTCCGGCTGCTCTGAAATGTTTCCGGCATCGCCTGCTTCGGCACCACACCGTACTTCTCAATAATCGCCACAAGCATATCCCATTGACCGCCGTCCTGCTGCGGTGTATCCATCAGCCAGGAAACCAGCCGCCCATCCAATGGCTCCGCAGCCGTATTCAAAATGCTTTCAAGAAAATAATTCGCCTTTTCAAATTTATCCCAGAAGAGCGTATAATTTTGTGAGAGTTCAAAGTCTTTAATATGAAACGCATCGCTGAATTTATGACGGAATGTATTTAGCGCGGCAAACATCCAGCATCTGCCGCTTTGCTTCTGATCGGTGACTTTGCCTGTCTCGATTTCTTCTGAAAATACCGGATTCATCGACACAACCGCATCGCCGTTTAAAGTCGCTGCTTTGATTCCGTTCTTCATGATCGCGTCCTGCATCACTTTGTTTTCAGCAGCACTACGGACTTTGTCTGAAAATGTGTCAATCATTGATGTCGAGATTTCTTTTGTCACATCCATGTCCCCCTTATAAATAAACCATAACAAACCTATTATAGGTCTAAAAGGGAGCCACGCAAAGAGCCACGCATGTTCATGTTATCTTTTTTGACACAATTCTATCCATTCAGCGCGTAAGTTTATCTAATTGTCCAGTAATCATGTTCCGAAGTAATTCAAGGCTTCTCGTCTGCCGCACGAGTTGTTGCTCCGCTTCTTTGTTCGAAATTAACTGAAAACGCAGCTTGCTTCTGGGCGGCAACTGAGAAAGCAGCGGCAGATCCACCGATGCTACTTGAGCAATTCTTGGATAACCGCCGGTCGATTGGTGATCGGTCATCAAGATAATCGGCTTGCCGTTTCTTGGCACTTGAATGGATCCGCTTGTTACTGCTTCCGAATACAGTTCGAGAGATTCATCAAGAGCTAATTCCGCACCTTCCAATCGATAGCCCATCCGATCTGAAGATGCAGTAATCTGATAGTCGGTGTTCAGAAATGTATGTCTGCTCTCTTCGGAGAATCGAGGCCATAAAATATCCGGCAGAACACGAATGACCTGAATCCCTTGATAAGTTCTCCGCATTGCAGCGAACCATCTGATCACAGACTTCTTTTCAGCCAATGAAGCAATGATACGTTTTGCTCTTTCAGAAGTTTCACCGACCGGAATTCGGTCATGCTCTTCCAACAAACGGCCCTTAAAACCTCCTTGACCGGCCCTTTCATAGGTTGATCGGCTGCCGAACCACAAAGGTGTGTTCACACCTCCGGATACAGCCAGATAACCTCTGCTCCCATAGGCTAGACCCCCGATGGTCAGAATTTGCCCTTCACGCGCGAGACACGGCCTTCCAATTCCGATTTCCTGTCCGTCGAGACTTGGATGGCAGACGGCTCCTGTCACAGCAAACAAGGTGTCTTCCGAAAAAAGAATACTGGGTCCGAGAAACGAATATTCAATAACCGCAGCCGATTCACCATTGCCAACCAGCCAGTTTGCCAGTTTTGCCGAAGGCGGGTCCATTACTCCGCCGACAATGATCCCGAATCGCTGATATCCGAACCTCCCCAGGTCCTGCACAGCAGAGGCAAACCCTTTTCGAATCAAAATCAGCCCCATAATGAGTGCTCCTCCTTAATACGTATGTACTCTTGCCTCGAGATCGGATCGAATTTTACTAGATCTCCGGCAGCGAGTAAGGTTGGCGGATCCGATTGTGGGGTGAAGAGGGGCAGCGGCGTTCTCCCGATAATCTGCCATCCTCCCGGAGAATCAAGTGGATAAGCACCTGTCTGTTTCCCGGCAATGCCGACTGATCCGGCAGCGATCTTCAATCGCGGAGTCGCCCTTCTTGGCGTAGCAAGTTCCTCGGGTAATCCGCCCAAGAATGGAAAGCCCGGAGCGAAACCAAGCATGTAAACCAGATAGTCCGGCGCAGAGTGCATGTCAATAACTTCATGGACACTCAAGCCATGAAGTTCGGCCACTTCGGCCAAATCCGGTCCGAAATTTCCCCCGTAACATACCGGTATATGCACCGTACGCCTATGCATTTTATGATTAATGTCTCCGTTCACACGCTTTGCCATGTTCGCTAAATAATTGATGACGTGCTGCTGTGCTGTGACTGCATGATAATTCACACCCAGTACCTTCACCGGATCATAATAAAAAACGACATTCGTGTATGAAGGTACATATTCAATAAAGCCCGCAAAAGGTGCCTGATCAAATTGCTCTGTAAATTGATTGATTTTCATTTGGATTTCAGGCGCGATTTGATTGCCAAAAATAACACGAACTGCTTGATCACCAAATGGCTCAATAGTTCTCATGATGCTGCCCCTTTAATAAAGAAACTTGCCGGATCGGCAAGTTTACACAATTTTTCATCATTACCATTCACAAAATACTGAATGCGGTATCCTTTTGATCGGTAATAAACATGTGCCCGGGTGCATGCGTTATAGCTATGTCCGGTCTGGAATCCATTACTGCCGCTTGCGGGGTCACCCCGCAAGCCCAAAAGACGGGAATTTCACCCTCGCGAATCGTAACGGCATCACCAAAATCAGGATGAGCAAGATCCCGAATACCTAATTTCTCCGGGTTTCCAAAATGAATTGGTGCGCCATGAACGGAAGGGTAACGACTTGTCACTTGAATTGCCCGGATGGCCTGTCGTTCTGTCATTGGGCGCATACTTACCACTACGGGTCCGCTGAAAATTCCTGCGGATTTGCAGGGGATATTCGTCCGGTACATCGGCACATTACGTTGTTCCTCTATCTGGCGGACCGGTATGCCATTTTCCAGCAGTGCCTGTTCGAAGCTAAAGCTGCAGCCAATGAGAAAGGAGACAAAATCATCTCTCCAATAGGCGCGGATATCCGTCAGCTCCTTGCTCAGTATTCCTTTACTATAGATACGATATCGAGGTATATCCGTCCGTATATCCGCATGATCCGCCATCGATTCAACGATCGGGTCTCCCGTATCCAGTACTTCCAGCAGAGGACAGGGCTGAGGGTTGCGCTGGCAGAACAACAGGAAGTCATAAGCATAATCTGCCGGAAGTATCACCAGATTTGCCTGTGTATGACCATTAGCAAGGCCGCTTGTCGGTTGATCCCATTGCCCCTTACGAATCATGTGCCGTACCTCCGACGGTGATTCTTGGGCGAGTGTTGCATAATCAATCATTCTGTTCATCTCCCAAATGATTCATGCCAAGCACCAATTTTAATCCCGCAACGCTGCAGTTCTTTTCGTATCGTCGCAACAAATGCCAATGCCTCGGTTCCATCTCCATGGACACAGATGGTTTCCGCACGTACTTTTGTTTTCTCTCCGACAGGTGTTGTCACTGTTCCCTCTTGAAGCATCTGCATCACCTGCTTCAGTGCCTGATCCGTATTGGTAATCAATGCATTCGGAAGCGATCTTGGGGTCAGTGAGCCATCCGGCTGATAGGTTCGGTCAGCATAAGCTTCATAAATAACATGAAGTCCTGCCTTCTCGCCGGCTGCTGTCAAAAAGGTTCCATCCATTCCAAATAAAAGCAGATCGGGATTCACATCGGCAACGGCTTGAACGACTGCCTTTGCATATTCTTCCTGGTCAGAAGCCATGTGATACAATGCGCCATGCGGCTTCACATGATTCACGCTAACGTTCTGTGCCTTGGCTACTGCCTGCAATGCACCAACCTGATATACAATCATGTCATAGACCTCCGACGGAGTGACCTTCATTTCCCGTCTTCCGAATCCCTCAAGATCCGGAAGACCCGGGTGTGCACCAATCGCCACGCCATTCTTTTTCGCGCGCGAGACCGTTCGATGCATTTCGGAAAAATCACCTGCATGAAAACCACACGCGACATTAGCAGATGAAATGAGCGGCAGTACTTGTTCATCGTTTCCAATGACATAATGACCAAAGCTTTCTCCTAAATCGCAGTTCAGATCAACTTGATCCATTGAAAATCATTCCTTTTATTCATATATCTTAATATCTCAAAATAAAGAAGAAAATCCCTTAATCATGGATTGAATACCCGCATAGGCCATAAACACAACAATGATCCATCCAAAAAATGTGAGCCAAAGAGGATGTTTATAAAATTCACCCATTATTTTCTTCTTCATTACAGCAACGAGCAAAATAGCCAAAGCAATTGGGAGGATTAATCCGTTAATGGCACCTACCATAACTAAAACCTTGGCAGGGCTGCCGATAAAATAAAAAATAGCCGTTGAAAAAACAATGAAGAAAATAATTAAGTAAGGCCGTATTTTATGATAGAGATTCGTTTTATCCTCTTGTTTAGAGTAATCCAAAAATGATACTGATGTAAAGGTAGAGCCTAATGTCGATGTCATTCCGGCTGCAAACAAGATTAAACCGAAGAACTTATAACCGAAATCTCCGGCCGCAGAACTGAAAATGCTCGCCGCAGGATTAAGCGGGTTAAGCTTATATCCTTCCGCAATGACAGCTAGAGCTGCGAGAAAAAGCAGAATGCGGATGATCGATGCAACGCCAATTCCCGTCAAGGCGCCGCCATTTATGTACCGAATGCTTTCTTTTCCTTTTAACCCGCCTTCCAGCAATCTGTGCCCGCCGGAGAAAGATATGTAGCCGCCGACTGTTCCGCCGACAATCGTCACAATCGAATAGAAATCAATGTGCGAAGGTGCAAAGGTATGAAGCGCTGCCTGCCCGACCGGAGGTGAACTGATTGCAACAATAAAAATAATGAGCAGAACCTTTACTGCAGCCAATATCTGTACCGTGCGATCCATAACGATCAGGGCATTGCGGACAAGGAAAATAATTAGCGCAATTGCGCCCCCAATTAATGCGCCGTTCTCCGGAGAAATACCAAATAAGACATTAAATCCGAGACCGACACCGCCGATATTTCCGATATTAAACGTCAGTCCGCCAATAACAATTAGAGCAGTTAGCAGATAGCCCAGACCAGGCAGCAATTCATTAGCGATCTGCTGCGCTTTTTTCCCGGAAACACAAATAATGCGCCAAATGTTTAACTGAACACCGATATCAACCAAAATACAAACCAATATTGCGAAACCGAAATCAGCACCAAGCTGAGACGTAAAAGCAGCCGTCTGGGTCAGAAACCCTGGTCCGACGGCCGACATCGCCATAAGAAATGCAGCACCCATTGCAACGTTAAATGCCTGATTCTCCTTTATCAATGCTTCTCCTCCTCAAGAAACTCAATGATAAAGTTGAGTATACAGCCCACCGAAATATTTTTCAAATTAATTATTTTCTGTAAATTAACGGCACAAAAATAGCAAACTCGATTCGTTTCCCTCGAGTTCGCTTGTAGCTTGCTGACTTCCTACACTCGCTGTAAAATTCGACTGAGAAAACGGCGCGTCCGTTCGTGTTTCGGATGCTGAAACAGCTGATCCGGATTTCCTTTCTCTAAAATAACACCCTGATCAATGAAAACAACCTCATCGGCAACTTCCTGAGCAAACTTCAGTTCATGCGTAACGATAACCATCGTCCACCCGTTTGCCGCCAAATCTCTCATGACCTTCAGCACGTCTGCAACAAGCTCAGGATCAAGCGCCGAGGTCGGTTCATCAAATAAGAGCAGCTTTGGTTTCAGCGCGACGGCGCGCGCGATACCCACACGCTGCTGCTGTCCGCCGGAAAGTTGAAAAGGGTATTGATTCTGATAATCGAACAGCCCAACATCATCCAAAATTTTTCTCGCTTCATCAATCGCTTGATTCTTGAGAACCTTTTGCACAATGACCGGACCTTCGATCACATTTTCCAGTACAGTTTTATGCGGGAACAAATTGTGGGCTTGAAACACCATTGCCGATTGAATCCGAATCTCACGAACCTCTTTTTTCGATAACCTTTTGCCGAAATCCGCGTGTATTCCGTTGATTTCAAGTGTGCCTTGTTCAGGAAGCTCCAGCAGATTCAAACTGCGCAGCAATGTCGTTTTACCAGAGCCTGAGGGTCCGATCATGACGAGCACCTTTCCCTCATCAAGGGACAAATCAACGCCTTTTAAAATTCGGCTTTCGCCAAATGATTTGTGAATATCCTTAGCCTGAAGCAGCATGCTTCTGTCTCCTTCCATTTAATGCCTTGCCACATAGCGATCAAGCCTATTTTCAATGTGTCCCTGAATCATAGAAAGAATGAAGCAGAAGATCCAATAAACAAGCGCCGCCTCTGAATAAAGCAGCAGAAAATCATAACTTGTAGCCGTAATTTCCTGCGCGCGCCGGAAAAGCTCCGTTACCGTAATCGTCGATGCAAGCGATGTGTCCTTCACTAAGCTGATAAATGTGTTGGACAGCGGAGGCACAGAAACACGCGCCGCCTGCGGAAGAATAATCCGGCACATCACCTGAGCATCATTCATACCAAGCGTATACCCTGCTTCCCACTGTCCCTGAGGCACAGAGAGAATCGATGCGCGGATCGTTTCCGCCGCATAGCCGCCCACATTCATCGACAGCGCGACAACAGCTCCGACAAACGGACTGACTTCAATGCCAAGATCCGGAAGCCCATAAAAAATAATCGCCAGCTGAACAAGGAGCGGCGTGCCGCGAATAATCGAAATGTAGACACGGGCAGCCCCTTGCGCTACGTTCACTTTGGACAGACGCAGAAGCGCCATTAGCATAGCAAGTGCAAGACCAAAAATAAATGATATGATTGCAAGCGGAATCGTGTAAATTAGGCCGCCCTGGAGAATCGGCCAGAACGAATGAAATGCAAGCGGCCAGTCAATCGTGATTTCTCCTAATACAAAGGGTGCCATTTATTTACTGATGTCCTTTCCAAAGTATTTCTCAGATATTTTCTTTAGTGTACCGTCTTTCTTCATCGCCTTGAGCTGCTTTGTAAATGCTTTATCCAGCCCGCTTCCCTTGAGCACAGGAAAAGCGATATCCGCTGCATTGGACTTAACGAGTGCCGCAATTTTAAGGTTGCTGTCGTTCGTTTCTTTGAAATATTGCAGTACCGCACCTTGATCATTAACGGTTGCTTCGACGCGTCCCTGGCTCACGAGTTTCAGCGCCTTGGACAATTCATCCTGACCAACAATGACAGCGCCTGCTTTTTTCGTCATTTCCCCATAGTTGCTGGAGAGGCCCTGCGCAACCTTAACTCCTTTTAGATCGCTCAACGTTTTAATCTTATTGTTGTTTTTTGGGGTTACGATAACGGACTGAGACGTTGAGTAAACACGCGAAAAGTCATATTTTTTTTCGCGTTCAGGCGTTACACCGACATCGTTGGAAATCGTATCGAATCGTTTTGCATTCAGACCCGCAAACAGCGAATCCCAATTTGATTCCTTAAATTGCACCTTTACACCCATTCGTTTGCCCACTTCACGAATCACATCAACATCAAAACCAACCAATTTGTTTGTTTTGCTGTCATGATAGGTATAAGGCGCATAGGTACCTTCTGTTCCAACTTTTAGTACACCTTTTTCTTTTATCTGGTTCAATGCACTTTTACTTTTTGATGAATTACCAGTTGCAGCGCACCCAATTAAGGAGAACGCAAGAGCTACCATTAATAATCCCATCAATAATTTCTTCATTATTTTTCCCCCTCGTCACTTATATCCCATACTTGATTCATCAAACCGTCTTCCATGTTGATACTTATTTGTTGTATATCCGAGTATATAAATATGTTTTAACGGACTACTATTCTAGCACCTTTTTGAAAAACAAACAACACAACTAAGTTCTGGTTCCTGCTTCTGCCAAGGATTATTGTTTGACAGTAAAATTGAGTAGGGTATACTTAAGCTATAAATAGCACATATTATTCGTTTTTGCACATATGTGCGAACTGAGGTGATGGAAACGAGCGCTTTTGATATAAAAAAAGAGTGCGCCAAAGAAGCCTTGGCAGTCATTCCAAATCATTCAATCATCGGCCTAGGCGGAGGCAGCACGATCAGCCATCTGATTCACTTTATTAAGGAAAAAGATAATTTTGAGGTGCAAGTTGTTACGCCCTCAATGCAAACAAAACTTCTTTGTCTCGAAAATGGACTGGATGTACTTCATACAGAGTGCGTCGATCATGTTGATTTGGCTTTTGACGGATGTGACCAAGTGGACGCGCAGCTCTGCGCATTAAAAAGCGGCGGAGGTATACACTCACTGGAAAAGCTTATCGGTTCAATGGCTGATGAGTACATCCTTCTCGTTGACGAATCTAAATATGTGCCGGCATTAACCTTTGACCAACCGGTTGTTCTGGAACTTCTGACCGAAGCCATGGCCTACGTTCGAAGCAGGGTTGAGCAGTTGGGCGGCAGACCGGTGATGCGCCGCAGCGCTGCAAAGGATGGATTCACAGTTACCGATAACGGTCATCTTTTAATGGATGTTTCTTTTGATCAAGTTCATGATATTCGTCAACTGGAAACCAATTTGCAGGCGATCCGCGGCGTTCTTGATACGTCTCTTTTCGTCGATGTCGCGACCAAAGCATTGATCGCCGGCTCAAGCGGTATGAAGTGGCTGAACAAAACAACCCACGAGGTGAGCCATTCATGAGTGAACGCAACTGGGCAATCATTGGTCCCGGGGCGATTGCCGCCGAATTTGCACAAACGCTACATGCCAGCGGCCGCAAAATATATGGTGTCGGTTCGCGCAGCTTGGAACGTGCTCAGGCTTTTGCCAACAAGAATCATATTGAAAAGGCTTACGGAAATTATGATGAACTTTTAAATGATCCTGCCATTGACATCATCTATCTCTCAACACCCCATTCCAATCATTACAGCTATCTGCTTAAGTGCTTGGAATCGGGAAAACACGTGCTTTGCGAAAAAGCAATTACAGTCAGCAGCCGGCAACTGGATCCTGTCATTCGTTACGCAAAGCAGAAGCGTTTGATTGTTGCCGAGGCAATGACGATTTATCACATGCCGCTTTATCAAAAATTGCAGGAGGTCGTCGAAAGTGGAGTCATCGGCAAAGTCAAAATGGTTAATGTTACCTTTGGCAGTCTGAAACCGCATGACGTGAATAATCGTTTCTTCAATATGAATCTTGCCGGAGGCGCACTTCTTGATATCGGCACATACGCCCTGTCCTTTGTGCGTTTCTTTTTAAGCAGCCAGCCTGATGAAATTTTAACCACAGTCAAGCCTTTTGAAACCGGCGTCGACGAACAATCGGGCATTATCTTAAAAAATTCGGATGATCAAATGGCTGTCATTACACTGACGATGCGGGCTAAATTACCAAAAAGAGGAATTGTCACCGGAGATAAAGCATATTTAACTGTGGACAATTTCCCAAGAGCTGATAAAGCAACCATTACCTATCCGGATGGCCGAACAGAAACAATTGAAGTCGGCAGTACGGCTAAGGCAATGGTCTATGAGTATGATTACATGAACGCTGTAGTAAACAAGGAATTTGATGAGCAAACGCTTCCGTTGACCGACAGTGTCATGAAAATCATGACCAATGTGCGTGATCAATGGGGTATTCGTTATCCATTTGAATAATTGCTGTATACGGACCCAATCTGCACTTTTCATTTCTTTTAAAAATAGAGAGCGTTTTCTTTTTCATTTTTGAAGGTCTGCATTACAATAGACATGTGATATTAATTACACCAAATTTTGAAGGGAAGATGTGCAATGAGTATTCAAGACACAGTCCTGGAACACGCAGTAGATGCTGACTACAAATTATATATTGGCGGCAAATGGGTTGAAGGCTCTGAGGGCAAAAAAATAGCAAGCTATAACCCAAGTACCAGTGAAAAGCTGACCGAATTCGTTGACGCAAGCCATGCCGATGTAGATGCGGCCGTGGAAGCAGCTACAAAGGCTTTTGAAACATGGAAAGATGTCAGTGTTCAAGAGAAAAGTACATTTTTACTCAAAATCGCTGACCTGATTGACGAAAATGCAGATCATTTGGCACTTGTTGAAACATTGGATAATGGCAAACCGCTTCGTGAAACGAAGAGCATTGATGTTCCGGCAAGCTCAGACCACTTCCGTTATTTTGCCGGCGTTATTCGTTCTGAAGAAGGCACCGCGAATGCGTTGGATGAAAATACATTAACGATCAATTTAAAGGAACCTATTGGTGTCGTTGGGCAAATCGTTCCGTGGAACTTCCCGTTGCTGATGGCGGCCTGGAAGATTGCACCGGCAATTGCCGCAGGAAATACTGTCGTTATTCACCCATCCTCTTCAACGTCACTGAGCTTGCTCGAATTGGCTAAGATTTTCGATCAGGTGCTCCCCGCAGGAGTTGTGAATGTCGTTACTGGGCGCGGCTCTGATTCCGGCGACTACATGCTGCATCATCCGGGCTTCGCAAAACTTGCGTTCACCGGCTCAACTCAAATCGGTTATGAAGTTGCCGAGGCTGCTGCGAAACGTCTGATTCCGGCAACGCTTGAACTTGGTGGCAAATCCGCAAACATCTTCTTTGACGATGCTCCATGGGAACGTGCCATTGAAGGGGCACAGCTTGGCATTCTGTTCAATCAAGGTCAAGTGTGCTGCGCCGGTTCGCGTATCTTCGTTCAGGAAGGTATCTACGACAAATTCGTAAGCGCTCTTAAAGAAGCCTTCGAGAAAGTCAACGTTGGTCTGCCTTGGGAAGATGGCGTTCAGATGGGCGCTCAAGTCAACAAACGGCAGCTGGAAAAGATTCTGGATTATGTTAAGATCGGCCAGGATGAAGGAGCAAAGCTTGTGACCGGAGGATGCCAGCTGACGGACAACAATCTTGAAAAAGGGGTCTTCATGGCACCAACACTTCTTGCGGACGCAAGCAACGATATGCGTATTGCTCAGGAAGAAATCTTCGGACCTGTTGCAACGGTCATTAAATTCAAGGATGTCGATGAAGTGATCAAGCTGGCTAACCAATCGGATTACGGTCTTGGCGGTGCAGTATGGACACGCGATATCAACAAAGCTCTCCGCGTGGCTCGCAGCGTGCGGACCGGCCGTATGTGGGTCAACACCTACAACCAGCTTCCTGCCGGCGCTCCATTCGGCGGTTACAAGAAGTCCGGTATCGGCCGTGAAACGTATAAGAGTATTCTTGACGCTTATACGCAAACGAAGAATATCTACATCAGCACAAAAGAAACAGTTGACGGTCTCTATTAATTAGCTTTGTCAGCAGTCAGGAGGAGACGAATGCATTCCGCATTCGTCTCCTCCTTTATTTTTGGTAATGTTAAACTTGAATAGCATCCGAACACCCAAATCTTTTCACACAGCTTTATTTTTTAATTAAACTCATCAAATTACTTGTATTTATGCTTGACAAATAAAACTCAGCACGATAAACTGTACACAATTAAATAAATCTTATCAAGAGTGGCGGAGGGACTGGCCCGACGAAGCCCGACAACCAGCACGTTTTAAGTGTATGGTGTTAATTCCAGCAGATTAAATTCTGGCAGATAAGAAAAGAATCGGCGAATAAGGCCGCTTCCCAATCTACTCTGCGGGAAGCGGTCTTTTAATCTGCACACCCCCTTTCTAAGATTTTATTTAATGTAAAACTTAAAGAACATAGGGAGAGATGAACATGGCAGAAGAAAGAAAATATGGTTTTGAGACTTTGCAGGTACATGCAGGACAGGCGCCAGATCCGGCAACAGGTGCACGTGCCGTGCCGATCTATCAAACAACTTCGTTTGTATTCAAAGATGCAGACGAGGCTGCTGACTTCTTTCAATTGAAGAAACCGGGCAATGTTTATGCGCGGATCATGAACCCGACCGAAGATGTCTTTGAACAACGCGTCGCCCAGCTCGAAGGCGGATCTGCAGCACTTGCCACTTCTTCAGGACTTGCGGCAATTACGTATTCTATTTTGAATGTTGCAAATTCCGGAGATCATATTGTTGCCGCATCTACCCTCTATGGCGGTACGTATGAATTGTTCAACGTTACCTTGAAAAAACTCGGCATCGATGTCACATTCGTTGATCCGGATGATCCGGAAAACTTTCGTGCAGCGATCCGCGATAATACAAAAGCGCTCTACGGTGAAACGATCGGCAACCCGAAAATTAACATTCTCGATATTGAAGCCGTTGCCGATATTGCTCACGAAAACAAGATCCCTCTCATTGTCGACAATACGTTCGGCACCCCGTATCTCATCCGTCCAATCGAATTTGGCGCAGATGTTGTTGTCCATTCTGCTACGAAATTCATCGGCGGTCATGGAACTGCTATCGGAGGCATTCTCGTTGACGGAGGCAAATTCGACTGGCGGGCCAGCGGTAAATTCCCTGATTTCACTACACCGGACAAAAGCTACGGCGGCTTAGTATACGCCGACCTCGCACCCGCTGCATTTGCTTCAAAAGCACGCGTTCAGCTGTTACGCAATACCGGTGCAACAGTCAGCCCGCAGAATGCGTTTCTGTTCCTGCAGGGCTTGGAATCTCTCTCCCTGCGCGTAGAACGCCATGTTCAGAATGCTCGTAAAGTTGCTGAATTTCTGAACAATCATCCGAAAATTACATGGGTGAACTATCCCGAACTGGATGGCAATCCATACAAAGAACTATCAAAAAGATACTTTCCAAAAGGCCCCGGCTCCATTTTCACATTCGGCGTGCGAGGCGGACTGCAGGCCGGGAAAGCATTGATCAACAACGTGAAGCTCTTCTCACTGCTTGCCAATGTGGCTGATGCCAAATCGCTGATCATTCATCCTGCAAGCACGACGCATGCCGAACTGACTCCGGAAGAACAAGCCGTAACCGGTGTAACACCTGAGTTGATTCGTGTATCCATTGGTATCGAAAGCGTTGACGACATAATCTATGATCTGGAACAGGCACTAGCAAAAGTTCCGGATGCCGTCGCAGCCAAATAAACAATAGAAAAAACATAGAGATAAATCTATCGGGGGTTATTAACGAAAAGGAGCCTGCAAAAGAATCATTTGCAGGCTCCTTTTTACTTTTTATACAAAAAGAAAGTATGGAAGCTAAGATTTAGCCCGCCAAGTTTTCTCTTTATTTGTTCAAGCTGAACCGTCCTTTCTTCATCATTGTTTCGACTCCACCTATTTTCGCCAGTGATCGGTTTTCAATCACTTTTTTCATAATGGATGCCGGACGGCCCTTGAGCTTTCTGCCCATGATTTCTCCGACCGCATCATTGCGGCCGAGCGAGCACACGGTGCCCATAAACTTAAAAACAAACGGTTTCGTCGGTGCATCCTCAAGCATCGCATT
The DNA here is from genome assembly GCF_024125445.1 of Sporolactobacillus shoreicorticis. Lineage (GTDB taxonomy): Bacteria > Bacillota > Bacilli > Bacillales > Sporolactobacillaceae > Sporolactobacillus > Sporolactobacillus shoreicorticis. The sequence continues at coordinate 42,813 of NZ_JAMXWM010000021.1, read as the reverse complement.
CAAGTTGTATGCTGCACAATCTGCTTGCTGCATGGCAATTTGTGCGGTGGTTGGGTAAGGGCGGCCGTCTTCCGGATTAATGACAGCCGAACAATCGCCGATAATCAGAATTTCCGGATGTCCGGGAACCGACAAGTCATCGTTAACCGCCACACGGCCGCGGCGCTGCGCAAATCCCGATGCACGCACAACGGAGCTGCCGCTTACTCCTCCGGTCCAAACAAATGTACCTGCCTGAAGTGTTTTCACTTGATCACCTGACCGATAATAGATTTGCCCGGCATCAATACCGCTGACCCTGCCGATCACAAATTCAACACCGCTCTCGCTCAGCTTATGCGCGCCGTATTCCGCCAATTTTCGATTGAACATTGGAAGTGCACGGGGTGTCGGTTCAATACACTGGATGCGTACGGAACTCGAATCCACTTGAAACTTTGTAATGAGTTTCGGAATACGCTGTGTCAATTCGCCCAAAAATTCAAAACTTGTGAATCCTGCTCCTCCGACTGCTACCACCAAGTGTTCCTGACGATGATCATCTTTCCATTTTTTAAATTCATTTTCAATATGTTTTTTTATTTTCGTTACAGAAGGAATATCCGCGATTGACAGGCCGTAGCGATCCATCCCCTTTATCCCGAAATACTCCGGTTCGAAGCCCAACCCTACGAGCAAATAGTCATAAGCCACCGGTTCATGATCCCGTAAAAAGACGCGTCTTGCTTCCTTATCCACATACTGGACCGTCCCCTGAATAAATGTTGTCTGTTTCCGATCAATGACAAGATTAAGCGAATAGCAGATTTCATCAGAATCTGCCGTTCCCGCCGCTACCTCATGCAGTGAGGTTGTTTCGCAATGATAATTGTTTTTATCAATAAGAATGAGATCTGCATTTGGTTTCATTTTTTGCAATTTCTTTAACGTGCGCAGCCCACCATATCCTGCTCCTAGAATAACCATTTGTTTCTTAGTCAAAATCATCCGTCCTTCCATTATTTTTATGATCAGCTCGGAAGTTGCTCATTGCATTGTCACACTTTGTTCACAATTACCTTCTTTATTGTAGCCCAATATGTAATCGCTTACAATATAAAAATAAAATAAATACCATCCGACCAATTCGGATGGCAACCTTTCGTTTTATAGAGGGCGTACGGGAATTGAACCCGCGATCATGGAATGAGAATCCATTGGCTTAACCACTTGCCCAACGCCCTATAATCATCGTGCAACAGTTGAGCAGAATCTTTCCGCTCATTCGGCACGACAAACAGTATACCACACTCGATACAATTATTTCAAGCCTTTAATGGCGCGTTTCTTTCTCAGTCATCTTCTGCGATGATTTTCACCCCGGAGCTTGCACCGATTCGAGAAGCACCGGCAGCGATCATTGCTTCAGCATCTGCTTTCGAATGAATTCCCCCTGCTGCTTTGACCCCAACATCCTTACCCACCGTTTGACGCATCAGCGTGACATCGTCAACAGTCGCTCCTCCGGTGGAAAATCCGGTTGACGTCTTAACATAATCCGCCCCCGCTTTCACCGCCAAACGGCAGGCGCTCACTTTTTCATTATTGCTTAACAAACAGGCTTCAATAATTACTTTAACAAGTGCATGTTTTCCGGCTGCCTGCACAACAGCATGAATGTCTGCCTGTACGTTCTCTTCCTGTCCGCTTTTTAAAGCGCCGATATTGATCACCATGTCTACTTCCTCAGCACCTTTGGCAATTGCATCCTTGGTTTCAAAAACCTTTGCTTCACTTGTCGCTGCTCCCAGCGGGAAACCGATAACGGTACATACCTTTACTTCAGAATCCTTCAATTGTTCTGCCGCGAGCGCAACCCAGCAGGGATTCACGCAGACAGAGGAAAAACCAAATTTCTTTGCTTCCTCGGTAAGTTTTAAGATATCCTTCTCTGTTGTATCCGCTTTAAGTGCTGTATGATCAATATAGCTTGCGAGATGATTCATGTCTGTCTCTCCCTTTTACTGAATGATTCTACGGATGAGTACCGGTTTGTCCGCATGGTCGGCAATCATTATATTTTGATTCAGCTGCCGCGCAACTTGGTCAATATGCTCAGAATCCGAGTGAATAGTGAGCAGAGCCTCACCCCTAGCCACTGAGTCGCCGACCTTTTTGTGCAAAACAATGCCTGTTGCATGGTTGATAGTGTCTTCCTTCGTTGCTCTGCCGGCACCAAGCAGCATCGCTGCAAGACCGATCTGGTCTGCCTTCATTTCAGCGACAACTCCGGATGATTGGGCGGGAAGCCGGAGTTGATATTTGGCCTTCGGCAAATGCTCCGGATGATTGGCAATACTCGGATCTCCACCTTGATTTTTAATGAATTGCCTGAACGTGTCAAATGCCTTGCCCTGTTCCAGTACTTGTTCAAGCAATTGTCTCGCTTCATCCAATCGCTCGGCTTTTCCGGCAAACAGGACCATACGGCTGCCAAGCTCAAGCACAAGCTCCTTCAGGTCATCTGGTCCATGCCCCTGCAATGTATCAATAGCTTCTTTCACCTCAAGCGCGTTGCCGATTGCAAAACCGAGTGGCTGATCCATATCTGTAATCACCGCCGCCGTCTTTCTGCCGACATGTTTGCCGATCTGTACCATTGTTTCCGCAAGACGAACAGCATCTTCTTCGTTTTTCATAAACGCTCCGGAACCACATGTCACTTCGAGAACAATTGCGTCGGCACCCGCCGCAATTTTTTTGCTCATAATTGAGCTGGCAATCAACGGAATGGACTCAACCGAGCCGCTGACATCCCGCAAAGCATAAAGCTTCTTATCTGCCGGAACGAGGTCGCCGCTCTGGCCAATGACCGCAATCCGGTCACGATTCACATGATTAACAAACTGCTTCCCGTTCATTTCAACAGAAAACCCGGCAATCGATTCCAGTTTGTCAATCGTTCCCCCGGTAAAACCCAGACCGCGTCCGCTCATCTTAGCCACCGGAACGCCGACTGCTGCTACAAGCGGTGCCAAAACCAATGTGGTTGTGTCGCCGACACCGCCGGTTGAGTGTTTATCGACTTTAATTCCGGCAATTGCAGACAGATCTACTGTTTCGCCCGAGCTGACCATTGCACGTGTCAGTTCAGCAATTTCCGGATCGGTCATATCTTTGAAATAAATGGCCATGGCCAAAGCACTTGCCTGATAGTCAGGAACGCTTCCATTAACATAACCATCGATAAAAAAACGGATTTCCTCCGGAGACAACGCAAGTCCATCCCGCTTTTTCGTAATAATGTCGACCATTCTCATTCGGCTCACCTCGGAATCATTTTAGATCATTTAAAAAGCTTGACCCCACTTTTGGCTTCTCCGTGTCAAAGTTATCAGCGACCGTCGCGCCAAGATCCGCAAAGGTTTCGCGAACAGGAAGCGCTTTGCCCGTTGTAAAGGAAGGTGAATACACAAGCAGAGGAACGAACTCGCGTGTATGATCTGTTCCGCGGAAACCGGGGTCATTGCCATGATCCGCGGTGATCACAAGCAGATCGTCAGCTCTCAATTTATCAAGTGCCTGACCGAGCTGCCGATCAAAAGACTCCAGCGCTTTGCCGAAGAGTACCGGTTCACGGCGATGACCGTATTTCGCGTCAAAGTCGACAAGGTTGGTAAAGTTCAGGCCATGAAAGTCTCGATCCAATAGCGTGATGAACCGTTCCATGCCGTCTTCGTTGCTTTCCGTATGCCAGCCTTCATTGATTCCTTTCCCACTGAAAATATCGTTGATTTTGCCAATTGCTAAGGTATCTATACCTGCGTCCTGTAAAAAGTTGAGCACCGTTTTTTCCGGTGGCACCAGCGTGAGGTCGCGGCGATTGGCCGTACGCTCAAAGTTGTCGGCATTGTCGCCAACATAGGGACGAGCGATCACGCGCCCGAGATGATACGGCTCAGGAATCGTCAGCTCACGTGCATATTCGCAAATTTTGTACAATTCCTCAAGCGGAATAATTCTCTCATGAGCGGCAATCTGCAGCACCGAATCACCGGACGTATACACGATCAGCTCGCCTGTCTTCATCTGGCGCTCACCAAATTTTTTGATAATCTCTGTACCGCTCGCCGGTTTGTTCCAGATCACTTTTCGGCCGCTGAACGCTTCGATTTGCTGAATCAATTCATCGGGAAACCCTTTTGGGAACGTATGCAGCGGTGTAAGCACGGGCAGTCCCATCATTTCCCAATGGCCGTCCATACTGTCCTTGCCTGCCGACACTTCATGCATCTTCGTATAATAGGCGAGTGGTTTTTTCTGAACATGTACACCTTGGATGGGCTGTTCAGGACGAATATTGGCCAGTCCCAATTTCTCTAAATTGGGGAGTGTCAAACCATTCATTGCGGCCGCAGTATGTCCCAGCGTATCGCAGCCTTCATCATTATATTTTGCTGCGTCAGTTGCTTCGCCAACGCCTACCGAATCGAGCACAATAATATGAACACGCTTAAATCTTTCCGTCATTTTATCCTCCAGATCACACGAACGATCATACCGCTCATTTTTATCTATACAAAATCTATAGTCCATTTTACCGCAACCAATTAAGAGCCGTAAAGAAAACTCGGTTTAGCCCTAGTTTTTTTATACCGGCTGCCTCTAATTATTGGTGTGCAAAAAACTCCGGGGCATGCGCGAGGCTGCGCCCTATTCCGGAGTTTTTATCTTATTTAACTGTTTATCTAGGCAAAAAGTCGATCCGGTCTTAATTATTCTTCATTATATTTTCTTGATTCTTCTTTAAGATGCACAAGGTCGACAAGTATTGAGTGATAAGGTGCCTTTAAGCCATGCTTTTCGGCAAGGCGGACAATGGCTCCATTGATGTAATCCACCTCTGTCGGACGGTTCGTACTCATGTCCTGATGCATCGAAGGATAGTGCAGCGGATTACTGACCTCGGATACGTACATGACTTCATCAACCAGCTCATCGCGTGTCACTTCAAGTTTGAATCCTTCCGCGTCAATTGCATCATAGGCTTCATAGATTAGTTTACGTGACATTTCCTTTGCATTCTTATATGCTGCGAACTGGCCCATCTTAATATTCATAAGTGTACACAGCGTATTCACAACAGAATTGAAAACAAGCTTCGTCCAGACAGTGCCCATATAGTCCTTCTGGACAGTCGGATGCATCCGTGCCTTTTCCATTTCATCGGCAACTTTATAAATAAAGTCGTTCGGCTCACCTTCTACGCGAACAATATGCACATGACCAGCGCCGCGCTTACCGATAAAATCGACTTTTCCAGGCCCTTTCATAACAGTTGCGATCATCGCTGTTCCTGCAATAATACGCGTGCGGGGCACAAACTGGGCAATGTATTCGGCGCCGCCAAAGCCGTTCTGATTGGTCATGACATACGTATTCTTGCCGATGAAATGCTTGCACCTTTTCATTGTCTCAACCGTGTGCATGTCTTTAACAAACACAATCGCAAGTTCAGGCTCTTCATGATAATCTTCCGGGTAGCTGACACTGACTTCGACAAATCGCTCGTCTTTGCCGTCGCGCCACACATGAACGCCGCCGTTTTTCCTGATCTCTTCAACATTCGGTTCCCACGTGTCGACAAAATGAATATCATTCCCCGCTTCCTGCAGCAGCACTCCATACCTCAAACCCATAGCTCCTGCTCCGATCACAACAATCTTCATCCTTCTCGTCTCCTTTTTCTGTACATCTGTCTCATTTTTTGTCTTCCATGCCCTTTCTGATAGGCAGCATGATCACTTCTCGCCCAAATGAAAAGCCCCATCCAGTTGGTTCTGAATGGGGCTTGCCTCAAGTCCCATTCAGTACGAAAAGGACTCAAGGCACATATGATCGATTAAACGATTGATGCACCTGAGTCCTAGCTAATCAAAATGACGACTACTTCGTTACCTTCTGAATGGAACATTATAGTTACCTTCTTGGAAGAGTTTTTTTAGTGAGTGCTGTCAGTTTACACGATCAATTTATCAATGTCAATAGAATTTTAAGAATATTTATATTTAAAAATCAGCGCTAAAAACTTACAATAACTGAGCAAACCAAATCTTTATCCCAATTCATAAAAAACCGGACAAAAAGCGCGCAGTCCTTACTTCCGCAGGATACGGTGGCTTTCCCGTTGCATACAGGACGTACGTGTACTTAGCAAACGTTCCTTTGCTCCAAATACCGTTTTAAATTATCATCTTTCTACTTTTCATAAATCATTTTGATCCTTCATTAAGTAACGAGTAAAATAAGCGAAAATTTTCCGGTTATATGCATCATGGCGCTTGATTCACAGGTACATAAGGGTAATTTTTCCGCTTATGTACAGAAAAAGTCCTCCATTTTCTCGTTTTGCATTCGATAAGCGGAATTTCTCCGTCTATTTAAGCTGCTTTTTTGTTCATTTTCTAATTAAGCGGAATTTTTCCGGTTATTTCTCAGATTAGACACCTACCTTATCCCAATCGAATCTTTCGACGCTCATCATTGTACCGGCAAGGAACAACGCTAAATTTTATAATCTCTTGTAAAAAAAACGCCTGCTCAAATGTGAGCGGGCGCTTTTTGGCATCAGTCTTTCAAGTCGTCAATCGAATTAATCTTTACATAGGACGGAACAACAAGTCCGAGCTTTGTCCCCTTTAAATTAGGACCAAGATCGGTCACTTTATTTTTAAATTGTTTCATGTAGTCGGCATGTGTTGACGGAAGCCATGCGGCAACAATAGCATCATCGCTGCCCTTTGCCAGCCCCGCCCACATTTGCCCGGCTCCAAGCTGTTCGAGCGTTACATTGTAACCGAGATTCTCAAGCACCGTTGCCACAACATTAGTGCTGGCAATTTCAGAGGCCCACGCGACATAACCGAGCTTAATGTTCTTGCCGCTGACTTTGTCGGCGCCTTTCGTCCATGTGCCGACTTTGTCTTCATTGTCTTTGACCCACTCTGCTGCTGCCTTTTTCGCGTCGGTACCCTTTTGGATCGACAGCATCACTTTTCCCATGTCATCAGCCGTCCAAGAAAATTGATCCAGAACCTTCGTTGCATTCGGATCTTCCTTTTCGAAGCCCTTATGAACCACCGTATGAATGTTCTCAGACGCTCCGTAAGAGCCTTTTGGATCTTTCAGATATTTCAAATCATATTTTTGAAACATCCAATGTGGCGTCCAGCCTGTGACCACAATGGGTTCTTTTTTCTTAATTGCTTTATCAAGCGCAGCAATCATTGTCGATTCTGAACCGGACTGTACGGTCCAATTATTCAGCTTGTAATCCTTAATGGTTGTATCGGTCAGCTTCATTAAACCGGCACCCGGATCAATTCCAATGATTTTGTGATCGACTTGATTTCCGAACGAACCGGCGTTTCCTGAGCTTTGGCTTTGGCATCCGGCCAGCGTCAAGACGGCCAAAAGGAACATGCTCATAATAATACGATTAATTTTTTTCAAGTTAGGATCCCCCCGTTTTTTTATTTCGAGTATTTTGTGAAATACGGTCCAACATGATCGCGATGATTACGATTGCCAGACCTGCTTCAACGCCTATGTCTGTGCGCAGCGACGTTACCGCAAGATAGACATCAGCGCCAAGTCCCGGTGCGCCAACCAATGATGCAACGACAACCATCGACAGTGAGAGCATAATGCTTTGATTAACACCGGCCATAATTGTCGGCGTTGCGATTGGAATCTGCACTTTAAAAAGCTTCTGCCATGTGGTCGATCCAAAGGCATCTGAAGCTTCGATCAAGTCCGACGGAACCTGACGAATGCCTAACCCGGTCATACGAATCGTTGGTGGCATGGCAAACACAATCGTCGCCACAACGCCCGGAGGCATGCCGGTACCAAAGAGAAAAATGGCCGGAATCAAATAAACAAATGAAGGCATAGTCTGCATAAAGTCAAGAATTGGCGTCAAGACGCGGTGAAAAGTCTTATTGATTCCCGATAAAATGCCAAGTGGAAGACCGATAATGATGGACAACACAACCGAAGTCACGACAAGCGCGAACGTCTGCATGGCGTGTCCCCAGTAGCCTAAGTCATAGATAAGGATTAGACCAATCAGTGTGAATAATGCGACGCCGATACCGCGGCGCCAAAAAGCGATCGCTGCTAAAAGAAGAATAAAGACAATGGGAGTCATAAAAGCAAAAAGCCAGACCAGGCTATCGACAAAGCTTTGTATTCCCGCAGCAATATAACCAAAGAAGCCTTCAAAATGATTTGTGATGAATTGAACCAGCAAATCCGCCCAATGGCCAATTGGTATCTTTGGTAAAAAAGTCTCACTCATAGGTTCTGCACCTCCGTTTCTTTCGTTAATGGTGTGTTCCCTGCGAGCGCATTAATGATTGCCCCGCGACGAACAAGTCCGAGCAGCCTGTCTTGTTCATCGACGACAGCAAGCGGAAGGGGCGATTTTGAGATGTCGTCAAATAAATCACTCAGATGTGTATTCACCTGTACCGACTTCACGTTTTTTATAATTTCGCTCAAAGGTGTCTCCGCCTTAATGGCCGCCGCCGCATCATCCGCATCTGCCACACCGAGCAGCTTTTTACTGCGGTCGACCACGAAAATGCTGGAGATGTCATTATCATTCATTAGTTTCAACGCAACACGTGCTCCGCGGTCATTGCCGACGGCCTCAGCGCGCGTCATAATATGACCCGCAGTAATGACCTTGCTCAGATCGACATCCTCAACGAAGTGTTCGACATAGTCATTGGCAGGATTCATCAGTATTTCTTCCGGAGTGCCGATTTGAACAATCTGTCCGTCCCGCATCAACGCAATACGATCACCAATGCGCAATGCTTCGTCCAAGTCATGGGTAATGAACACGATCGTTTTTTTCATGTCACTCTGCAAGTCCAGCAATTGATCCTGCATTTCTCTGCGGATCAAAGGATCGAGCGCACTGAAGGCCTCGTCCATAAGCAGGATATCCGTATCACTTGCTAAAGCTCGTGCCAAACCGACACGCTGCTGCATTCCCCCGGACAGTTGGTTCGGGTAGCTGTCCTCATACCCTTTAAGTCCGACGCGTGAGAGTGAATAGTGTGCACGTTCGATTTGTTCTTTTTTATCAACCCCTTGAATTTCCAGACCAAAGAACGTGTTCTCGAGAATGGTTCGGTGCGGAAACAACGCAAACCCCTGAAAAACCATGCTAATTTTTTTACGGCGTACCTCGCGCAGATGCTCGGCATTCATTCGCGTAATATCTTCTCCATCAATCAGAATTGTTCCGGAGGTCGGATTGATCAAACGGTTTAAGAGCCGAACCAATGTCGATTTTCCGCTGCCCGAAAGGCCCATAATCACAAAGATTTCATTAGCTTCCACGTGAAAGCTTGCTTCGGAAACTCCGACATTCAAATCTGTCTTTTTCTTGATTTCTTTTTTGTTCAACCCTTTTTTCAAAAGCTCCAAGCCACGTCTCGGATTTTTTCCGAATATTTTTGTCGCTTTTTTCACTTCAATCTTTTTCATTGAAACACCTCGCTCGTATCTTATTGCAAAAGCTCTTAAAAACAAAAAATCAGAGCTTCCTCAGTTCCTCAAAGATCTGCATCTATTTGTATTTGGTACACCGCAAGGGCCGGCAGGTACCGTATCAGAGCGGACATGATCACAGAGCCTTTTCATGTGCTGCTTTCAATAGTATCATGTTAACATAGTTGTTTATACAGTTCAAACTGTACAAACAGATAAAATCCTGTATACTGAATAAATAGATGTTCAATCAATTTCATCTTTTCAGAGAGAATGGCAAAAGGTACAATGAACTATAGTTAATTTTACAATGAAGTTGGTGAATGAAATGGAACACGCTGAGATCGTTGATAATATAAGGGAACGCGTCATTGAGTCGGTGTCGCAAAATATGTATCTTTACGGTGTTTCGCCCTCTATCGGACGGCTATACGGCACTTTGTTCTTTAACGGCAAACCCATGACTTTGGACGATATGAAAGAAGAATTAAAAATGAGTAAAACGAGTATGAGTACTTCCGTTCGCACCCTCATGGAACTGAATATGGTTGAACGTGTCTGGAGAAAAGGCATTCGAAAGGACTTGTACGAAGCACAGGAAGATTGGTATCAGATCTTCATTGATTTTTTTACGAATCAATGGCGAAAAGTAACCGCGATGAATACAAAGGCTGTACTGCAATCTGTGAACGAACTAAACCAACTTATGAAAAGCTCGGAGCTCTCAGAAACTGATCGCGAACTGATCCAAAAGGACATGGATAAGTACCGCTATATATTGGACTACTACAACTGGCTGAATCACCTTTTTGATTTTCTTGACAGCGATGAGTTGTTCCAAATTGTGAAGAAGAAAATGGATCAGGAAAAAAAATAAACTCCTGCCGATTTTGGCGACTTGTATCACCATTTGCACAGAATTTAAAAGAGAGTATCTTAAAATCAAAGGCAGACTTTTGAGATACTCTCTTCTTTCTTGTATCCATTTCTGATCATGACACTGTCAGACGCATGTTTTATTTAAGAAAGACCGGGCAAAAAACGCCCGGTCCTGAATCCACGCCTGGTTTTGAATACACTCCGGTTGCTCGCGATCAACTGGTGCTGGTGCGCTTGCGGGCAGTCCGGGAGCCTCCTCAAACAAGCTGCGGGATATTCCCTGACCTGCACATTTGTTCCATGACCTTACTTTCTTAACTTGTCAAAAAAACAGCCCCGCCATAAAAGGCGAGGCTGTTCTATTTAAACTAATAATTATTTCGCAGCCGACTGCGGGAGTTCAACTTCAGCGCGGCCAAGGCTTTCACCTTTAATCACGGCATTGAAGTTATCGTAGCTTGTTGAAATCATGTTGGAAACAGCTACGTCGGTCATTGCAGCTACGTGCGGTGTGATCAATACTTTAGGATAGAGTTCGATTAATTCTTTGATCGTAGCATCCGGAAATTCGGTGCCGTCTGAGAAGTCCTTGCCAAAGAAGCGTGCTTCGTCAGTCAATACGTCGGCACCGAATCCTTCGAGCTTGCCGCTCTTGATTGCTTTAACAACAGCAGCTTCATCAACAAGTTCGCCGCGGGCGGTGTTAATCAGGATTGCGCCATCTTTCATTTTGCCGATGAAGTCGTCACCAACAAAGTTTTCATTTTTGCCAGGGAAATATGGAAGGTGCAGGCTGACGATATCAGATTCAGCAAGCAGTTCGTCCAATTCCTTAAATTCAACCAGTTTCTTGGCGAAATCACTTTGGAAAATATCATAGCCAAGCAATTTCGCACCAAGACCTTTATAAAGTTCTGCTTCAACGCAGCCGATATGGCCCGTTCCGACAATACCAACGGTAACTTTATGAACTTCGTGGCTGAAGTTTGTTTCCGTTACGGTAAAGTTCAGTTTCGATGTACGAGCAGTTGTATAAACCGTATGGCGGAGAAGTGCTGTTCCAAGATAAACAGCCAGTTCAGCAATCGCGTTCGGTGAGTAAGCAGGAACGCGGGCAACCTTCAATCCGAGATCGGAAGCTGCTTGCAGGTCGATATGGTTAAAGCCGGCAGTACGTGTAAATACGTATTTGATGCCGTATTCACTGAATTTTTCAAGGTTTGCGCGGTCTGCGAGGCAGTTAACAAAAAGGAGTACGCCGTCGTGACCCTTTGCAAGATTGCCATTGTCGGCAGTCAGCAAGTCATTAACGAGAGTCAATTCATAACCATATTTGTTCAATTCACTGTACAAATGTTCTTCGTAAGGTTCTACACCATACGCAATGATTTTAAAAGCCATGCTTAAACATCCTCCTAAAGAAAGTTTATTCTACATCCGGTATTTCTGAACACCGGGGTTGTAACCTGAACCGCTTGATTCGTGATTCGTTTCACAATAAAGAAAAAAGTTTTCTCCTCACTCATCACATACCCTTCCAAGAATCTTAGTTTAACCACTTTTATGTGAATGAGCAGGAAAACTTATTTCACGTTAAAAGTATAACATTGCCTTGGTAATGTCACAATTAGAAAAAAATGATTTTTTTGTGAAAACTATACGTCCGCCTGTTCTTCAGATGCTTTAACACCATCATTATCATTAGAGATACCCTAAGAAATGAGTGATAAACAATTATTTGCCTCAATCGCGATACAACAAGGTGCGGCAGCGAAAAGATCAGGAAATGTCTTTCCAACCTCCTTTTTCGCAGACTTTAAAATTTCACATGCACACACGATTGGCACAAAATAAAGGACCCACAGACGCAGCTTATGAGTCCCAAAAAAGTGATTAAATTTATGCCGATTCATTTTCGAAACAAATTCATTTAATTTCCTTGTACGTATTGCTGAGCAGATCAAGCTGAGCAACCTTTCCCGAGGCCTTATAGTATCTGAAGAATCCTGCGGACGGCGCAGTTTCCGGATCTGCCGCACTGTCATTCGAATGGTTCTCACGCAGTTCCATCGAGTAATAAGTACCGTTGTCTGTCGTATCGACATAAACTTCGTCCGGTGTATATCCTGCTGCTTTAATCACAGCTGCTTCTGCCTGTTTCTGTGTCACCGTGTCACTAGCGGCGCCTGCCGATGAACTGCTGCCCGATGTTGCTGCAGAAGTAGACGAAGACGATGATGAATCCTCCGCACTGCTCGCTACAGCCGTTGAGCTGCTTTCCGACGATGTCGTTGATGAGGTCTGAGAAGTCTGATTAGATGAAGTTCCTTCAGCATTTTGTTTTTTTGCCGCCATCACTTTGTCTCTTAGCTCCCTTGCGTCTTTTCTCAAAACACCCGAACCGTTTTTTTGAAGAATGACCGGGTTTAACGCTTTAATCGCTTGATCCGGATGATCCATCATTGATTTTGCAGCCAGAAAATTATTGGTTTGAGTCAATAATGTGGTTGCCTTTTTATCTTTTTTCTTATGACTTAATGCCTTTTTGAAATAACTTGCCGCAGCATCATAATCTTTTGAAACAAGAGCAGCCTGTCCTTTTTTCATTGCCTGATCATAGGCTTGATTTTCCTGATTGGCGCAGCCGCTCAAGGCAAGGGCTACAATCATCGCTAAAATTAACAGTATTTTTTTCATATCTGCCTCCGGCTTCATATGACGTTGTGTCTCTTATATAGTATCATTTTTTCTTTGTTTTTTGACCTCTTTCTCTTATTATCGGCAGATTTCGGGAATTAATCAGTAGATCAAGAAAGAATAGGCACTCATCCCATACATTCGCATATACTGTGTGAAAATCTTTAGGGAGAGGATCTAAATGATGAAACCCGTTATTCCGTATTATGGTTCAATGACTGACTGTAAAGATGTCCCAATCACCTTCCCGCCTCAATATCAGGCTCAGCAGCCCGGAATGGAATACCTTATGAATCCGCTGCCGATTTTCGACAATCCTAACTACGTTGGCACGGGAAAATTGACAAATAAAATTGCCGTCATAACCGGCGGGGACAGCGGTATCGGACGTGCCGTTGCTGTTGCATTTGCAAAGGAGGGCGCCGATCTGATTTTGGTCTATCTGAATGAACATCAAGATGCAGAAACAACTCAGAAGGCGGTACAAAAAATCGGTCGGAGATGCCTGCTGCTGTCCATTGACCTGCGCGAGCGAAATGCCGGCGAACGAATCGTCACGAAAACACTTGAAACATTTGGGCACATCAATATTTTAATTAATAATGCCGGCGTCCAATTTCCCCAGCCCTCACTTGAAGCCATTTCGGACCAACAGCTCGAAACAACGTTTGATGTCAACATCGAATCGTTTTTTCGACTCTCGCGGACAGTTGCACCGCATCCTCACAGCGGAGACAGTATTGTCAACACGACTTCCGTGCAGGCAAATATCGGAAACAGTCAATTAATTGACTATGCATCGACAAAAGGCGCGATTGTCAGCTTCACACGGGCACTTGCCCACAATCTCGCTGAAAAAGGTGTGCGCGTGAACGCTGTTGCTCCGGGACCGATCTGGACTCCTCTTCAACCTGCTTCATGGCCGGCGGACGTCGTCAAGACTTTAGGCGCAGATACACCGATGAAACGTGCGGGCCAGCCTTTTGAGCTTGCGCCTGTTTACGTTTTACTTGCATCCGATGACGGATCCTATATTACCGGGCAGACGATGGCTTCTTAACTTAATTCTCCACTTTAAAAAGGTACTATTATATAAACTGAAAAAAGGTGAGCGGTGGAAGCCTTCCCATCTGATTCGCAGCGAATGTTCTTTCTTGAATGTTCTCTGTCATTTTGTGTCTTCTTTTCCGTTTACTCGATACATATTCAGATGCTGCCCGGATTTGAGACCAAAACGCCAACTAAAAAACCCTCCTATGAACGCAGTGCGTGCCTAAGAGAGTTTACGTTTCTGGTATTCATAAACATTGCCTATCTTCCAGATTCGCACCTGATGGATTCAGCACCCTCCACTTTGGGCAAGGTTGCTGAAGCTTCGTTGGGCCAGCCCATCCACTTCTCTCGCTAAACAATTAAGTCATTATATGATCATAACGAATGTTAACAATTGAAGCAGCCGAACACTCTATGCAAAAGCAATGAATCATTGATAATCTTTAGCAAGTTTTTCAAACGCCGTGAGCGAGCGTTCTACCTTTTCCGTCGGGATACAATAGGCCATACGGAAATAGCCTGGACAGCCGAAGCTGTCTGCCGGTACAAGGATCAGATCATACTTTAACGCATGTTTGCAGAAGGCGACGGCATCATCCTCCAACGCCTTCGGAAAGATATAGAAGGTTCCGCCCGGTTTCACGCATGAGAAGCCGAGTTTTGTCAGCCCGTCATAAAGAATGTTCATATTTGTTTCGTAAACTGACAGATCAGCGGTCATGTCGAGCACTTGGGCAACGGCAAGCTGAATCAGCGAAGGCGGACAATTGTGACCGATGCCGCGCGAGATTTGTCCGCACATAGTAATAATCAACGCCGCATCCGGACAATCCGGATTGACGGCGACATAGCCGATGCGCTCGCCCGGAAGCGACAGTGACTTGCTGAAGGAATAGCATGTAATTGTATGTGTGTAGTATTGGGCAGTGTAAGGTGCGTCCACGTGCTCAAAAACAATCTCGCGGTACGGCTCGTCCGAAATTAAATAAATATCATGTCCGTATTCTTTTTCTTTTTCCGATAGAAAGGCGGCGAGCTTCTTAATCGTTTCCGTTGAATACACGGCTCCCGAAGGATTGTTCGGTGTATTAATCAATACGGCAGCAACCTTCGACGAGAACATTTTCTCAAAAGCCTCGAAGTTGATTTGCATCGTTTCTGTATCTGGCGGAACAACCTTCAGGACAGCGCCAAGGCCGTGCACATAAGGCGTATATTCCGGGAAAAACGGTGCAAAAGTAATCACTTCATCGCCTGCGGTCACAACAGCACGCAATGCATGAGCCAGTGCGCCTGCCGCTCCGGATGTCATAAAAATATGTTCTTTCTTGTAATTAAGGCCGAATCGCTCAGAAAGCGAAGCAGCAACCTTTTCACGAACAGAGGTGATTCCAAGGCTTGGACTGTATCCGTGAACGGCCATTGAATCTTCGCTTGATGCAAGTTCGATCAGCTTATCGGTAAATGCGCGGGGAACCGATACTGACGGATTACCTAAACTATAATCAAAGACGTTTTCATAACCTACTTGTTTCGCTCGTTCGGCAGCATACTCCGACAGTTCACGAATCACCGACTTCTGACCGAGCATTTGTTTAAATTCCTCAGCAATCATATATAAATCCCTCACTTTTTTCGAGACAGTTCTGTTGCGACCGCCATGCAAGTCGTCACGTTCTTATCTACAGTACTGCTATTATACCGATCTTAGCAGATGATTTCTATCCTATCGCAAAATCATTTCGTAAATGGACGGGTAAAAGGAACGTTCAAGGTTGTGTATCGGCGGTTTTTCCCTTATGGTTGAATAGAATAAATACCAGACAGTATCAGAGCGAGGTGCCATCAATGAAACTATGGATGAACGGGAAATTTTACATCATGAACAAACCCGGGCAGACTGCGACACACGTACTCACCGATAAAGAGAAGATCATTGCTTTAGATCAGGACGCTGCCGCTATTGCTCAAGAACGGAATGCGGAAATGGTTGATCTTCAGGGTGGAATCGTTTTCCCCGGATTTGTTGACAGTCACCTGCACTTGCTCTGGTACGCACAGGCATTAGATCGCTTGAATCTTTACGGCTATCCAACGAAAAAAGCATGTTTGGAGGCAATTAATGAACGAGCTGCTCAGTTAAAAGACAAGGAATGGCTGTTTGTCGAAGGCTATGACGACAACAATTTAAGCGACAGCACGCAGTTGCTGACGCGGCGCGACTTGGACACGATCAGCGATGTGCATCCGATTCTCGTGCGCCGGATTGACTATCATACCGTAAGTATCAATACTCCGTTCATAAAAGAAATAGGGCTCAAGCGCGGCCAAGTATTTGAAGGCGGCGGAATGATTGACTTGGACGGAGATGGAATACCGACAGGAGTCCTGCGCGATGAGGCTTCGATGCTTGCCATTGATCAATTTCCTACTGAAAGTCAGGAAGAGCTGGAGCGGCTGATTAAGCTAGCCGTGAAAGATTTATGGAAAAAGGGGCTTGTTGGCGCGCATTCGGAAGATCTCCATTATTTCAATGGGTTTGAAGGCACCGTGCGCGCATTCCGCAGCACCATCAATGAAGATTTTCCATTCCGAGCGCATCTGCTGGTTCATCACAGAGAATTAGATGCTTGCCTTCAAGCGCCGCAAGAACTCAGGACATCCGGACCATTTGTCGCACTTGGCGCGATGAAAATCTTTTATGACGGTACGGTCGGCTCTCACACTGCATTGATGACGAAACCCTATGCCGGAGAACCCGGTAATTACGGTTTAAAATTCCATCAGGACGATGCGTTTGAGCATCTTGTTCGCCAGGCGCGCGCAGCGCAGCTGCCGGTCGCGATTCACATCATTGGCGACCGCGCCTTTCAGAAGGTAATCCATGTCTTAAAAAAATACCCACCGCTTCCGGGGCAAAAGGATCGCATGATTCATACGCCATGGCTGCGCCCGTATATGCTGGACGCGGCGCAAAACATGCCACTTCTTTTTGATATTCAGCCGCAATTCATGAGCAGCGATCTGCCATGGGCGCTTGACGTTCTCGGACCGACCTTCCCGCCGCTCGCTTTTGCATGGAAAACAATCCGGAAA
Source organism: Sporolactobacillus shoreicorticis (assembly GCF_024125445.1). Lineage (GTDB taxonomy): Bacteria > Bacillota > Bacilli > Bacillales > Sporolactobacillaceae > Sporolactobacillus > Sporolactobacillus shoreicorticis. The sequence continues at coordinate 25,542 of NZ_JAMXWM010000021.1, read as the reverse complement.
AAGGGATTCACAGTTGCCGGCGGCAGCGACGCGCCGATTGAAGTACCTAACCCTTTCTTGGCCATTCATGCGGCGGTAACCCGTACATGTAATATAGACTTGAATGGAAAACGCTATTTTCCGGAAGAAGCATTGAGTATTTTTGAAGCCATTTCTCTCTACACCACAGGGAGCGCCGCCGCATGCGGTCAGGATGTTGCACACGGTACGATTGAGATCGGCAAAGCCGCTGATTTCACCGTTCTCGATCAAGATCCTTTTTTCATTGATCCGGCCGACCTGCGCAGCATCATCATACGCAAAACGATTGTGAACGAACGAATTGTTTTTGAAAAATAAACAGTTGTTTTATATTTTCTGACTCAATAAGAGGTGCTCCTTATGAAAATTCTTCCTTTTGTCTTTACCGGGATCATTTTTTTCGCAGTAAATTTGCTCGTGGATCGCTACCTTAAAAAAAAGTATAACATCGCGGAAAGCAAAGGCTGGATCTATCGGCCGATCAACAGAATTCATTCCAGCTTAGAAGCTGTTTTGTTCCTTTTATTCCTCATTGCTCTTTTTTTCTTCAATGCTGCGCCCATGGTCGTCATCATCTATGTAGCGCTGGCCAATGCGCTGCGCGCTCTAATGGAATGGAAGTACGATCGCGAGAAAAGACGATATCTGTTCTCACTCTCCTCAGTTATTTTTCTGACTGTCTTTTTCGGAGTTGTCACTGCTTTACAAATCCTTCCAAACTAAACGGTTTATAAGTAATTTTTTATTTTCGACCAGTCCTCGATCTTCTCATCCATTGTTTTTGGATATCGGGAAGGTGTCGGACTGGTCGACGGCATTTTAATCAAGTCTATACGGGATGGGATCCCCGATTTAAAATGCTTCTTGAATACCGCGAAAGACTTGCTTCCGTTAAAAGCAATTACTCGGATGTCCGGATGCTCGCGAAGCAGGCTGGGAATATCGTTGGGTTCTTCGTCTTTAATTGCAGAGTCCAGGCTGCCCCTGCGCTTGCAGTAGTGGATTGAATCCCACAGAGCAATTTGATGCTTCTTAACAAATTCCGTTTTCTCGGCATAGGACGGATTCGAATATTCTTCGTTAAAAAGTGCATACATGATCCTCCAGAATTGATTCCGCGAATTGGCATAGTATTGCTGCTTCGCCAGGGATTGAGCGCCGGGCATTGACCCCAAAATCAGAACATGCGCATCTTTTCCAATCATTTTTGGCATCGAATAAATGGGCTCATTTGTATTCATTAATTCCCTCCTTTCTGATTCTGTTATTCCTTAACTGCCGACCGCACAGTCGCCTTATCATCTTTTTTGTATTCACTCTTATAATAGACACGCCCGATGGAACAGCCTGCGCCAATTGACACGTGATTTCCTCTTACGACTTTTGCTTCCGTATCTTCAAGAGCGATATGGTCGCCTTCAATCGTGTCGGCAATCAGTTTTTTTCTGCCGAAAGCGGTCAAAAGCGGTTCGAGCAGGGCGGGCACAAATCGGCGTCGCACGGTCAAGATCCCGCATCCGATTTCCTTGATATGGGAAGCCATGCCGGACAAGGTCATGTCAATGCGCTCAGCGCTGCATAATCCGCCGATTTTCACCGGACCTTCCGCAACAAATTCCTCTGCCTCTAAATCACCGTCAACCGACAAAATTCCTGAAACCGTGCACCTTTCACTATGAATGGCTCCAAGTACCTTGGCTCTGCCGCTGATCTGAATCCGTTCCCCAGAGACATCTCCTTTTGCTTTGCATGAACCATTGACGGTAATTGACTCAGCAATGAATCGCTTTTCTATAACGGCCGATCCGCTGATCACAACATCTGCCGCTTTTACATCGCCGCCGATGAGGCCTGAACCGTTAATCGTCACACTGTTACAAATTAAGTCGCCCTGAATTTTACCGCTGCCGCTGATCTTCACATCCTCATAACAACCTCCGGACGCACTTCCGGAACCTAAAATGGATAAATTCTTCTTTTCCTCAGCCATTCTCATTCATCTCCATTTCAAAATGAATTTAATTTGTCTTATGATCTAAACGAACTACCTGACCAACATCAAAATGACCACTTGTTTTATAGAATCCGGAGTACTCAACGCGGCCAATCGAACAGCCGTCCGCAATTTCCACATCGACACCGCGAACAACTTTGGCTTCAGTAAACTCTAAAGAAACATGGTCGCCTTCAATCGTTTCCGCACGAAAATGCTTTGTCGGTGCGGCACTGAACAGCGCATGTTTTCGCTTTATCGAGACACGTCCGGCGCCGATTTCATTCACATAATGATCTGTGTTAATTTTCAGCGTAATGGAAACATCATCACAATTAAGCATCCCTTCAACATATATTCCGCCGCGCATATCAAGAGTCTCCAGAGACACATCGCCTGCCACGTGAAGCATTCCGCGCACCGTCAAGTCTTCACCCGTGAGATTCCGTCCGGCAAATAATTCTCCGTAGATGGATGATTTCTTCAACGCGCAATCTCCTTTGACACGTGTCTCGCCCATAAACCGAGACTCTGCAGCTGCCAGCCTGCCATCAATGGCCGCTTCGCCCATATTACGGAAATAATCACTGCAAAGATCGCCTGACACCACGCATTCGCCCATCACTTTACATGAATTCGCTTCAACGGAACCGGTAATCGTGCACTCACCCATAATGCGTACTTGGTCAAACACACCGCCCTCCGATTGTGTCTCACCCATAACTTTCATATTCTGCCTTGATTTTTGGTTCATGACTGCGCGTCCCCCTTTGAATTCTCATCCTGATCGGATTGTTCAATACACGCTTTGAGTACCTCAACACTCGCAGAAATCAGTTGCCTGTCAATAACCTTCACGCCCCCGTCAAAATAAAGTGTCACATCATCTGCGGCAATGAATACTATGGAAACGCCCATCTTTCGAATAAAATAGAGACAACTGTTCTTGTCGTAAATTTTATGGCTGCTTTCCTTCAGTACATTCAGCAAATCATTTGCTTCGGCGCGATTCATTTGACCCGCTTTCAGCAAGTGATCAAGAAGGAACATGGCCAGCAAGTCATGAAAATCGAAAGAATGCCGCGCGGAGCCGAATTCCTTGAAAATAGCGAGCGTCATTTCCGAAACAATGTTTCGATCAAGCAATTCTACTTCGGATAAAACTATTTTTGTAACCGACTGTGGGGAAAAACGTTCAGCAAGCTCATCAAGTGACAGTGTATCCTTCAACTCTGAAATGGATTGGACACGCTTCAGAATCTTAGCTTTCGGAAAAAAGGTCTCCTGACCGGTAAACGTGGCTTTACGGATGAACCACGTTTCCGGAATCAGCTTCTTTCTTTTCCAGCGATATAGCTGCCCATATGAAATTCCGGTTATTTCCAGTAAATCTTTCTTGGCAATCAATTCATCTTCCATAAATGATTCCCCATTTCCCTAATACTGAAGTCAGTATAACATAACACTGTTTTATTACAAAGAAATTCTTACGTTTAAACTTCCAGTTAATTTTGACATTCAATTTGCTATAATAAAAAAACACTGTCTGCACACAAATAATCGTTGGAAACACAAAAAATAGAGACTGTAAACAGGAAGGAAATGAAGAAGTGACACAACAACTGGAAAGAAAGCTGAAAAATCGCCACATTCAATTGATTGCAATTGGTGGTGCCATTGGTACCGGACTATTCCTCGGATCGGGAAAAGCAATCCATTTAGCCGGACCGTCTATTCTGTTTGCCTACTTGATCATCGGAGTCGCACTATTTTTTGTTATGCGCTCGCTGGGTGAACTGCTGCTGTCAAATACGGCCTATACATCGTTCACAGATTTTGCTGTAGAATATCTTGGTCCATGGGCCGGCTTTGTAACCGGCTGGACCTACTGGTTCTGCTGGATTATGACGGCTATGGCTGATATTACTGCGGTTGGTAAGTACATACAATTTTGGTTTAACGTGCCTCAATGGCTTCCGGCTTTTCTATGCCTTATCGTTTTGACACTATTGAACTTACTTACAGTAAAAATGTTTGGTGAGATCGAATTTTGGTTCGCTATTATAAAGGTCATTACAATTATTGCCCTTATCCTTCTTGGATTAATTATGATCATTGTCGGATTCAAAACTGATACCGGACATGCCTCCATTCAAAATCTCTGGTCGTACGGCGGATTGTTCCCGCATGGCATTAACGGTTTCTTCCTCGGTTTCCAGATGGCAGTCTTTTCCTTTGTCGGTATTGAACTTGTCGGGGTAACCGCTGCTGAAACCGCTGACCCAGAAAAGAACATACCGCGCGCAATTAACAGCCTGCCGATCCGTGTCCTGCTCTTTTACATCGGCGCACTGTTTGTCATTCTCTGCATCATTCCGTGGACACAGCTGAACGCGGATAACAGTCCCTTTGTTAAGGTTTTTACACTTGTGGGTATTCCTGCCGCAGCCGGCATCATTAATTTTGTTGTGCTCACTTCGGCTGCCTCCGCATGCAACAGCGGCCTGTTCTCGACAAGCCGCATGCTTTTCTCACTCGGACGCGTTGGCAATGCACCAAAGAGCTTTTCCGTCCTGGGCAAAAGCGCCGTTCCAAGTACCGCACTCATGAGCTCTACACTCGCTCTCTCGGTTGGCGTTATTCTTAATTACTTCCTGCCCGATATTGTGTTCACACTTGTCACCAGCATTAGCGCTATTTGTTTTATATGGGTGTGGGGCGTTATCTTGGTGGCTCATATTATTTATTTGAAAAAGCGTCCGGATCTGTCCCGTGCTTCAAAATTCAAAGCGCCGTTCGCACCATTCATCAATTGGGTCATTCTCGCTTTCTTTATCTTTTTGCTTATCTTGATCGGTATGGCTGCCGACACACGTGTTGCGCTTTTTGTCACTCCGGTCTGGTTCCTGATTCTTGCCATCGCCTACTTGCTTCATCGCAAGAAAAAAGCCGACATCTGACTCACAAAGCATTAAAAAAATTCCTGCCCTCACCACGGCAGGAATTTTTCTTTTGTTTTCAATCATCGGAAAGTACGCGACAAACCCTTTTTTAATAAAAAAATGCGCTATACTAGTAAAAGAAGGAAATTTATCCATTTATTTAAAGAAATCACAAGAACACCCATGCCAATGAGGAGGACTTCGATTGTGACAGAAAAACCAAAACTAGAAGACGTGGCGAAACTCGCTGGCGTCTCACCGACAACCGTTTCACGTGTGCTCAACAACCGAGGTGCGATCAGTGATAAGACAAGGCAGCGTGTGAATGAAGCCATCGAGCAGCTAAACTATCATCCAAATGAAATCGCACGCTCGCTCTTTGTCAGCAAGACACATTTCATCGGGCTCATTTTCCCGACAACAGGTCACCCCTTCTATGGAGAAATCGTCTTTCATATTGAAAACATATTATCTGAAAAAAACTATAAAGTCCTTATTTGCAATACAATGGATCAGGCAGATAAAGAAACGAAGTATTTGAATATGCTGCTTGCCAACCAAGTGGACGGAATGATCGTCGGTGCCCATAATGTCGGCATTGACACTTATCAGCGCGCGCACCTGCCCATTGTTGCTATTGACCGCAAAGTTTCTGACACCATTACGGTTATAAGCAGCGATAATTACCAAGGGGGACGAATCGCCGCGGAGGAATTGCTGCGTCAAGGTCGGACCAAGACGATCCACATTAACAGTGCACCGCAGCATGAGGCACCGTCCAGCTATCAGCGGCGAAAAGGGTATGAAGATGTACTTGCGGAGCACGGACTGCCTTTTAAAACATATACAGTGGAACTTCCTTTTGACACGGAAACCAAACAACAGATGCTTTCATCAATTTTAGACGAACATCCCGACCTTGACGGCATGTTTCTCAGCGATGATATTACCGCCGCAATCGCACTCAGTATGGTCAGAAACCGAAAAAAGGATATTTTTATTATCGGCTATGACGGAACGGAAACGGTTACAACCTGTCTGCCCGAACTAACGACCGTCGTTCAGCCCATTCGGGCCATGGCCCAATTAGCCGTCGACCTGCTCTTAAAAGAAATAAACAATGATTTCACCGACATCAAAAAAAATTACATGCTGCCGGTGAAACTGAGACGAGGGGAGCAGCTTTAAACACGGCATCTGAGCTGACTTAATTATGTACGATTTCTTTTGGTCTGCAGCTCCACCAGCCTGCCTCTCAATTTCAAATCGCTTGCATAGAGATACAAGCCATGGACTGCCCGTGTCATCAGCACATTGATCGAGTTTAAAATGATCTGCTCCTTAACATTATCCAAATGGGCTACATCGTTTCGCTTTATGAACGCGGCGCCGTCCTGATACCTTTCCGGACGAATCACGATCCGATCACTTGTCTCGTCATAGGAGACCGACGGGTCAAGGATCACACCGGCGTAGTTCAAATCAAAGCCTTGAATCGTGTACACCGATCCCACTTCGTCAATCGTATCGGCACGCTCCGCCCACGCCTGTTTCTCTGCCGTTTTCGAGCGGTCCCAACGCAGATGAAAATTCGGTTCGTCGATGTAGTAATCGCTGCCGTCCAGCGTGTAAGGATAATCATAGGTTGCGATCAGCCGTGAAAGATGATATTGGCTGTTTCGCGCCTTGATGACTTGGTACAGGACGCCTGCATCCGCAAAGATGCGAAAATCGAACGGCTGTTTTTTAGGAAACGGCAAAATTTTTTTATGTATAAATGCATCAATCCAATTGAGAACATCAGTCTGAGCACGCATACGAAACTGATTGGTCAAATAGAAATGTTCATGCGGCACGCGTTTCATGAATGCCTGAACATTGCTTTCATTCCAATAGCTTTTCAGTTTCAGCACTTGCTTTTCATCAAAGACCATAACCACCGCGCGGCTGCGTTTTAAAATTTCTTCAAGTTGATTGGCCTGATAAAACCGATTGTAACGATCGCTCTTGGTCAAGAGAAGATGCGCCTCATCAATCAACACCACATCGGCGCGTTTCCCGGATTTCCGCATTTGATTAATAAAGGAGGTTGGCCGAATAAAGTCTTTTTTGCGCACATTCGGCAGCTGCTCGGCGATTTCTTTGTACAATTTGATCATTTCCGAATGATTGACAATCAGGTAATTTCTCGTATTCGCAAGCGAATCATCAGCGTTCCCCGCACGCGCAGCTGTCTGAATTTCATTGAATACCGAATTGAGCACAACACTTTTCCCCGTTCCCGCGTCCCCTTGGATAACAAACAAGGACGTTTGGTCATTGGGAACATGCACTCTGCAGAAACGGATGATTTTCAGCCTCAGCTCCAGTTGCTGCTGCGAGAGCTTTTTGAAGGGTGATAATTTAAAAATGGCTTGATTATGATCATGATTAGCACTCGTGGCTTGTATCATCTGCAAAACCTCCTCATTCTATGATACCTTGAACCATAAAGAAAAACTTCCCAATTGGCAAGCCTTTGGTTCAATCAGAGATTTAGTTTTTTTTTGCATTGAAAAAGTGATCCGAGGATCACTTCACCGTGTGTTTATTTAAATAAATCAGCATACTCGCCGTAACCCTCCGCCTTCAAATCATCCTTTGGAATGAATCGCAGTGCGGCTGAATTGATGCAAAAACGATGCTTTGTCGAAACAGACGGCTCCGGGAAGACATGGCCTAAATGGGAATCGCCCAGTTTGCTTCTAACCTCAGTGCGAATCATGCCGAAAGAATCATCTGAGTGCGTTGTGATTTGATCGGTACTGATTGGCCGAATGAAGCTCGGCCAGCCGCAGCCTGCGTCATATTGATCGATCGTCGAAAACAACGGTTCACCAGAGATCAGATCCACATAGATACCGGGTCTCTTGTTGTCCCAATATTCATTTTGAAACGGCGCTTCTGTTCCCTTCTGCTGTGTGACCTTATATTGAATCGGTGTCAGCTGTTCTTTTAATTGCTCGCGATTCTTTTTTTCTCTCCAATGCTCCGCGATAAAATCAGCGCGTCCCGAGCTCTGACGATAACGTCGATAGCTGATCGGGTCCTTCCGATAATAATTCTGATGCGCAGCCTCGGCCGGATAAAACGGTCCCGCCGGAACGATTTCCGTCACAATTGATTTCCGGAAACGTCCGCTTTGTTCAAGCGCCTGCTTTGACGTTTCAGCAAGTCTTTTTTGTCGGTCATTATGATAAAAAATAGCCGTTCAATATTGACTGCCTCGATCATGAAACTGTCCTTTGCGATCCGTCGGATCAATCTGCTGCCAATAGAGCTCCAGCAATTTTTCATAAGGAAAGACATCCGGATCAAAAGTAATCTGCACCGCTTCCGCATGACCGGTCTTCCCAGAACATACTTCACGATAAGTCGGATTCTCCGTCCGGCCACCCGTATAACCCGACACGACTTCAACAATGCCCGGCTGCTGATCGAAAGGCTGTACCATACACCAAAAGCATCCGCCCGCAAAAGTTGCTTTTTCCGTTCGACTCATTCTAATCCACTCCTTTAATCTATGTATGATTCTATCATTTTGCCCCTTTTTCAAAAAATTTGCGGCTTTCTCACTGCCAATAATTGGCACGAAAAAGGAGCACCCCTCTGTCGGAACGCTCCTCTCTCTATTCAGCTCCTGTTTACGGCTTCAGCTTCATTTTTTTATTCGGGGTCAGCGTAAGCTCTTTGCCGCCCGTCGCTACGCGTGTTTCTTTTGGAATAAATCCATGTACGCGTGTCAGTGGAAATACCCATGTATACGGTCCGATACAGGTTCCCGGAAGCGTCGCCGAGTTAGCGCCGATGCGGCTGTAATCACCGAGCACGCAACCGAAGAAATCCGTATCGAACGGTGTATAGGTTCCACCCACCTTGACACCGATAATCCCTTGATCGAAACGCCTGTTGGCGATGATTGTACCTGAACCGACACGGGCGCCCCGTCCGATGATTGAATCACCCGCGAACGTGAAGCTCTGTACCTTAGCGCCATTACTGATAATCGCGTGCTTTATTTCGCAGCCATGACCGATGACGCAGTTGTTGCCAATCATCGTGTACGGACGAATCAGTGCACCGGATTGAATCGTCACATTTTCACCGATAATCACCGGACCTTCAATCGTTACCTGCGAATGGATCTGTGTCCCTGCACCAATCGAATAATTGCCATGCAGATAGCTGCCCTCAGCAAGTTCTCCGTCGTTCTTTTTCAGATTATTTTTTTCCACACGTTCCTCAATAATCTCCGTCGCTTTTTTCAGTGCTTCCCAAGGATACACAACACCTTGAAAAACTTCGGGAACATAGAAGCTCTCCGTATTTTCAAAAAAATAGCTAAGCTTCAGTTGTTCTTCACTCATTCAAATAACCTCCATTACTTATGATGAGACCGGCCTTCTTCTGTATTTTCCAGAAAAACTTGGCTGGGTCTGAGTCCTCGGAAGTCAGCCAGGCATTAGTTTTTCATTTCTTTTTGTATAAAAAATGCGGCCATTACTGACTTGAGCCACTCAGGCAGATCCTTCTCCATTATATCCATAACGCGGATCGTTTTATAGTGGAGTCATGCCATAATCTTCGTAATCATTTGAGCTGATTGATTTAAATTGTCTCAAATTAATGAAACCGTTTTATATTATTCATTGAAATCCCTTTTTGTAGATGCTAAAGTGAAACTGAAACTGCCGGCCACATGATTTTATCGGCGTGCATGAGGAATATCCGAATAAATAGGTGACGATAAATGGATCGAACGACCATTAAAAATATGAAACAAGTAAATAAACGAGACATCTTCCATCTTCTGTATAAACAGCGCAAGCTTTCGAAACAAGAGATTGCCGATAAGCTGCATTTAAGTCTGCCAACCGTAACGCAAAATCTGATGCACTTACTTCATGAGGGCCTCATCATTACTCAGGGCAAACTCGATTCTTCAGTGGGGCGAAAACCGACTGCTTATGGGATCCGCTCACGCGCAAAAATAACTATTGGTGTCGAGGTTGCACATGATTCGGTTATTTTGTCCATGGTCGACTTGTATGGCATGGCAATTAACGAAAAACGAATGGACCTTCCGTTTGAAAACACAAGCGACTATGTAAAAAAGCTTTGCACCCGGCTTCACGCCTTTATTGCCGAAACAGACATTCTCAGATCCGACATTCTGGAGATCGGCATTGCATTTCCGGGTCTGATCTCATTTGACGGTACAACGGTCATCTATGGAAAAATTTTAAATAATACCGGAATGAGGATCGATAAGTTTCAAGCCAGCATGGACATTCCATGTCGTTTCTTTCATAACGCTTCTTGTGTGGCAACAATTGAGCATTGGGCCAATCCCACCGTACAGGATGCCATTTTTTTGACAATCAGTCACCATCTTGGCGCAGCGATCATGATTAATCGGAAAATATATTCCGGTAAAAACGGACGCAGTGGTACGATGGAGCATACTACCATTAATCCGAACGGCCGCCTCTGCTACTGTGGTAAGAGAGGTTGTCTGGAAACTTATTGTTCCCTCAATTCATTATTGGTTGAAGGAGAATCTGCAGAACAATTCTTTAGCGATTTACGCGCCGGGAAAACAAGTACGGGAAAACGCTGGCAGGCCTATATGGATTATTTAGCCATTGCCGTAAACAATCTGCATATGTTTATTGACAATAAAGTGATCCTATGTGGAAAAATTGTGCAATATATGAATGAAACAGATATTGAGTGCCTGCATCAATTGGTTCAACAAAAAACCGCTTTCCCAGACCATGACCATTATATTGAACTTGGTGCTGTAAAAATCAATCCCGTATCACGTGGTGCGGGGTTGTCGGCGATTCAGCGCTTTATCGATTCCATTTGATGAATAGGGAAGGATACTGGGTATCAAAAATTATGTCCTCTGCAGCGGTGAAGCAATCAACAGCATGATTTTAACAACATTGTGCGGATCAATGAGGGCCTATTTTAGCACAGCAATTTTATAAAATAGTTTTATAAAATGATTTACGTTTTATTCAGTATGTGTTATGATGCATTCGAAAGCAAATGAATGCGTTTTCTATAAAGCGGATTCAAAGAAAGGGGAAATGGTTTGATCTTTGGTCTCTGCATTTAAACAGGAGCATATCGTTACGTTCAAAGTGAAACATTTCACAAAAATTCATACTAGCCTTTAATTGTATTTCATACTTTTACTCATACTAGGATTACATGTCATTTAAGACTATAATAAATTTAATTTTGGAAGGAGTCTTTTCAAATGATCGAGTCCACAGAAAAATCAATGGATTATTCTTCAAAAGCCTATCTGAGTCTGGTGGATCGCTATTGGCGTGCTGCGAACTATCTGTCCATCGGTCAAATCTACTTAAAAGATAACCCGCTGCTTGATCGTCCGATTGTACCAAGTGATATTAAAAGGCATCCGATTGGCCACTGGGGGACCATATCCGGGCAGAATTTCATCTACGCTCATCTTAATCGGATTATCAATAAATACAATTTAAACATGTTTTACATTGAGGGACCTGGTCACGGCGGACAGGTGATGGTATCAAATGCCTACCTTGACGGCAGCTACAGCGAAATTTATCCGACTATCTCGCAAGATAAAGCCGGTATTCAGCGTCTCTTCAAACAATTTTCCTGGCCCGGCGGCGTTGCGTCACATGCGGCTCCTGAAACACCGGGATCAATCCATGAAGGCGGCGAACTCGGTTATTCAGTGTCTCATGCGATTGGCGCAATTCTCGATAACCCGGATCAAATTGCCGCAGCTGTGATTGGTGACGGTGAAGCAGAAACCGGTCCGCTTGCGACCTCTTGGCATGCCAATCATTTCATTAACCCAATCCATGACGGTGCCATTTTGCCCATTCTCTACATCAATGGTTACAAGTTAAGTAATCCGACTATTTTCTCTAGAACATCGGATCAGGACTTAGCAAAATACTTTGAAGGTATGGGCTGGGAAGCTTATTTTGTCGAAGGCAGTGATCCGCAATTGGTTCATCCGGCAATGGCGCAGGCTTTGGATCAAATCGTTGAAAGGATTAAAGACATTCAAAAAAATGCGCGAGAAAATAATGATACGACCCTTCCTAAATGGCCGCTGTTGATTTTCCGAAGTCCGAAAGGCTGGACCGGTCCGAAATCTTGGGAAGGAAAGCCGGTCGAAGATTCCTTCAGATCACATCAGATTCCGATTCCGGTTGACCAGCAGCATTTAGAGCATGTGGATGCATTAATCCACTGGCTTAAGTCTTACAAACCGGAAGAACTTTTCAATCAGGACGGCTCTTTGAAATCTGATATAAAACGGATCATTCCTAAAGGAACGAAACGTATGTCTACGAATCCCATTACCAACGGCGGCGTCGATCCGCGTGACCTTCGCCTGCCGAATTACCGCGATTATGCGATTGATTTTAAAGAACGCGGAGAAAAAACAGCTCAGGATATGCTGGTTTTCGGAAGCTATGTGCGTGATATTATTTCCTTGAATCCTGATAATTTCCGAGTATTCGGTCCGGATGAGACCGCATCCAATCGTTTAGGCGCTGTCTTTGAAGTGACCAATCGCCAGTGGCTGGGTGAGGTTGATGAACCCCGTGACGAATTTGTAGCGCCGTCGGGACGCGTTCTGGATGCGCAGCTTTCCGAACATCAGGCAGAAGGCTGGCTTGAAGGGTACACCTTGACCGGCCGCCACGGTTTCTTTGCCAGCTACGAATCATTCTTGAGAGTTGTTGATTCGATGCTCACGCAACATTTCAAATGGCTGCGCAAATCAAATGAGCTTTCCTGGCGAAAATCTTATCCATCCTTAAATGTCATTGCTTCATCCACAGTTTTTCAACAGGATCACAATGGCTATTCCCACCAAGATCCGGGACTGCTCTCACATCTTGCTGAAAAAAAGCATGAATATGTTCGCGAATATTTACCGGCAGACGCCAACACATTGCTCGCTGTCACAAATAAAATGTTTCACAGCCGGAATAAGATTAACCTGGTCATTGCGTCAAAGCATCCGCGTCAACAGTGGTTTTCGATTGACGAAGCTTCGGAACTGGTCGATAACGGACTCGGAATCATTGATTGGGCAAGTACCGATCAGGGAACTGAGACTGATCTCGTCATTGCGAGCTCCGGTACGGAACCGACTCTTGAAAGTCTCGCTGCAATTCAGCTGCTTCATCAGGCATTCCCCGAAATGAAAATTCGCTTCGTTAATGTAGTGGATGTTTTGAAGCTGAAAAGTCCGAGAAAGAGCCCGCGCGGATTAACCGATGAAGTGTTTGATCACTATTTTACAAAAAGTAAGCCGATACTCTTTGCTTTCCATGGCTATGAAGATTTAATTGAAGACCTGTTCTTTGGCCGTCACAACACCAATCTGACCGTCCATGGCTATCGTGAAAACGGTGATATTACCACTCCGTTCGACATGCGTGTGCTGAACCATCTGGATCGTTTTCACCTTGCCAAAGCGGCAGTTATGCTGCAGCCGAACTACGCAGAGAAAAGCGATGCGTTCATCGCGCAAATGGATCACATGATTGCCAAACACAATCGCTACATTCGCGAGGAAGGTGCAGATTTACCTGAAGTGGCAAGTTGGAAATGGACGCCATTAAACTAAAGGAATTTCAGCAAGAAACCCGCCTCGATCATTTCATTTAATGATCGAGGCGGGTTTTAATTATAGTTCGCAAAAGCACTGCAGCATTCATATAAAATTTAAGCTGTATCAACCTACAGTACTTCACCTGTGCTGCAATTTATAAATAACCGCTTCATAAGGACGCAGCGTGCAGGTCTCTAACTGATGCGGTGAATCCGGATAATTACTGATTAAAATATGAAGATCATAAGCACCTTCCACAGAGTAATTAAATACCGCCGGCTGTTCATAAAAGTTGCATACAACGAGCAGTTCCTGATCATCCGACGCGCGTTTATAAGCGTATACATTGGGATGGTCACGATCGATTAATTCGTAGGATCCCTCCGTGAAAATGGCGTGTTCCTTCCTAAGCGCGATCAGCTTCTGATAATGATAAAACACGGAATTTGGATCATTTAGGCTTTGTGAAACATTAATTTGGCGGTAATTAGGATTGACCTTCATCCAAGGACGCACGGATGAAAATCCTGCGTAGTCGCTGTCATCCCACTGCATCGGCGTCCGCGCATTGTCCCTCGCCTTCATTTGAATGGAGCGCATGATGTCCTGTTCGGCATACCCTGAGGCAAGCCGCTCATGATACATGTTCTGCGTCTCAATATCCGGATAATCTTCAATAGACGTAAATTTTACATTGGTCATCCCGATCTCTTCACCCTGATAGATATAAGGCGTGCCCTTCATGCCATGCAATAAAGTAGCGAGCATCTTCGCGGATAACTCACGATAAATTCCGTCATTCCCCCAACGCGAAACAATGCGCGGCAGGTCATGATTGTTCCAAAACAAGCTGTTCCATCCACTCGAAGCAAATGATTTCTGCCACTTGGTCATCACATCTTTGAGATCAACCAAGTCCAGTCTTTTCAAATCCCATCGATGTTTGCCCGGTTGTTTGTCTAAATTCATTGGTTCAAATTGAAAAACCATACTCAACTCGTTGCGCTCTTCATCCGAATACAGATGGCCGATCTCCGGTGTCGCCCCCCATGTTTCACCCACGGTCAGCAAATGCTTCGCCCCAAAGGTTTTCCTGTTCATTTCTCTCAGATAGTCGTGCAGCTTGGGTCCGTTCTCCTTGATTCCTTTGTCGGGCTGCTTGCCGATTAAATCAATCACGTCCATCCGAAATCCGCTCACGCCTTTATCGATCCATTGATTCATCATCTTATAAATCGCTTCACGCATGTTTGGATTTTCCCAATTCAAATCGGGCTGCTGTTTACTATAAAAATGCAAGTAGTACTGACCGGTCCGTTCATCGTATTCCCAGGCTGATCCGCCGAAATTTGACGTTAATTCATTCGGTTTATCCCGCCAAATGTAAAAATCACGATACGGATTATCCTTTGATTTTCTTGATTGAATAAACCACGGATGCTGATCCGATGTATGATTGACGACCAGATCCATAATCAGCTTTATACCTCGCACGGTACATGCCTGAATCAGATTTTCCATGTCGTTCATCGTGCCGTACAGCTCGGATATTTGCGTGTAATCACTGATGTCATAGCCGTTATCGACCTGCGGCGACTGATACACCGGACATAACCAGAGCACATCCGCGCCTAATTTTTGAATATAATCGAGTTTGCGAATAATGCCGTTTAAATCTCCGATTCCGTCCTGATTACTGTCCAAAAAGCTCTTAGGATAAATTTGATAAACGACACTGCGTTTCCACCAATTTTTTTCCATGATAAACTCCTTTAGTCCGTTAGCTCTTTTCTTGCGAGCAGGAATCCGCCGATAATCCCTGCCTGGTCATTGAGTCCGACCGGCTGAATATAACGCTCTAAATCCAGAACCGCAACGTAATCATTGAGCAGTTGTCCAAATTGTTGACGAATCAACTGAAAAATCTGCTTCTGCTTCATAATTCCGCCGCCTAAAATAATACGTTCCGGACGCAGGACGAGCGTGTAGCTGACCAATGCCTGTGCAAGGTAGTAGGCCTCTAGCTCCCAAACTTCAAATCGCTCGGCCAGCTTGATACCCTTTTTCCCCCAGCGTTTTTCAACAGCAGGGCCGGAAGCCATACCTTCCAGACAATCCTTATGGAACGGGCAATTACCCACATACATGTCGTTGGGATGCCGTCTGATTAAGAGATGGCCCATTTCCGGATGGCTGTACGCATTCAGCATTCGTCCCTGATTGATAAACCCGCCGCCTATTCCGGTTCCAACCGTTAAATACAGGCAGCTCTGCGTTCCTTTCGCATTCCCCAAAATATATTCCGCATAGCCCGCCGCATTCACATCAGTCGTCCAAGCAATCGGTACATCAAAGTGCGTCTTCAGGCTGCCGACAAAATTGAAATCTTTCCAAAAGGGCTTTGGTGTCGATGTGATATAACCATAGGTCTCAGAGTTCCGATTTACATCGATTGGTCCGAATGAACCGACTCCGATCGCATCAATCGAATACTGATTAAAGAACGCGATGATTGGCTTCATCGTTTCTTCAGGTTTCGTCGTCGGCACTGTGAGCGTATCGATAATCCTTATTTGCTCGTCACCGACCGAGGCGATAAATTTTGTACCGCCTGCTTCAATTGAAGCTAATATCATGAAATTCCACTCCCGAACGCGATTTAAAAAGTTACTTCCCTGTCACAGCAATTAGTGGGCTGCCCGGCACCACATGCTCATGAGTAATCCGCTCAACCGAAGCATAGGCCGCCGTATTGGTCACCACCGTAATAATCGTAGGATCATAGCCAAGGGCTTTTATTTCATTCAGATCAAACGTGCAGAGCTTCGTACCCTTTGTAATCTGCTGATTTTGTGCCACATAGCCTTCAAAATGCTGTCCGTTTAAGTTTACCGTATCAATACCAATGTGCACGAGTATCTCCGCGCCAGTTTCCGTTCTGAATCCATACGCATGGTGCGTCGGATACGCGACCGTCAACACACCGTCACAAGGCGCAAAGACATCCCCATTCTCCGGAATAACCGCAGCTCCTCTTCCCATGAATTCAGATGAGAAAACTTTATCCTTTACTTCTTTAAGGCTGATCGGTTCACCTGTCGCGGGCGCATAAATGATTTCATCTTGAACAGCTGCCTTTACTGAATCTGCCGCTTCAAATTCCTCAACCTCAGCACCATCCGCAGTGGTGACTGCTTCAATCGTCATCGCACGCTTGCCATAGATATAAGTCGCCGCGAAAGCAATCACAAAGCTGATCAATCCGCTTAATAAGAAGGAAGCAATTGATTGAGAACGAATACAGATGAATCCGATCACACTCGCCGGTCCCATGGAAACTGACAGGACATGAAACAATCCAACAAAAATCGAGGCGATACCTGAAGCAATCATTGCGCAAAAGAATGGATATTTCAATTTAAGATTTACACCGAAAATTGCTGGTTCGGTGATTCCGAGCATTGCTGAAATACTTGATGAGGATGCCAGACTTTTTTGTTTCTTACTCTTTGTGATAAAGAACACAGCAAGACATGCCGCCCCTTGCGCAATATTAGCCATCGATGCAATTGGGAAAACAAAAGATCCTCCGGTTTTCGCTACATCTGCCAGCAGCTGCGTTTCAATAGCCGGAAAGCTTTGGTGAAGTCCGGTAATGACGATAGCGGAATAGAAAAAGCCGAACACCATTGTTCCAATCGGACCTGTTGTATTATAAAGCCACATAATGCCGTTCGTTAAACCGTCGCTGACATTTCGCATTACCGGTCCGACAAAAATAAAGGTTAGGAATCCTGTAATAATAATGGCAAGCATCGGTGTAAAGGTGAAATCAAATGCTTTTGAGATACGTTTATGAAAGAACTTCTCAAGCTTAGCCAAAATAAAAGAAACGACGAGAACCGGAAGCACTGTCCCCTGATATCCGGCCTGAGCAACGTTTAATCCAAAGAGATTCCAAAAAGCAAGCTTTCCGGAGGCGGCCGCACTCACGACTTCATAACCGCTTGTGAGCGCCGGTGAAACCATGATCATTCCCATCGCCGCGCCAAGATAGGGATTTCCGCCAAAGCGCTTGGTCGCTGAGAAACCAATCAGAATAGGTAAGAAAGTAAATGGGGCTGCCGACAATGTATTAATAAAAGCAGCAATATCCTTTAGACCCGGATAAATCTCAACAATCGACCTTGCTGTGAACAGATGCTCCGCCGTTAAAACATTGTTCAGGGCCATCAGCAAACCGCCGGCAACAAGTGCGGGAATAATTGGAACAAAGATATCGGAAAGCACTTTGACAAATCGCATAAACAGATTTCCTTTTGCTCCGGATGATTCCTGATTAACATCTTCTTTTGTCATGTCAGGGAGGTCCGCCTGCTTAATCAACGCATCATACACCTTATCTACATCACCGGGACCGATAATAATCTGAAACTGACCATTGGTCTTAAACGTTCCTTTAACATCAGGATGCTCATCAAGTGCCGCTTGATCAATCTTAGTCTCATCTTTAATGACCAGACGCAGCCGAGTAGCACAATGAGCAGCCGCTTGAATATTCTCCTTACCGTTAAGTGCGTTCAATACATCCTGAGCAACTTTTTCGTGATTCATGTTGAACACCCTTTCAGAAAAATGAATTCGCATTAATTGAAAACGCTTTATTTATAATATACTCCATTTTTTCAATATGTCAATCGTACGTCATAAAAAATACAAATTATAATTAAGTTATTATTTTAATGGCTTATATCCTGCAATACGTTTGACACAAATAGATATTTAAGGTACATTTCAAGTAAAGATAACCTTTCTTTGCAAAGTATAAAAATTTAGAGGAATTTAGTGTACGTGCAGCTAAGTCTTCGCCTTCGCTAGAGGCTTGGCGAAGCCAAGTTTTCTAATATTAGGGGGTTCATGGCATGACGGAATGGGATCGAGCACTAAGATATAAGAAGTTCGACGACTGGTCCGAACAGGAGAAATTTGCTCTGGTGGATCAAGTGCGGCACTCACCATGGAGAATGGACGTTCATATACAACCGAAAAGCGGTCTTTTAAACGATCCTAACGGATTTTCTTATTACAACGATCAATGGCACCTATTCTATCAAAATTATCCGATGGGACCCGTTCATGGCTTGAAGGCGTGGTACCATCTCACATCAAGCGATCTCACGCATTGGGAAGAGCATGGATTGGCGATGATTCCGGATACGCCCTACGACAGCCATGGCTGCTACTCTGGGTCCGCACTGCCGGTCAATGACAAACTTTTCATTATGTACACCGGCAATGTTCGCGACAAAGGCTGGCAGCGCTATCCTTATCAGATCGGCGCTTGGATGGATAAGAATAATAAAATTGAAAAAATAAAGTCACCCATGATCGCGCATCAGCCGAATCACTATACCGATCATTTCAGAGATCCGCAAATCATTCGCCATAATGATCATTATTACGCGCTTATAGGCGCTCAAAATGATCGGCTGGACGGCGAAATTGTAGTCTATAAGTCGGATGACTTATCTCAATGGCGCTTTCTCGGAACCCTGCCGCTTACTGATCAATCGCTCGGTTATATGATCGAATGTCCTAATCTCCTATTTATTGATGAAAAACCCGTACTCATTTTCTGTCCACAGGGGCTAGATGAACAGATTCTTAATTATAAAAATATTTACCCTAATGTTTTTCTTGTCGGTGACCAAGTTAATTTAGATAGGCCCACATTCACTTCAAAGCATCCGCTTCATAACCTTGATGAAGGATTCGATTGCTACGCGACTCAGGCATTCAACGCACCGGACGGCCGCGCACTTGCCGTCAGCTGGGTGGGTTTGCCTGAAATTGGCTATCCGACGGATCAATATGGCTGGGCACATTGCCTAAGCTTTGTTAAAGAATTATCGATTAAAGACGGACGTCTCTATCAAAACCCGGTACGCGAAACAGCAGCTTTGCGCACAGAACACAACCAGTCTCACGGGACGCTTAGCAGGCAATCTCAAGTGATCGCCAAGGACTGCATGCCCGCCTATGAACTCGACATTGATCTGTCCGGCACAGGAGGCTGCCGATTAGCATTAGCAAATAACGGAACACAATCACTTGACCTGACTATTGATTTTGAAAACGGTATACTGACACTTGATCGTGGGCATTCCGGGGTTCTTTTTGCTGAAGAATACGGAACAACGCGCACGACGACGATTCCAAAGCGCCAACCTGTGCACCTTCAAATCTTTATTGATCACTCGATTGCCGAAATCTTCGTGAATCACGGGTTTAAAGTACTGACCGCCCGTTTCTTTCCCGACGACAATCAAACGCAAATATCCTTGGAGACCGACTCTCATTTAGATTATAATTATGATTATTGGAGACTAACACGGAAAAGGATAATCAACAGTGAGGCCAAAACTAAATGATGTTGCCCGAGAAGCCGGTGTTTCTCCGACAACCGTATCTCGTGTGATCAACAACCACGGATACCTAAGTGAAAAAACAAAAAACAAAGTATTTGAAGCAATGAAGGAGCTGAACTATCAGCCCAACTCTATTGCACGCTCACTTCATGGGAAGCAAACCAATCTGATTGGTGTGCTCTTTTCTTCAGTAAGCAACCCCTTCTTCGGAGAGCTCGTCGAAAAAATTGAGAACAAGCTCTTCAAATTAGGTTATAAAACCATTTTGTGTAACAGCGCAGATAATAAAGAAAAAGAACGCGTTTATTTGAATATGCTGATCGCCAATCAAGTTGATGGAATCATCGCCGGCGCACATAATCTCGGAATCAAGGAATATGAAAAGGTCGGTCTTCCGATTATTTCTTTTGATCGGTATTTGTCAGACACCATTCCGATTGTCAGTTCCGATAACTACCAAGGAGCAGTGCTGGCTACTCAGGAACTTTATCAAAACGGCGCGCGTACGATTTACCTTTTTGCCAGCAGCAAGACGCCAAACAGTCCAACCGACAGACGGCGCACCGGTTACCTGGAGACCATGGAACGACTAAACCTGACTGCCCATGAAAAAGTAATCTCATCTTCAATGACGGCAACAGTTAAAGCGCTTCTGATTAAACAAATTTTAACAACTGATTCCATCGATGGTATCTTTTGCACCGATGATCTCACTGCGCTCATTGTTTTACGGCAGGCAAGGGAACTGGGTCTGCGCGTTCCCCAAGATTTAAAAGTCATTGGGTACGACGGCACTCAATTTATCCAAAATTATCACCCCGAATTGACAACCATTGCTCAGCCAATAAACGACATGGGTGAACTGCTTGTTGAGCTTCTGCTGCAACGCATTGAGGATGAAAAAACCGAATTGAAACATCACTATGTACTGCCTGTGAAACTCATTCGCAATCAATCCAGTTCACAATTCGATTAATCGACACAAAAAAGATCCGGTTGCTACTCCCGGATCTTTTTTTGCTTCTGGGTCAGCATGACCGTGATGATCGCCGACACTAGGATACCTGACACGAGACATGGATACACCGTTTTAAAAACAAAGCCGGTGATCAATCCACCGATGACTCCAATACCCATTATGGTCGCACGTTCTTTTTTATCCACATTCATTCCTCCGTTTTTTCTAAACGCTTATTGACGGACCCGGCGTTTACTGCAAGTTCTGCCGCATTTCACAAGATCATTGCCTCGCCGAACACGGGCGTATCCATTGCCACTTACTGAACCTGTATCCTATAATGAGCATACACGAACTTTTTTGCAACAGGCATGAATCGATAGGGGGACCACGTTTGACTACTTATTTACGTAAAGCGACCAGCCATGATTTCCCAGAGATCAAAAAAATTATTGATCAGGCGAAACGCTTGTTAAAGGATGACGGAATTGATCAATGGCAGGACGGGTATCCGGACGATGCAACCTTGCAAGAGGATATAGCCCAGGAAATCAGTTATGTGCTGATTGTTAACAGACAAGTTGCAGGTACCGGAGTCATTTTCAAGAAAATAGAGCCCGCTTATGAGGCCATTGAGTCAGGCTCGTGGATTCAAACGCACGCATCCGCCTATGTATCCATTCATCGAGTAGCGCTTTCTTCTGATTTTCGCGGCCGTCATTTAGCTTCTCCGCTCATGGAATTTCTCATCACCGCGGCGGCTCTGATGGGCTATAGCGACATCAGAATTGATACGCATCCCGAAAATCCCCGCATGCAGCATATCATCAAACAAGCAGGATTCGCGTATCGCGGCATCGTTCATCTGGACATGCCGAATGGAAAGCGATGGGCCTACCAGCTTTTGTTAGATGCATAACACCAAAGGAACAAAAGCAGCCGGTGACACTCCGACTGCTTTTTATTAATGCTTCTTATCCGCAGGACTTGCTATTTCCGAATCATCCGGCAATACCAATTTGTAACTATATATTTTATTAGTGACTATCCATGCGATCACTACGAACATTTAAGCAGGAAGCCCAAAAAATCAGTGGTAAAATAGCAAGAATAATCCAAGTAACTCCGGCGCAAACCAATCGCCCTTTTGCAGCAAGTAATGGTACGCCATGAATCTTGATGAGTCATGAGCATCCGGCGTATTGATTATAAAACCTATGAACTCATGTCCGGCGCATGTATGCACGAACAGTAAGCGGCGCAAAAATGATCACAACCACCGCCGCTCCTATCAGGGTAGCGGCGAAATCCCAGCCGACCGAACCGGAATTTGTTAAATGACGGACCGCTGTAATGAGATGCGAGACCGGATTAACATTTGCAAACCACCGAAGCCAGCCGGGCATCGTCTTTACGGGCACAAATGCATTGGAGAGAAACGTAAGCGGGAACAGAACAAGCATTGAGATTCCCTGTACGCTGGAAGCTGTACGTGCGATGACACCGAAGAAGGCAAAAATCCAGCTCATTGCCCATGAACACACAATCACAAGCACTCCGGCAAAAATGACATTGCCCAGGCCGCCGTCGGGACGATAACCCATGATGTACCCCATCGCAAATGTGAGCACCGTTGCAATCGTGTAGCGGATAGTATCCGCCAGCAATGCACCGGCTAATGGAGCAATACGTGCGATCGGCAGCGACTTGAATCGGTCAAATACACCTTTATCCATATCCTCGCGCAGCTGCACACCGGTAACAATCGACGTTGTAATGACCGTCTGCACAAGAATGCCGGGAATAATGACCGGCAAATAGCTCTGTACGTTCCCGGAGATCGCGCCTCCGAAGATATAAGTAAACATTAAAGTAAAGATGATCGGCTGTAAAGTGACATCGAAGAGCTGTTCCGGTGTGCGCCGAATTTTCAGCAATCCTCGATAAGCCATTGTTAATGAATTGCGCACAGTCTGACCGAGACCTGAATTTTTTTTCAACTGCCGCTTAGAAACAGGCACCATTGAATTGTTTATCATTGTTTCATCTCCCCACTTTTCTCCAAAGATTCCGTTTTCTGCGACGCCTCAGCTTTATGGCCGGTGATGGTCAGAAAAACTTCATCAAGTGAAGGTTTTTGTACACTCACTTCAGCAAGTTTAATCTCTGCTTCACGCATGGCGATAAGAAGATCAGTAACCCGGTCAGCCTCCGCCATCGGTGCGGTAATTCTTCCCGCCTCAGGCAGTATAACCGATGGTGCCTGAAGTACTTTTTCAACAATCTGGCGTGCCGAGTTCAGAGCCTGCCGATCCTTAATCCTAATTTGCAGCGACGCATTACCAACGGACATTTTCAATTCATCTACCGTACCTTCCGCAACGACTCGGCCGCGGTCGATCACCGCAACTCGGTCTGCCAATTCATCGGCCTCCTGCAAATATTGAGTGGTCAAAAGAACCGTTGATCCCGATTTAACCAATCGGCGAATGGTCTCCCACATTTGGTTGCGCGTTCGCGGATCGAGCCCGGTCGTCGGTTCATCGAGGAAAATCAGCGGCGGCTGAGCAATGAGACTCGCTGCCAGATCCAAACGGCGGCGCATGCCTCCCGAGAAATTTTTCAACGGACGTTTTGCTGCTTCAGTTAAACTGAATTCTTCAAGTAGCTCAGATGATTTTTTCTTTGCCTCCGCACGTCCTAAGCCGAGAAGCCGAGAAAAAATTACCAGGTTTTCCGTTGCTGTGAGCGATTCATCAACTGAAGCGTACTGTCCGGTTACTCCGATCAATTGACGCACAATTTGCGGATCTTTTACCACATCATATCCAAATATTTTTGCCGATCCTGCATCAGGCCGCAATAAAGTCGCAAGCATCCTGATAGTTGTAGTCTTTCCTGCTCCATTTGGCCCAAGCACACCGTAAATCACCCCCGGACGCACATGCAGGTCAACACCGTCAACAGCATGGTTGTTACCGAATTTTTTTACTAATCCTTGTGCTTCAACAGCCCATTCGTCGTTGCCCGACATATTTTTCTTTACATTCATTTTCATTCCTCCTCGTATTTCCTACTATAATTGGAAACCAAATTTTTTATAATGAACGCGCGACGGGAATGCTCTCCACCCACAGACGGATTTTTTTACTGCTGCTTCAAAAACAGATAATAATGGCTATTGATGAACAGAAGATGAACACAAGGCAAGCTTACGTGCCGCAGAATTAAAAGAAGCGGGATCATAGCCTTCCCGCTCCTTTCTCCACTGTACATAAGGTTCACAACCTGATCTTTATTAAATTTCATTCACTATTTGTTCCGGAGATTCAGCATCGGTGACGACGAAAAATCAGCCGATTATTCGAAATCGTATCTTGCTGATAGAGATCTTTTAATGCCCCGATACGCTTCCCGAACAAGAGGGACCTCTATTAATAGACCTTATAAATCTATAGGACTATCATATAATTGTACATTGGGTTGCTATCATCGAATATGGCTTGAGGAGGGTTTCCATGAACTATCGACGTCTCGGCAACACCGGCCTTAAGGTCAGCACGGTCAGTCTTGGCAGCTGGCTGACCTACGGAGGCTATGTCGTAAACGAAAACGCGGTGAACACGATTCTAAAGGCATACGATCTCGGCATTAATTTCTTCGATACGGCAAATGTCTATATGCGCGGGGAAGCAGAAAAAGTGGTTGGCAAAGCAATCAAGGCCCTTCCACGTGAATCGATTGTGCTTTCAACAAAGGTTTATTTTCCAATGGGTGACGGACCGAATGATCACGGGCTGTCCCGCAAGCACATCATGGAGCAGGCGAATGCCAGCCTGAAACGGCTGGATGTCGATTATATTGATCTTTACTACTGCCACCGGTTTGATCAAGATACACCGATCGAAGAAACCTTGCGCGCATTCGACGACCTGATTCATCAAGGCAAGGTCAACTACATCGGGGTCAGCGAATGGACCGCAGCACAAATCACCGAGGCTGCGCAGATTGCCGATCAGAAGCTGCTCAACCATTTTGTCGCCAATCAATCGAAGTACAATATGCTTGCACGAAAAATTGAAGATCAGGTCATCCCCGCGAGTCGGGCGCACGGAGTCAGCCAAGTATGCTGGTCTCCGCTCGCCCAAGGTGTTCTGACCGGAAAGTACACGTCACTAAACGATTTCCCAACAGGAAGCCGAGCAGCTGAAAACAAAGGCGGCATCCGCGAGTATCTGACAGAAGAAAATTTGAATAAAGTCGCCGAACTTAAGAAAATTGCTATCGAACTCGGCATCAGCATGGCGCAATTGGCACTGGCCTGGATTCTTCGTCAAGACAATGTTGCCAGCGTCGTTGTCGGCGCCAGCAAACCCGACCAAATTGTTGATAACGCTAAAGCTGCCGATGTCACGCTTGATGCAGGGACATTAAATCATATTAAAAACATATTAAACGCTTAATAGAACAAGCACACTGTACCAGCCGTGTTCAGAAATTGGAACACGGCTTTTTAACAG
>NZ_JAMXWM010000020.1 GCF_024125445.1 Sporolactobacillus shoreicorticis | reverse complement strand
GTTGAGTCGCGGTTTTTTTATGTTTTATGTATACACTTTGGCAGCACTAAAAAACGATAAAGAAGCAGCCACAAAACAAAGAGCGGTTTGACTGTTTTATAAACGGACAATTTTTTTGTGATTGTTGCGTATTAAATCTGTTTTGCGACATGAGAAAGGAAAAAACGTCCTATTCTATGCACTTCTTATTTTGATACCGTCTCGAGTTACACGCCTTTTTTCAGACTGAGCACGTGCGCACCTTCTGAAATGGATGAATTTTGCGGCTTGATTGAGTAGTGTATCTCATAGTAGACCTTGTTGTCCTTTAATTGAAATTTAGCGATTCCGCCTTTGTTATGAAAACTGTCGACAAAGCGAAACTGTCCTCTGCCCTTAAGATCAATCGCAACGGTGTGCTTCATCGTCGCTGGCGCCTGTCTATTGCCGAGTACATTCTCAATAGAGATTTTCACGACGTTATAGATCGGCATCTCAATCGTTACATTTTGTATTGGTTCAGTTGGTCCATGATCGGTAAATTGGTGTTTATAATATTCGTTAAAGGTCTTGTTTGTATTGGACCAGATGCCATTATATCCGGAGCCGGCATTCTTATTGGATGCTGCTGTGCTGTTCTCGCTGCTGCTCGGCGTGCCGGCAGATGCTGACTTGCTGTTTGGGCTCTCCACTTTTTTGAACGTGCCGGAGTAATGTTTATTAAAACGCATGTAGTACTGAGCCCATGCAGTACCCTTCTCTTTCGAACTGCCGAAAGCCTTATTTTTTGATACAATCAACGTCTTTTTGTCTTTCGATAAGGTCATGGTCTGTGTCACGAAACCGGCTGCCTGGCCGCCGGCTCCAGTCAGCGGCGCGTTCTGAATAATGATTTGATTTCCCTTGGCCGTCAGCTTATTGCTCCAGGCAACTTGTCCGTATTTGTCAATACCTTCGTTGTACAAAATGCGGTCCGGTCGGATGGTTATAGAATGAAGCGGATCACCTGTGGACGTCCAATAACCGCTGTAGGATTCCCTTTTAGCGGCATTCGGATCAATTTTCGATGACCGACCTGATGGAGACGCAGTCGTTCCTCTATTTGCGGAGGGAGTCAATGGTTCCTCTTTCTTCACATGTGCGGTCTCGGGTTTTTGATTATCTTTTTCTGAATCAGCTCCACCGCAAGCAGCCAGTGACAATGCTAGAAATAGAAATACGAGCACACGTGTGATTTTTTTCATTGCGTCTCTCCTCGATTTAAGTTGTATATATGTATTATAAAATACGGCATGATTCTTCGTATACTCTGAAGGCCCGTAGAAAAGGCAAAAGTCCGGATGTGGACTTTTGCCTTTTGTATTTTTATTTTGTTGGCTTGACTACATGTCCGATCGGCTTGTGAACAATTTCGCCGTTCTTCATGATTGTCTCGCCGCGAACAATGGTTTCGACGGGGACGCCTTTGACATGCCAGCCGTCGTAGGCGGTGACTTTGCTCTTGCTGTGCAGGTCGGCAGCTTTGATCGTTGCTTCCTTGTTCATGTCGACGATCGTGATGTCGGCGTCGGTGCCGACTTCGAGCGAACCTTTCTGCGGGTAGATGCCGAAGCGCTTGGCCGGGTTTTCGGCCATCAGCGCGGCCAGCTTCTGCAGGCTGAGCTTGCCTTCGTTCACGGCATTGAGCATGAGCGGCGCCATCGTTTCAGTGCCGGGCATGCCAGCGGGAATCTTCCACAGGCCGCCCGCTTTTTCTTCCGGCGTGTGCGGCGCGTGATCGGATGAGACGATGGCGATCGTGCCGTCGCTGATCGCCTCCCAGAGCGCTTCTTTATCCTTCTCGTATTTGACCGGCGGATAGATCTTCATGACCGGGCCGATCTTGGGATAGTCCTCGTTGCTGAGGAACAGGTAGTGCGGACAGGTCTCAGCGCTGACCGGTGCGCCCTGTGCCTGAGCGCGTCGGATAGCATCGGCGGCCTCCCCCGTTGTCACATGGAGCACATGCAACTTGGCGCCGGACGCGCGTGAAAAAGAGGTCCCCATCTGAACCGTGACTTCTTCTGCCAGATTCGGTCGGCCGTCGAGCAGCGCATTGTAATCAGTGCGGCCCGTTTTTTTCACCTGTTCCGTAAGCACTTGGATCAGACTGCTGTCTTCACCGTGAATGGCCAGCACTTGTCCAGTTTTTTCCACATTTTGAAAAATATCATAGACTTCTCCGTCAGACAGCGGCGGCAGGACGTCGGTCATTCCGGGCTCATAGTTGTAGGTGAGTTGGAACGTGTTTTTGTTGACGGCGTAACCCCAGAAGTACTTGAAGCCAATGACGCCGGCCTCGTGGAGCTTGGGCAGCTGCGCGTTGTTCATTGGACCGAGGGCGATCCCCCAAATGCCGAAGTCGACGTGCGCCTTGGGCGTCAGGTTGGCGACCTGCGCATGAAAACTGGATGCGTCGCGTGTCGGCGGCGTTGTGTTCGGCATATCAAAAACGGTTGTGATTCCCCCCGCCGCCGCTGCCTGAGTTGAGGTAAAAAAGTCTTCCTTGTAGGTCGGGCCCGGGTCGCGTGAATGGACATGGACGTCGATCAGGCCGGGCAGGATGTATTGGCCGGTGGCGTCGGTTTCTTTTTTGGTCTCGCCTTCAAGCGGCTGCTTAGAGATCGCGGCGATTTTTTCATCCTTAATATAAACATGGGCTTGATAGGTTTCGTGTGGTGTGATGATGGTTCCGTTCTTAATGACGTAATCCCAGTTCATCTGTTGTGAGCCTCCATCCGTTCTGTGCGCTTTTGCTGTCTCTCATTATACGGGATTTACGTGCGGATAGGCAAAGGCCGCGTACAATGAGGATTGCGATTTTACCAGCACCTTGCCATATCGGCTGTCCCTTTTTAAGCAAGCTCGAAGCGGCCGATCAGATCTGTGACTGCGCCAATACGATGGCGTTCGAGGTAGGTTATAATCTCATCAATGATCGTCGTCATGGCGTTCGGTTGGACAAAGGTAGCCGTACCTATTTGTACGGCCGTTGCGCCGGCAAGAAACATCTCAACAGCGTCCTGACCGTTCATGATACCGCCGCTGCCGATGATAGGCAGATTGGTTGCCTGATGCACTTGATAGATAAGCCGGACAATGAGCGGTTTGACAGCCGCTCCGGACAAGCCGCCCATGATGTTGCCGATACGCGTCTTGCGTGACTCAGTATCAATTGCCATCGCTAGAAATGTGTTAGCGACTGTGAGCGCGTCGGCGCCTCCGCATTCTGCAGCATCAGCGATGTCCTGAATACGTGTCACATTCGGCGTCAGTTTGGCGATCAGCGGTTTGTCGGTTACTTGACGCACGCTGCTAAGCAGTTGATTCGTTGCGCTTGCGCTCATGCCAAAGGCTTGTCCGTTATCGCGCAGATTCGGACAGGAAATATTGAGTTCGAGCGCCGCAACGCCCGCCTGCCTGTCCAGCAACGTGGCAAGCTGTGCGAATTCGTCGATGGTTTCGCCGGAAATACTGGCGATCAGCGGCGGTTCATAGTGCCGATAGGCGGGCAGGATGTACGCGATATACTGGTCGATGCCCTTGCTTTGGATGCCGATTGAATTGATCATGCCGCCATCCACTTCACAAATGCGCGGTGTTTGATTGCCGCCGCGCGCAGACAAGGTGATGCTTTTCGGTACGATGGCACCGAGCCGATTGATATCAAGCAGTGGCGCAAGTTCGTATCCGAATGTGCCGGATGCCGGCATAACCGGATTTTTCAGGGTGAGGCTGCCGATTTTTACGGATAAATCCATTATGACAACACCACCTGACGAATGGGAAATACCGGGCCGTCGGTACAGACGCGCACCGTTTTCAACTGATTGTCATTGCACACCGTGCACGCGCAGGCGTAGCAGTCACCAATGCCACACGCCATATGAGCTTCGGTCGCCAGCTCGCCTTTTAGATGATAGATCACTGCGAGTTCCTGAACGAGCTTACTTAATCTGCGCGAGCCGCAAGTATAGATCGCGGCCATCTTTTCTTTCCGAATCAATTGTTCGGATAGTATGCGTACGGACGCTGTCGAACTGGTTCCTTCTTGATCGGTCACCGTATGCACCACAGCGCCGATTTGGTTCAGTGCTTCAACCGTCAACAAATCTCCGGGAGTTCGGGCACTGATAATCACGTGTACGCCTCGTTTTTCGGCACGCGCCTGTCTTGCCAGAGCATGCAATGTCGCAACACCGACACCACGTGCAGCCAGAAGCAGCGGGCCTTGATCCGGCAGAGTGAACCCATGACCAAGCGGACCGATTAGATTCAGTGAATCGCCTTTTTTCATGCGGGTCATCTGCTCTGTACCACTCCCTTTGATCAGATATAGAAATTCGAGCTGGCGCAATTCGTCGTCATAGTTGTAAACACTAAGCGGACGTCGTAACGGATTTTTCCATGCGTCTCCGCAGCGGATGTGGAAAAACTGTCCGGGCCGAGCCGGCGTGTCGCGCGCAGAAACATCAAGGGTCATCTGCCAATAACGTTCATTTACAGGATAATTGGCTATTAGTCTTGCGTCGAACGTTTTCATTGGGTGTTTTGTGCACCTGCCTTCGTTTCGGACTCAACGACTGCTCGTTCAAGTACGGCAGCCTCCAGGACCTCGATTCCGGTCATGATGTCGTGCAGATCGGTATGTTCGTCGGGATGATGGCTGATTCCTCCGATTGAGGGTACAAAGATCATGCCTACAGGACACAGAGCTGCCATATTCATAGTGTCATGTCCTGCCCCGCTCGGCATGCGAATGAATTTAATCTTTTTCCAACGGCATACTTTTTCAATGGATGCGATTATATCTGCATTCATGCGTACCGGTATCTCATCGCTCAGCAGCGTACAACCGATCTCCAAATGACGCGTTGCACGTAAGTGATCAAGGAATGTGTAAAGGAATTCGACAACACGATCCTTGGAGGCACGTGAAATACCGCGAATATCGACCTTCAGATGGGTCTCACCCGGAACAACATTCATTGCGCCGGGCACAATCTCAATATCTCCGACCGTAGCTACCGTTCCATGCTCCATCTCGCGGCGAGCTTCTTTTTCGAGTTCGATGGTAATCTCGGCCGCTCCGATCAAAGCATCCTGTCTCTGGTTCATCGGCGTCGAACCGGAATGTGCAGCATGTCCCTTCACGCAGATGTTAAAGCGTGTCGGTGCGGCGATCCCTCTCACCACACCGATTGGGGTGTTTTTTGCTTCAAGGATCGGTCCCTGTTCAATATGCATTTCCATAAAAGCAGCAAGTGCATGTTTCGGAAGCCGTGCTTCTTCAAGACGGCTGAATTCAAGTCCTCGGTCCGCAAATACGGATTGGATGTTCTGTCCCTCTTTATCTGTAAGACTCGCGATATCTTTTTGCTTGATCAGCCCGGCCATCGCCTTGCTGCCGATTTGCGAGAATCCGAATCGGGCGGATTCTTCGCAGGCAAATGCGAAAAGATCAATCGAATGCTTCGTTCGGATGTGCCGATCATTCAGATCACGCACAATTTCCAGTGCTGCAAGGACGCCTATTGTCCCATCGTACTTTCCACCTTCATAGACCGTATCAAGATGCGAGCCAATTCCGACGGCTGGAAGCTCTGGACAGGTGCCGGGCCTGCGCGCGATCACGTTGCCAGCCGCGTCTATACGTACCGATAATCCAGCCGCCTTGCACTGTGTGATGAAATAATCCGTTGCCTGCCTCTCCTCTCTGCTATAAGCAAGTCGTTTCATTCCCCGATCTGTGCCGCCTATTCTGCCGATTTCATTCATTGTTTGTTTGAATCTCCGTTCTTCTACCATTTGCCTATCGCCATCCTTAATACATATCCTAAATGACTGCGTCGCCGATTGTCTCTTTATGCTTTATCGCTCGCTCATCCTTTGAAGTAAATAGAGCCGGCCTTCTTGAGAAGTTCTCTCGTCAGCCGGCATTTTTTTAAAATAATGAACTGAGTGCCTGCATCGAGCTCAGATGATCGCTTGCCTGCTCTGCCACTCGCTGCAATGCCCGAATCAGCTTTTCTTTATTTGTGTCGAAATAATGATACTCGCCTACCAGACTCATGCTGATCAAGGCTTGATCGTTCGAATGAAAAATCGGAACCGACAAAGCCGCCGTGCCGAGTTCAAGCTCCTGCTCGCAGTAAGCCACTCGCACGCGCCGTGCCTCGTGAATTTTTCGCCGCAGATCATGGGTGTCCGTTAAGGTAAACGGAGTCAACGCATCCAACTTTTCTTTATTCAAAAGGCGATCAATCACTTCATCCGACTGAAAAGCCAGGATGATCTGTGCCGCCGCTGCCGCGTGCACCGGCATACGCTGTCCGACATGGACGAAAAAGCTGTTTCCTATGCTGGACGGCTGATGCGTATGGGTGCAAAAAATTTCATCGGATTGAAAGCGGCAGATGAATGCGTACAATCCGGTTTCTTCGCCAACCTGTTTGCAGTATTGTGCAAGCAGACCAACAGGATCCCGATTCTGAAGAAACGTACTGCCCCAAGCCATCGCTTTCGGTCCAAGCATATATTTTTTCGATTCCGGATCCTGCACCACTAATTGGTAACCCATCATGCTCTGCAGCATGCGATGCAAGGTCCCTTTGCTGATCAAGGTCTGCCGTGAAAGCTCCGCAATCCCAATTCCGGCAGCCGGACAGTCACTAATTTGATCCATCAGCTTGACGAACCGGTCCATCCATTCGATCATGATCACACCCTTTCTTTTTAAGCAAGATCTTTACCCTTCGTCTCGGGAACAAGCAGGAGAATTGAAGCTGCCGCCAAAATATAAACGAATGAGATTGTACCGAGCGCCACGCTGAGCGAATGATTCATAGCCATAAATCCGATAATCAGCGGACCGAAGCTGCCGATGAATCGGCCGGTATTAAAAATGATATTTTCCGCGGTGGAACGTGCTTGCGTTGTATAGTGTTCAGCCAGCAGCGCGCCGTAACCGCCCATCATTCCGTTTACGAAGAAGCCGAGAACAGAGCCAAGCGCAACGAGCATCGTCGGATTTTCAATATGGAAATAGATCCATACAATAATAGCCGCGCATATTTGAAAGGTAATATATGCCGGTTTGCGGCCCCATTTGTCGGCAAGCCAGGCAAACGTAATAATTCCAATCACCATGCCGATAACGGTTGAAATCGTCCAGACTACGGTACCGTTAATTGTATAGTGGTGCTGCTGCGCGAGCATCGTCGGCATCCAGTTCATGATGCCGAAATAGCCGAAGTTCTGCACGCTACAAATGATGATCAGACCCAGCGTCGTGCCGGTAATACGCCAGTTCTTGAAAAGTTCAACAATGGAGATAGAGGACTTCTTCTCACTCTTTGTTTTCAGCCAAATATCTGGTTCTTTAAGGCTGCGACGCGACCACCAGGCGAGCAGTGCAGGAATGACACCAACAAGAAATACACCTTTCCACCCAAAATGCGGAGCGATAAACGCTGCCGTCAACGTCGCCAGAATCGTCCCGCCTTGGTAACCGAGTGCAACATAAGAGGTCGCGCGTGTCCGCAATTTTTTGGGCCACGTTTCGGTGACCAGAGTCATACCGATTCCAAACTCTCCGCCGAGACCAAGTCCGGAAAGGAAGCGGAAAATATTAAATGTTTCGTAATTGGGTGCGAAGGCACATAATCCTGTAAACACAGAGAATACGAGAATCGTCCATGTAAACACACGAACACGTCCATAGCTGTCGGCGAGCATGCCGAATGCGTAACCACCAATTACAACACCAAGCATGGTAATCGTCGAGATACTCCCTGCCTGCGCGGAGTTGAGGCCGTAATAAGCGATAATTAGCGGTAATACAAAGGAAAGCATCATCATATCCAGCCCGTCCATCGCATAGCCAACGATTGATGCCCACAAGGTTTTGTGCTGATAAGGTCCAACCTCGTTCAATTTCACGGCATTACTTGATTCTGTCATTTTTGTTCTCTACCCTTCTTTTTCTGAATTTGTTATGAATATCCAATGCGTTTCATACAATTTCGTTCCATCCAATGGAACAACGTTTCTATTTTGAATAAACTAAAATTTAAGAATGAGTTTATTGTATGTGCTACTGAAAAAAATGAAAAGGATTATGTCAGAATATATGACAAGCTTTTTCTTATCCGACTGGTGTGGAGCGAATTCACCTGCTTGGATGTTGATTGATTTATCTCCACTCCATCCACCTTGACTAATCAACACCAATCCCCCGATCGGTTGATCGGAGGACTGATGTTCATCATTGAAGCGGTTCCATGAGTGCGTCTAGTTTCTCGTGTTCAAATCGATGAATTATTACGCTTATTTCGCATGCGTGTGCTGTCGCTTGGCTGAGCTTTGCTTGATGTTCAAGCTGGGAAAGCGGATTTGCGGGGCTGCCCTTCGGCCGGTCGACAATTTCCGAAAAGGTTTGGCCGGATCGGGTCGTCACTTTGACTGCGGTGTACCGGCCCTTCGGCCGCGCATGCTCGGTGGCTTGCCACTCGGGATCATTGTATATTCGCCACACTTTGATCAGTTGGGCCCGTGTTTTCTCCGGAATTGGTGCCGGTGCGAACGCGTCCCGATCCAAAGGCCTGCCGGTCAAGGCGAGCCAGACAGTGTATTCAATGCTGAAGCGCCCCCTCTTCACCTGTTTGCGGCGCGCGAATGAGCGCGCTGTCGCCGTTTTTCGGGAAAAGGACATCGACGCGGGCGATATCGGTTGCTTCAAATCGATAGGCGCGATAGAGGCTTTGTGCCGCATCCGCGCCCTGTATCGCGGCCGAACAGAACGTATGGCATTTGAACCACAGCCCCGGCGAGACGATTCGCCAAGTCTTTCCCCATGTATGCTTCCATTTGGCCATGTCCGGATTGGCGGATTCATAGACGTGAAAAAAGCCGTTTGCTTCATCAAATAGCTTCGTTGATCCGGCAATGCCCGCTTCTTCTATTGTTTCATAGGCAAAGACGGCCGCAAGTCCTGCGTGCAACGGCTTGACCGCCGTGCCGAATTGGAAGCGAAGTCCCGCACTTTGCGTTGCCGCAAGAATCAATACCTGAGCCATCCGGGGATCAGACAGATGCTTGAACGTGCCTGATTGCGGCTGCGGTGGCAATTGTGCCAAGGGGGCCGGTCGCATGCCAGCCGCGCTCATAATGATAGGGATTGACGGTCGCCAAGACGCGTTATTAACTCGACACCGATGATATAGGCACGCAGGAACGCATCACCATCGGTATTCGTGTCGGATACGGCAAGCAGCACGGACAAAATCGGCGCACTCGGATGTCCGCGTACATCGAAGTGGGCGTTGTCATAATTTAAATAATGCGCTTGAAATCCGTTACACAAAGCTGCATTTTGCGCGGAGACCCGTATATTGGCACCAACTAGGCGTGCCGAACTCGGTTCGCGTGCAACATGATCACGCAGCTTGGCAACGGCCGGTTCTTGGACGGCAGCGAGTGACGAAGCGATGTAATCGAAAAATCCGTCTCGCGCAGCGGTTAAGGCTTGAATATCCTGCAGCGGATCCGAGGATCGGATGAGTTTGACAATTGTTTCCGTTTGATGATCCATATTCCGTCTCTCCTTATAGATTGATTGATTTATTCGGAGAATTCCGTCTATGAAATAGAAATTGAAATCCTTTGCGTATTAAAAAAAACCGGGCAAAAAGCACCCGGTCCTCACTTCTGCAAGATGCCGCGGCTTTCGCGTTGCGTGCAGGACGTACTTTCACAGGACGTTTCGCTCCAAATGCGGTTTTAAATCATCAACCTTGAACAGAAATTTTTATTTCATAAATCACTTTGGTTCTTCATTAAGTAACGAAGTAAAATAAGCGGAGATTTTCTGGTTATATGCGTCATAGCGCTTCTTTCACGGGTAAATAAGGGTAATTTTTCCGCTTATTCAAAGAAAAACTCTCCATTTTCACGTTTTTTGATTTGATAAGCGGAATTTCTTCGTCTATTTAAGCGGTTTTTTCATTCATTTTCGAATTAAGCGGAACTTTTCCAACTATTTCGCAGATTGGGCGCTTACCTGATCGCCCAACTGAATCTTATGGCCTTATCGTTGTATCAACAGGCCAAATGCTAAACTTTCTTATCTTATAAAATAAAAAAAACCGGGCATATGCCGGCCCGGTCTTAAGTCGTTCGTCATCAGTTTGCAGGTGCGGCGGCTTCCAGCTCTTTTGTCAGCTCGTCCTGCGTGACTTTGATCGGAGCCGCGCCGTTCTTGCTAAGCAACCCGGTCGGTACAGAGGTCGCATCGAAGGCGATCGCTTCCTGGGTAATCGTCAAGCTGTAGTCGGTGTTGTCCGGCTGCGCGGTCAGGCCGTAGTTATCGGTCAGATAAGTCTTGAGCTCGCTGCCCGTGAGTGCTTTCCATTCTGCCTGATCCTTGAACAGCTGCAGGATGATTGGGTTGGTTTCCGCCTGATCCTTGTAGTCGAGGAAAAGGTGCACCAGATTGCCCTTGAGCAGGCTGACCTTCGGTTTGTCGAACGGTTTGAGAATCAGCTCAAGCCGCTTGTTTTCGATGGCCGGGAGCAGCTCGGTTTCGTAGTTTTTCAAATAGTTGGCGCAGTGCGGGCAAGCAAGATTCGTTATCACGGTCAATTTCAGCGGTGCTTCTTTGGAACCGAAATGAAAGCCTGTGTCGGATAGTATAGGCATGGTAATCCCTCCAATTTGATGTTACTTTTACGCTAACTTAATCTGCGGCAAGACGCAAGAAAAATGTAAGATACTGATACCGTAACTTCCTTGTTCTTGTCGAGCTGCTACAGAAAACGTCGCGTGCGCTCATTTTTTGAATCGCGCAGGACATCGTTCGCCGCGCCCTGTTCGATAATTTTACCTTCCGCCATGAACACAACCTTATCAGCGACCTCACGGGCGAATTCTTCTTTATAAACAATGCTGATTCGAAGCAAGTGTCAGCAACAGCAGGCATGGAATAGACTGTCGCGCAGACACCGCTTTGACGGTATCAAGAATTTTCCCGCCACCGACACCAATTTAGGGCATCATTCGAATGCTTACGGCTTAATTGCTCGATACGCGCAATCTCGCTTTCTGGGCATTCGCCTTGATGCACGGCTTCAGTAACATCGGTAAGCTGATCAAGCGGGAGATAAGGTTTCACCGCATCCCACGATCAATGCCCGTGAACCAGCAAGACATGTTGCCACGTCTGCTCTCCAAAATTTTCGGTAGCCTGTCAAACACGCCTGGTTCATCACAGTAATACTCAGGACCGAATCTCTGAACCACATGTTCACTCATCTTGTTGTTTCTCCCTCTTTTCCTGCATTCCAATTTTTCTTAAAGGGAGACTTGTTGCCCACACTTAAACAAAAAAGCTACCTTCTGGAATAAGAAAGTAACTTTTACTGAACGTAATCGTTGATCTTATCTTCCAGTACCGTCTCCGCGGTCTGCTAGATTTAACACCATACACTCGAGGTGCTGGTTGTCGGACTTCATTGGGCTAGTTCCCTTCGTCACTCTCGATAAGAAATGAAATTGTGATGTTAGTATATGATTTAAATCCTAGTTTGTCAATAAGAATTAATAGTATTAAATGTTTTTAGTGCGGTTGCATCTGTTTAATTTAGATCAGTTCGTGCCCGCGTTTCATGCATTGGCACTTGATTTTCATAGACGTGTGGATTTGATGCATAGATCCGGTTCGGATTCATGTTCAACTCAGTATTTAAATACCGCGTTTCTCCACCGGCAACTTTATAAAAAGAAAATAGACGTCCGATCACATCGGACGTCTGAATAGCTACCTTTATTCTGCTGCTTTGAGTGCGAACATCATTTCCGCTTCGCAGGCGACTTCGCCGTCAACGGTGGCGACGCCTTTGGCTTTGGCGAATCCGGCACGGAAACGAAGAATTTCTGCTTCCAGCTTGAGTTGATCACCGGGTCGCACCTGACGCTTGAAGCGGCATTTGTCGATGCCGGCATAGAGCGTCAGCATGTTTTCTTGCTTGCCCTTGCTCAGTACGGCAATGCCGCTGACCTGAGCAAGCGCTTCTACGATCAGAACACCGGGCATGACCGGATAATCGGGAAAATGCCCTTGGAAAAACGGTTCGTTAGCCGTAACATTTTTAATAGCAACCGCCTTCCTGCCGTCCTCGACTTCAAGCACTCGGTCGACGAGCAAGAACGGATAACGGTGCGGTAATATTTTTTTGATTTCGTCGATCGTTAACAAACAATCGCCCCCTTCAATCAATCCGTTTTCAGAAAATCGAAGATATGCTGCCAGGTGGCCGGTTCAAAGATTGCCCATGGGCTGCGATGACCGAGTCCGCCATAGCCGAGCATCGTACCGGCCACAAACGCGATTGCGCAGAGGGCGGTCAGGACAATCAGCCGCTGCCAGATCGGAAAGCGCCGCTTTTTGTACCCGAAGAACGGATTGAACAGCGGCTTTTGTTCTTCATCTGTTTTTTTCGGCGCTAAGCGTTCGGCTTTTTGTGCCACTTGACGCGCCGCTCGGGCAACTTTTCTCGTTTCCGGACTTACCTTCGGTTTATTATGTAGCTTTTCGTTCGTTCCCATGACGCGTTCCTCGCTTAACGCAGCAGTCCGTTGACGAGTCCAGCCATCTGATCGCCAATCGAAATCGATCGCGCGTTCAGCTGATAGTTGTGCTGCAAGTTGATCAGATCCGCCATTTCCTTGGTCAGATCGACATTCGAATTTTCCAGCCGGCCTTGT
This sequence comes from Sporolactobacillus shoreicorticis, assembly GCF_024125445.1. Classification (GTDB taxonomy): domain Bacteria; phylum Bacillota; class Bacilli; order Bacillales; family Sporolactobacillaceae; genus Sporolactobacillus; species Sporolactobacillus shoreicorticis. Next base: position 62,115 of record NZ_JAMXWM010000020.1, on the reverse strand, counting down.
GCAACACTGCCGGCATTTCCGGCAACCGGCTGAACTACATCATTCAGACCGATACCAAGTTGTGCCAAGTTCGGCAACGCATAAAGACTGTTGCCCCTGCCCTCCAGCAGCTGTGGTCGGCTGATCGTGACCAGACCGAATTGTCCGGCGTTCACGCGCGTACCGTTTGCCAGTTCAACCGAAATCGCACCGCTGCTGCTGATTTGAAGACTTTGGTAATGCGCCGGAATCGTGATTGGCTGTCCGTTCGTGCCGAGCAGTGCATCGCCGCTTTTCGTGAGCAGGCGCAGGGTGTTCGGATTATTAGGATCTGGCTGCGTATTAAAGGCACCGTTGCGTGTATACACCGTTGCGCCGCCGTGATTCACGGTGAAAAATTGGTGATCATTGGTCAGAGCAAGGTCGAGCGGATTATCGGTCTGCTCTATCGTGCCCATAGAAAGATCCAGTGATGTATCGCCGATTCGTGCACCAGAACCGTCACGGATTCCGGATGGAGTCAACCGATTGGTTGCGTCCGTTCGGTCGACATCAGCCGGGGTCATGTTGTCGATTTGCTGGAAAAGCAGATCGGTAAACTTCGCATCCCTGCTTTTATAGCCGGTCGTACCGACATTCGCAATGTTGTCCGCGACCGTCGCAAGCTGCTGCTGAACTTGTCCTAGTGTTACTGCCGAAGCCATCATTTGCCGCTGCATCACACTCACCTGCCCTTTTTAGCTTATACGGCCAACTTGATTCACTGCTTTATCAAGTGAGCCGTCGATGATTTGCAGTACTTTTTGGTTTGCTTCAAAAGATCGGTATGATTCCATCATATCGGTGACGGTCTGATCTGCCTGAACGTTAGATCCTTCAACAAAACCTTGTTTCAGATTAAAGTTTACTTGCCCGTTGCCGTTTGCTGCGGGGAGTGCACCGCCGCCATCGAGCCGAAACAGACCGCTGCCCTCTTTGACCAGTTGATTGGTATTTGCCGCATAGCTGACGCCGATTTGTCCGTAATTCACTCCGCCGGACGTAATCGTGCCATCGGCGGCTAGTTGGAATTGATCGGACGGAAGCTGAATCGGCTGTCCTGCGGTATTCAATACCTGATCACCCGCATCATCAGTCAAATAGCCGGTCGGACTCAAGGTAAAGTGGCCGTTACGCGTGTAGCGGGCATCACCCGCAGGTGTGCGGACATTGAAGAGCAAGGCGCCTTCCTGAACGCCGGTTTGCGGATTAACCGGGAGCGCCGATGTGATAAGCGCCACATCAGTCATTTTGCCTGTTTCCGTGACCGTTCCCTGTGAGAAGTCGGGAACTGCTTCATCCATATACACACCGGTCGCAAGGCTGCCAACCTCCGTCGATGCGCTTACGTCGCCGCCTAAACGGTTAATCAATTGTTCTGGAAACGTGCGCAGTTTGTTTTGATCACTTTTATAACCAGGAGTGTCCACGTTATTCAAGTTGTTTGATAAAGTTTCCTGTCTTCTCTGCTGGGCAATCATGCCTGCAGCCGATGTATACAAGCCTCTGATCAATCTCCTTCACCTGCCTGTTTTGAATTTTACTCATCACGTCTTGCACTATGCTTGCGCGCGGAGTGCTGAAACGCTGCCGTTCGGTGCGGCGGACGCCGCACTTTTCCATAACCCTTTGTCCTTATTCTTTATGCGCGAAAGCGCAGAGCTGTCAGTTCGCTTTGCGCTTCGGTAATTTATCCAGATGTTCGAGCATTTTGCCAGCGCCTTCGACGACGCAGGTCATCGGGTTGTCGGCCACAACTACTGGCACTTTGAGCTCGCTTGCGAGCAGTTGGTCAATGCCGTGAAGCTGCGCCCCGCCGCCGGTGAGAATGACGCCGCGGTCGATGATGTCTGCAGAGAGTTCTGGCGGTGTTTGTTCGAGCACGTTCTTTGCTGCGCGGACAAGTGTGCCGACGGAATCGGCAAGTGCTTCTTCGATTTCCTTCGAGTGAATCGTCAGTGTTTTCGGCAGACCGGTCACCATGTCGCGACCGCGGATGTCCATACTTTCGTCGCGTGCGTTCTTGAAAACGGTACCAACGGTTACTTTGATTTGTTCTGCGGTACGTTCGCCAATCAGCAGTTTGTATCTCTTCTTAATGTAGTTCAGGATCTCTTGGTCGAACTTGTCACCCGCCAGTTTAATGGACTGGGAGGTCACAATATCGCCCATAGAGAGGACAGCAATGTCGGTCGTTCCGCCGCCGATATCGATAACCATGTTGCCGCTCGGTTGGAAAATATCCATTCCGGCGCCGACCGCGGCTACTTTCGGTTCTTCTTCAAGGTATACTTGTTTTCCGCCGCTTCGTTCGGCTGCCTGCCGAATCGCTTTCTGTTCAACCGATGTGATATGAGTCGGTGTGCAGATCAGAATTCTCGGTTTTTTTAAGAAGCCTTTCACATTAATTTTATCAATAAAATGCGACAGCATGAGTTCTGTGATTTCAAAGTCTGCAATGACGCCGTCGCGTAGCGGACGCATCGCGACAATATTACCAGGCGTACGTCCAACCATTCGTCTTGCTTCTTCACCGACTGCCAGCATTTGTTTCGTATCCGTATCAATTGCGATTACTGACGGTTCATTCAGAACGACGCCCTGTCCTTTGACATAAATCAGCACATTCGCCGTACCGAGATCAATTCCGATATCTCTTGAAAACACGTCAAATCCTCCCTGTCAAAACACCCGGAACTTTTCCAGGATATTTATCAATCATTATTTCATTTTAGCATAAAATCCATACGAACAGGGAGTTTTTGTCGAAAAATAAAGCTTCCGGTCGATCCGAAATTCCGATTTGGAGCATCATCTCTTTACAGTAGAAATTAAATCAGTGCTGAACTGCTTGTTCGGTATCTTTTTGATATTTCAGCCGAGTTGCTTCCCCTCCCCGAAGATGGCGGATCGACTTGTGATAATCGAGCACATTTTTTACTGCGTTTGCCAGTTCCGGATTGATGTTCGGCAGCCGCTCCGTCAAGTCTTTGTGAACGGTACTTTTTGACACTCCGAACTCCTTGGCAATGACCCGTACCGTCTTTTTTGTCTCCACGATATGCTTTCCAATCTTGATCGTACGCTCTTTGATGTAATCGTGCACACCACTCGCCTCCTGTAATCATGAATGCGAAATGAGACAATCTTTGGAGGAAACGGAACTTATTCAACGCATCATGCTCGTTCCAAGCCCGCCGCGCTCACCTCGAAACCCCGTATGTGAGTTTGTAACATCTTATTAAACGAGTTCCGGTTATATGCCAAAAAGTCAATAGGGACAAGGGTTGACGAGCAGGAGCACGTCCCACTTTTTCTGCTCAGCGGACGCATTGTTATGGTTCAGATGAACTTTTCATGCCGGGCGCGGGCTGGAAAGTTCATCTTTTGAAATGAGAATGTGAGAATTGATCCGATCGTAAAAAAACACGTCCTCTGTGATGTTCTGAGCGACGTGTTTATCTGATATTGTGAATTATTTATTTTTATTCACAACTATTTTAAAGAATTTGGAAATTTTCTTTATGGAAATTCCTTCATTACTTATATGATTCCGTACAATAAGGATTTGATTTTGATGAATTTAGTTACAGTTTTCGGGAGGCGTTACAATTTCGGTTTTTTGTTACAACTTTCGGGAATTGGTTACTACTCTGCTTTTGTTACGATCTTTCAGGGATTTAGTTATAACTCGGAGGTTTGTTACAATTTTCGTTAACTTTTTCTATTATAGATCCGATTCCTTTTATACTCTTTTAATTTATCATTAAAGTGATTGTTGAGAGTTTCAAGAGATGATGATTCATAGTAATAAAGGCTGTTGCCTTGACCTGAACCTGATCTTCACAGGTTCATTCGATTTAGTAAATCGGTCATTAACTTACGGTTATCCACCTGCAAAAACGCTAGACATTGTTTTTTGGCCATGGTTTGTCCCATTAATAAGAAGTAGTGAGGACCCATTGGATCCGCAGCAACTCGGATAGTTGAATGTTGAATCTTTTCAGGGTATTGGAAAACAAGTCGGCGTGCGCGGGTAGAAGTTGATCATCAATTTGCTTCATGAGCGGAGAATAATCGCAGTCACGGCTGTGTTTTTCAAGCATTGCTTAAATTTTGAGCGGTGCCTGTTCAGCATGGAATACGTGATTCTGAACGCGGCGCGAACGTGTAGGATTTTCAACTATGGTGTTTGAATTGGCGATCACAACATCAGCTTCGATCAGTATCGGCGGCAGCCCGATCAAGGCAAACCATCGTCGAAGCAATTCGCGGTGGCTGGCGGTCGACCTGCAACAAGGGTTTGGAAAATCCGTCGCGTCGTTTGCCTAGAGAGCGAATAATCTGACCGTTTTCGTTTGTAAACGTAATGAATCCGGAATAACTTTTCACCTCAATTATTGAAATGAACGTTGGAGCGAGGATCAAAACGTCGATTTGACAGTTGTCCAGTTGAAGTCCATAGAAAATGCAAAAAGAAGTGTTTAAAAAGCATTCGAGAAAGTAAGCGAGATTTTGCTCGCCGATCCACCCGGCAGCGCGATTCGAGACGTCTTCTTCCGCCGACGCACATGCCGAATGACCACTCTTGGTCAACAATCACTCGCCAAGGGACATATAATTTTTTTATGATTAATAGACACCATCCCTAGTAGTTGATAGATTGTACTTTCGACAATAAACCTTATTTTTCCTCTTTATAAAGTTTTATAAATGCCAGCACAGTTTTCCTCTATTTCTTCCAACTTTTCCTCCTGCGAACAAACCAATAGAGCAAATGAAATTCGATCAGCATCAGCACCTCGACCCAGAGCAGGTATCGCGGCCATGGACCGAGCCAATTCAGCACCGAGACCCTAGGCTTCTTCATTAAATACAGATAGTTCGCATCGAGAAAACGGTTCACGCAGAACATAATTGCCGTGTATCCATTCAGCCACAGCGCCGACCACCACAGCGAGTGGTACGCTGGACGGGTGCGTTCAACCGCTATCATATATAGGCAGGCGAGCACCGTCGCCCCATGCGTCGCGAAAAATTGAACATAATGCCAATGCGGGAATGACACACTCAGATCAGGCGTCACAAGCGCCTGCACCGCGCTACCAATCCCGACAAAATACAAAATAGCGAATAACCGCCTGCTCCGAGTCAGCAGCATCAGCGCCGCAAGCAACGCCGAAACATCGCTGACTTCAAGCGGAAGCGATGCCCGCGCCGACCAATCGCCCGCAATCAGCGTGCCGATTTGATAACCTGCTTCGCCAATCAGCAAAACTGCCGCGAGAACATAGCGTGTAAGATTCCTCGGCTCCGGCGCTATTTTAGCTCTTTTTCTACGAAATTTTTTAGTTTCTTTTTTTATGAAAAGGGTCTGCCTGAACAGAAACAGGCAGACCCCTAACGTCATGATGACCAATAATGTACTTATATGCTCGACCGAAAAGAGTGTAAAGCCGGCGATTTGCGGATAAAGATATTCAGACAATTTTTTTCACCTCAAAAGCATTATGCCGCAAAAGCCGCTATTTTACCCTTCAGCATGATCTTCCTTCGGTGCGACGGTGCGCTTCAGAAAGAGTGAAAGTAGCAATGAAATCACGCCGACTACAAGCGCGATGAAAAAGGCACGGCTCATTCCGGCAACAAGCCCCTGCAACATTTGAGCGGGCGCCTCGGGATTTGCAGATCGGCTGAGATATGCCTGCTGGCCGGACACCATAATACCGATAAACAGTGCGGTTCCGATACCGCCGGCAACCTGCTGCAAGGTGTTCATGATCGCCGTGCCGTGCGGATACATCTGCTTCGGAAGCTGATTCATACCGGTTGTCGTTACCGGCATCATGACCATCGACATGCCAATCAGCAATGCAGCATACAAAATGATCACATACAGCATACTTTCGGAAACCGTAAGTCTGCTGAAGAGCCAGATGACGATGCACATAATCAGCAGTCCGGGGGTGACAAGCCAGCGCGGGCCAAATTTATCGAACAGCTTACCCATCACTGGCGACAGCATACCATTAATCAGCCCACCTGGCAGGAGCACAAGTCCGGCGGAGAACGATGACAAGAGCAGCGCCTGTTGCAGATAGAGCGGCAACAGAATCATCGTCGCGAACAGCGTCACCATAACCAAGATCAGGATGATGGTTGCAAGTGTATACATCGGATATTTAAAGGCGCGAAAATCGAGAATCGGATTTGTGATCGCGAGTTGGCGCCAAACGAACAAAATTAAGCTCGCCACCCCGACAACCAACAAGACAATGCTGAGCCAGCCGCCTTCCGCTCCGGAACCCATGCCGTACACGAGTCCGCCGAATCCGAGCGTGGACAGAATCACAGAAACGACATCTACCTTAGGCTTCGTCACCTGGGACACATCGGTAAGATAGCGCGCCGCAAACAGAATCGAGAACACCGCGAGTGGCAGAACGAGATAGAAGAGCCATCGCCAGGAAAGCGAGGCAATGATTAGCCCGGACAAAGTTGGCCCAAGCGCCGGCGCGAACATGATCACGAGTCCGATCAGCCCCATAGCGCCGCCACGTTTATCCGGCGGATAGATGAACAGGATTGTGTTCATCATGACCGGAAGAATAAGTCCGGAGCCGGCCGCCTGAATGACGCGCCCGACAAGTAAAAAGGAAAAGGTCGGTGCAAATCCGCAAATGACGGTACCAATAAGGAAAATGGTCATCGCGCCAAGAAACATTTGCCGTGTTGTGAACCAGCCGGTTAGAAGTGCCGTTACCGGCATTAAGACACCGATCACGAGCAAATAAGCCGTGGTCAGCCACTGGACTGTTGTCGCGGTGACATGAAAATAGCCAATCAGGTCGGAGAGTGCAATGTTGAGCAGTGTCTCATTCAGGATCGCGACAAATGCACCGATGATTAGAGCAACGGTAATCGGACCGCGCTTGATCTCTTGCTTTGTTTTTGCGAGTGTTGTCATCAATGAAGAACTCCCTGTCTTTATTTTCTATGATTAACTTATAGAAGAAACATTTTTGGTCAGAAAAAGAGTCTGACAAAATGTCTGTACTTTTGCCAGGCTCTTTCCTATTTATTACTTTAACTGCGTTTGATTAAAAGTTAAAGTTGTCAGGATCTGATCCAAAGCGTTTATCCTCGTTTAATGCGTCGATTTTATCAATGTCTTCCGAAGACAGTTCAAAGTCAAAAATGTCGGCATTGCTGACGATATGCGCTTTCTGAGTCGAGCGCGGGATGGTAATAATTTCATTTTCGACATCCCAGCGCAGCATGACTTGAGCAGCTGTTTTGCCATATTTTTCTCCGATCGCTTTGAGGGTCGGATGATTGATCAGCCCGCCGCTCCCAAGTGGCGAGTAGGCTTCGACAGCGATGCCCTGTTTGTAGCAGTAGTTACGCAGCGGCACCTGAGACAGGAGTGGGTGCAGTTCGATCTGATCGACAGCCGGCATGATCGCCGCATCCTGCAGCAAATCCTCAAGGTGATGCTCATGGAAGTTGCAGACACCGATCGCACGTGCCCGGCCGTCTTTATACAGTTTTTCCATGGCCTTCCATGTTTCCTTGTACTTTCCGGCAACCGGCCAATGGATCAGATACAGATCGACCGTCTCAATGCCCAGCTTCTTCATACTTGTATCAAAAGCCGCCAGCGTCGAATCATAGCCCTGATCGGCATTCCACACCTTTGTTGTAATGAACACGTCGTCCCGTTTCATCCCTGATTGGCGCAGCGCTTCGCCGACACCGGCTTCATTGCGATAAATCGCAGCCGTGTCGATCATTGTGTAACCGGCCTTCAGTGCCGATCGAACCGAATGGATGACCTCCTCGCCGTCCTTCACCTTCCAGACACCAAGCCCGAAGCTCGGCATAACCAGTCCATTGTTAAGTTTAATCGTATCATTCAATGACTGAATCATTTCATCCGCCCTCCTTATCATATTTATTTTCTCATAGATTCAAATTGGAGAAAATAAATTTGCTCATTATATTCTGTACTAATTTCGAGAAAAATTCGACACAATTCCAGGAAAAAGGCCTCGTATTCATGAATCTTCACTTATCCGGGTGCACCTAAAGAAAAAAGGTACCCGCAGGCACCTCTTTTCTTTTCGTTATTCAGTGTTGGGCCGACCAGTACCAAGATCCGGCTTGCGCTTGGCTGTCTCCGACTGTTCTGCCGGTGCGTGCAGATAATTGCCCGGACAGATCCATGAACCAGTCGCGATCAGATGTGATGAGTGCGAGATCGGTCATGCTGCGCAGTTCCTGGCCGTTCAGCGGCGTAACCGGGAACGGCTTGATCAGGTAACCGAGTGTTTCAATCACTCGACCGACCGTTGTATCACGGTCGCAGGCAACAACGTGGATCTTGACGGTCCCTTCCTCATGGTTGTAGTCAACGACAAACCCATGCATGAGCTCGCCATTTACCGTTCTGCCTTTTACCCAATCGCCTTTTTTCCATTTGGATTCATGTTGCATCAACCTTCACCACCGATCTTTTTTATATGTTTTTTCATTTTTCCTTTGATTCGTGCAGCAAGCAGCGTATCGTGCTCCGGAAACTGTTCAGCCGATGATCCCGTTCGCTTGATCAGCGAATCAATCGACCAATGTTCAAGATATTCTTCGAGACCGCGCTCTGCTCCTGTAAACGCAAAATCCATCACAGAGCGGATACGGTCGAATTCAGGGTCCTGCTCGCAACCGCCGGAACACCAGCTGAGCTTCAAGGGATCGCAAGAAATAGATTGATAGATCCGTGCCAGTGTGCATTCGCTAGGATCGCAGCCGATCCGATAACCGCCGCCGATACCTTCCTTTGTTTCGACGAGTCCATTCTTACGAAGCATACTCATAATCTTGCGAATTCGGGCCGGATGCGTATGCACCTTCTGCGACAGCGAATCGCTGTTCCAAACATGATCCGGCGTCTTGGCGAGCACAATCAGGCAATGAACCGCAATAGTAAACTGACTGTTCATTCTATGATTCCCCTTTTCGGAGATTAGTGTAATTATAATAGATACAGTTTCTAAAATCAATTGATTCCTACGTAAAAAGTGTTGTTGCCAGCATTTTACATCAGAATTCATCGATTTTCTCAATCATCTCAAGGCTGGTGCATCGCCGAATTCTGCAGAAACAGAGCTGGTGCTCGTCAGTTGGGCTCCGATCCCTATTTTTTGAACACATGCATCGCTTCATAATAATTGGTGATCGGATGATAGTCTGTTTTTGTAAGCGGACTTTTTTCATAAATGATACGAAGATTCGCGCGTCCGAGTTTCGGATACCACGCGCCGTAACGGTGATCAATGAAATGAGCCCAGCAATAAGCGAAAAGCTGACGATAACGGTTCAGATAAAAGTCTGTATCCGGTGCCGCAGCGGTAAGACATGCGGAAGCGCCAAGTGTTTCGGCCATAACCCAATAATATTTATAAGGATCAAGAATCCGTCCATCCGGCGCCATCGAAAAATAAAGCCCCCCATACAGAGGATCCGCTGCGGCCTTCCAGGCAGTTCGGTAGAGAAAAACAGCCCGATTAACAAGCCATGGTTCGTGCGTATAGTCGTGCAGCTTCATTAAGAGCTTGCTCCATTCAATCGAATGACCGAGAACAAATCCATACAACCGAAATTCATTGTTTTTATATTCGGCATGCTGCTCCCAATCCGGTTGCCACTGCATATCGTACTGCTCCCAAACAAGTCCGCCCGTTTGATCCGCGAGTGTAACGGTCACGGAATACGCGAGTACCATAGCGCGATGCAGGCAAGCCTGTTCGCTGGTCGCCTCAAAAGCAGCGATCATCGCCTCACAGGTGTGCATATTTGCGTTTTGCCCGCGATACGGATCGGTCATACTCCAGTCACGATTCTTTGCATCGAGATAGAGCTGATGCTCGTCATCCCAAAAATGATCTTCTAAAATTTGCATCTGTGCATCGAGCAACGGACGTGTGTTTCCGATTCCCGCCTTGTCTGCAGTTGCCAGTGCGAGCAGTACGAAAGCCTGGCCATACATGTACTTCCCCGCATCGGTTACCTCCCGCTTTTCTGCCTGCCAATAGTAGCCGCCGTATTCATGATCGTGCATGACTTCTTCAAGAAAACACAAGCCGTGTTCCGCCATGGCTTTCCAGCGCTGCGAACCTCCGATCAGGAACCCAATGCTGAATATATAGATGAATCGCGCAATGCCGACGAGCGACTTGGTTTCACAATCGCAAATTGTACCATCGTCAAGGTAGCAATGATAATAGCCGCCATTTATACGATCAATACACTGCGGATCATAAAAATTGATTGTCTCAAAAATTTGCTCGCGTAGCCAATTCGGATCAAAAAATGCTCGGCCGCCGTCAATCATTTCATCACGCATGGTGCACCCTCCCCGCAGATTCTCATACTAGATGTATGCTGCGTGACAGCTGGCTATGAAAAAAGGCAGCAGCGGCCGAACGATTACAATCGAGTCGATGAACAGAACTAGCGATCAATGCATGAACGGGAGCCTGAACCAACTCTATACATCAAATCCACGCGCTTATACATGAAAATCAAGGATCAATGCACGAAAACCAAAAGTCACATCAGGGATTAAAGAGCAGCAAAAAAATCCTCCGCGCACTATTTTTAGGTGTGGGGAGGATTTTTTTTTATTAGCGGCTTGGTTTTTTCACAAAAAATGCGAGAATCAATGCCGCTAAAATAATCAGCGAAGCGACGAAGAACGCTGCATTGACACCGCGGATCAACCCGTCGACCCCATATTTCTGAGGGTTGAGCGCAGTCGAGGCCATGACGGTGAACAGGAGCGCCGTTCCGATCGAGCCAGCAACCTGACGCATGGTATTGTTCATGGCTGTGCCATGCGGAATCATGTGATGCGGCAGCTGATTCAGGCCGGCCGTCGTTGTTGGCATCAGAACCATTGACAGACCGAACATGCGCACCGCATTGACAAGCGCCAAATAGACAAACGATGTTGACGCATCCAAGCGACACAGCAGCAGGGTCATCACAAGCAGAATCGTGAGACCGGTGATTGACAAGCCGCGTGCGCCGATTTTATCGAAAATGCGTCCGGTAATCGGCGACATCACGCCCATCACAATTGCTCCGGGAAGAAGCATCAGCCCGGATTTGAGCGGTGAGAAACCGAGCATTGTCTGCATGTAAATCGGCAGCATGGTTGCCCCGGCAATAAACGCCGTGAAACAGAGCATTCCGATTGCCGTTGTCAATGCGAAGACCGGATAGCGGAACACCTTGAATTCCAGTATTGGCTGCTCAAGCCGAAGCTGTCTGAGAATGAACAAGGTGAGTGCTACGGCACCAAGTGCAAGCGTCAGCAGTACCTCCGGATCACCCCAGCCACGACTTCCTGCAATACTTGATCCGTACAGCAGGCCACCGAAGCCGAGCGTGGAAAGGACAATCGAGGATATATCCAGCTTCGGATACGTTCGCTTGGTCACATTTTTCAAAATAAAAAAAGCGAGAATAAAATCAAGCAGCGCTACCGGAAGCACGACATAAAACAAAATGCGCCATGAATAATGATTAATCAGCCAACCGGACAAGGTTGGTCCGATGGCTGGAGCAAAACCGATCACAAGCCCGAATATCCCCATAACCGAGCCGCGTTTCTCAATCGGAAAAATAATAAACATAATCGTCATCATTAGTGGCATCATAATTCCGGCGCCCATCGCCTGAATGATGCGGCCGATAATCAGAAAAACAAAATTGTTCGAGACAAGACATACAAGCGTGCCAACTGTAAATGATCCCATCGCCGATAAAAACAGCGCGCGCGTGGTAAACCTTCCCTCAAGAAAGGCCGTAATTGGAATCATAATCCCATTGACAAGCAAAAACACTGTCTGAATCCACTGTACCATAACCGAAGTCAATCTCAGATCATGCATAATGCTTGGCAGCGCAGTAACCAGCAGTGTCTGATTCAAAATCGTTATAAATCCGCCGAAAACCAAAACAAGAACAATCGGTACTACATTGAGATTTCGGTGGACCTGAATTCTGTTTTCTTCCATTATACTCATGCCAACACTTCTTTCTAAACCATTCATGATTGACAATGCTGATTATGGTTCACCGAACATCAGCATCGGGCAACTTATTCATCATACCATGAAAAATTTATTCGTGTAAGCATTATAATGCGGTCGGGTAAAATTCGACTGCTTTTAATAAATGCGCAACACACCACTGTTTACCGTCGCATCAAACGTATACGTTCCGGAGCCATGGACACCGCTGATTATTTTGTCTCCGGACTGCTTTTCTTTCAGCGGCAAGGTGCAGCGAATGATCCCGCTGTTAGTTTTTCCATTGAAACTGAAATCGGCGTCATTCGGGAGATCAACCTTTGCCAGACCTGAATTAACCGTAATTTTGACCGGTCCGCTCAATTTGGCGACCCCCATCGTCAAATTCCCGGAACGCACCTGCGCATGGAATGCTCCGGAGAAACGGGTAACATTCAGATTGCCGGAACGTATATCAAGCTTTGCCGACCGTGCGTGTAACTGATCCATTCGCAAATGGCCCGAATGGACGTCCACCTGAGCGGAATTGACGGAAATCCCGCGCAGATCCGCAGATCCCGATGATATATTCACTGCTAATTTTCGATAAGCTGCCTCATCATCAAATTTTAACGTTCCGGAGCCGACATCCAAACTGAGCGTTTGCGCATAGGAACGCGGGATCGTAATCGTTACCTTCGACCGGTTCCACCATGAGAAAAAGGTAAATTGCCGGTGCGTTTTCACCTGAACCGTATCTCCCGATCGTTGAACCGAGACACTCCCTTGGCCGCTCAGCTTTGCATGCACTTGATTTCCTTCATCAGACACAACTTCTGCCTGAATGCTCCCCGTTTTTACTTGAATCTGATTCACTTGATCCGTCAGAGTCACTGAGTCACGCTGCTTGCCGAAGGGCAGACCCTGTAAATGAATCGGATTGAAAAAAATTAAATACGTGGCTACGACAACGCCTAATACAATCGCAAACCGTTTCACAAAAATCAACTCCTTTTATGTTTTCTTTTTGTAAAAACTTGTCCTTACCTAAGTCGAGTTTTTAGCTGCGTGTATACTATAATCCATGAAATTTTTAACTTTCTTATAGTATAAAAAAACACCGGCGGTTTAGGAACCGTCCGGCGCTCTATAAGTGTCTACGTCTTAAGTGCTAACTATTCAGGCCTGCGGTTCATCCTGCCAGCCTCTGCATGCATCGACCCACGATTTGCCGTTGCCGAAACTGTACAAGTCATCAATGGTCAGTTCGATGGCGGAATTACTGCTGCCGCACGCCGGGAACACGGTTTCAAAACGTTTCAATGACTCATCCATATATACAGGCCAATCGTGAGTCAAGGCAAACGGACAAACGCCGCCAACTGCGTGACCGACGAGCTCCAGCGTTTCTTCGGGTGAGAGCATATGTGCTTTGAAGCCGAATTCATGACGAAATTTTTTATTGTCTATCTTCGCATCGCCCGCCATGACAACCAGCATCGCACCTTCCTTATTTTCACCGCGAAAAGCAAGTGTTTTCGCGATGCGTTCCGGTTCAACATGCAAATGCTCCGCCGCGAGCTGCACCGTCGCACTGGAGAGCTTCAATTCAATAACATCCTTTTCACGGCCGACCGACCGAAAATAGGCCTTCACTTTTTCTACAGACATCCTAACGCCTCCGTCCCTCTTGCATTATCGTCAAGTTTAGCAAAAAAAAGTGTTCTGTCAATCCATGCATGGAATAATTTATACTTTGCAAAATCTACGGATCTATTATAAATTTAAACTACTATCATTTGTGAGCGCGCGAATGCTTGCGGGAAAATCATAAAGAAGGGGTTGCGCATGGCAGAATTATTAACTGGAAAAGAAATTTGCGGTCGCTACAGCGATCTTCAACATGATGCATTTGGCACAGAAGATCATCAATTCAAACGGATCACAATCGAGAAGGAAAAACTGTACGATGTACCTTGCTCATTCAGCAACAATGGAAAGAATCTGGTGACCTATAAAGAATGGGCAAACGACCCGGAAAACTACGATGACTATCACACCGATAATGTCAAACAGATGGTTGATTATCTACAGGAAGGCGGAATATTGCCACCGATGATGGTCAACAGAGACTTAAGCTTGTATGATGGTCAGCATCGGCTGACCGCATACAGCCTGATCCCCGAGATCAAGGAAGTCGAAATATATAAAGAAGTCTAACGTAAAGCGAGCGCCCGGACGCTCGCTTTTTTACTTAACGGCCGGCGTGTCTTTTTTAAGCATCTGTGTGATCCAATAGCCGAATACAAGCCGAACTCCGGCAATCGCTAGTAACGAGCCCAGCCCCATATCGCTGCCTGAGACGCTAAGATACCCGGCCATCAGTATGCTGATGATGCTTCCCTGCACAAAAATGAGATACGAGATGTGTTCGATCATTTTATTGCTTACCTGATCATTTGTTTTCAGCATCTTGATGGTCTTTTCATTCATAATCAGCGTCGTAAAATAACTGTCAAACATACTTCTGCGAAATTTAATGATACCGAGCAGCATACCAAGAAGGCCCTCGCTGAATACTGTGAGTACTATATAAAAAACATTCCGCTCATCTCTCCAATTTGCTGACCCACTTTACAAACGTATATTGCCAATATTTTCCTGAAAGTGGAACCTTATCATTCCTTTCCGGATTAAGTTGTCTGATCAGGCGACGACGATTCTGATCTGCAAAGCAATACATCCATTCCTCTAAAATCCATAAAATTAAAACGCATGTCAAAGCGATGTCCAGCAGCTCAAGTATGCTGCCTAGGTCATCAGAAAATAGGATTCCGCCAAACAATCCGCAGCTTAGCATGACGGCAGCAACGAGCAACTTGGCGAGCTGAAAAATTTTTCCTTTTTTTAAAATGCTTTCCGGCTTTGGCACGTGAAGGAGTGCTTCGGTGCGTTCCATCAACGGAAGTAAATAATCGCTCGTCAGGATCTCGATTTTTTTAGTGTAGTGGGCAACGAGCTGATTGACGGCTTTCACTTCTTCTTTTTTACCTAAATAACGATCGCCTCTCATGACGATGATTGAAACCAAGCGATGAAAAGGCGAGACAGATCAATACCCACATAATGATGTACTGATTAAGCGGAAAATCCATAAGCGCATCACGATTAGCCAGCATCCGGTCAATCTTGGTCACATCCATCGTCGCTAAATAAAAGATCATAATGAAAGCGAGCAGCATACAGATTCCGGCAGCAGCTCTTATGATTCGAAGCAGCGACCGGGTTCGAGTATGGCAGTCCTCCCATGTAATGTTCGGATTGGCCGCCCATGCTACGCATTTAACATTCATTAAGGCAACGATCGTAAAAAAGATCAACGCACTCACTGTGATCCATACATGGTCAAGGCTGAATGGTAAGCTGATCGCGCCAATCCAGATTAAGTATGCGATCGCGGTCTCTATGTATATGCGGCTTCGTTTTTTTCCATGCGCTTAATTCCAGCGAAGCCATTTGGCGCACTGTCGTTCGTACGGAGCGATATGAATATCGTCCAGCAACAGACAGAAAAAATAAAATTAGCTTAAAAAGACAAGAATTAAAGACATGCTCACGCCTCTCTCGTTTTTCTTCACTTGTATTGTATCAGATTATAAGAAAAAGATGGCACCGGATCGTGGGCCATCTCTTTTGTACCGTTATTTTTTATCGGCATGCCGGATGCCACGGAAATTGCGAGCACCACCAGGGCCTCGGCGGGCGCGGCGGCTGTGGCTGCGGATAGGGTACACCCCGTGGCGGGTTCGATCCGAGATAAGTAAGTCCAGACATATCTGTGTAGTGTTCTTGATGCTGTACCCAGCGCCGCTGCTGCGGCAAATAGACGTTCATGCTGACCATGCCGGTATTATGATTGATGCCGAGCAGCTGAATCAGCATCATCCGATTGTAGCTTGCAAGCCGGGTTTGATAAAAATGACCGCGTCTGCCGCGATTGAGTTCCTGCTGAATCGCGTTTGGCGGGACGAGAAATGTCTGTGGCTGTTCGCGTTCATCGTAATCATCATCATATTCGGTCACATAACTGTACGGCTCATATTCGTATGATTCGTAGCCGTACGGGTATTCTCCGTTCTGATCGTAATACATTTTATAAACACCTGCCTATCTTGTTTGTAATACTATATGCCGGGCATTTGCATCGGGGTGGGCAGGTGCCCACAGCTGCGGTTCGGCTAAATGAAAAATTGCCGGCTTTTAGTGATGTGGGCGCTTACGTAGATGATTGACATGATTTGCCTTTGATTATGCGCTGTTGCTTCATTTTTGCTGTTTTTCTATTTCGTCTTTTTCAAGAAAATTTATTATCTTATTTTTATCCAAAGAAAGGTAGAGGGCTCATTGATCAAAAAACAGAGAACGATGTCCTGTATCCTCCGCTCATTGCACGCGTTGAAACGCCAATTGCTGCCACTGCTAATTATTCAAAAACAGCGCACCATGCTGCTTGAGGACTACTTCTTGCTACGTCACCCATCATAACGAACCGTGAGTTCCGACGCTGGGCGTACATAGAAGCTCGAATGCAGGCAGCCACTCTGCTCAAAAACACGAATCGACGCCATACGGGCAGCCATCGCCATACAATTTATCACCAACCCAATCAGTATTGAACAAAAACGGCTTGTACACTCCTTTCGTGTATTGATTTTTGTGTATAGAGTCGGTTCCGGAGCACATTTATGCATTGATTTCTATTTTTCGTGCATTGAACCCGGGGCTTTCATGCATGTGTTGACATCTCTCCTCCGCTTCTTTATAATTTAATCAGCTACTTGGTAATGCCAAATAGCTGATTTTTTAACCTGGTATCTTGTTTTGCAATATACCATTTAAAGAAAGGAGCAGCTATGTCTGTTCGGAGTCAGCTTCTGAAAGGTGTGCTTGATGGGTGTGTGCTCTCCATCATTGAGAAGGAAAACGTTTATGGCTATGAGCTGTCGAAAAAGTTGCAGGATGCCGGCCTGGGTGACGTCAGTGAGGGAACGATCTATCCGGTACTGCTGCGGCTGCAGAAAAATGGGTACATTCGCGGAGAAATGCGTCCGTCCGAATCGGGACCGAACCGCAAGTATTACTCGCTGACGGACGAGGGATGCGCGGCGCTGAACGAACTGGCGCAGGAATGGGCGCATATCGCCGGTCCTGTGACAGCATTAATGCGAAGGAGGCAGGCAGATGATTCGTTCGAAGCAATTAATCGCGGAAAATAACAAAAAGCGCAAGCTGCTGACTAAAGAAAATGAAAAATACTATGATGATATGCTTATCTATATCCGGTTGAATTGGAAAGCATCTGAACAGCAGAGCGAAGAAATTCTGATGGAACTGCTCGATCATCTGATTGAAGGACAGCACGACGGCAAAACAGCGGCCGATATCTTCGGTGATGATCCAAAGGGTTACGCAGATGAACTGCTCGGCGAGCTGCCCAGGGAAACTTGGAAAATGAGACTGCTGTTTTTCAGTTACCTCATTGTCAACCTCATCTCAATCTTTGTGGGCGTTCGTGGGATCGTATTGTTGATTGTCGGTTTCTTCAGGCCGGTGGACACGTCAATCTTCATCTTCAAGTCCACACTTGTTACGCTCTATTGGCTGCTCGCCATTGCCCTTCTCATTTGGTTCATTCTTCATATCATCGAAAAATCTATTTTTAAACAAAACTCAAGCAATTGGAAGAATGCCTTGAAAGCCGGATTAGCCGGCTCATTGGTCACCGGATCGGGCTTCGTGATGACGTTTTTAGTTCCGAATTTCGGCCCCTCTTTCGCTTTCGGTTGGCTACCGTCGCTTGCGAGTGGTGTCATCCTGTGGCTGATTAATTTCTGGGCAAAGAAGCAATTTAACATTCTTTGAGGAGGCGCAAAATTGATTGGCTCGAAGCAATTAGTCGCGGATAACAACGAAAAGCGCAAGCTGCTGACTAAGGAAAATGAAAAATACTATGATGATATGCTCGTCTATATCCGAATAAAATCCAAGGTTTCCGCGCAAGAGAGTGAAGAGATTCTAATGGAGCTTCTCGACCATTTAATCGAGGGACAGCAGGATGGAAAAACCGCGGCCGACATCTTCGGCAAAAACCCTAAGGGCTACGCGGACGAATTAATCAGCGAACTACCGAAAGAGACGTTCCGAACAAGACTGCCGTTTTTCGGCATCTTGGCCGGAATCTTCATTTCGTGGTCACTGATCGGTCGTGGACTTTTCTCCCTCATCACCGGACTTTTTACCGTATTGGACACCCGTGTGTACTTGGGCACCGTAGTGATTGAAACGCTTTACTGGCTCATTTTTGCCCTTCTTATGATCTGGTTCGTCTTCCGTTGCGTGGAACGCTCACTTTTTAATAAAAAAAGAGCACTTTTGAAGCAGATGATTCTCGCGGGGATTGTCGGCGTGCTGGGATCGGCTCCCGGATTTATTCTTATCTTTTTTCATCTTGTGTCCAACTTCGGACCTTCCTTTGCATTCGGCTGGCTTCCGTCGCTGGCAAGCGGCGCACTTTTGCGTATCGGATGCTTCTTGGCAAACAAAAAGCTCAACATTTTTTAGGAGGAAAAAATTATGTACAAACGAGCACTTGAACGAACATTAAGCATCATCGGATTGGTGATCGCCGGACTGCAGACTTGCGCCGGTGTCTTTTCACTGGTGGCTTCACAAAGCAGCGAGTTAAAAAAAGCCATGATGGAATCAGATTCCGCGAAGCATGTGAACGAGCAAATTGCCGAGATGCAGCGCGTCGGTGCATCATTTCTCACCTTCAGCGGTTTGGCCTTCACGCTTGCATTGGTCGCGGTGTGCCTGCTCAGTAAAAAGAAAAAAGCGACTATTCCAGCGGTTCTGCTGATTGTCTCAGGTGTCCTGATTACAGGAAACTTAGTTTTTGCCGGACCGAATCCGGGTCTGTTCGCCGCACTTCTGCTTGTTATTTCCGGTGTGATCGCTTGGCGCAAAAAGCCCATCGCAGATGAAACGCCTGGTCCGCAGTAAACGTAAATGTTCTGAGGAGGAAACCAATGAACGATTACGAATTGCGCGCTTATGATGAAATTATGGCTTGGAAGCGCAAGATGCTCAAGCCCTCAGGTCTGCTGAATCGGATGTCTAAAAAAGTTCAGGCAAAAATGAATGGGTATATACCTGAAAAGGTGCAAGCCACGATTACTGCTGCGATAAAAGGTATGGTTCAATCGACGCTGACCGGTTCGCACTGGATCACGAAAAAGAATCAGGCTGCCGGTCTGTCATTGGAAGAAAAGGATCGATTGGTGACTGAAAAACTATCCAATTATCGAAAAACCGCTGTAGTGGAAGGCGCTGGAACCGGTGCCGGTGGCATTTTGCTCGGTCTGGCTGACTTCCCACTTCTTCTGTCCATCAAGATGAAATTTCTTTTTGACGCAGCATCGGTTTACGGTTTCGATACAAAGGAATATGAGGAACGGATCTTTATTCTGCAAGTGTTTAAGCTTGCTTTCTCAAGTGATGATGTGCGGAATGAGACACTCGCAATTATTGAAAATTGGGACACGCGTAAGCAGCAATTCATGGAGATGGACTGGCAGGAATTCCAGCAGGAATATCGAGACTACCTCGATTTCGCCAAAATGCTTCAGCTGATGCCCGGAATCGGTGCCGCAGTCGGAGCAGTGGTCAACTACAATTTGCTTGACCGGCTCGGCGAAACGGCGAAGAACTGTTATCGGCTGCGCCTTTTGACCGCACAACCCAAATGGATTGACGCACCATCGCAAAAAGACTAAGGCCTCTTCATCAAAAGCTTTAATCGCGACATTCATGGGTTGCCCTTCTTCCCAGATGATTGCGAAACGCGATATCCTATAAATGAAATAGGCAAGCAGCGAATCATTACGATTTGCTGCTTGCCCATTTCTTATAAAACTTTGCTTAAAAATGCCTTGGTTCGCTCCTCTTTTGGCTGTTCGAACAGTTGATTCGGTTCATTTTCTTCCACTATATATCCACCGTCCATGAAGATAACACGGTCACCGACTTCGCGCGCGAAGCCCATTTCGTGAGTAACGACAACCATTGTCATACCGTCTTTAGCGAGCTGCTTCATCACATCGAGCACTTCGCCGACCATTTCCGGATCGAGCGCCGAGGTCGGTTCGTCAAACAGCATCATTTTCGGCTCCATCGCGAGTGCTCGGGCAATCGCAATACGCTGTTTCTGACCGCCGGACAATGAATCCGGATAGGCGTCTGCTTTTTCCGCGAGTCCGACCTTGCCGAGCAGATCCATCGCTTTTGTTTTCGCCTGCTCCCTGCTCACCTTTTTCACCTTGAGCGGCGCGATCATGATATTCTCAAGTACGGTCATGTGCGGAAACAAATTGAATTGCTGAAATACCATACCGACATCCTGACGAATCCGATTGATGTTCGCCTTTTTATCGGCAATATCCGTACCCTCAATAAATACATGACCAGAAGTAATCGTCTCCAGCAGATTAATACAGCGAAGCAGCGTCGACTTGCCCGATCCGGACGGACCGATGACAACGACTACTTCTTGCTTCTCCACCTGAAGATTAATTTTCTTTAACACTTCATTGTCGCCAAATGATTTCTTCAAGTTCTCAACTTCAATCATCATTTTGTCGCCATCCTCCTCTCCAGACGGTTAACAAGGAAGCTCATCGCCAAAGTCAGAATCAGATAGATGAGGGAAATTGCCAGATACGGTGTCCAGACGATTGCATACTGAGCGCCCATTGCCTGTGCCCAATAGGTCAATTCCGGTGCCGCTATCGCAGCAAGCAGAGAACTATCCTTAATAAGGCTGATAAATTCATTGCCCATCGGCGGCAGCACGCGGCGAACCGCTTGCGGCAGTACCACATAACGCATCGCCTGTAGCCTGTCCATCCCCAACGAGCGGGCAGCTTCTGTCTGTCCCTCATCAATGGACTGAATACCGGCCCGGAATACTTCGGCGATATAGGCCGCTTCATTCAGCGACAAGGCAACAATTCCAGAGATAATGCCGTTCGATTGATGAAAAATTGCCGGGACAACGCCGAAGTGTATGATTAAAATCTGAACGAATAACGGCGTGCCTCGAAAAAAGGTAATGTAACAGACAAATGGGGCCGACAACCATTTGTTATGAATCATTTTCCCAAAACAAATGAGCAGGCCAAGGATTGTCCCAAACACAATTCCGGCAAGTGAAAAACCAATGGTAAATAATGTCCCGCTCGCAAAAAAGGGCAAGTATTCTTTAATCAGCGCAAAAGGGCTAACACCCAACAAAATCCTCCCCTAACTTGAAAAAGTTGCTTAACAAGTGTTAAGCAACTCTCAATTGTTGATCCTCATTTCAGTCATTAATTCTGTGCTTGCAGCTTGTCCAGATCCGGTTCTTTATCAAACCATTTTTTATAAATTTTCGTATAGGTACCATCATCAATAATTTTCTTGATGGCTTTATCGAATACCGATTTCAACTTGCTGTCTTTCGGATACATGATGCCATAAAATTCGCCGTCGAACGTTTTTTCATCACCGACTGTTTTTAGGTTCTTACCCGGGTTATTTTTCACATAGTAATCCATGACACCGTTGTCTGCCACAACTGCATCCGCTCCGTGGTTAAGCATTTCCATAATCGCAAGGTTGACTGTTTTAAATTTTTTGATTTTCGGATTGTTTTTCCCAAGTACTTTTTCTACTGCATATTGACCGGTTGTTCCTTGCTGAACGGCAACCGTCTTGCCTTTCAAATCCTGTGCCGACGCGATCTTACTCGCCTTCGGAACCATGATTTCGTTGATTGAACGGTAATATGGGTTTGAGAAGTCATATGTTTTCTCGCGATCACTCGTGATTGAAATCGCTGAAATACTCATGTCCGCTGTCTTTGACTTCAATTCGGCAAACACAGGATCCCAACCGACATTGACCAGCTTGTATTTATAATCTGCCGCCTTTGCAAGCGCCGCCATGACGTCCACATCGAAACCTTCCATTTTACCTTTATTCAATGTTTCAAAAGGCGGGTAAGTGGCATCGTTAACGACACGCAATACTTTTTTCGTCGATGCTTTCTTGCCTGAATCCGATGAACCGCTGCTGCCGGATGAACAGGCCGTAAAAATCAAAATGAATATCAGTAAAAGTGATACAACAGATAATTTCTTAATCATGAAAAGGTCCCCCTGTGTCTTTCTGATTACATGCAAATTAAATTATTTTTAATTATACTCTCTTCGTGAAAGTGATAGCAAGATAAAAGTTGAATTTTAGAACAATTTGAGCTATTTTATTACAGCTCATGATAGAAAAGTTAACAAAAAAGACCGAAGGGGAATGTGATCCCTTCGGTCTTTGCTGCGTATAATCAGCCGAATACTTTGACACGCTCATCGATCGGAGCGAATTCTTTTTCGCCCGCCGGAGCCGCAATATTTCCAAACGGCATTTGCGCGCGCAGCTTCCAGTTCTTCGGAATGTCGAATTCAGCTTGAACCGCCGCATCAATCAGCGGGTTGTAGTGCTGCAGTGAGGCGCCAATACCGATTTCGGACAGTGCGGTCCATACCGCGAACTGTGTTAGTCCTGTGCTGTGTTCCGACCATACCGGGAAGTTGTCGGCATACAGCGCAAATTTTTCCTGCAAACCTTTGACAACAGCTTGATCTTCATAGAACAGTACGGTTCCGACACCTGCGTTAAATGAAGCAAGCTTCTGAGCTGTCGAATCAAACGATTGACCTTCAGGAATCACTTTGCGCAATTCTCGTTCCGCAATACCGCCTTCACCCCAGATTCTCTCACTTTCGGACCCGAACAGGACAACCGCATGTGCCGATTGTGAGTTGAATGCGGAAGGTGCGAATTTTACAGCCTCCTGAATGGTTTTAATGATTTCTTCCTTGCTTACTTTCACGTTCTTATCTAGGGCATAGATGGACCTGCGATTTTCGATTGCATGAATAAATGTGTTTGTCATATGCGAAAACACTCCTCAACTAATTAATTTTTCTTTACTTACATAAATATAGTTTATAATTAAAAAAAAGTAAAGCATTTGCACTTACTTTTTTTCAGTGACATCTCCATACCATTTGTTTGCCCAATTGTGAACTTCATCCAAGATCGGTTTGAATCCCTTGCCCATCTCCGTTAAGCGATACGTCACTTGGATCGGGTATCCGGTATCAACAATGCGCTCAATGATCCCCATTTCTTCAAGCTCTCTCAATCGTGCGGAAAGCATTCGATCGCTCAATTCGGGAATCGATCCGGAAATGGTACTAAAATGAGTTTCTCCGACTAGAAGCACTTCTATAATCAAGCCATTCCATTTTTTCCCTAAAATTTGAAAAGCTTTTTCTAATTTGGGACAGACTGAAACTGCTCTTTGCATGACGCTCACCCCTTTCTTTATTGTACTATACATACAATAAATAACCAACTAACTTTTATTAATTAGATTCTTTTTTATTATTGACAATTTGTTTTCAATTCATTACAGAGGCCGTTGCGCAGGATCTCATAGTTTTGCTGCAATCAGCGTACCGATTCCGATCACCAAATACAAAATCATCATGAAGACAAGCAGCATCCCGGTTTCAATCGCTTGAATACCCATGGCATACAAAACAAGCAAAGCGGCTCCGCTGCCAAATAGCACAAAGTACAAGACACCTAGAAAATAGCGTTTCAAAATTAATGCGGTGCGCTCATCTGCTTCCGGGATCGTTCCCAGTCTGTTCCTGCGCCACGCATTCAATAAAAATATGACGAGAAACACAAGCAGCGGAGTGCCGACAATTGCCGCCGCAATGCCAAAGTCGACAGTCACGCCGGCTATGTGCATACCGATAAAGCCGCCGATGATCATGCCAAGTAAAAGAACGCCCATGGTTAGTTGTTCCAAACGCTTTTTCTTCATTAACTATTCGTCATCCCCTTCTAGATGAAACAATTCCTCAATTGGCACATTAAAATACCGAATTAACTTCAAGGCAAGTTCCAAGCTCGGATTGTATTTGTTTTTTTCAATTGCATTAACCGTTTGGCGAGTAATTTTCAAATCCTGCGCCATCTTCACTTGTGTAATGCCGTTTTTCAGACGAATTTCCCGAATATGATTCACAACATTCATGGCAGTTCCCTTCATAAAGTAAAGATATCTTTACACGCAATATATCATCAATTCTCCTATATGTAAACATATCTTTACATATTTTCCTGTTTAAGATTTTACTTCCACAGGATGCGGTGGCTTTCGCGTTGTCCCATATAAAATAAGCGGAATTTTTCCGTTTATTTCTCAGATTGGGCGCTTACCTGATCGCCCTAACCAAATCTTATGACGTTGATCGTCGTACCAGCAAGGGCAAAACGACGTTAAACTTTTTTTACCTGCAAAAAAAGGAACCGGACGCACCCAGTTCCTTGATGATTTATTCTTTTAATGGCCGAATCGGAAGCAGCATGCCGAACAAGGCAATCGCTGCGGCCCCGAGAAAAATCCACTGCATCGAATCGCCAGCTGCAACAAAAGACAGGGCCAGAAACACCGCCAAATCGCAGCTGGAATCGACAATCGACAGCAGCGAGATCGTTGTCGCGCGGACCGACGATGGAATGTAATCATTGCTGATCCGCGAATAGATCGGGTAGCAAATCACATGGACGATCCGCAGCAAAAGGAACACGCCGATTGCCAGTCACAGTGCTGCTCCGGTAAAAGCCGCCAATACTAAGCCGATAACTGACAACGCGCCGATTACGAACATCAGCACAATTCGGAAATAATGATCGGTCAGCCAGCTGATTGAGCGAAAGGTAAAAAAACCGAGCGCGGCAGCTCCGGCATAAAACAGACCGATAGCAGCAACCGGAACACCCGCATGGGTCAGGAATGGCTGATCAAGATTTTTGAACACCGCACCAACCGGAATGAACACGAGTGTGACATTCAGAAACATGAACAGCAAAAGCGGCTTTCGCTTAATGACAAGAAAACCTTCCTTGATGCGGCGAAGCGGATTCTCAAACAGATCAGCAGCGCGTTTCAGCTTCTTCAGTAATAATGTCAGCATGAGTTCAGCCAATTGAAACGCGATGGTGAGCAGGATCAGCAGATCAAACTGCGATCTGCTCAAGTCTTTTGCCATGTAGGCACCGAACAAAACCGCAACAATCATTGCAATGAAGCTGGCGGATTGAATGTTTCCCATCGCTTGATCCATTCGATGCTCCTCATCACTCTCTTATCAGAGACTCATAGATGAATGCCTCATCGGCTCCCGAATAAAAAGTGACGGAAAAACCATTGATAAAGCTGCAAACGAAAAACATCCAAGTCTCCGATGCGAAAAAAAGTAAAACAATACTTGCTATTCTGAGTACGGGATCGGTAATAAAGGAACATTTCGCACCGAAACGATCCGCGTAAACACCGGTAGGAATCTCCCCAATCAGCACGGCGACGCTCCAGCAAAAAAGTATGATAAAGATGTCCCGCACGCTCAAACCGTGTTGCATGTAAAAAAGCGTCATGACCGGCTGCAGGAAATTCATCGTGTCGAAAAAATCGGGTCAAAATAATAAGTGGGGATTATTATGAAGCAATTGTTTTCAAAATGGTTGTCCCACTCTCTAATTAAATTTAGGTTTAATTAGGAAAGCAGGAGATCTTGCGAATGTTAAGCGATGCAGCCTCCTGCTTCCTGATTTGAGAAGAAGCGTTTTCTTTTTTGCATCTGTAGTTCCCCTACCTTTAAATTGTCTAAAGTATAGCAAAAAAATCTGTTACTATAGATTAAATAAATCAAACAAAAAACCCTGAGTTGCCCATACTAGAGTACCTGCAACCAGATACCGCCTATATATTTTATTACTTTAAAAAATAATTCATAAAATTAATGTCCCTCGCCAAACACATTTAAACCAATGGCGCCAATCACAATCAAACTGATAAAAACGACTTTAGGCAATGAAAGCGACTCTTTGAAAAACAGAACACCAATGGCAACGATGAGAACAATGCCCATGCCCGACCAAATGGCGTAGGCAATGCTGATGTCGATTTTTTTCAATGCCATCGATAACATACCGAGACTGACCATGTACGCAACCATCATCAGCACATCAATCCAAAAATGTGACAAGCCCTTGGACAGCTTCATCAGCAATGTCCCACAGACTTCAAAGAGAATAGCGAATACGAGAAAAAACCAACTCAACTTGCTCACCTCATCTGTTCGGATTGTTTCAACAATTTAGGAAGGAAAAACAGTGGATAAATCATTAAATATAAATTAAACAGCCACCAAGTCCAATCAAAATCGAGTCGAATGGTCCAAAAGACAATCGCCTGCAATCCTGAACAAAAAGTTAATACAAGAGAAACGAACGAAAAATTTCGCCAAGCAACATTTCCTTTACGGAAATAATAAAGCCCCATCAAACCAGTGAACGAGATCAATAAATCAAGTGGAAGAAACGACCAGTTCCAAGAGACAAGCAATGGATTATTGTAATCTTTAAAAAGCATATTTTCGGGAATTACATGCAAAAACGTAATCAGCCAATAAAGCAAAAACCCGATATCCGTAACATAGAAGAATACTTTCATTTTACCCATCTGATTACACCTTCGCCTTGTTCTCTTTCAGACGATCCACTACTTGATCAAATATCTGCTTCAGCACGTTCAACTGATCTTTTGAAATGGTTTCTGCCAATAAATTTTCCAAGTCTTTGAAGGACTTATAATCGTTCTCAATGATCCTCCTGCCTTTGTCAGTTACTTTAAGATGATAAATACGCTTATCCTCCGTCGACCGCTTTTTTTCAACGAATCCTTTTTCTGTTAACCGTTTTACAATCGCCGATATTGCCGGTTTTGTTAATTGGAGTTCTTCTGCTAGTTTTCCCAGATTAGGAGTCTCCATTTGATAAATAATCGTTAAATAGTAGTAATCGTTCATATTGAAGTGGCGAACCTCAGATTCAGATAACGTTCGGTTCAACTCAATAACGGATTGTTTCCACAGATAATTTGCGATCACCGACAAGTGTTCCTGAAACATAAAACCACCTCCAACACATTAGTTTAAATATTTTAATTAATTTTATTTAATTAAATTCATTTAACTATATTATCAATGTTTATGACTGATCTCAAGTACTTTTTCAAAAAATAACGTGAATCAAGGCCTTTTCAAAGAGACACTGTTTTGTTCAGATCCTTTTTCACTTTCAAAATAACCGTCTTTTCCTGAAAAGAATTGAGCATATGTAAAATTTGTGATCTTCCCTCTTTCTGGAATTGCGCACTCCATTGAAACATCATCCAGAGCATGTGAAAGGTTGGTCGATAGTTAGCCTCTTCCAAGTGCAATTTCTGCTGAATGAACCGTTTAACGATCCGATGCTGTATGACCCTATTCGGTGGATCAAGAAAAATAATCCGGTCAGCACTCCGCAACGCAGGAAGCACCCAATCAGCATACTGCGCGCCTTCGATGATCCACGAATCCTTTTTCAAAATGTCTTGCAAAATAGCGTCACGTTCCGCCGGTATCCGGCGCCTGTCTCCGTCAGGGCGATGTTCCCAGACGACGTTATCGAGTTCATAGGCGGCGATCTCTGTTTTTTTGGCGATGTTCCTCGCCAACGTTGTTTTGCCGCTGCCGACCGAACCGATAATATAGATTTTCATGGTTTCACCGCCTGTCCCTTTTTCTTCAGTTTAACGACTCCGCAGCGGATCAGCCAAATAAATTTTTTGCAATCTCTGCGTTTACGCCTGCCTTTTTTTGATACACTTAATTTATTCTGTAGTGAACGGAGCTTGATCATGGATAAGACTGCCGTACTGCTTGTCAATCTTGGAACACCAGACGCGCCGGATCCGAAATCTGTGCGCCGCTATTTAGCCGAATTTCTCAGTGATCCGCGCGTCATTGATTTGCCGCGTTGGAAGTGGCTGCCGATTCTTCATGGTATCATTCTGCGCGTGCGTCCGAAGAAATCGGCGAAGCTGTATCAATCCGTATGGACAGACGAAGGCTCTCCACTTCTGCTCAATGGCCGCCGGCAGCAGGCTGCGCTTCAGGAACGATTGGCGGATACCGGTGTGAAGGCTGTGCTGGCAATGAGTTACGGAACACCCCATTTAAGCGGGGAATTGGAAAAGTTGCATCAGTGGGGGGTACGTCATCTTGTTGTCGTACCGCTCTATCCGCAGTATTCGTCGACGACGGTCGGATCCGTCTGGGACGGGCTGCAGCAGTCGCTTGCGGGTTGGCGCGATTTGCCGGAGCTGGCGTTCATTCGTGATTACCCGGATCATCAGAGCTATATCGCGGCCCTGGCTGATCGCATCCGCAACACTGTTTCCGATCATGGCATGCCCGGACGACTCCTTCTTTCTTATCACGGGATTCCGATCCGCTATGCGCGAAACGAAGATGATTATCCGCAGCGCTGCCGGATCACAACCGAAATCATCAGGCAACAGTTTCCGGAACTATCCATTTTGGAAACTTTCCAATCGAAATTCGGTAACGAGGAATGGCTGAAACCGGCGACGATTGATACCGTTCGAGCACTGGCTGGACAAGGTGTAAAACACATCGCCGTGATCGCACCTGGTTTCAGTGCTGATTGCTTAGAGACGCTTCAGGAACTCGCGCAGGAAAATGCCCACGCCTTTTATGAAGCGGGCGGGCAGCAGTTCGACTATATTCCGGCCGTCAATGATCATCCGTTTTTTATCGATTGTCTCGAAGATCTGGTGCGGCAAAGGCTGAAAATGCCTGCCAAAATAAAGAACCGTTATTAGAAAATTGAGCTACGCCAAACCTCCGCCGCAGGTTCATGGATAGACGAGTACGGGGCGAGCCGCAGGATGCGGTGACTTCGGTATTGCTCATAAATTGTGAGCGCCGTTAGCCGAAAATTTCTTATTTCTTTAATACTTATTTTTATTAAAAAAAGATCGGGAAGCTGTCCCGATCTTTTTACTGTATCCGTTATTTCTTTAAAAAGCTCCTCACACCGGCAACAGCGTAATCATGATCGAGCTGCGCGGTCAGGCCGGCAACGGTGACGGAGCCGAGGACACCCGCGTTCCGAACACGAATCGGGAATGAGCCGCCGACCGCCTGATATTCGGAAGGCGGGAGCAGCGAATTCTGATCATGGGTCAGGCCGCCGGCTTCAAAACGTTTGCCGATGTAAAGCGAGCTGTGATTATAATGATCGACCACTCGCTTCTTTCTCCCAAACCAGTAGACATTTTCCTCCGAGGTTCCTTCCATTAAATAAGTAAACAGCGGGACGCGATTTCTTTCAATATGAATGGCGATTGATTTGCCGTTTTTCTTTGCATAATCAATCAATAACAGTCCAAGCTGAAGCGCATCCTCATTGGTAAACTGATCAAATTGAAGCTCATTTTCGAGCTGTTCCAGTTCTTGTAAGGTCATCATACGTGCCTCCATTAAAATAGTTTTTGTTTTTTATCCATCCGATAATTAATAATTGCCAGTACACAAGCTGTCGCGGACATCAATGCGCCGACCCAAGCCGTATCGAGATAGGTCAGGAAGTCAACGGCCCATCCGCCCAAGGTTGACCCGACCGCAATGCCGACATTGAAGGCGGAGATATTTAGCGCAGATGCCATATCACTCGCCGCGGGAACAAGTTTCTCTGCTAAGCCGACCATGTAGGCTTGAACGCCGGGCGACATCATAAATGCGAATAGTCCGAGCAGGCAAATCGAGATAAGACTCAACGCTTTATTCGGCAAAAGCCACATTTGCAGCAAGAGCACCACGGACTGGAACAGGAAAACCGGACGCAATCCTTTTACAGGGTGCACGTTGGCGATTTTCCCGCCTAAAATATTGCCAATGGCGACGGCCGCGCCGTAGAGCAGCAGCAGCCACGATATGGATGATGTTGAAAATCCGCTTACCTTCTCCAGAATCGGCGATAAATAAGTAAATAAAGTAAACGTCCCGCCAAAACCGAGACAGGTCATGACAAAGGCCATGAGAATGCGCGGATTGCCAATGCATTGCACCATGTCTTTCAACGTCGGTACGTGTGCGCTCCGTTTAATTCGATCAATCGTGAAAACATTGATGATCAGCCCGATGCAGCCGAGTACAGCAATGAGAACGAAGGTCGCGCGCCAGCCGAAATGCTGACCAATATACGTGCCCAGAGGAACACCGACGATGGTCGCAATTGTCAATCCGGTAAAGACAATGGCAATTGCCGTACCTCTTTTTTCAGTCGGCACAAGTGAAGCGGCAACGACTGCGGCAATCGCTAAGAATACACCATGCGTAACCGCCGTAAGCACACGTGCCGCCATCAGCCATTCATAAGTTCCGGAAAGTGCCGCGATCACATTTCCCAATGTGAACAGAGTCATGAGCATGATTAAAAAGCCTTTTTTGGGAATACGCCCGGTCAGCGCTGCAATAATTGGCGTGCCAATCGCGATCGCTGCAGCATAGCCCGAAATGAGTGTCCCGGCCTTTGTTACGGAAATGTGCAGATCCGCGGCAATCGTCGGAAGCAGACCGACAATAACAAATTCGGTTGTGCCGATCGCAAACGCGCTGATTGCCAGAGAATAGATGCCAACAAGCGCTTTGGCAGACATTTCTTTCATAGGTAAACCTCCATTATAAAAGCACCATTAGTCAAGCAATTTAGAGATCTGCTTACTGCAAGCCATTAACTTTTTACTCAGCAGCTTATCCTTCTTTTTTACGAGCCGAGATGCCGGTCCTGATAAAGCGACGGCGGCGATCACTCGGCCATGATAAAAAATTGGAGCCGCAACGCAGCGAAGACCGATTTCCGTCTCTTCATCGTCAACGGAGTAGCCCTGATCGTGTATGACGGCCAAATGGGCACGGAGCAAGTGAAAATCAGCAAATGTTTTCTCCGTTTTGCGTACGAGTGTCAGCTGTCGAAACAAAGATTCGCGTTCGTGATCATTGAGAAAAGCTAAAATAACTTTTCCCAGTGCGCTTAAATGCGCCGCTGCCCGATCACCGATTTCCGAATGACTGCGGATCGCATGATTCCCGTCAACGACTTGAGTGGTAAGGACATCGGTTCCGATCAGCGTTCCCACATAGACGGTTTCACCTAGCTCCGCACTTAGTTGGTGCAGCGGCGCGGCCGTCAGCCAATTCACTTTTACTGATTCAGGTGCGGAATAGATGCTGAGTTTATGGCTTGCACGATAGGATTTTCCTTCTTTTTTCACATAACCCATCGCTTCAAGTGTCGCGACCAAACGAAAAGCAGTGGATTTATTTAAGTTCAATTGTTCGATTATTTCGCTAAGTGTCAGCGCTTCTGTCTGACGTAAAGCATCCAAAATCAGGAGTCCCTTTTTTAAGGTGGCCACCTCATACTGACTCATTTCGGTTCACCTCTTTCTTGGATGTGCCCATCATAAACAGAACGAGATGGAAAATCAAATATTGATTCTATTGTTTCTATAATTGAAACTTTGGGATAGGTATAAGAATAACCTGAACCTTTGCGCGGCACCGGCATTTTTGAATTTATTCGATTTTGGAGTTGTGTCACCGCTGCCGGTGGATGTGTTTTGGGGAATTCATTGACGCGGTTTATCTTCAAGTAATACTGCGGCTCACGATGATCTTGCTTTCTTTTTCAATGCGCGAATGGAAACATCATGTTCGCCGAGCATTTCAAAAATTGCGGCTTGATTTTTGAGCATTTTATCCATGGATTGCTGACTGTGATTGACTTTTTCATCGATCTTCTTCACGTAGCCATGCAGCTTGTCGACGTCACTGCTCAGCGCCGTCAGCTTCGCATCCGACACCTCTTGACGATCATAAACCGCTTTAAGGATACGGTCAGTTTCGTCGAGCTGCGCCTGCATCAGATCCTGTTTTTCTTCCATATGGTCCATACGGGTTTCCATGTTACCCATGCGGCCGTCCATACTTGTCAGTTTATCGAGAATTAACTCGAGCACTTTTTCGCTCATGTATTCACCTATCCTATTGTTTCGCGTAATTTCAGTAAAAGTCATGGATTCTAGCAAATATGTAAAAGAAATTCGCCGATTTGTCAAACGTAATTTCACCTTGTCAGACCCATTGCTTCAGCTTGATCACGTGCGTTAGGTGTAGCTGATTCTGATTTTATCGAACGTTTCGCCAATTAAAAAAGCCGACTCCCGCAGAGAGAAGTCGGACTCACCCTTTATTCGATTAAAAATCAAAATTATCCGAAGTGAAACCTGTGCAGTGATTTTGGTTCAGTACGTTAATCACATTCTCTGCTAATCGTCCCTAACCTTTAAAACTTTGATATTAAGAATCATCATGTCTATCGTTGTAACCAGTAATCAATTGCTCCCGCGACAAGGATAAAACCGAAAAAAATAACAGCAAGTACTCCGACAAAGTTAAAATATCTAAATCGTTTCCTCCAACTCGGTTCATTCACCAGTTTATATGTAGATCTTTTGAGTACTAGTCCTGCCACAACAAATAATCCGAGTGAAGAAACGATAAGCAGAACACGTTGATCTAATAAGAGAAGTGCTTTTACATCCCCATTCAATCGGAAAAATCCTGCACATGTCGTAAAGACCATTACCAAAAAAATGCTTATAAAACTTATCCAAACGGATCTCAGTAAATCCCTAATAAAATCAATGATTCGTCTCATCACGCACCCCTAATTTATAGATCACAGTTTCGCTCAAAAACATTTAGATCGACCATTCCACCTTCGGCGCCTGAGAATGATGCAGCCAGCAAGAAGCCGTATGTCCGAGCCCGAAATCAAAAGATTCGGGGTTGGCTTCCACGCATACATTCATACAATAGGGACATCTTGCCGCAAAAGGGCAGCCTTTGGGCGGATCTAACAAGTCTGGCGGGCGGCCCTCAATAGAATAGAGTTTTTCTTTCGACTTATCGGTCAACTTCGGAATCGCGCGTAACAGTGCAATCGTGTAGGGATGTTTCGGATGATAAAAAATATCATCACTGGAACCGCGTTCTACGATTCTCCCTGAATACATAATGATCACTCTGCTGGCGATGTTGGCAACGATCCCCAGATCATGCGTAATCAGCATTACCGATGTATTCTTCTTTACCTGCAGTGAACGAATCATATCCAGAATTTGTGCTTGGATGGTGACATCAAGCGCTGTTGTCGGTTCATCCGCAATCAGCAGCTTCGGATTGCAAGCAAAGGCAATGGCGATCATCACACGTTGACGCATACCACCGGATAGCTGGTGCGGATAACTTTTCAATTTTTTTGACGCATCGGGGATGCCCACCTGTTCTAAAAGACCGGTGGCACGCTCAACTGCTGCCTTTTTAGATATTTTCTCATGTGCAAATATATTTTCGGTAATTTGATCGCCTATCGTCATCGTCGGATTAAGTGCGGTCAAGGCATCCTGAAAAATAATCGATGATTCGCCTCCGCGATAATATGCCCACTCTTTGGACGTAAACGTCAAAATATTTTTCCCGCGATAGCGTATCTCACTGCTAAGCTTGATCTCTCCAATCGGCGGTTTGATAAGACCCATAATTGATCGTGCTGTAACTGATTTACCACAGCCTGATTCTCCAACAATTGCCAGCGTTTCTCCTTCTTTTACATCAAAGGATATGCCTCGTACCGATTGGACCTCGCCCGCATACGTATGGTAGGAAACGCTTAGATTAGTTACCTCAAGTAATTGTGTGATCGTTATCCCTCCCTCATTGGCGCATTCTTGGATCCAAAGCATCACGCAATCCATCGCCCAGAAGATTAAAAGCGAGAACAATTGTGCAAAGAATCAGTCCGGGAACCAGCAACTGAATTGGAAAGAAGTCCATCGTCTGCTGCCCGATCGAGATCAGTACGCCAAGACTTGTATTCGGCGGCTGCAGTCCAATTCCAAGAAAGCTTAGTCCTGCTTCGGTAAAAATATAGTCCGGGATACTGGTTGCAATTGTCAGCATGAGCAGACCGAATGTGTTCGGAATCAAGTGTTTTAAAATCACCCAAAATGGCGAAGCACCCAGCGCCACAGCTGCAAGTACATATTCCGCCTCTCGAAGCTGCATGACTTGACCACGAATTAAGCGCGCCGTCCCGCACCATGAGGTGACGCTCATGGCAACAAGCAGCGCGACCATCCCGTTTCCGAGTACCATCATGGTCAGAATAGTAATCAACAACGTCGGCATTGAGGTCATAACTTCAATAATGCGCATCAGCACTTCGTCTACCCAGCCACCGAAGTAAGCCATGACACCGCCATATAAGCAACCGGTCACTGTTTGAATCAATGTACAGACGAGCGCTACAATAATGGAAGCTCTAGCGCCATACCATACGCGTGTAAATAGATCTCTGCCTAAATTATCGGTACCGAACCAATTCTCAAGCGATGGATTCAGATTTGCTCGTCGTGGATTAATTGATGAAATATCGTGACCGCTGATGAGCGGACCAATAATAACGAGTATAATAATAATGACCAGTGCCGCAAGCGAAAGCATTGCAGTTGGGTTAACCATGAGTCTACGCCATACATCTTTCCAATACGTTGCCGAGTAGCCGGACAGCTCTTCAGCATTCAGC
Source organism: Sporolactobacillus shoreicorticis (assembly GCF_024125445.1). Classification (GTDB taxonomy): domain Bacteria; phylum Bacillota; class Bacilli; order Bacillales; family Sporolactobacillaceae; genus Sporolactobacillus; species Sporolactobacillus shoreicorticis. The sequence goes on along the minus strand of NZ_JAMXWM010000020.1, from coordinate 27,289 downwards.
CGCTTGCCATTATATTTCTTAAAGCTTATTTTCGTTAGTTCCATCGTGATGCTACTTCCTTCCGCCCTGAATCTGAATTCTCGGATCGACGATCGTATAGAGAACATCGGTAATAAAAATTACGGTAACGTAAATGGCTGATATGATCACGGTTTGTCCCATAATCAATGGTAAGTCTCTTCCATTCACCGACGTGACGTAATACATACCGATTCCGGGAATGGAAAAAATTCGTTCAATAAAAAAAGATCCAGTGATACACATGGCAATGCTCATCGGCAGATTCGTAATGATCGGAATCATTGAATTTCGAAGTACATGTTTAAGAACCACACGTGCTTTAGATATTCCTTTGGACTCCGCCGTCAAAATATAGTCCTGATTTACGACATCAAGCATGGATGTTTTTAATAGTCGTGTGTACGAGGCTATATAGGCAAAGCAGCCAGTTAATGTCGGAAGAATGGTATATTCCCATCCCCCAGTCCACAAATCTTTGCCTTTCGGCCAACCGATAACGGGAAACCAGCCAAGATTTCCGGCAAACATTTTTTGAAGAAGCAAACCGAAAATCAGATGCGGAATCGAAATCAGCAGTATGGCCGCTGTAATAATACTGTAGTCAATCCATGTGTTCTTTTTCATAGCAGCAATAATTCCGAGTCCCAAGCCAATGGTAATGCCAAGCACCATTTGCTGAATGCCCAATCGAGCAGAAGCAGGCAGTTTGTCATGCAGAATACTTTGAACAGTTTGTCCCGGATAAATAATGGATTCGCCAAAATTCCCTACAGCAAGGCCCTTCATTGTAATCACATATCGTTGAAGTAGCGGTTTATTCAATCCATATTTTGCATACATATTATGTCTTATTTGAGTCGGCAATTTTTCAACCCGGTCTGAAATTGGATCGCCGGGCACGGCCGCAAGCAGAAAAAATGTCGCTGTCGCAATAATAAACAAAGTCAAAATCATCTCAGCAAGGCGGCGAAATGTATAGATTAGCATGTGTGATGACTCCTATTTATTATTAAATTTAATAAATACAGGAAAAGAAAACATTGTAACGACATGTTTCTTCTCCTGTAATAAACTGCTATGGATGAGCAACTATAACTATACTCATTCCTCAAACTTCATAAAAAAGGCGATACTTCTTTCTTATTCCTTGCCGGAAATGTAAGCACGGCTGAAGTCAATCGGCGTACCAAAGAGTGGGAAGCTGATGTTCTTCACATAGTTTTGAACAAAGTACTGTGAATCGCCATAGTAGATTGGCGCCACACCCGCGTCTTTAGCAATTAGCAAATCTTCTAGCTGTGCATAAATTTTTTCGCGTTGGGCATCATCGGTTACACCATCCAATTTCTTGTAATATGCATCATACTTTTTATCTGAATAAAAACCGAAGAATTTCGAAAATCCATTATTCGCTGTCCACATATCGGTAAACGTGGATGGATCATTATAATCGCCGAACCAGCCGTTCAGCAGGAGATCGTATTTATTTGCATTTCGCTGTGCAACAAACAATTTTGATTCAAGAACATTCAGCTTAACTTTGACACCCAGATTCTTTTCCCATTCCTGCTGATAGTATTCCTGTTCCGATTTTGAAAGTGCATCGGTGCCGGTCGTAATCAGAGTGAATGTAATATCGCTCAGCCTTTTCTTAACACCCAGCTCTTTCAAACCTTCTTTAAACAATTCCTGAAGTTCGCTCTTATTGCCGTTATATTTGTCATACAGAGGTTTCAGCGGTTGTGCAACGTCATCCCGATAGTCTTTATTTCCTACCTGAATACCGTTTGGAATCAATCCATAAGCCGGACGGTAGCGGCCGAACACCAATTTAACCAAATCTTCACGGTTAATCGCTAGAGATAGCGCCAAACGAATTTTCGCGTTCTTCAGTAAACCTGATGTACCGCCGGACTTCTGGTTAAATACGATATAGCTTGTGAGTGGCGTATTGCCATGAATATACTGAATCTTACCTTGTTTTGATTCACCAGCCCATTTCTTGATGTATTGCTGCTGAGCAGCAATAACATCCGTTTGTTTCGACTGGAACAGTGAGGCCTGAGTTGACGTCTCGTCTACTTTCTTTAAATTTACAGTTTTAAGATGCACATTCTTTGCATCCCAGTATTTCGGATTCTTTTTCAATACTAGGCTGTTATCCTTAACCCAGCTCTTAATAACAAAAGGTCCGCTAAAAACCTGTGCCTTATAATCGGTTGCATAGGTTTCTCCACCTTTTTTAATAACATCAAGCCGGATTGGAAACAATGCGACAAAACCGAATTTCTTATTAAATTGCGGTGTCGGTTTTTCCAGTGTGAATTGCAAAGTCTTATCGTCAAGAGCTTTGACGCCGACGTCTTTTGCTTTTGCCTTGCCCGCATAATATTTTTCTGCATTTTTAATGTCATAAGCAAAGAAAGCATAAGAAAATGCTTTTTTTGGATCAAGGAGGCGAAGCACTGAGTCCACATAATTTTGCGCCGTTACTTCTTTTCCATCCGACCATTTATAATTGCGAAGTTTAAATGTGTATACCGTTCCGCCATTAGTAATCTTCCAACTTTTTGCACCTGCTGGCACTGTTTTTTCCTTACCGTTTTTATCCGTATAAGTACGCACAAGTCCCTCTTGAACTTGTGACAGAATCTGGAATTCACTTGAATTACGTACATCGTTCACATCAAGTGTGGTCGGTGATTCAAAAAACAGATTCAGCGTTTGATTCTTGTCGGGTTGCTGACCGGATGATTGATTTGATTCACTTGATCCGCACGCTGTTAACAGTGAAGTAATAATCAACAGAACAGCACAAATCGTTGCAGTTAATTTCTTTGAACACATAGCGTCTCCCCATTTCTATCTCTAATGTTTTCTGACTCGATGAGTCATGTATCAAATCTTTGATACTGTAGTTCTGCAATCTTTCTATTATGTATTTCCTCCCTCTTTGATTTATTTTTATGCAAATCAAATAGCTGCTTTCTCAAAGATAAGAAAAAGCAGCTGGCTAACGGATACTGTTTTTCTTATCTGTCAGACATTGGATCATCTGCTGGAATTAACACCTTTGCACATAGGCAGGTTGTCGGGTTTCATCGGGCCAGTCCCTCCGCCACTCTAGATAAGAATTATGAAATTAATTGTAGTTTATCCCAATTAATCCTATCTGTCAACATGTATTTAAAGGCCAATACGGCACCCTAATTTCAATGTGTATAATTAAAAATCAAAGTTATCCGGGTCGAGGCCTGTGCGGTAATCCTGGTTTAACGCATTGATTGCCACCATAAGTATCATAGGAATAATAAAGTGACCATTACTTTTCACTATATTCATGTTCCAAAAGCGACATTACAATGAGAGACTTATAGCGATCAGAATATCGCATGCACTCGCGCAGCACGCCTTCTTGAACAAAGCCCGCTTTCTGATACACATGCCTCGCTCTCCCATTATCGTCAACCACATCCAGCCAAAGCCGGTGCGCGCCTAACCCCTCAAAACATAGACGCTTCAAAAGAAACAGCACTTCTGTTCCATAGCCTTTCCCTTTTTGAGTAACGGCGATGCGCAGGAGATTAATATTATGATCGCTGCTGGCGACGCCCGCTAAAATAATGTATCCCACACGCACATTGCCTCCATCGCGCACAGTAAAATGAAGCTTGTCGTGATCCGTGAGGGCAGCCTGATGCTCCGCTACTGTCCAATCGCCGACAAATTGGGCGTTCTCCACTGCTCGCTCCACCGATTTCACGAAGGTCAGATCTGCCTCTTCAGTTGGCACGAGTCGAATCAAGGCACCTTTTAAAAATTCCTCTTTTAATTGAATGGACATCTTGTCTCCCCCGATTCATCGATTCTGCTTTTTTGAAAAAATAACTGACACCTTGATCATCTCTTTCAGCACCGCGACATTGATATCCGCGAGCTTGTTGACGTAAATACATGCTTTTCCGCGTGTATGTTTACCAAAATCTGCTGCAAATTTTTCGTATTCATCATCGGGCATGGTCAGGTATAAGCTGATCTTCGCTTTTCGCGGCGAAAATCCGGTGAGCGGGGCGTTGCCTTCATGCCCGGACGCGTACTTATAATGATACGAGCCGAATCCGATGATGCTCGGGCCCCACATTTTCGCCTCATAACCGGTTATCTCCGTAAAAAGATCCAGTAACCGATAAGCATCCTCGCGTTTTCTCGGACTTTCCACAGCTTCAATGAATTCAATCACGTTGTTGTCGTTTTGCTTCAGTTTTGCTTCTTTATTGGCCAACTTCGCTCACCTCGCCGATTTTTTCATCTGAAAAAGTCCTGTGCCTAAATCCTTAACTAGCTTTGAAATTCCTTAAAAATGCACCGCATAAACCTTAATTCTACCTTTTATTTAATAAAATCGTCACTTTTGCGCCGTTTATTTTGCGGCCGACGTAACTATTTTCAAGCTTCAATTCTCCGTGATTATTAGCTAACGACTCAGCGGCAATCGTCAATCCGAGTCCGTAGTGCGGAGCGCCCTTTGTTTTTGTCGTAAAAAATCTGCCGGTCGCTTCTTTTAACGCCTGCTCGCTAAAGCCCGGCCCTTGATCGATGATTGTTATTCGGTAACTTCCGGGTGTGTCTTCAAATGAAAGAATAATCGGCGAATCCGGCGGCGCGTGCTCAACGCTGTTGACAACAATATTTTGAATGGCGTTTGACAGTTGTTCCTTATCGATGCGAAGACTGCTTTCGTCGTGACACCGTACTTCGAGCGTCAATCCGGCATTTTTGGATAAGGAGGCGGCCAACGCTACCCAGCTGCCAACCACTTGCTTATTGATCGGCATCTTGATTCTTTTTTGACTCGAAATACCGCTGATTTTTTTTAATTGCTCGATATACTGTTCTAAACGTTTTACACCATTCTTCAAGTCAGCTAAATATTCAGACTGTCCCGTGATCAATGATTCTTCTTCCATTGATGTCCCACTTATACCCGACTCCCCAAACCGTCTGGATTGGATTAATGTTCGCTTTCTGGAATTTATTTCGAATCTGCTTGATTCGTTCCGTAATCGTTGTTTGACTGTCGCCAACTGCGTCATATCCGTAAACAGAAGTATAGATATCTTTTTTTGAAAAGACCTGCTTGCTGTTCCGCAATAAAAAGACACATAGTTCATATTCGGATGGAGTAAGCTGTATCGGCATTTGATTGGCAAAGAACTTTTTTTGAATCAGATCACATGCCACCGGACCATCCGATAAGCGACTGTGCTTTTTCCTTTTCTCTCGCCGCATATGAGCATCGACACGCGCGCGAAGTTCTTTTATTGAAAAAGGTTTCGTTATATAGTCGTCCGCTCCCGAGGCAAAGCCCTCTAGCTTATCCTCTTCAAAATCTCTGGCAGTAAGAAACAGAACCGGTGCGTCGATGTAATAACGATTTTCTCTTAAAAAATCAAATCCGTCTTTTTCAGGCATCATCACATCAAGAATAATTAAATCATAGAGACCTAATTGATTGGGATCAATGCCAATCGCGTTATCTCTCGTCGTCACTTCATTGCTGGATTTAAGTGCTTGATTCATTAGTTTCAGTAGATCATGATCGTGACGAGCATCAAAATCATAAAGAATCGACTGACAAACAACTTTCCCCTCGATATGCCGATTCTTAATTCATTGCCGAAGTTTCCGGCTTCTCTGTCCGGAGACAGTAAGAGCGGAATAAGTAGGCTCAGTGTAAATAACGCGCAAAGTGTAAAAAACAGGAAAAAAGTGGTGTACTCATTCAATGCCGTTACCCCTGATTTGCCCCGGCTATAAAAGTATAAAAAGAGAACACTTGAATACACGACAGGCAGCAAGAGACGCATCGTTCGAACAAACGTTCTCTTCGCTTTTAACCAATGCGCCCACATCAATTGAATCATCGTCCATTTCTCCTTTTAGAAAGGGCTGTTTGTATGATAACAATGAGACCGTAAACAATAAGTGAGAGAAGTACCCCTGTTCCAATAGAGCCGGTATTGAGCAAAGGACTGCCGGCAGGTAAAAATGTACCGTTAGGATGGAGCCCCAGCGTTGGCGCCATCATTCTAATGTTGTAGCACCATGCGAAGAGCAGCCAGCTTCCTTCTACCGCGATGAGTGCGGCGGCCGAACTCAGAATGAAGTTGATCAAGATCACGATGATTCGATTCAAAAAGCGATTGAGTACAAAGCTAATACCGACGACAGGCAAACTTCCCAGAAACAGACAAGCAGTAGCTATGACAATTCGGCCAAAGGAAATAGTGTCATTTAACAATAGACCGTTCAAAAGAAGAACGAGCAGGCCGGAAAACGCCAACGTGATCAATAGTTCAAAAATAACGATCATATTCTTAGCCATCCATTGATAGCTGGAATCAATGCCTAAAGAACGGGTGAAAACTTCATTTACGGTTTTTTCTTTTCCCTTGATATTGGTAACGAATAAAGTGAGAATGACCGGCAAAATGATTAACGGATACCAGTTGAACGCCGCGGCAACCAGATAACTCTTGCCTTTTGGCGCTGTTCCCATCAATAGAGTCATTAAAAAGCTGAACATGATAAAAACAAGCGGTGTCATCATCATTAGTTTTCTATTTGCAGAACGTTTCTCTTTTAACCATTCTGCTTTAATTTGACGTATAAGCATCATTTCATCTGCTCCTTTTTACGATATCCATAAACAGTTGTTCTAAGTTTTCTTTCCGTTGATCATTACTGTTCTCGTAACATAAATGACCGTTATAAATAATGCCTACGGTGTCGGCAACCTGCTCTACTTTACTCAAAATGTGACTGGACAAAATGACTGAGATTCCCTGCTCCGGAAAGGAGCGGATCAATTCTCGAAGTTCTTGTATACCGAGCGGATCCAAGCCATTCGTTGGTTCATCCAAAATCAATAATTTAGGTTGATTCAAAAGAGCCATCGCAATGCCTAGTCGCTGTTTCATCCCTAGCGAAAAATGTTTAGCTGTCTTATTTCCGGTATTTTTGAGATCGACAATCCGCAGAACTTCAGCTATTCGCGCTTTATCAATGTCCAGCAGTGTCGCTAATACTCGCAAATTTTCTTGCGCCGTCAGATTCGGATAAATCGCCGGGCCTTCAATCATAGCGCCAGTATGAGCCAAATCCCCATGCTTCCATGGCAAAATCTCGCCGGAATCAGGTCTGAGCACGCCTGTTATTGATTTTAATAAAGTCGATTTGCCCGCTCCGTTGGGACCCAATAGTCCATATACGGAATTTTCTTCTACATGAATAGACACCTTTTCAAGTGCCACTTCCTTTTTAAATTTAGTCAGCTGCTTTGTTTCAATAATAGTTTTCATGATGCAATCCCCTCCATGCTCTAAAGGGTACGAAAAAAAAATAATTAAATGATAATCAAGGTTGCTCAATAGCCGAAATTCTTGTTACGGCCGGCGGCTCTTTTGACCGAACGCGAATAGGGCAATAAAAAAATGAAAAGTGGGAATGATAAATTGAAGATTTTATCCTAAGTAAGTGAACGATTAACCTTAGTGAATGAGGAAGCATGGTTATTTAACATCGCGAACGAAAGCTTTGGTTTGTCAATGGCATTTTTTCTCATTTATTAATGTATAATAAATATGTCGCCTTTTTCCGCTCAGTGCCATGAGCCTGGGGACGAAACATCTTTAAACAGGAGGTTTTTTAATGGAAACTCTTACTCAAAACAAGGTTGTCCACGGTTTTCGCCTGCTTCACAAGGACACGATTCAAGACATTCACTCACAGGCCTATGTATTCGAGCATGAGAAAAGCGGCGCGAAGTTATTGTTTCTGGAAAACGACGATGACAATAAAGTCTTCTCAATCAGTTTTCGCACGCCTCCAGAAAATAACACCGGCGTTTTTCACATTCTTGAGCACTCGGTCCTATGCGGATCGGATAAGTATCCGGTAAAAGAACCGTTCGTTGAGCTGCTCAAAGGTTCGCTCAACACCTTTTTGAACGCGTTTACCTTCAGCGATAAGACAATGTATCCGGTGGCAAGTAAAAATGATAAAGATTTTCAGAATCTAATGGACGTCTATCTCGATGCCGTGTTTCACCCGAACATTTATAAATACAAGGAAATTCTGCAACAGGAAGGCTGGCATTACGAGTTGGAAAACGCCGACGATCCGATCAATTATAAAGGCGTCGTTTACAATGAAATGAAAGGCGCGTTCTCTTCCCCCGAGGGCTTGCTGATGCGCGCGAATCAGAACTCGCTGTTTCCGGACACGAGCTACGGCTATGAATCCGGCGGTGATCCGCTTTATATTCCCGATCTGACCCAAGAGTACTTCCTGCAATGCCATAAAAAATATTACAGCCCGGCCAATAGCTATATCTATCTTTACGGAAATATGGACATTGAAGAAAAGCTTGCCTATCTGGATCAGGCGTATCTTGACAGCTATGATCGCACCGCTGTCGACTCGTCGATCGCCGTGCAGAAGCCGATCGGCAAAATCAATGAAATTATCAAGGAATACCCGGTGCTCCCTGATACGGATTTAAAGGATAAAACCTACCTGAGCATGAATTTCGCCGTCTCGACCTCTACCAACCCGGAAACCTATCTGGCGTTCGATATTCTCGATTATCTGTTGCTCGACAGTCCGGCAGCACCACTTAAGAAAGCGATTCTTGACGCGGGCATTGGCCAAGATGTGTTCGGTTCTTATGACACCAGCATGCTCCAGCCGTTTTTCTCCATTAATGTGAAAAACGCGAATGAGAACCAAAAGGAAGCCTTTAAAAAGGTTGTTTTCGATACACTGCGCACATTTGTCAAAGACGGTTTGGATAAAAAACAGATTGAAGCGGCGATCAACGTCAAAGAATTCCAGCTGCGCGAAGCCGATTACGGATCGATGCCAAAAGGGTTGGTCTACAGCATCATGTCAATGGACAGCTGGCTGTATGACGAAGATCCGTTCATGCATCTGAAATTCGAAGGCACTTTGATAAAAATCAAGCAGGCGCTAACGAGCAATTACTTCGAGGCACTTATTGAAAACTATTTGCTGAACAGCAATCATCAAACCTTTGTGACGATTGCACCGTCAAAAACCATTGCAGAAAAGGAAGCCAAACTCGTTGAAGCGAAGCTGGCGGACGTCAAGAAAAATTTAAGTGTCGAAGGCGTACAGCAGATTATCGACGAAACGCAGAAACTTAAGGCGCGTCAGTCCGGCGCAGACAGTCCCGAAGATCTGCGTAAAATTCCAACACTGTCGATTGCCGACGTAGCGAAAAAGGCTGAGGAACTTCCGCTGAAAGAAGTGACGATTGACGCAGTCAAAACACTCTACCATGATCTGGAAACCAACAAGATTGCCTACGTCAATCTTTATTTTGACGCGTCAGCGGTTCCTGCCGATCAAATTTCCTGTCTCACCCTTTTGCAGGAAGTACTTGGGAAAGTCGATACGGAAAAATACGCCTACTCAGATTTAGTTAGTGAGATCAATATTCACACCGGCGGCATTGATTTTGATAATCAGACTTATGGGGATAAGTCTGATGACGATGCTTATGCGCCGAAATTTTCTGCAAAAACAAAAGTGCTTCAAGATAAATTGCCTCAGGCATTTGCACTCATTCATGAGATCATCTACCACAGCAAGTTTGACAACGCATCACGAATTAGAGAGATTGTCAAAGAAATCAAATCCCGCGTGGAGATGTCCTTTAACCAAAACGGTCAATCGGTTGTCGTCCGCCGGCTCGGCTCCTATTTTTCAGAGGCTGCCGCTTATGGTGAAAAACTGAGAGGGCTGGATTTCTACCGATTCATTTCAGATTTGGATAAAAATTGGGATGATCGTTTTGAAGAATTATCCGCTACTCTATCCACGCTGGCAAAACTGCTGTTTAACAAAAAGTCCCTTGTCGCAAGCATTACCGGTGACGCCGCAATACTGAGTACCGTTGAGACGCAATTCGCTCAGCTGGACTTGCAAACAGATGCCGCCGCAGTACGCGGTTCGGAAAAATTGCCGGAACCGGAAGCGAAAAATGAAGGCTTGATGACTTCGAGCAAGGTTCAATATGCGGCAAAAGGCGCGAACTTTAAGTCACTCGGTTATGATTACACAGGCAAGCTTCAGGTACTGAAAAAAATCCTGTCACTTGATTACTTGTGGAATCAAGTGCGCGTGATGGGTGGCGCATACGGCGCGGGACTCGCGCTCGAATCGGCAGGCAACCTGATCTTTTGGTCGTACCGAGATCCGAATTTGAAGGAAACGCTGTCGATATATGATAACGCAGCAAAATTTGTCGAAGCGTTTGATGCCGATGATTTTGAAATGACAAAATACATCATCGGAACCTTGTCCGATCTTGATACACCGCTGACGCCGCGCGGCAAAGGCAGCATGGCCGACGCCCAGTATTTCAAGCACATCACTCAGGCCGACGTGCAAGGAACTCGCGACGCAGTGCTTGATACCAACCGCACCGACATCAACGATTTCGGGCAGCTGCTGAAAAAAGTTACCGACCAAGGTCTGGTCTGTGTCCTCGGCAATGAAGGGAAAATTCAAGAAAACAAGGAACTGTTTCAATCATGCGTCAACGTATTTGACTGATTGGGATTGGGAAAGAGCTGTGAGCGACTCTGCTCACAGCTCTTTTTTGGCTTCATTCAGTCACCTTACTTCGTCGTTTCATTAATTGATCGGAAATGTTTGATCTTCATATTTTCGAAAACAGCGGTGCCGCCTTCGGAGTATAGGCTGATGCCCTCGTCGTTCAGGCGCGGAAACACTTGATTCGTAAGCACAGTCCTACCGTCGTCGACAAACACTTCGATACTTGTTTTATCCACGAGAATTTTCAGATGTACGCGCTTGGTTCCGGCCGCAAGCGGCGCATGGCTCTCCAAATATTTTTTACTTTTATCCGGCTGGTTTGTGAACGCACGATTGACGTAGAGATACCCTGCGGTTGAAAAAATACCAACGTCAATATGCCGTTCTTTGTCTTCGGATTCACGCAACCTAAACCCGACGTTACCGGCGTCGGTCCATGAAATGTCGGCTTCAAGCTGATACGCAGTTCCACGCGCATCGAGTGTTTTCGTCCCATTGACGCGAATTGTTTTCAGCTGTTGCGTCGATGCGGCAAGCTTATCCAGTTCGGCAGCCGGCTGAGAAGCGAGGCTGTAGCCGTCATCCTGCTTAACGAGATGAATTTTGCGCACGATTGAGTTTACCCCGTTGAATTTATCCCTCTTTAAAGTGGGCGTAATGTTCGGGTAATCCCAATTGTTCATCCAAGCGATCGCATAGCGCGAATCGAGCGACGCCCTCGCGTTTTCGAATGTCACGCCGGCATACCAATCGAATCCATAGTCCAGCCATTGCGGCGCATCGTGATCAGCGGTAAACTTTTCACCATTAAAGTCACCAATCCAATAGGCGTATGTATTCGGCAGTCCCGCTGCTTTTCCGTTCGCGCTTGCGCCGAGTACCCACTTGACGGTTCCGTCGCCTGCGCGTAGTTGAAACAGGTCCGGACATTCAACGATCCCGATATCATGAGTCATGAACCCATTCATATAGCGCCATTCCTTCAAATTTTCAGATTCATAAAAACCGATTTTTGACCCTTCAGCGAGCAGCAGCACCCACTTATTACGCACTCCATCCCAAATCACCTTTGGATCGCGAAAATCCTTTACTCCCGGATTGGGCAGTACCGATTTTTCGTTGTCCTGTTTAAATGTTTTCCCGTCATCGGTACTGTGCCACAGAAATTGTTCCTGATCTCGATGCGCGGGCGGCTGAGTCACAAGTGCAACCAACGCATTTTTACCGAAGCCGGCCGTATTTTCCCTATCGCGCACAACAGATCCGGTCCAGATATCGCCGTTTTTATTCGTATATTTCGGAATCGCAACTCCATGATCCTTCCAGTGTATGAGATCCTTGGAAGTAGCCAGCCGCCACTCTGTTCCATTCCCTTTCGGATAATCACGATTGTACAAATAATAATAATGATATTTACCCTTAAAATAGAGCGGTCGCTGCGGATCATTCATCCATTTTTCCGGTACTGAAAAATGATAGACCGGGCGATAGGAATCCTTCTTCTTAGGAATCACTTGCTTTTCCTTCGAGCGAAATGATTGAGAAAGGACGAGCGTTATAATCACAAGAAGCAGCCCAAGCATTATGAAACTACTCATCGTCCATATTTTTTTGTTCACAAGAAAAACCTCCAGCATGTCACAGCATTCATCGTCGCACATTTTTTACGCAAAAAAAGAAAATGTCGCCTATAATCGACATTATTTTTGTCTTGTGCTTATTATGAACCATTATGTTCATAGGTATGAATGCTCCACTTGCTGTCATGAAAGGAACCGACGGTTTGCCGGACTGTTTAAAAGGTACGAAAATAATCAGATTCGGACATCTACCATCATTTCTTTAATTTTACCGATGGAGAATGGCGCGTATAGATGATTTCAGTGCTTTCAATAATTCTTGCCGGTACGCCGACAGCCCGAGCTATTTCAGGAACATTTGTTAAGACTACGGCATTCGCACCGATAATCGCATGGTCTCCAATTTTAATTTTGCCGACGACTTTAGCACCCGCACCAATATAGACGTCATTGCCGATCACCGGACTGTCGTCCGGATGCGTACGGTGATGAGAATTTTCTCCGATAGTCACTTGCTGAAGGATCGAGACTCGTTCACCAATTACTGCTCGCTCGTGAACAACAACACCGCTGCCGCCATGGGCCAAGTAAAGTCCTGATCCTATTTTACTGCTTGCTGGAATATCTGCTGAACAAAAGCCCTTTGCAATGATCAGGTTCAATACCTTGTAAATCCCCCAGAGCAGTTGACGAATAACAGGTACTCTAAAATCGTAGTATAACCAATTGCCAAAGCGGTATATTGTCACAACAAGCTTACCATTCACACGATCATTGGCCTTCATATCCAGATGCCATTTACTCATTTAACCATCCTAACCTTTTTTAAATTTTCTTACAATCTTTCCATGTTGATCATGAACCACAGTACAAAAAGTTCCCATATCACAGGAAAACGGTGAAAACCAACATGATTCGATGCATACGAAACGAAAAACTGTATCTTACTTCTCAGAGTATCCATAGTCTTCTCGAAAGGAGTTTACCATTTGCCAAGAGTCATTACGATCCGTCTGTATTGGAGTCGTTCACGGGGTAATAAGGAATGAGGATGCACAGCTCCGAATTCCTTATCTGCAGATGTTACCTAATTTCCAGTTTTCATATTCAGTATAGCATACTGCACTTATAAAAAAATGGAGAACCAATTAATTAACTGATTTTTCTGGTTAATGCAATGCTTTTTGAATGCTCGTGCCTATGCACGCAACGCTCTATTAAAGAAAACATGCTTTCTTCAAATCTCCAGCGGTAACCAAAAATCAGTTGCTTTGTGTCCCACTCAATTAAATGTGAAAAAAAGACTTCCGTTAAGAAGCCTCTTTTAATTCTTATATGAACCACTTTTTCCGAATTATTGATCAACAGTGAGTTGGCCTTGATCAAGAATGCTGTCCGGTACAACCGATGACCGCGAACCTTGAAGCTTCACAAGGAAGCTTGGCGCAAAGGTTGAGTGCTGATCGTCAAATGTCCCTCTGTTGGTCATATAGCTTGTGATAACCACTTTGTTTCCACGTTTCTGCGGCACCGCAAAATGGGAATAAGTCCAAGTAATGTCATCAGTATCCAAGCCCATTTGAAGTACAAGGCCACTGCCATTAAGCGGGTGATACATACCGGTCAGCGAGTTGGAAACGTAACCGAGCATGTAAACGTCTTTATCGCCAATGCCGTCGATCGTCATTTTTGCGCCGCGCGAATCGGTGAACAGATACCATTTGCCGTTCATTTTAAATACGTTGGCCCGTTCAATTTCGTCGGTAACTGTGTTCGATGCGATTAAAGGTTTCATAACCTTCTTCAAGGTATAATCATTATTCAGTTCAATGATACCGAGCGCTCCATTGGCAAGTGACGCCAGTTTCTTTTTCGGTCTGTCCAGCAATGCCTTGCGTTCCTTTTGGAAATAACGGAGCCCGCCGCCGTAATATGCACGGTTGTTAAACTGATCTTCGCCTTGATAACCGACCTTCTTGCCGGTGTTCGCTTCAAAAACTAAATATTTGCGTCCCTTATCTTCAACATAGTGGGGATCGCGCAAGGTGTGGTTATCCGAAAAATTCTCGGCTTCAATTCCCTGCTCCACTGTCTGATAATATTTTCCGTCGCCATCAAAAATTGATTTCAAATCTTCGGTACCGTCGATCTTCAATGAATCCGCATCCGGTTGCGAAAGATTGATCTGAGCCGTTGTCAGCGTCTGTCTGCCATAAAGATTTTTATCTGGATTCCATGGATGACGGTTGGTGTAGAACAGGCGTACCTTGCCGTCCTTCGTCAGCGTTGCCGATCCGGACCATTCTTCAGACTGATCCTTCAAAATCGGGTCGTTAGCCTTCAAATGATCATCCGGTTGAAACACGCGACCGGCGTTCTTCCAGCTGTCAATTGATGTGTCGCCTTTCTTTTGATAGAAAAGATAGATAAAGGTGTCGCTGCCAATCTTCGGATCACCGGCAAGTGCGAAGACGATGTTGTATTCTTTATAATCGGCAACTGTTCCGTCCGCATTCTGCAGCGGCCAGCTGTCCCATACATCCAAATCAATTTCTTTTCCGTCCTTGTCTTTACCGACTGCCGAAGGAAGATTTTCAATCGTGGATTCATCGAATTCAGGCACCTGAAAACGTTCATTTTCTTGCTGATCCGGAATCTTACTCATATCGAAGCGTGTAATATGCGAAATGCCATAAGTCTTATTTTCCCCAAAATAATTACTTGGCTTCGCTGACGCCTGTGCGGCGCCGCCGATCATAAAGATTGCGACAAGCAATGCAGCCGCTGTCTGTTTTGCGATTGTGCGAATGTGCATAGTTCCCTCTCCCTGTCCTTTATTTGTTTTGCAGCAACATTTCATGGATCCGAGCACCGTGCCGGTTAACGCACTTTTCTCTTTGCCCAATTTCCATGAAAGAATGATGATTGTCAACCGGACGTCAAAAGAGACCACATCGGTTCTCCACAAGAATACGAGGAAAACAATAATGCCGTCAATTGAGCAAATGAAGGATATAAACGCAAATTTTGCCAAGTCAATTCGTTCAATCATAGGTCTTAAGACACATGCACGATTGCATTAATGACAAACAGTGTCATAATCTCTGATGCAGCAAAATAATTCCTGATTTTGAGCTATTCATGTTCGATTCATGCCTGTTCTGAAATCCCTCATCTTCCGAATAAATAGAAGCGTTTTCTTTTATGCAATCTGTCCATTGCTGTCTTGTCATGAAAAAGTAATAAAAATAGTTCGAATAGAACGCGAGAATAAACTAAAATTGGATAATTTTACTATTATTTTTTGTTCACAAAACTAATTACATTAGCTATACTGCTAATACAATTCGTTCATAAGGAGACATTTCATGCATTGATTAAAATACGATCATTTTTATCAACTGACTTTTTTCCCGATCCTGTTTCCTGTAAATTGCTACCTTGTTGAAGAAGATACGGCGCCTTACTTTAATGGATTGCGGACTTCCATCAAGATTAGCGATAGCTGGCAGAAGAAAAGCCGGGCAAAAAGCGCCTGGTCCTTATTTCCGCAGGATGCGGACGCTTTCGCGTTGCCCCTTAATAAGCGGAGGTTTTACGCTTATTTACATCATGGCGCTTGTTCATAGGTAAGTAAGGGGAATTTTTCCGCTTATCCAAAGAAAAACGCTCCATTTTCACGTTTTTCGATTCGATAAGCGGAATTTCTCCGTCTATTTAAGCAATTTTTCCATCCATTTTCTAATTAAGCGAAATTTTTCCGTCTATTTCTCAGATTTGGCGCTTGCTCGATCTCCCAACCGAATCTTATGCCGTTGATCGTCGTACCAGGAAGACAAAACGATAAACTTTCTTTACTGCAAGAAAAAAGTGTCTGAGACATTCATCGTCCAAATTTAATTAAGCTATTATTTTCATATTGATTTTAATAATATTAAAGTTTATAATTAGTATTATTAAATAAGTTAGAAGGTGGTTTGATGACCGTTGAAGCTGTTCCGGAGTGGATGATCAATCTTGATGATGAGGATATCGTTTTTATCAAAAATTTTTTACTCGCCTCCGGTTCATTAAAAGAAATAGCGAAGCTGTATGGCGTCACCTATCCGACGGTGCGTTTGCGCCTTGATCGGCTGATTCAGAAAATCACCATTAACGAAAGTACCACAACCGACCCTTATATCGCCTTAATCAAACGACTGACCATCAATGAAAAGATTGATTTTGATACCGCGAAATTACTGATTTCTCATTACAAAAAAACAAGAAAGAAGGCTGAACCATGAGTGTGATTGCTTTTTTACCCGCTATTATAATGTTGATCTCCCTCAGCATTATCGCCGCACTGATTGTCACAATCGTATATTTGATACGTCATAGCTTAAGAAAGCGCAACAGCAAAAGTGAACGTCAAGCTGAACTGGAGCAAATGAAAATCGATGATTTAGAATAAAAACAAGGGGCACAGATGTCGCCTGTACCCCTTGTTTTTATAGATGAACCTGAGTCTTTTATTTTTATCTTTACTGAACGCTCCAGCCCTCGGCCTCCTGCTGCAATTGCCAAAGGCGCGCATAGACACCATCCTTTTCAACGAGCTGATCATGACTGCCTTGTTGCACGAGTTGTCCTTGATCAAGAACAATAATTTGATCTGCTTCTTTAATGGTTTTCAATCGATGTGCGATGATGACAACAGTCTTATTAACGACCAGCGCATTGATTGCTGCCTGAACCGCCTGCTCGTTCTCGGGATCAAGTGAGGCCGTTGCTTCATCAAGCAAAATAATATCGGCATCCTTGAGCAGCGCTCGCGCAATTGAAATACGCTGTTTTTCGCCGCCCGACAATGTTGACCCGCCTTCGCCGACCATTGTGTCATACCCCTGAGGAAGAGACATAATGAAATCATGGCATTGTGCTTTTCTCGCTGCTTCTTCGATTTCTTCACGTGTGGCGTTTTGTTTTCCGACACAAATATTATTCAAAATCGTATCCTTGAACAGATATACATCTTGAAAGACCATGGATATATGACGAAGTAATTTTTCAGGATCTGCTTTGGACAGCACTTCCTCTCCAATCCGGATCTCGCCGGATTGAATATCCCAGAATCGAGCAATAAGTTTGGTAATCGTACTTTTTCCACTTCCCGACGGTCCAACAAGCGCCGTAATTTTATTTGCCGGGATCGTAAAGCTGATGTTCCTGAGCACCTGCTCATCATCTTGATAGCTGAAAGTGACCTGATCAAAGATAATGTCTTTATGAGCCGGTACCTCCCGATCACCGGAAAGCGGTTTTTCTTTCATGATTGCCATCACACGCTTGGCGCTGAAAGCACCGTAACGAAGTTCACCATAGCTGGTTAACAGAACGGTCATTGGTTCGAACACACGTACTCCGACAAGCAGAAACATGAGAAAAACAGGTAACGTTAATTGCCCGTCAATCACAAGATAGGTTCCGAAAAAAATCATGATCGGCAGACCTGAACGAATAAGTACGATTGCCGCCATCAAAATCGGGCCCATTAAGCCTTCAATGCGAATGGAGTGCCGCATTAATTCTTCAAATGATCGGCGCAACCGCTCAAAACGTTCGCCGCCCATATTATGCGCCTTAATTTCTCGGATACCACGCAGATATTCCTGAAGCCGACTGGCCGCCACATTTTTCGCTTCAATATGATTCTTGCTCAGTTTTTCCTGAAAACGATCCGTCGCCCATACAATAAGAACGGCTAACGGCAATGCAAGAAACATTGCCACAGCCATCTGCCAGTTTACAAACAGCAGACCCGCAAAAGCTAAAACCGGAAAGACAATCGAGCTGACCATCTGCGGCACATGATGCGATACGCCCTGCTCAACAAGTGCGTAATCACTGAGCATCATATTGGTCAGCTCAGCCGGATCCCTTGACCCTAGAAATCCGAGTGAGAGCTTGCGGATATGCTCGGCCAACTTGATCCGTCCATCGGCGGATACCTGATAAGCAGCAAGAAAACTTCGATTATAGGCCACCACCGAACTGATAAATTGCGGCAGCAGCCAGATGATCAGGATAAGACTTGAAATCCATAAGCGCGTTATGTTGAGTGGTGTTGCCGGATCGGCAAAAGAGACGTAAATGGTATTAAATACATCAATAATCAGGATTGCCGGTATAAGCCGAATCATTCCCTCAACAAGTGAGGACCAGGCGGAAGGCCAAAGTGATCTTGGATTTCCGGAACTGATATTATATAGGTAGTTGTTCATTGTGCATTCACCTCACCCGATTGCTTGCTTCCGCCCAGTCGCCATTGTGCCGTCGAAAGATGGGCGCGCCACATATGCTCATAGAGACCGCCGATTTTTAATAATTCGTCATGGGTACCGCGTTCGGCAATAGAGCCTTTTTTGATCACCAGTATTTGATCTGCCAAACGAATCGTCGATAGCCGATGGGCAATCATAATAACGGTTTTATTCTTGATTAATGCATTGATTGCCTTTTGAATATGTGCCTCATTTTCAGCATCAGCATACGCGGTGGCTTCATCTAATACAAGAATTGGCGCGTTTTTCAGCAATGCGCGGGCAATCGCCACTCTCTGCTCCTCGCCTCCCGACAGATAGACCCCTGCCTCGCCGATTTTTGTTTGATAGCCATCAGGCAGCTGCATAATAAACTCATGACAGCATGCCGCTTTCGCCGCTTGGACAACCTCGTCAAAAGTCGCCGTCTTATTCCCCATACGAATGTTCTCTTCAATGGTATCGAAAAAAAGATGAACATCTTGAAAAACAAAAGAGACAAGATCCATCAAGGCTTCCGTCCCAAGATCACGGATATCCGTACCGCCAATCGTTATCTTGCCTTGATGAACATCCCAGAAGCGTGGAATCAGGCTGGCGATTGTCGACTTTCCTCCACCGGATGGGCCGACGAGCGCCGTCAGCGTCCCTTCTTCTGCTGTGAACGTGACCTCATTCAGTATGGGTTTGTAATCCGCATCTTCCTTTTTTGCATAGGCAAACGCAACCTGATGAAATCCGATATCAAACGAATGCGCTTGTTTCGGATGCTTGGGCTCCTCAATTGGTTTTTGCTGAAAAATTTTATCAATACGGCTCACGCCTTCAGAAATGATTCTCAGGTTGCCGCCCAGATAGAGAAGACGCATCATCGGGGCAGCCAGGCTTGGTGCGATACTGAGGAATAACAGAAGCGTTAAAGCAAACGCTTGATTGTTCGGCTGCCCGCTGATTAGAAAAATACCGACCGGCAGAATAAAGGTCAGAATTGATGACAACATCACTAAATAAATCATGTATGGGGTACGACAAAATTTTGTATAGGTGACCGCCCAGTCACGAAAATCGGTGATCGTCTTTTTAAATTGCAGAAAAGTATTGACCGTCATGCCAAATACTTTAACCGCAGGCATGCCGCGAATGTACTCGACACCAGCGGCATTCATGTTTTCAAGTGCGTCTTGGTACTGCACCATCGCATCCTTTCCAGTTTTGCTGCTGTACAAAACAACTTGAATCATAAAACCTGCAATGACCGGAATGAGCGCCGCAAGCGCCATCCGCCAATCAAGGACGAACATGACAGCGATCATGATTAGCGGCATGCAGATCGCGCTGACCAGATCAGGTAATTGATGAGCGACAAAATTTTCAATTTTTTCTACACTGACCTCGAGTGTTTTCTTAATTGCCCCGGTTGTATTACGGGTATGGTAACCCATCGGAAGTTTGGCAAGATGCTCGGCCAGGGCGATCCTTAGCTGATACAGAATTCGGAAAGCCGATATATGCGAGCACATGGTACTGACATAAAGCATGGCGATTCCGGCAAACAGCGAGATCAGCGCAATCCATCCCCACAAGATCATCCAGCCTGCATCGACAGCGCTGATATCTCGCGCGTGATTAATAATCTCTCGAACAACAAAATAAACCGATACGAACGGAACAGCCATCATGAACGTCGCTAATACAGAAAGAATACCGGCAACAACAAGCAGACCTTTCTTTTCATGGGTCAGCTCAAACAAACGGGCAATTCCTGATTTTCCATTCATTTCTGTCACCTCCGCAATTTTTTAATAATTTGTCATTTCATGAACGAGTGTTGCCAACTTCAAATCACTCGTCTTTTTATTAAGGATGATTTGACCATCCCTTAATTTCACAACACGGTCACAAGCTCCTGCAACCAATTCATGATCGTGCGTGATGATTAAAATACCGCATCCTCTTGCACGAAGATCTTTTATTTGATCAATGACTCTGCACAGATTCTTCCCGTCAAGTCCGGATGTCGGTTCATCAAGAATCATCAGATCGGTTTGCTGCATTAAACCGACACCAAGAACAAGGCGCTGCTTTTGACCACCGGACAATGAAGCAGGGTGTCTGTCCTTAATCGCCCACAAGTGCAGTTGTTTCAAGAGCAGTTCTGCCCGGGCTGTTGTTTCGGCAGTAACCGGATGATTGAGCATAATTTCATTCCAGACACTGTCTGTGAATAACTGATACACCGTATCCTGCATCACAAACCAGCACTGCTGTCTCCGCCGCTTTCTAGGAACCGATTGTGCATTAAATGCGATCGTACCGCACTTTTCGCCGATTAATCCGCAAATTGTACGAGCCAGAGTAGTTTTCCCCGCGCCGTTTTTGCCAATTAACGCGACGACTTCTCCCTTGGCAACATTTAGATTCACATCGCGAAGCGCCGGTTGTTTCGCTCGACGATACTGTACGGACAAATTGCGTATATTCAAGCGTTGTTCAGATTCCTTGCAGATACCCGCGCGCCCGCTCCGTCCATGGGTCAATACCGGCCCGCGAAGCCCCAATTCCGCAAGCTTCTCGTCGGAGAATGCGATTAATTGTTCAGGAGTAAAAAGATCAATAATTCGTCCATCCTCCATATAAACGATCCGGTCGGCAACATCCGTCAAATAATAGAGACGATGCTCGGCGATGACAATCGTTTTCCCCTGTTCTTTTAACTGAAGCAGCATCCGGCGCATCTGCTCGGTCGCCTTCATATCCAGATTTGCGGAAGGCTCATCCATAATATAAATGTCAGGCTGAACCATTTCAGCTGCAGCTACCGCTACCGATTGCTTCTGACCACTCGACAACTGCATAAGCGAACGATATTCCAAATCGCGGAGCGACCTATTTTCTAAAACACCGGACAAACGCCGACTCATTTCATTAAGGCTTGCTCCATAATTGCCCATGCCAAATGCCAGTTCATCTCTTACAATTGACGTGAAAAATTGGCTTTTCGGATCTTGGAACACACTGCCGACGGTTTGTCCTATTTTCCATAACGGCCATTGCCGCGTATCCTGATCTTTGATCGCGACATTCCCTGTCAGTTCACCTTCATAGAAGTGGGGAATCAGTCCGTTCATGACACGTGTGAGCGTCGTTTTTCCACATCCCGAAGACCCGGTAATAACGACACACTCGCCCTCTTTAATTTTCAAATTAATCTCTTTGAGCTGCTTCGACTGTCCCTGATAGCCAAAAGATACATGATTTAGCGTAATCACCGGATTCATCCTCTACTTTCTTATAAAAAGAGACTTGCGCCAATGAGTCCGATCAGGATCACATTGACGACATCAAACTGCCTGAATTTAATTTGATACAGACTTGTTTTCTCCCCTGGAGCATCAATACCGCGCGTTGATGCCGATGCTGAGAGATCGTCCACGAGCTTGAGCGTCCGCATGAGCAGCGGAACAATCATATGTTCAAATAAAATCAGCGGATGCTTCCAGTTGCGCCAATCGCGGACCGACAACCCGCGCAAGTACGCACTATCGTTAATCATTTTGATTTCATCCATTAAAATCGGGAAAAAACGAAGCGCAACGGTTAATGTCAGCAAAATGCTCTCAGGAATTTTGAGTTTCTTCAATCCTGCAACGAGTTCTCCCGTCGGCAAAACGCCGAGTGAGGCGGCAACCATAAGCAGCGGGATAAATCGCAAAATAATCAGCAGGATAAAATTTAAATAGTTCAACACCGACCATGGTGCGTGAAATAAGCCAACAGAGCAGACAAGCAGTCCGAAAAAGATGATGATCCACTTGAACGCTTGTTTTATTAGCCCCTGCGACAGCAGGAAAAGAAACGCAATGACCGCCACCGCCGACAAACCGGTCGTACCGACAATAAATACCAGGATACTGCATAAGATAAGCATGGCAAACTGTAATCGTACATCAAAATTCATTCGTTCACCCACCGCCTATTAATAGTTTGCGAGATAGCCCGCTTTGACAAAATGCTTTTTCAACATGCGACTGGAGATGTAGCAACCGAGCAGCGTCACGACAAACGAAAAAAGAAGGCCGGCAGCCATCCAGAGCGGCGAATAAGCAAAATAAATCATTCGTTTAATTAATTCAGACGAATAGTTGAACTTCTCAAACAAACCTGTTCCCATGACATAGATCGCCATAAAATTGCCCACACCAAATAGAGAACCATAAGCGGCATAGGCAAAAGATTGCCGTTTTATTTTACGATACTGACTGCCGTCACCCTTCCACAGAACAAGTTCACCCACGATGCCGGCCAATATAAAATACGGAAGCATCAGCACAATACCCATTAACGTATAGATAAGTCCCGTAACCGCAGCCATGAGCAGCATGGCTCCTTTTTTGCCGACTTTTACCGCCATCAGCAAATAAACAATGGATGAGAAAAACAAACAAACGCCCGAAAGAAATGGCATGGCGACAAACATCGCCGGACTCAGCGCCATACCAACAATGGCATTCACAAGGTAAATTAACAGAGTGTACAAGCCAATCGTGATGTAGTCACGCGCTTTTAACTTTTGACTTTGAATCATATCGGTCGCTCCCGTCTAAATGATAATCGTAATCATTACTATTTAAAGGTGCGGTATATATAACAATGAACCTAACTTCGTTCATTGATCTAGATTTGCTTCTTTAAACGATAATGATTTTCATTATTAATTAAAAAGTGATTTTTAATTTTTGTCAATATCTTTTTTAAAAACTCAGTGAAGTACATTTTCTCAAGCGAAAGAATACTTTATCTGCTATAAAAATAGAAGATTCCATTTGATGACAACGCTAACAGTAGCAAAAATGTGACAAATATCATACATTTTTTGCTTTTTGGATTTTCATTGAATCATATATGCTACTATAATGATGTTTCTAATTTTGTCTATTTTGTAACAGATTCATGTCGAAAAGAGGAATTTACCATGGCTTCATCACAAAATAAAGAATCAACTCGTCTGTCGGTACGTAATTACGCAACAATCGGTATTTTCAGCGTCTTAATGATTATTTTAGCAATCGCGGTGGCCATTCCAGCGATGTCCGTACTCTATTTCTCACTGTTCATCAGCAGCCCGCTGATTGCCTTTCTCTCAGCCCCCCTGTTTACCTTTATGGTGCTGAAGGTACATAAGCGCGGAACCGTCCTAATCTATTGCCTGATCATGGCCATTCTCTATTTAATCAGCGGCACGCCTTATCTCGCCGCATGGTTTCTGCTTTCTGCTCTTCTTGGCGAACTTGCAATGACCGGACGCGATGCTTATAAAAAATTTGCCCGAATCACCATCAGCTGGATCATTTGCTCACTGTTCCGCGCGACAAACGGTATGATCGATATCTGGTTTTTCTCCAAACAATACCTTGCATCCGGTGTCAGCAAAGCGCACTTCAATCAAGTTGTTCATTTCTACTATTCAGCGCCTTGGATACTGCTTATTCTCTTGCTGACTGCCATTGGTGCCTCGCTCGGCGGCCTTGTTTCGACAAAACTGATGAAGAAACATTTTGTTAAAAGTGAGTTGCTCCGATGAGACGACCCGCTGTTCATGTGGATTTCCGCGCTAAGTTGGCCGTCTTCGCGCTGATGTTCGTGCTCTCCGCTCTGCTCATACATGATGTTTCGGTTTGTCTCGCCATGCTTTTCATGACGCTTTATCTTTGCGCGCAGTCCTTTTACCGAGCGGGTATTGTTTATTTTCTGACCGGATGCACCATCGCCTTTCTACGCAGTTTACCGGGGGTCGAGGGAATCACGATCCTTCTTCCCGACGTTCTGCTTTTCGCAATCCTGCGTATTACACTTGTTATAATGGCGGCCTACGCCATGATGCGTATGCCACCGGGCGAGATCACCGCGGCGTTTATGAAAATGCGGCTGCCCTCCGCTCTCGCATTACCGATTACATTCATGCTCCGATTCGCGCCGACCGTCCGTGGTGAATTTCGCACTGTTTTTGCTGCGCTCCGTATGCGTGGTCTGTTGTCCATGACTCATCCGTTGCGAACATTCGAATACACACTCATCCCGGTGATTACACGAAGCACAGTCCTTTCGGATAATCTGGCCGCTTCCGCTGAATTGCGCGGCATCTCCAATCCAGGGATTCACAGTTCGCTACGCTTGATTCGTTTTCAAAAGATTGATAGTCTTCTGCTTCTCTTAGCATTCGGTTTTTCAGCTATTTGTCTCTATATTGACAGGTGGGTGATGACTTGATCGAACTGAAACAGGTTTCTTTTTCCTATGATGGAAGTGCGTTCCCGGTGGTTCATGATCTGAATCTTACTGTGCAGAAAGGAGAACTTGTTGTCATTACCGGGAAGAGCGGCTGCGGCAAAACAACCGTTACGCGTATCATTAATGGTTTGGCAACACATTTCTATAGGGGTGCGCTTGATGGTCAGATTGTGATCGACGGCCAGAATCAACACGATATTCCCTTTTGGAAAATCGGCAAACGGATCGGAGCAGTACTTCAAGATCCCAGCAGTCAATTCTTTGCGGATCAAGCCATTGATGAGATTGCCTTTGGCTGTGAGAATTATGGGATGGAACGTCATGAAATGCAGCGGCGTATTTCTCGTGCCGCTGAAAAAACTGGAAGCACCGCGCTGCTTGATCAACGGCTTTACGATCTTTCAAGCGGTCAGCAGCAACGACTAGCAATCGCCAGCATCTATGCGATCAGCCCGGATATTTATGTGTTCGACGAACCATCTGCAAACCTTGATTCAGAGGCTGTTGAGCGGTTGCGCCTATTGCTTGGCGCCCTAAAAAAAGAAGGTAAAACTGTGCTTATTTCCGAACATCGCCTGTTCTATCTGGCCGAGGTTGCCGATCGAATTGTGTGTATGAAAAATGGTGTATTCACGAAGACCTTTTCCTCAGCAGAGTTGTCCCGCCTGAATACTGATGATTTACGCTGGTTCGGTTTGCGCTGCGCCGCCCTACCCGTTCTGAACACACGCGCGCAGTGTACGCACAAGGAAGAAGCAATGGTGATCGAACATCTGTCCTTTGCCTACAAAAAAACGCCGGTCATTCATGACTTCAGCATGCAAATCGGCAGAGGCGAAGTGGTCGCTTTGACCGGTCCGAATGGTGCTGGCAAAACAAGCTTGGCAAGGATTCTGAGCGGCCTGATTACGGAAAAATCAGGCCGGATTCTCGTAGAGCATCATTCAGCCAGCCGCAGACTGCGAAGAAAACTCGTTTTTTTTGTTATGCAGCATGCCGACAGTCAGCTGTTCGCCGAAAGCGCACTTGAAGAAATACGTCTCAGCGCTCAGGCTCCTGAACAGGCAGAAACCCTGTTGGAATCGTACGGGCTGTCTCCTTTCAAAGACGCGCACCCATCCACATTGTCCGGCGGTCAAAAACAACGCCTGCTCCTTGCCGCCGCCGAGAGTATGAAACCCTCAATCTTGATTCTCGACGAGCCGACCAGTGGACTTGACGGTGAAAACATGCGTCTGCTTGCGGCAAGGATGCGTGAATTTGCTGCTCGTGGAAAAACGGTGCTTGTGATTACACATGATCAAGAATTCATTGCGCTGGCATGCTCAAGACTCATTCGATTAGAGCACGGCCGGAAGATTTTTGATAAACAAATTATGTGATAAAAATGAATTTAGTGTACGTCCGGCAATACAGACACCTTCGCTCATCACGCGTACGTCCTCATCCGTAGCCGCCGTGACGGTGACTTTTTCTTCGCCGGATGCTTGGGTTTCCTCAACTTCGAGCCAAGTTGTTAGACGCTCATGTTGGCGAATGCTACACTAGTCATGAAACAGAAAGGAGCGATCATTCATTATGAAAATCGGTTTTATCGGCAGCGGCAATATTGGCCGAACCGTTGCTTCTTGTTTTCTCCGTGCCGGCCATTCCGTTGTGATGTCCAATTCTCGGGGACCGGAAACACTGACCGATTTGGTCAGAAAGCTTGGTTCCAAAGCAACAGCCGCAACTGCGGAACAAGCAGCGCTCGCTGATGATCTGATTGTTGTAACGGTACCGCTGTACGCATTGCCTGAATTATCCACCTCCGGCACAAAGGACAAAGTAATCATTGACACGATGAATTATTATCCACTTCGGGACGGACATATCGCGTCCCTTGATAACGGAACGACAACAACAAGTGAATTGACTGCAGCACATTTTCCTAATGCTCACGTGGTCAAAGCATTCAACTCAATTATTGCCTCAGAAATTGAAACAACCGCCAAGCCGAAGAATGACCCGAAACGACGGGCACTCCCGATTGCCGGTGACAGCGCGAAGGCAAAAGAAACAGTCACTGATTTAATTGAAGCGATCGGCTTCGATGTTTATGACGCTGGTGATCTGCACGAAGGTTTTCGTTTTCAAAATGGCACTCCTGCTTACTGCGCCCGGGCAGATCGCAGTACACTTGTTGATCTCCTGCAGCAAGTGTGATCTCTATATACAATTGACCTATATTACTAAACTAAGGTGACATAGCGATCATTCACTCGTTATGCCACCTTTTAACACACCATTTTGAGACTTGACTATGCACCTCAAGAACTTTCATGCATTGAACGAGGATTCCCGGGTGTTGGGGCACAGATCTTTATTCATCGACCAGACACAGTCGCGTTTGTTTTTTCCACCCAAATCAATTACTGCTTGGCTGTATGCACACAAAAACCCCTCGTTACATTT
>NZ_JAMXWM010000002.1 GCF_024125445.1 Sporolactobacillus shoreicorticis | reverse complement strand
CCCATTATGGCTTTTCGGAGGTTTTATTATCCATTCAATTATGACAGCGTTTCCGGCACAGTTATGGTCTATTCTTGACCAATTCGTTTCAGATCCTCGACAATCTTGTCGTCCACTGAAACCTCGTTTTGTCTGTTTTCGATATAATGTTTGTATTCATAATCACCCAAAATCTTACTCTCAGTATACTGCAAGTATTCCAGATTTCGAGTACGGTTAAACATGCTCGCGGCATTATCTCTCAATGCATCCAAATCACCAAAGAACGACGGATCAATCGTTAGCAGAAATTGACTAAAATCATGGTTGCCGACACTTGTATCGACAAAAATAGACCCTTGTGCCAAGATTTCCGTCAGTAACTCGACAACCAACAATTCCCTACTATTCCTTTCTCATTTGAATAATCTTCCCCAAGGCCGCTATAGTAAGAATATCTTCAGCTTTTCGAGCGTTCTTCACAATTATACAATTCTTATCAACCCGCCCATTCATCAGGAATTCACGAAATGAAATTCGATTCGATCGTACCGTTGTGGGGAAACGTCAGCGTCAATCGGTTCCAAACGACAGTATGTCTCGCGGCAAAGTCACTGCCTCCGGATCAGCCGCGGGAATAGTTGACAACTTCGATTCGGTTGCCCTCGCTGTCGTTAAAGAAGAACGCATAATAGTCGGGACAATATTTCGTCCAATACTGAGGTCGGTCCACGACAGTTGCGCCCGAAAGTCGTTCGACACCGGCGAAGACGCGATCCACTTCGTGCTTTGAATCGCTCCGGAATGCCAGATGATGCACCATCCCCGGCATATTCCGAGATGTTTTCACGTTTTCGAGTTCTGGGGTCGGTTTTCCCAATACAAACGTGAATGGGGTCGAATAATATTCCACACATTCACAACTCGTCAGTGGCGGGGCCGCATGAGCCTTCATCGTGATATCAAAACCGAGCAGCGGCAAAAATCCGTCATAGAACGCCTCACCGCCAAGTTGTTACCCATACCGGACGCACCAACAAAAACCAAAATCGGTTATGAATAGCCAATTTTGGTCCTCTTCAGTCATCATTAGAAGAACTCTGCCTCCTGCCCATTTACAGCGGCAATAGCTTCAACAAAGAAATAGTCGCCATAGATCAGTGAAACATCAATTGCTCTGTGTTCCGGATAATTTCCGGTTCCGTGCAAAAGAATCCCTTCGTTGTCTGTATCGTTTTGTGTCCCGCAGGTTTCATAGATACTCTTAAGCAGCGCTTCGGCAGATCGTCTGTACAGTGGAGCCTCAATGTCAGGAACACTTTTGGCAAGCAGCAACATGCCTGAAGCAGCAATGGCTCCAGCCGATGAATCCGGATAACGAAGAGACGGATTATCAGGCAGCCTGAAATCCCAAGGTGGACATTCCCCCTGATTCACATGCGCAGTAAAGAAATGGGCCGCACGTTTGGCCGCGTCGAGAAAATCAAGCTTCTTCGTATATTTGTAGGAAAGCGCCATACCGTAGACTGCCCAAGCGCATCCTCTCGACCAAGCACTCTCTTTAGAAAAGCCCTGACCGCCGAGATGATCAGCGATCTCACCCGTTTCTGGATCAAACACAACAATATGTCGCGCCGATCCATCGCTGCGAATGAAACATCGGAGCACGGTTTCCGCGTGACGCTGCGCGATCATACGAAAACGCGGATCCCCCGTCTCTTCGGAAGCCCAGTATAGCAGCGGCAGGTTCATCAAACAATCAATGATGGCCACACCGCGGCAATCGCTCCTTATTGCCCATTCATTCCAGGCACGAATAAAATTCCCCTGCGGGTTAAATCTTGCCATAAGGAGGCTGGCCGCCAATAGCGCACGTCGCCTGGATGCTTCATTGTGTGTCAGTTTATAATTGGCAACACTCGTCAATGTCCACATAAATCCGGCGTCATGGTCAATTCTTTCCACATCGCTCAGCAACGGATCCATTTCTCTTTCACAAGCTTGGGCCGTTTCCTTTAGAGCCGCATCGTTGGTTTCCCGGTACACCGTCCATAAAATTCCCGGCCAAAATCCTGCCGTCCACCACTGGGGCGCTTCGCATTGGTA
The DNA here is from genome assembly GCF_024125445.1 of Sporolactobacillus shoreicorticis. Taxonomy (GTDB): domain Bacteria; phylum Bacillota; class Bacilli; order Bacillales; family Sporolactobacillaceae; genus Sporolactobacillus; species Sporolactobacillus shoreicorticis. The sequence continues at coordinate 288,657 of NZ_JAMXWM010000002.1, read as the reverse complement.
ATGGGTTCCATCAGTGGCATGTGGAAATTGGGCACCAATCCTACTGTTGTTTTGCTCCGTTTTTTGCTGAATAAACTGCCACGCTTCTTTTTCCCAACTTGTCTGCATCTACAATTTCCACCTTTCTCTAAAAAAGTATGAAATCGAAAGGCGGCGTAAAGAATCGCTTAATTATTTGAGTTCGTTTAACTCAATGCCCTTCTCAATTCCATCGCCCTTAAACGTTAGTTTTGAACCTTCCAAATTCACTTTCGGAAGGATGAGCTTGCCATTTCTGAATGCCTCATCCTCACGATCCCCTAAGTATAATGAAATTAATGTATAGGTTCCCGGATCAAGAATACCGGTCAGAAGCGGCAGACGAGTTTTAGGGAATAGAATGTTTGTATTCGGTTCCGGATCGGTCAGTTCTGCCTGAAGCTGCTCGGAAAGACTGACCACACCCACTGTACCGACACGGCTCTTATAGAAAGCACTGTTTTCGGCATCCGTCTGAATTTCTGTTCCTCCGTCCGGTGCTGAAAAACTTCCTTCAGCAACGTGAAGCTTCCGTTCCGTAACAATCTGATGTATTCTTACATGCCATGGCAGTGCAGGGATGACAAAATTCTTTATGCTGACGTTATCCCATGGCTTCCATTCGGAATAGACATAGCTATCATGAATTTCATAATTTTCATAGCCAAAGACCGTATGGTAAAAATTCTCAGATTCTGCAACGGCAAGTGTATTGTCATAGGCGCCTTGTTTCAACAGTACTGTTCCCTTTGGTGTACTGAATCCAAAGGTCGTCGAATAAACATATTTTTCGTATTTCGCCTGACCCTGTGCGTGCTCATGAGAATGCTGTCCTGCAGTAAACGCCTGCAGTTCGAGCCCACTTTTACTTCGAGCCAGCAGCATGCGTGTCTCAGGTTCTTTTGAAAAAGAAGGAAGCTCCAGATCCTCCTCTTCCTTAACCTGCCAGAATGGATCGTCATCAGGAATGGCGAGCAGCAAGAAGGTCTTCAATGCCCAATAAGCAGACGCAGGCGCATTATAGCCTTCCGCGAACACCATATTAGGGTAGGCGTAACCGATTGGGATAAGTCCGTCCGTCGTGAAGATATTTTGCTTGAACCACCAACGTAAGTTATTCAGAAGCAGATGCTTAATTTGCCCAAGCGAAAAAGGTTCGGTCGGAATCTTTGACAAGGCTGCCACCGACCAAAAAGCCGACTGTGCAAAACGATAGTCGAGGCTTCTTCCGAAGGGCAATGCCGCTCCGTCTGTTGCGAACCATTTGGCATAACTGTAAACAAATTCTGTTCCACGTTCGCGAAATGCCTTAATCTGTTCATCTTCTTCATCGCTTAAAACGGCATAAAGAAGAGCAAAGTACTGTAGGGCAAATGGGATGTAGTTATCAATCTGATTCGGATACCCATCATAGTACCAGCCGTGTTCAAGATAGTAGCTGTTGACCAGATCGAGATCTGCCTTCATTTGATCCGGATGGTACGGCATTCCGGCACGTTTAAAGAAATTATTGACTAAATTACGGAACAGCAGCCAGTTATTCTTCGGGATCTTATGATAATTCACCTGATCCATCCAATCGTAAATCTTTTGCTGAGACGCTTTGCTTAGATGATCCCAAAAATCTTTTTTCGTTTCCGTCAAATAAGCAGACAGCGCACCCATCTCAACAAAAAGCTGATCGTAATCATTCAGATCTCCCCAATAGTAATCACTCTCAGGATCTGTTCCCGCGAGAATGCCCTGACTGATCAATTCGTAGTATTCTTTGTACTGCACGACTTTCTTAGAATCGGAAAAAAGCGGACCGAGCGCCCATGTTAAACGTAAAAAGCCTTCAACCTGCGTCCGCAGCTGATCGTAGACTGCGCCACTGTCGCTGATACGCAAATGACCAGGTTCATTTTGTCTCCGTAATACGTCCATGACCGGCTCCAAAATGTTGCAAAGTGCCGCTTCTACATCGACCTTCGTGCGCAACGAATTGTTTTTGATTTGTGCGTTAAATAATTGAATTGTCATCGTGACAGATCCTCCTATATAATCTTTGTTCAGTAAACATATTTGACAAACCCGACTACTCTCCTCTTGACCTGCGTCAAATGAAGAAAGAGGATAAGTTTCTCTTATCCCCTATAAATATTTGATTTTTTAATAGATACCTAAATCTTTTATGTTCTTGAGAACTTTCCCGTAATCTTCTTTGTGCGTTTCTTTATTATAGAATGCTCGATTTTCCAACTTATTGAATTTGCCAGCGATTACATAGGCTGTAAGATAGAGCTTCAACTTGTTTTTGACAATCTCTTCCTCATTGTTTCCCGCAACGGTCTGAGATCGAATAACGCTCTCAGCGAATTTATTCGGATCCAGAACGAACTTTTCATCCATTATTCATGCAACCTTTCTTTGTGGCGTTTTTAAAATGATTTCAATCATCCATTCGTTTGAATAGGTTCTCTACAGACAGAAATCGTGCCCCATCAGCTCCAGCGATTGTTTCCCCATAACTGATGATAATGAAATCCGGTCAGATTTTCCACAACTGCGCGTGTCTTAGGATCGACATCCGCCATTAGACCACCATTTTTCAACCGTGCAACCTCACCCTCAAGAATCTCATGATTTTCTTTGCTAACATGGAAGAAGAGTGTGCAGATCAATGCCAGAAGAAGTAAAATGCCAACCGATACAACTAGGAACCAAACCATTGTATTTGTCGCGTGCTGTGTCTGCGTTTTGGCTGTTTCAACAAAGCCGCCGGCCTGAAGCGCGATACCAGTCAATAGCGGCGCAAGCGCGGATGTTGATTTTCTTGAGAAGGTCATAATACCTGCAAAAAGTCCTTCCCGGCGCTTCTTTGTAACGATTTCATCAATATCCGGCATGAATGTATAAACGGTCCAAGGAACGTAGCCTGTACCTGAGTTCGCGATGCTCCATACAATCTGCAGGACATACAGCAGAGTGATCGCCGATACCGTCCCTACGAGTGGTGAAACATAGAGCCAGGCATAGGCAGCCAGTATACCGGCAATCGTGTAATACATGACGCGAAGCAAGCGGCTTGGCCCAAGCTTTGTCATGATATAAGGCCAGAAAAAGTTACAAGGAATGCCGATGAGCCCGCCGAAGGTCAGCAGATTGGATGCAGTAATCGAATCTGAATGGATCGCAAAAATGACAAAAAAAACATAAATGGATCCGATAATGTCACGTGCAGTAAAGGTAAGTAAATAAATCATAAGATGAAGCGCGAATGACTTCACACGAAAAGCGGAGATAAAATCTTTCAGTCCATGAACAATCCGCTGACTAAATGATTCTTTCTCAAGATAGAGACTTTCCACGGCATGATCATCAACATGCTCAATCGCCGACAGATCATCATCCACATTGGTCTTTTGCATTGCTTTTTCTTTAACGGTATCTAGGCGTTCCCATGTTGAAAAATACGTGATGAGCAGAACAATGATAAAGATAATTGCCAGCGATACACCCATTGCGAAAAATGCCCAACGGTTGTGCTGTCCCAGCATTGCAAAAAATCTTCCCGGCAGCCAGGCGGTCAGCAACGTTGCAACTGCGGCCCAAAGCATACGGGAACTCGTCATTTTTGTACGTTCGCTATAATCATTGGTCATTTCCGAGGCAAGCGTTTCATAAGGAATCATAACAATTGCTGTCAGCGTTTCAATAATTATATATGTGATTAGATAGTACCAATAGTTAAGTCCGGTAACCCAAAGAAGTACATAGAAAATCATGAGTGGGCAGGCAAGAAGCAGGAAAAATCTTCGTCGACCGAAACGCTTTCCGAGACGTGTCGATCCGAAATGGTCGGTAATATTTCCCATGACCGGACTGATAAAAGAATCAACAACGCGCGCGATCGCCAAAATTGATCCTGCTTCGATTGGTGACAGCCCGCAGAACGTCGTGTAAAAAAAAAGCATCCAGGTGGAGACTACAGCCAACGCTCCGTTTCCGAAGACATCGGCGGCTCCATAGCCAATAATATTTCTCCATTTTATTTGTCTGATTTTTTCAGCCATTTTTTCGGCTCATCCCTTTCTAAAAAATGATTTACCAACTTATAATCGGGATACTAACAGCACCCATTTTCGCCCATCTCTATCTTCAAACACTCGCGATATGCAAGTTTCATAGAAACTTGCATCAATAATTTTTCTAATTAAATGTTTTCGTAAATAACAGAGCTCCGTACATCAACTAGAAAGGTTATCTGTTGCTTGGCAAACGATTTTTCAATTGTAAAATCATTTTTCTACCTCTTCTCGGTTAGGGATATATCTTACGGGAGGCAAACAGCATTTTGAAATACTAGTATTTCAGTAAAAACAGCTTAAGCGCTTACACTTATAGTTGGCTCACCTGCCCAATAATCCCATTTTTAAGTCATTCATACCCTTTTCAACTACATTTTGAATTATAATCGTCTGAAATATCAATGTAAAGGCTTCCAAAGATATTTATTAATCCAATTTTGAAATATCATTGAAATGCCAACGTTAATTTTGATATTTTCACAGAAATAAGTTCTAAATTCTTTGTTGTTAATCATTGACAACGTTTTCACCACCTTTATAATAATAAGTGTATCAATAATACTAATATATCAATTATTTTTTTAAGTATGTGTCTCCATTCTATTGGTCGCTCTTGTGACCGAAAATAACGAATCAATATTTATTTTAGCCAGAAAAAGGAGAGAAAAAAAATGGTTAGACTTGTCGATGATTACCTGAAAAATAAGGATGCATTCAAAACAGCAGGCATCAGAGTTCCTACTTATGATCAATCTTCAGTTAAAAAAGCGACCGATCAGGCGCCGACTTGGATTCATTTCGGTGGCGGCAATATCTTCCGCTGCCTCCACGCCGCTGTCAACCAGACCCTTCTGAATGAAGGTCTGAATGACAAGGGAATTTTGGTTGTCGATACTTGGGATGATGAAGTCATCAGCAAAACTTATCACGCGTTTAAAAATCGCACATTGTCCGTAATCACACGTGCAGATGGGCAATTTGACAAGGAATTAATCGCCAGCGTGACCGGGAGCTACTATTTTAACGCTTCTGCCCAGGAGGACTGGAACACAGTTGTGTCTGTTTTCAAAAAACCGTCACTGCAGATTGCCAGCTTTACAATTACCGAGAAGGGCTATGGACTGACTGATGTTAACGGAAATCTAACAAAGTTGGTCCAGAGCGATATTGAAACCGGTCCCCTACAGCCAAAAAACACAATGGCACAGGTCACCTATTTGCTTTATGAACGCTTTAAAGCCGGTGCTCATCCGCTGGCTATGCTCAGTACCGACAACTTCTCGCAAAACGGTGACAAACTTAAAAAAAGTGTGCTGACGATTGCAAAGGGGTGGCTGGAAAACAGCAAGGCAGAGCGCGCATTCATTGACTATCTTGAAGACGGGACAAAAGTCAGCTTCCCGCTCAGTATGATTGACCGTATTACGCCGAATCCTTCAGAAGAGGTCGCCAAGTTGCTGCATAAAGACAGCTTTGAAGATACGGAAATCATTCATACGGCCAAACACACGAACACAGCTCCTTTTGTAAATACGGAAGAAGTCCATTATCTGGTGATTGAAGATCATTTTCCAAATGGCCGGCCCGCATTGGAAAAAGGCGGAGTCTATATGGTTGATCGTGACACTGTGAATAATGCGGACGAGATGAAAGTCACCACCTGTCTGAATCCGCTGCACACAGCACTGGCAATCAATGGATGTCTGCTTGGCTATCATTCAATTGCCGATGAAATGAAAGATGAGGATCTTGTTCAGCTGATTAAGAAAGTCGGTTATACCGAAGGCCTTCCAGTGGTTACCGATCCGAAAATTATCAATCCGAAGGCATTTATCGACCAGGTCGTCGAAAAACGGCTGCCCAATCCGTTTACTCCGGACACACCGCAGCGCATTGTGACCGACACATCGCAAAAGCTGGCCATTCGCTACGGTGAAACAATAAAATCCTACATTGCTCACCCGGAGCTTGATGTAAAACAACTGACGTTCATTCCTCTTGTCATCGCAACGTGGGTACGTTACCTGATTGGTAAAGATGACGCAGGAGAAAATCTGGAGCTGCGTCCGGATCCGCTTCTTGACAGCCTAACTCAGCTTGTTTCCGGTGTAGAACTTGGCAATCCGGTTGACGTCCATACGGTTCTTCACCCAATCTTAACCAACACGGGCATCTTCGGTGTCGATTTGTATAAGGCTGAACTTGGTGAAAAAATCGAAGGCTTTTTTGAAAAATTAATTGCAGGGCCCGGTGCCGTACGCAAAACCATTCACGACACTTTGCAGGCATATTAACAGGACAACAGGAGGCATCATCCAATGCAAATGACATTCAGATGGTACGGTTCACAAGATGATAAAATTAAACTTTCCGAAATCCGGCAAATCCCCGGGTGCAAGGGAATCGTCGGCGCTTTGTTCGACATTCCCGTCGGAGAGGTTTGGCCTAAAACACGCATCGCCGCGCTGAAGGAAGAAGTGGAAGCCGCAGGTTTCTCACTAGAAGTGATTGAAAGTGTCAACATTCATGATGATATTAAAATTGGTCTGCCGTCCCGCGATCAGTATATCGCAAACTATATCGAGACGATCCGTAATCTTGCGGACTACGGAATAAAAGTCATTTGCTATAATTTCATGCCCATTTTTGACTGGGTACGCACGAACCTAGCCTATGAACTGCCAGACGGTTCAACAGATCTTGCTTTTGAACACAAAATGGTTGAAGGGGATCCGGCCGATATCATCAAATCTGTCGAAGAAAGCTCCAATGGGTATGTTTTACCCGGATGGGAACCGGAACGTCTCGCACGTGTAAAACAACTTTTCAATGATTATGAAGGTGTGGACGAAAACAAACTGGCAAACAATCTGGCCTATTTTCTTAAGGCGATCATTCCCGTCTGCGAGGAAGTTAGAATCAAAATGGCGATTCATCCTGATGATCCGCCACGCCCGCTGTTTGGTCTCCCACGCATTTTCAAGAATCGCGATGACATGCTGCGAATCGAAAGCATGGTTGACAGTCCGAACAATGGCTTTACGCTCTGTACGGGAAGCCTTGGTGAAAATCCTGACAACGATGTTCCGGGAATCATTCGAGAATTCACTAAAAAAGGCAAAATTCCGTTCGTTCATGCACGTAATATTAAATTTATTGGAAATGAAGGCGATTTTCATGAGTCCGCGCACCTGTCTTCCGAAGGATCATTGGACATGTTTGAGATCATGAAAGCACTTCATGACACGAATTTCGACGGCTATATCCGGCCGGATCATGGACGAATGATTTGGGGCGAGACCGGGCGTCCCGGTTACGGACTGTACGATCGTGCACTCGGCATGACTTATCTCAATGGACTGTGGGAAGCACTGGAAAAATCAAATGATTAAAAGGGGATGCATGATCCTTGCTTCTTAACGAAAACTTTCTTCTAAATACTGAGACAGCTCGGAAACTTTTTCACCGGTACGCAGAAGGCATGCCGATTATTGACTACCATTGCCATCTGAATCCGAAAGAAATTTATGACAATAAATACTTCACCAACTTGTCACGCGCATGGATCAACGACGGATTATACGGTGACCACTATAAATGGCGTCTTATGCGTGCCAATGGAGTTCCGGAGCAACTGATCACCGGCAATGGAGACGATGAGAAGAAACTGATTGCTTGGGCCGGAACAATTGAGAAGGCAATTGGAAACCCGCTCTATGAGTGGACTCATTTGGAATTGAAACGTTTTTTTGATATTGACGATGTATTCAGCCGCCACTCTGCTCCCGCCGTCTGGGAAAAAGCAAACGCGCTGCTTGCAACCGACGATTTCAAACCGCGCAGACTGATACAACGTATGAATGTCAAAGCCGTTTGCACGACCGACGATCCGGCTGATGATCTTCATTACCATGAGTTGTTGAAAAAAGAAGAGAAAGAAAATGGCTTCAAGGTGATTCCTGCCTTTCGCCCGGACAAAGTTCTGTCAATCAACACGCCAGGCTTCAATTCTTATTTGGAAAATCTCGGCAAAGCCGCCAATGTGTCAATCGATTCATTCGATCATCTGATTGAGGCTATGAAAAAGCGTATTTCTTTCTTTCACGAAGTCGGTTGCCGCTTGTCCGATCATGGCTTGAATACATTCACCTTTCATAAAGTCAGCCGTTCGCAGCTCAATTCACTGTTTGATAAAGCACTGATCGGACGCGATCCACTGAACGAAGAAGAAACAGCCGCTTATCAGACCGCATTGCTGGAAGCGTTGATGACTCGTTATCATGAATTAAACTGGACCATGCAAATTCATATGAATGTCATCCGCAACGCAAACACACCGATGTTCGCCAAACTCGGCCCGGATACCGGCTTTGACTCGGTTGGTTTCCAGTCTGACATTGCCGGACAGATTATGAACCTGCTGATGAATGCCGAACAGACCGACAGCATACCGAAAATGATTCTTTATTCGCTCAATGACAATGACTGGATGACTCTTGCAACCGGAATGCAATCTTTTCAGAAACAGGGGGTTCAGAAGCTTCAGCTTGGCGGTGCCTGGTGGTTTAACGATACGGCAGACGGAATGGAAAAGCAATTGAAAATCATGGCTCAGCAGAGCTTGCTGGCAAATTTTGTCGGCATGTTGACCGATTCGCGCAGCTTCCTCTCCTATCCGCGTCATGAGTACTTCCGGCGTGTTCTTTGCCGGGTAATCGGCACATGGGTTGAAGACGGACGGCTTCCTGATGATCAATCATATATTGGTAAGATTGTCGAAAATATAGCGTATAGGAATGCCTACAATTATTTTGGTTTTTTTTCAAAGGATAAAGAATAAGGATTTTTTCAATCCCGTGCTCTCCCGCAAGCTTGCGCAGCATATTTTTTTAATTTCACTCTGACTGACTGCCTTTTTTTATATCTTTTAAAAGCAATCGACAGCAACCATGTGGCATGCATGAATGGGGGTAAGGTTGACCTTACCTCATATCTGACCATTTACTTATTCATTGAATTAAGCTTATTAGGGTCATTTCACACGAGGAGGATACTTCATGAAATCCTATGCAGTGGCAGCAAAAGGCACTAGATCAAACCAGACACAGAGTGATTTGCAAATGCCTTTTCAGTTGAAATTGAATTTACTCAGCAATGCACTCGGGGTCAGTAAAAAGGGCATGCGATTCTCGTGGGCTGTTCGCGACAGTAAATCGAATGTTTATCAGACCGCCTATCAGCTGCTCATTTTCAAACGGGCTGCTGATTTCAAGGAAGGCCCGCATGTCTTCGATTCCGGATGGGTTTATTCCAGCAAAAATACAGCAGTAACCATAAAAGACCGGGCAAACGTGTTGGAGGATAATGAATTGTATTACTGGACCGTCCGAATCAAAAACAATGCCAGTGAAATTACCTCGTTTGCAGTGCCTGCCGCCTTTTCTACAGCCGTCGGGAAGGAATGGGCGGATACTCGAGCAATTTGGTTGCCGGACAAGAAAGAGGCGACGTATCAAAGAAATTTTGTCCTTTTGCGCAGTCCTTCATTTGATCTGGACATTGAAAAAGTGGAAAAGGTCGTGATCAGCGCCAGCGCTAGAGATGGCAACCCGTTGATTCAACAGACCTTTGATCTTTTTGTGAACGGAAAAGCAGCCGGATACGGACCCGGGCGTCCTCATCCTCGCATTCGCGAGGCAGGAAAGCCGCCCGTCACATGTGTGTTTTACAATTCATTTGATGTGACCGATTTAATTAAGAATGGAAAAAATACGACGGCTGTTCTTTCAACAGGAACGCTTTTTCTTAAGGATGGCTATAACACCATCGGAGACAAATCGGCCGGCTTGAAAAAGCAGGGCATGTTTCTGGCGCAAATTACCATTTTCTTTAAGGATCATTCCAAACAAGTCGCGACTTTTACGAACGACGGGCACTGGAAGTCATTGGACGGATCACCCGCTTTCGGTTTTGCCGGGCGAACAATCGGCACTCAGTATTTTTCCATGCCCGCGGAAGACATCGATGCAAACACCTATCCGTTCGGATGGGAAGATCGTAATTTTGATGATAGTGCCTGGTTTCCTGCCGTTTCCGTGAAGATGATTTATGATCAGATAACGGAGGTTTTTCAACCCTTTCCATCTGAAAATACTTTGCGCAAAGTAACGCATGAACCGCAAAAAAAGGTTGTAAAACTTGCAAACGGTGACTGGCTGGTTGATCTCGGGAAAGAAATCATCGGCGGTCTGTATGTGAACCTGGACAGCGACAAAGATCAGAAAATCGATGTTTTTTCCGGTGAACAGCTTAATGATGATGGCACCGTCCGCTATCATATGGCCTGTGAACCGGTTTACCATGAGACTTGGTCACTTATAAAAGGAAAGCAGCATTTCTATACGTATACGATGAAATGTTTCCGTTTCGTTCAAATTCATGGATATGATGGAACATTGTCCCACACTTCAATCAAAGGTTGGGCGTTGCAGCAGCCGTTTGATGCATCTGTTTCCTCCTTCACATCAAGCAGTGATCTGCTAAATCGAGAATATGAACTCTCAAAATATACAATTAGGGCCACCAACCAAGATATTTACGTTGATTCGCAGGCACGTGAGCGTCGTCCTTATGAAGGCGATTTGCTCGTTAACGGAAACACAAGTTACGCTGTATCCGACCAATATTCGCTTGCACGTTACTCTATTGATTATCTGCTGGACAATGAAACCTGGCCGGAAGACTATAAACTTTTTAATGTTGAATTTGCTTGGCAGGATTATCTCTATACCGGCGATGCTCAGCTTTTAGAAACGCGCTATCCGATATTAAAGGAAAAGCTGCTGCGCGGTGAACAGGGAACCGATAATTTTGATGAACAAATTGGTCTTGTCAAAGGAATAGGCCTGATTGACTGGCCGAAAAACGAACGTGATGGTTATGTCGAGGGCACTTACAATACTCCTTTTAACGCGATCTATGTCGGTATCTATGCAATCATGGCTAAAATTGCGGCCGTTATCGAAAATCACGCCGATGAATCAATATATTTGTATCGTTCCAGACTGATCAAAAACCGTTTGATTCACTTGCTTTTTGATACTCAAACCCAGACATTTTTTGATTCGATGAATGAAGATGGTTCGATTAATAAGCATTGTTCTCTTCATGCTTCCGCTTACGCTTTAGCATATCAGGTCATTGACCCAAAAGTGATCGATCCGCGACTGACCGCTTTCATCGGCAATGAAGGTGTATTCAAGGGCAGTATCTACTTTGCTTATTTTATTCTGCGGGGACTCTTTAACGCTAACGCCGGCGGTTTAGCTATTCAGTTACTGCTCAACTCGGATCATTCAAAGGATGCCAAGACCTTCGCGGCCGTTCTGGATCAGCTGAATGCGACCATTGCACCCGAAGCCTGGAGCAACGCGGATAAACCAAATCTGACGCTCTCGCATCCATGGGGGGCAACGCCCGGCTGTATGATTGTGCAAGGAGTTTTCGGCATTCATCCAACTTCGCCAGGTTTTGATACGTTCGAAATAAAAGTGCAGCCCGGAATGATTGAATCAGCCTCTGTGGTCACGCCAAGTATCAAGGGGCCGATCCGCGCGGCGTTCATGCATACTTCGTCAGGAGATCTGATCGTTGATGTTGCGATTCCGATGAATACTCGGGCAATGATTTCGATTCCATTCACTGATAACCTCATATCGAAGCATTTGTTGGTTAATGGGAGGCCGGTTGCTTCCATCCACAACGGAAACTTTCGAACCGTTGAACTGCCATCCGGACAATACCGGTTTGAACCATTGGAAAATTAATCTGCTAAACAATGATGTAAAAAAGAGGAGGACATCCCGTTTATAAGCGGCTGTCCTCCTCCTCGTCGAAGGGACCTACTGAATTAAAGCCCGTGGGTTAGATCAGGCGTTTCGTTGACCAGATTCAAAACGATTCGATTAACTACCACATGAATACACGATAGCAGCAATGCTATCTACTTGATGCTAAGCGGCTAAACTGTTCTTATTATGATCGTGCTTCTATTTCCTTCTTAACCTAACCCCGGTGATGCCTCAAAATGAATATGTTGCATTGATTTCCCTTCTGTTTCAAAGATGATCAATTCATTGTCCCCCCTGTTCAATAATGGGGCGGGAACGTACAACCGCGTCTGCGGACCTCTGTCCCAGAAACGGCCGAGATTGAATCCGTTGAGTAGGACGCACCCTTTTCCCCATCCCGTCATATCCAGAAACGTGTCTGCGACCTGTTCAATATGGAATACAATCCGGTAGAAAGCAGGAAGTCCAGCCCTGTATTCCTTTGAAAAGTCAATACAAGCGGCCATCTCAGAATTCATAGGCAATCTGTAAATCTGCCACCCCGCATGTCCGTGCCGGTTAATCAGTACGGCATTATTAATTCCCTTTCGCTGAGCTTCCATCTTTGGACCATAATTGACCCGACCCATGTTCTCAACAAGAATGTCCATCTGTTCTGAATGGTGAAACGCTTCGGGAATCTCATGCTCTGCCTCAAGCTCATGATCGAGTAAGGTAGCAAAATGTCGCTCATCGAAATAGATCTGCGCCCGATCATTTGCTCCAATCAATTTGACTTTTCCCACTGCGGTGTCTTTTTTCAGAGAAGATCGGTACAGTATATAACCGTAACTCTGACCGACTTTTTCCATGGAAACAGGCCATGGACTTTCCAAGGAATACGACAGATCATCAACTATAGAAAAGAGTGATACGCGTTCACTTACCGTTTGCAGTCCATATGCGTATTTTTCGATCTTGGTTGAGAAAGAGAGCGGTGGTAATTTCGTGTACGTTCCGATAACATCACGCATCGCTTGATACTTTTGGGTCAGTTCGCCGTCTTCAGAAAGCGGCGCGTCATAATCGTATGAGGTAACATCTGCCGCAAGCGCTTTATAGTAATTCGCGCCATTCATCAACCCGAAGTTTGTTCCACCGTGGAACATGTAGATATTCACGCTGCCGCGCTGCAACAGAGCGTTCAAATCAGCTGCGCTGGCTGCAATGTTCGTGGTATGGTGCTTCTCATCGCCCCATGCGTCAAACCAGCCGACCCAAAACTCCATACACATGAGCGGCCCGTCGCCCACATGTTGTCTTAATATGTCCAACTGTAGATCTGCCTTGGAACCGAAGTTTGCAGTGGGCAGCGCTTCCGGCAAACTGCCATTAGTCAGATAATCCCCCCAAGGACCGTCCGATGTGACTAAGGGAACGGTTACCCCGTTTTGGACTATGTCATCGCGAAGTGCCTCAAGATAGGCCTCCTCATCCCCGTAAGCGCCGTATTCATTTTCAACCTGAAACAGAATGATCGGACCTCTGTGATCAATCTGCATTGGAGTCAGAATGCGGAATAATTCATGATAGTACTGTTTCACGGCATTCATGTAGGGCGGATAAGTACAACGTAGGCGCATGCCGTCCTCAGCAAGAAGCCATGCGGGCAGTCCCCCGAATTCCCATTCACCACAAATATATGGGGAAGGCCGGACAATCGCTAGTAAACCCAGATCCTGAACGATTTCCAAAAAACGAGTCAGATCAAGCATTCCTTCAAAACAAAAGCTTCCTCTTTGTGGCTCGTGCAGGTTCCATGGCACATAGGTTTCCACGGTATTGCAACCCATCGCCCGCAATTTTTCGAGTCGATCCCGCCAATATTCCGGTACGACACGAAAATAATGAACGGCACCCGATATAATTTTAAATGGTTTACCATTCAGATAAAATTGATCTCGAATTTCAAATGTTCCTGAACCCACACAACCGCCTCCGCATACTATAGAAATTGTTTGATCTCAAACACAAGAGACATACACAATTGAAGAAATTGAAAACGATCCATTTGGATAGGGATGACGTTTTCGTGATTCGTCAAATAGTACCCGCAATCAGTTTCATTGATTGAATTCACGCCCTTACTTTTTTTAAATCACTCTTCCGAATATGCCGAATCGTCAGTGCGGAACTGCATGATTATTCAGTAATAATCACCATTAGTTTTCTCTATAGATAAAGTAGTCGAAGTCAGCATAGCTGTCCTTCAAATTAAAATCAACGGCAGTCAACCCAACAACTGCCCCTGTATACGCCCATCCCGAAAGGTATTGGTCGGAAAGCTTCTCACCATTGAACCATTGACCGATTTGGAAAAAGTGTTCACCATCAACGCTGTATGAACACTTGATCCGCGCATTTTTGACCAGCATCCGCAAAATGATCGTATCCGACTGTTCCGGGATATAACCATAAAGACCCCTGAGCGGATCTGTAATTGTCCCATTATCATTGACCGTTATGTTTACAATACGACGACTACTGAACTCATCTCGTGTCACATTCAAGAAAATCCAACATTTAGTATTATAGTAACAGACAAGTCCCGCAAGCTGTTGATAGCTTTTGGGTTTAAAAGACAGAGCAGTCTCAGCCAAAAAATGAACGGATTGCCATTTTCGTGCAATCAATGACTGATTAAAAAGAGAAGACAAGCTGTCGCCGCCGTACAGTCTTAATTTACCGGGATTCGCCGACAATGAGAGTTTATCATCAAAAGGAGTTCTCAAGGTCATCCATTCCGAACCAAGCGGCCGATCAAATGTAGCATGCGTTTCGTTTTTCGGTTCTTCCGTAGTGGAATACGGAACGTTCACCGTCATCTGAGGCTCATTGGTTCCATGCTTCAGACGTGGCCAGCCATTTTCCCAAATCAGCTCCTGAAGCGCGGTTTCTCTTCCGAGCGGCGAACTCTTCGAAACCCCATAATATCTTGAACAAAGATGCACAAGAAACCAATCACCTGTTGAAGTCTGTACAAGGTTTCCATGCCCCGCTTTTTGAATCACATTATCCGGATAGTGATATGAGGTCATTAATGGTGAGAAGGGTGAAAATTCATACGGCCCGAAAAGATTTTTCGAGCGGCTGACACTGATCGAATGATGTCTGCCCGTTCCTCCTTCAGCAGCAATAATGTAATACCAACCGTCCTTTTTCATCAAATGTGGGCCTTCACATCCTCCGGTTGAACTTCCTTTGTAAATCACCTTCTGCTTTCCAACCAACGCTTTTTTGTCATGATCGTACTCTTGCAGAACCAATCCACTGAATTTTGTTTTACCCGGAAGCGGCCGGTAATCCCAACACACATTGACTAAGTATTTCCTGTTGTCTTCATCATGAAAAAATGACGGATCAAATCCTGACGAATTAAGAAATATAGGATCCGACCATCCTTCGCTGATCTGATCCGAGACCGTCACATAGTTTTTGACATCTTTATAATTGCCGTCGATTTGATATGAGATCGTGTAAATCAGCCAAAATTTACCGTCTGAATAAGACAATGCCGGTGCCCATATCCCCGCGCTGTCAGGAATACCGCGGAGGTTTATATGCTTTTGATCAATCAAAGGTCGCGATACCAGCGTCCAATTCTTCAAATCCTGTGAGGCATGAATTTCGACACCAGGGTACCACTCAAATGTCGATGTTGCCAAATAAAAAGTGTCGCCTACGCGGCAGATGCACGGATCCGGATGAAAACCTTTGAGTATTGGATTTTGTACTTTCATTAGAATCGTTCCTCCTGTCCATCAAATAGGCAATGCCTAACCTAAATTTATTAGAATCCGCAGCATGCCTTCAGTCAAGCAAAAATGTTTACGCTCCCATCTAAATTGAGACGTGAGAATTATAAACAATAGAATCTCTTACACAGTCATTGATTCAATTAAGAAGGTGCCCTTTTTCTCTCAAAAAACTTCACCACAACAAAAAATCAAGATTTTGCAAACGCAACACAGCTTCGATAAAATAGTAATCACCATAGATAATCGGCACATGAGTCCAACATTCGTCATGATACGAACCTGTACCGTAGCCAATAATCGCGTCTTCCTCAATAGTCCAGTTTGCGTATTTTCCTTCAGTCGCCTTTAATAACCGGATTGCCGCTCCCTCGTACAAATCTTTTTCATAACTTGAGACGTGCTTTGCGATTTCAAGCATCCCGCATGCCGCGCACATTCCCGCCGTGGTATCCCATTTCACCGGTTCTCTCGGCGCCCTGAAATCAACAAGAGGAATGTAGTCGGTCGTTGAAACATTAGCTATAAAATAATTGGCGACCTTCTTTGCCGTGTCAAGATACTTCTGGTTTCCCGTATGCAAATAGCTGAGCGCGAATCCGTAGATAGCCCATGACTGGCCGCGCGACCATGAAGAGCCTGAAGCATACCCCTGTCCTCCGGGTGTTTCAAGCAGTTCACCATTAGTCGGATCGAATACGGCAATATGATTTACCGAGCCGTCCTCACGCACAATATACTTCTGCACCTTGTCCGCATGATCTTCGGCAATATAGCCGAAACGAGGATCTTTAATTGTGTCTTTTGCCCAAAACAGTGTTTGAATATTCAGCATGCTGTCTACGATGACCCATCCTGCCCGATCTCTATTCCATGATCGAATAAATTTACCGCGCGGATTATAGCGGCCGGCAAGTAGAGTCGCCGCATGAAGCCCTCGCTGCATGGAGCGTTCATTGCCTGTTAAACGATAGTCAGCAATTGCGGTTGGCTGCCACATGAAACCAACGTCATGATGAAGCCCTTTATAGATATCGAACGCCTGATCCAGACGCGCCTCCACTTTTTCTGCGGTTGTACGGAAAATCTCTTTTTTCGTTGCGTGGTACAGCTGCCAAAGAATACCGCCCCAGAAACCGTTTGTCCACCAGATAATATCCTTGGCTCCAATATCTTCATATCTTCCATTTTCAGGAATATAGGGAATTCCGTCGCCAAGGCGCACACATTCCGCCTCAATTTTTTTTTCAATTTTTTTCAGCAGATTCGAACTCCATTCCTTTGTACTCTGCTCGATCATTTCACATCACCCTTTCTGTTTTTTTCAATGATTGCTGCCACATTAAATGCTTGACCCTAGCATCTATCTTTTCACATCCAAATTTAACCCCCTTTTTCATCAACTGTTTAATAAACGCATTTGTCACTCTTTTACAAGCAAGACTCATGCCACAATGTGTTGAAAAAGCTAATATTGAAAGGGGTTACATTTCTCGTTCTTCCGGCAGAATGAGAAAATCGCGAATTATTGATCAATCAATGGAACCATCAGCGCGAAATCCTTTTTTAATGCCGATTATGAATAATTTAAATGATTGCGGTTTGATTTTCACTGCTGATGTGCAGTCAACAAAATAATATGGGTGTCGCCAAACCGAACCTCGTGCTGTTGTCAGAATGAATCATTGCATGTTCCAAGCGAGCGGAATCTAAGCGAGAATATAATCGTAAATTACCTTGGCAACGCCGCATTCATCATTTGATAAAGTAACTGCATCAGATACCTTAAGCAGTTCGGCACAGGCGTTAGCCATGGCGACACCCATGCCCGCGGCCTTAATCATCTCAATATCATTTTCATTATCACCGACACAAAGAATCGCTGATGAGTCAATATTTAAATAGTTTGCCAAATCCCTTACTCCTACCGACTTATTGACTCCTCTCATGTTAACATCAATAAAGTCTGTATCAGACTTTGCAACATCGAAAAGCTTTGTGCGTTCCAGTGCCTTTCTCACCTTTCGATATTTATCCTCATTTGGCTCCTTAATACTCGCCTTTAAAATCGAACCAATATGAGTGTTTAACTCTCTTTCCAGATTATACTGATCGGAACAGACAATTAATCCGTTTTGTCTGACTACGGACTTTTGAAGCGTGTTCATTTGACTGTCGCCTACAGCTCTGTTCGTGATATTTAACAAAGGGGTCGTAAAAAAAGTCTGAACATCAAATTGCTCGGATAGCGCACGGATTGTCGTGACCTGTTCTTCGTTAAAAGCATATTTTGAAACTTCATAATCGTCGTCTTTAACGAATGCACCGTTCAAACAAATACCATATCCATCAATGTCGAGACTATCGAATACTTCTCTTACTGCCGAAGGGGACCCGCCAGAAGCGATTGCAATCTTTACGCCCGCTCTGTGGGCTGACTGAATTGCTTTTTTATTTTCATCAGGTAAATTTTTAGTTGAGTCAACTAAAGTACCATCTACATCAATGCACATTAACTTGTAGCGTTGATTCATTAAACGAACCTCTCCTCAACTGTTCTAAAGGATTTTTCTGACCTATGAATGCGTTGTTGCGGAATTAAATAACTTAAGTGATCGCGTGATTTTTTTTCTACTTTGGAACGCCTATTCAAACACCTCGTTTCTCCCCAAATCTCAGGATCGCTCATCAATCACCAGAAATCCCATTTCCTTTCCTTCCTGAGTTAAACGCATGTGTTTATTTTTTTTAAACACAACCTATCCCCTAATATTTTTGTGCTCAAGTCGATCACTTATCGTTAAAGGCACTATCTATATAGTCCTGTTGACAACTTTCCGTTCCTTACCCAATCTTTTCAATTACTTGTGGATGAATGCATACCTCTTTATTTTTAAGTGTAGCAGTTATTCATACCGATAACCATTAAGAGACAGGCTTCAATGGTGCAAATAAACGATAATTGAGAAAGGGCGGAAACGAACTGTTCATGATTACCTCATGCACGTTTCATGCCAACTCGCTTAAAATTTGAAACACATCACATCCTGACCATTGTTTCGTACATAAGCATCAAAGACATGGGAGCGGACGACAGAAAACCTTAAACCGACTTTTTAACTGTTCATGATTTCGGCTCATTTTTTCTTGTTTTCTGTAAGCGTTAACTTTACAATAATCATGTGTAATCTATTATTCTGTCATGGTCATGACAAACGTCTGAACGAGCAATACGTGTTCGTTCAATTGCTCAAAATTAAAAATTTGACAACGGAAGAAGGATAATATATGTCAGAGATAACCATTCAATTACTTGGCGCAGATGGAGAAGTAAAAAAAGAGAGGACTGATGATGATCGCACCTATCTAGATTTCATTGGTTCCTTAGAAACCGGTGATCGGCTCAGAATTTCTGTTGACAAAGCAGGGCAATACCTTGTCGTGCAGGCGGACGAAGCATTGAATCCTTCCTTTATCTATTTAACGGGAACGGTTTGGGAATATATTTTCCCTTCAGACGAAGAACTGCTGCGCGCCTATCCAAAAAATGCTTTTAAGGGCGAGAAAAAATATATGAACGCGCGGTTTGCCAACGAGGAGGAAATAAACCGTTATCGTAATCTTGCACTTAATTCACATGACCAAAAGCAAGAATCAGGTGCCTATCCACACGCATGGGCAAATGTGGAAACACGTAATGATTCGACATTCTTCGCCCGCAATGCAATTGATGGTGTGGTTGCCAATGAATGTCATGGATCCTATCCGTACCAATCGTGGGGCATTAATAAACAGGCTGACGCATTTATTCAAATTGAATTTGGTCGTAAAGTCGTCATTGATAAACTTTCTTTCGTACTGAGAGGCGATTATCCGCATGACAGCTACTGGACACAGGCAACCGTAGAATATTCAGACGGATTTGAAGAAGTTGTTACGTTTGAAAAAGTGCGTGGACCACAAACCTTTACGGTACAATCTCGTGAGATTGAATGGCTTAAAATAAAGGATCTTATCAAAGCGGAGGACGAATCTCCATTTCCGGCTTTAACAGAAATTGAAATCTACGGAAAGAATAGTTGAACGCTCAATTCACCTGATCGTTGATGATGATCATGAACATAGGATGCCCCGAAGCCGCCTTGAGTCTTGAGGAACACTCTTATTCAATTATGTTCGTAGCTTTAGCATGCGTTCGTCTCAAAAAAAGGAAGGTTAACCGATCACTTGGGAGAAAGGAAATTAATCTGTAGATTTTAACTATTGATTTTGAAAACGCTGTTATGATGAGACAAAATACATTTTGAACATTAGATGCACACAAGTCTGCACCTTCCGGTCTTACGGTTTCTTTGTGCGGAATCAGACATTTGATTATTGGAGAAAACAATGAAGAATATTTAAACGAAACGAATCATCATTACGGATTCTGAAATTATCCGTGCGCAGACCAACACCGTGAACTATCTTCTGAAACTTGAGCCCGAACGCTTTCTTCATGAAATGTATAAGGTTGCCGGCTTAGAACCGCCGACCGAAGAGGGCTATCAGGGTTGGGAACGCAGTGACAGGGTTAATTTTCGCGGACATTTCTTTGGCCACTATATATCCGCACTTGCGCAGGCGGTTGATGTAGTATCGGACTGCGAAACCCAACGTATGCTCATGGATAAACTGCATATAGCCATTGAAGGTATTGCCGCCGCTCAGACGAACTACGCAATAAAGCACCCTGAACATTGCGGCTATGTTTCTGCGTTTCGTGAAGTTGCTTTGGACGAAGTGGAGGGGCGGGATGTTTCTGTGGATCAAAAGGAAAACGTCTTGGTCCCATGGTACTGTTTGCACAAAATATTTGCCGGATTGATTGATACACATGAAGCAGTCAATGATCGTGATCCGGTTCTGAGTTCAGTCGCGTTGGATGCTGCTTCAGCAACAAATTGTTTGGCTTCAGGCTTCCCGGTATTGAAGAAGACGTTGTTTTCACACCTTACTATGAAATGTATGACCAGCGGTATGGCATCTATTTCACAATCCAACAGGCTGACTCTCCCGACACACCAAAAAGTAAGTCCCAAGTAAACGGACAGACAATTGATGAATTGTTCACCTTTGATAATAATAATGCGGAATATGGCAGACAGCTGGCTCAGGATCGATCCTATGTTAGCCTGCTCCACAATCGCAGCTTCCGTGTCGCGAACCCGCATGGCATGTTCAGCTATCTTTTTTCCATACCTGCCGATACCGAAGAAATTATTTTAACCTTGACGTTTCATTCACTTGATGCTGGTAAGCAAATGATATTGCGTGTAAATGATGATCCGAAAACAGACAAGACCATTACAGTCGAACCCTACATTAAAAACGGCTTCTTCCATCATGATTATGTTCTGCCTAAAGAATGGATAACCAATAAAGATATGATTAAATTAATGTTCTTGGCGGGAGAACAGCAAGGCGGACGTTTATTTGGCATTGGTCTTTATCGGACGTTGCCCATCTGATTAAAACACTGAGCTGTTGTTTGACTATGCAGAAGAAAACGTTTCAAATATCCTGCCCTTCGCCCAGCGTTTTACCATTGGAATCATAACGATACACATGAAGATCGACGGTGTGCTTGATAAAAATGAACAACCGGGCAAACAAACGCCCGGTTGTTCATTTTCATCCATGTACTGTTGATCTATATTTTTCTGCATCATCGCTGCGATTGTTCGTGTCAACAGAGCACAACTGCGAACGCAGTTATACAGCATCACTGCCAGGTCAATCTTTCTTGTTATTGGACAGCTCGCCTTTTTTTGTCAAGACAAATTGTTTTGCACAGAAATCCTCTTTTACCTTAGGGAGATCGAGCCCTATATACATTAATTCTGCTCCGCTGTGTACTTCTTTTGTCTCCGACAGTTCAAAAAGATCATCTTCATTTAATCCGACAAGCCGCAACCGTTTGGGTACTGTATTCGGCTTTGACAGAATTTGAACATAGCCAACCACAATTGTTTTTTTATCTTTTGATAAGTGCATCCACGCATGTGCATTGCTGTCATGAATTCTATCTTCTAATCTGTAAAGATCGCCGAATTGGATAACTTGTCTTATGCTTTTATAAAAACTGATTTGTTTTCTTATCGTCACTTTATCATCCGCGTCACAATTCATTAGATTCAGTTCATAACCCAAATTGCCCTGCATTGCGACCGTGGCTCTTGTTTTAATCGGTGTCAGCCGTCCAACCTGGTGGTTGGGAACAACGGACACATGGCAGGTCATAGCAACGCTTGGATAAGCGAGTGACGTGCCATACTGTATGGAGAGTCGTTCAACCGCATCGGTATCATCACTGGTCCAGTTCTGCGGCATATAGTAAAGCATTCCGGGATCAAATCGTCCACCGCCGCCCGCGCAGCTCTCAAACAGCACATCCGGAAATGCCTCGGTTATTCGATCTAAAATCGAATAGAGCCCAAGAATGTATCGATGGGCAACTTCTTTCTGCCGGTCGCTCGCCAAATAGTCCGAACCAATATCGGTCAAGTTTCGATTCATGTCCCATTTCACATATGTGATAGGTGCACCCCGCAATACATTGCTCACTGACTGAATGATGTAGGCTTGAACTTCTGGATTACTGAGGTCAAGAACATATTGATGACGCGCCTGCTGAGCCTTTCGGTCTCGAACGTGGATTGCCCAATCCGGATGCTCTCGATAAAGCTTACTGTTTGGCGAAACCATCTCGGGCTCAAACCAGATACCAAACCCCAGGCCGATCTCATTAACTGCGTCGGCAAGACTTTTTAGTGATCCGCCAAGCTTTGATTCGTTAGGCGTCCAGTCCCCTAAGGAAGACGTATCATCATCGCGGCTGCCAAACCACCCATCATCTAGAACAAAGAGCTCAATCCCAACCTCTTTTGCCTCTCGCGCAATGCCAAGAAGCACATCCCGATTAAAATCAAAATAAGTTGCTTCCCAATTGTTAATTAGAATCGGGCGCTCCCTCTGATTAAACTTACTTTGCATCAGACAGTCAATAAAAAGTCTGTGGTAGGTGCGCGACATTTTCCCAATGCCCTGATCCGAATAGACAAGGACTGCTTCCGGCGCATAAAAAGTCTCTCCTTGATTCAATGTCCACCGAAAGTCGAAGGGGTTGATCCCTATTTGAAAACGCGCATTCTGATGCATGTCTTCTTCAACACCGGCAAGAAAGTTCCCACTATAAACAAGACTCAGCGCGTATACGTCGCCATGCGTTTCATCAGCAGCCGGATCAAGCAAAGCAACGAAAGGGTTTTGTCCGTGTCCGCTCGCCCCGCGCTTACTGTCAACGGATTGAACGCCTTGCTCCATTTTTCTCCGAACAACGTGGCACTCTCTTCCCCACGCGCCGGAAAGATGAAGAAAATCAAAATGATCGTCTAAAAAATCGATATTGGCACTCATCAAGCGATTTATATAGAGCTTGTTTTGATCATGATTAACCACACGCACTGATTCGGTTATTGTGTTGTAGTTTTCAAAAACGCTGAAAGACAAGATAACCTCATTATTCTTCACCTGATCAACCAATGACAGTTCAAGCGTCTCGACCTCGAGTTCCGAAGCGAGCACCGTCGGAAGACCCTTTATTTTTTTCTTTCCTTTTTTAATGCTATGCTTTTTATAGCGTAAATCAGTTATTCTTGAGCCATCTTCATAGTCAAATTCAAATGCTGGCGTGCGCATATCCGTATTTCCAAAGGAGGGAAAAATTTGAGGAATCTGTTCCAGCTTAAAATCCTTGATCAGATCCGTATCGGAGAGATAGCTTGCTCTTTTGATATCGTTTACAATATAGGATAACGACGACGTATTGAGTTTCTTTCCCCAATAGACAACGGCAACATGTTTCGTGTTCAATAGTTGCAAAACAAAGCTGGTTTCATTTGTCTGCAAATGGAACAAATGGTGTTGTTGATTCCAGATAATCATCTTATTCTTCCCCTCATCGCCTTATTTTTCCTCATTACTTTTGCATCATGCTACTTGTGCAGGCAGGTCACGTGTTGCAAAGAAAACCTGTTAACAATGCCATCCATCAACTTCATCGTTTATTTAAAACGTTTTCATAAATGATTGGAACACATTTGGATTATAGATTGTCTTAACACGTTTTCACGAATAAAATGACCAATGTCCCTTACTTTATATTCCATCATTCAAAATCGCGGTCATAAGTTTTACCGGTATACACTCAGCCATAGTACAATGTAAATTCAATGTCCTGATCATAGTTTCCAAATCCTTTTCCGAATAGCGTAACACCCCCTACATGCTCTGCGTCTTCGCTAACTTCAATTTTAAAGGACCAGATGGTCGTTTGTGGATCAAAATCCGATATTTTGACATAAGAAACCTGTTTATTCTCTATATAAGTTCCTTCCTGTGTGATCCGCAGCGTATTTAATAGCCCATATTGATTGACATTACTTGCCCACCAGTCCGGCGTAAAACGGCCTCTCGTGTCTGAAAAATCTCCGGGACTGGTCCATGTGCAGAGCTTAATGCTGTTAAGATAGAACGTGATATCGGATGGCCATTCATTGTTGGAATACGGAAATTCGGAACTGATCTCTAAGACAATATCAATCATCTGCAGAGCGTTTTTCTCCGGCAGTAAATTGGGTACACGGTATTCAATGAATCCCTTGGTAAACCAAAGAATAGCTGCCTGGTTTTTCATCGGATCCATAAAATACTTTGGCTCATCATAATTGCCGATTGGTTCCGATCGAGTGGCCAACCCGCAAGTGGGGGAGACATTGAAGTCAGAATAATGACCGATTGGAATATGTGAAGTGATCGTTTCAAATGCGGGATAGATTTTACGTGGAAACTTAATGTCAATTCGATCGACTTTCAAAATAACAACTTTCTGCAGACCGGATTTCCCGGGAATTTTTTCGGATTTGACCAAACCGGCATTTTCCATTTGCCGGACATGTCGGCCGACAATTGCACTGCTTATCCCCAGCTCAGCAGCCAATTCCTTTATATTCATTTTTTTCTGTGATAAGAGCTGAATGATCCGAAGCCGCACGCTGCTGGCGAGAACTTCATAAACCGCAAGAGAGCGCTCTGATATATCTAACTGCATCATAATCCATCCCATTCAATTTATATCTTCTAATCTCACTATTATATAGTATACCACCAATATGATTAACTAATAAGTTTATTTAATAAATTTATTTAATAATAAAATAAACAAATATATATTGACAACGGTTACAATTACCTATATAAATAAATTGTTCAGTTAATTAAATAGATACATTAGATTCACCAGTATTTAAAAAGAGGAGGATTCATCATGAAGATTACCATGCTGACTAATCAAAAGGGACCGAGAATCAGCAAGTATATTTACGGACAGTTCGCAGAACATTTAGGCCGTGGAATATACGGCGGACTATGGGTTGGCGAAGACTCGTCCATCCCCAATAAGAATGGAATCCGTACAGATGTCGTCAATGCATTAAAGGCAATCAACGTACCGGTTGTTCGCTGGCCGGGCGGATGCTTCGCCGATGAATACCATTGGAAGGACGGAGTCGGAGAAGCCAGCAAGCGGAAAACCATTGTGAATACAAATTGGGGAGGCGTCACTGAAACGAATCGTTTCGGTACTCACGAATACTTTGAATTATGCAGTCAGTTGGCATGTGATACTTACATTAATGGCAATGTCGGAAGCGGAACCGTTCAGGAAATGCAGGAATGGGTGGAATATATGACCATGCCCGGCGAATCGCCTATGGCATCCTGGCGGAGAAAAAACGGACGGGAAGATCCCTGGCAGGTCACGTTTTTGGGAATCGGCAATGAAAATTGGGGATGCGGAGGCAATATGCGTCCCGAATACTATGCCGACCTCTATCGTCGTTATCAGACATTCGTACGCAAATATGGAGAGCAGCGAATTTCTAAAATTGCCTGCGGTGCAAACTCAGGAAATTATCAGTGGACACGTGTACTTATGGAACGCGCTGCCCACTTTATGGACGGGATCAGTCTTCACTATTACACCGTTCCTTCTGGAGAGTGGCATGACAAAGGAAACGCGACCGGCTTTACCGAAGACGAGTGGAAGACGACGATTAAGCGTGCCAAACGTATGGATGAATTAATTTCCCGTCACGCCAAAATCATGGATCAGTATGATCCGGAGAAAAAGGTCGGGATGATTGTTGATGAGTGGGGCAGCTGGTACAACGTTGAAAAGGGGACTAATCCGGGATTCTTGTTCCAACAGAACACCATCCGTGATGCCATGGTGGCGGCAGTAACTCTGACCATTTTTCATCAGCATGCCGATCGAGTTCGAATGGCGAATATTGCCCAAATGGTTAATGTGCTTCAGGCGATGTTGCTGACCGAGGGAGATCAAATGGTGAAAACACCGACTTATTACGTATTTGACCTATACAAAGCTCATCAGGATGGTGAATTGATCGGCACATACAGCGATCCCTCTTCTGACACCATTTCGTATACAGCTTCAAAAAAAGGTGAAACGCTTACACTATCAATCTGCAACTATGATTTGTCTCGTACGGAAAAAATCGCACTCACTCAAGTAGGCAATGCCTATCATCCGCTTCAGGGCGAGTATATTGCCGCAGAGACAAGAGATGCACATAATACATTTGATCATCCGAATGTTGTTATCAAGAAAAAATTCACCGGCTATAAAATGCAGGAAAACACCGTTACGGTAATTGCCCCGCCAATGAGTGTTATCACACTGACATTTGGGAAGTGAGCTCATGGGCTGTGCCAATTGCACGTTAAAACAACAAGTTCAGGATTTGGATGTCAATCGATTGGTCGCCGAACAGCTGTCTGTCGAATTTGATCTCGTTGATGAGCAGACAAAGGCCGAACGGATGGCTATCTGCAAAAACTGCCCACATCTGAACCTCCATACATGTGCTCTTTGCGGTTGTTTTGTCAAATTCAGGACGAATTTGAAAGCAAAGGAGTGTCCGGATCATCGCTGGTAGCGAACAAATCAAAGTTGAGAACGTATTTCCGAAGCAAATGGACTGCACAATCGGTCCAGAGACGCGCATTAGATAAAATGATTTAGATTTAGGGAAACGGAAAAACAAAATAGCCAACATGATCACAACATATTCCGGGTCAACACAATGACCCGGAGTTTTTTTACCTGTTTATTGCATCCCCACAGAGTGAACAAATTCACCTTTTTTCAGACATAACCACAAATTATTCGTCAATAAAGCCCCACACTTTGTCTTCTTTTCCACAATCGAAACACGAAAAAACAATTTACCGTCACTTCTCACTCGCCCGCGCAAGTAGTGATAAAGGTCCCATTCATTAGCATCATGGCAGACGCGGCTCAGACCCCATAAAAATTAAGAGAGCAATCGTCCAACCAGGCGATTGCTCTCTTTGACTTTAATTAATCGAACTGTTCATTGATCCTTTAAAAGACACCTGCCAGAATCAACTTACGGTTCCAGTAATCTGGGCAAACGTCAGCAGGAACCCGACCACAACAACAACGAGCAGAACCCGAACTGGACTCGTACCTTTCCGCAGAAAGTAAAAGCAGCCGAGTGACAATAGAAGCGGCAGCAGACAAGGCATAATCTGATCAAATATCGCTTGCAAGTCTAAGGTCTGACCATTGATTTTCGTCTTGAGAACAACGGGCACCTTAACCAGAGTCGCAATCATTCCACCGACGACCGTAACCCCAACAATGGCTGAGGCTTTCGTAAACATGGTCATGATGCCGCTCTCGACAGCCTTCTGAATATATTTCGCACCCATTTTATAGCCATATTTCAATCCATACCAGCGCACCAGTATGTTTACTGCAAATCCGACCAGCCCGAACACCAGATACAGTAGATTACCTGTTTTCTGAAAGCTGAGTGCGATCGCACCAATGACGAGTGCTAAAACACCTGAAAAAAGTGTGTCTCCGATACCGGCCATCGGTCCCATCAGACCAATTTTCAAACCGCTGATTGCTTTCGTATCAAATTCTTTCAAACGCGCGTTTTCTTGTTCCATCGAAACGGCAAGCCCGGAGACGATGCCGGCCATGTTCGGTGTCGTATTGAAAAATTCCAGATTACGCTTCATCGCTTCCCAGTATTTATCATCATTATCCTTATAAATGGTGCGATAAATTGGACGGTGAGCCCAAGTCCAAGCAACACCTTGCTGCCGCGTATAGCTCATGTTAAACCCCAAGAACATCATTCGCCAGAAAAGCTTCTTAATCATTTTTTTCTCTGATGCCGTGTAGTTCATTTGGTTCTTAACATTGACAGCTGCATTATTTTCTTCATTCATCGAAAAACCCCTCCTCATCATTATCAGAAAGGCCACCGGCCGGGGCGGCTTTAACTCGGACTTTTCTTAGCTCCTGATCAAGGAAGAAGACGATCAGACCAAAGACGAGTGCGAAAAGAGTAACACCCATGATCGGCAGTTTCAGGTACGCGGCCAGCGCAAATCCGGCGATAAAATAAGGAATATAGCTGTTGTTCCATACATACTTCAAAAGCATTGCCATTCCGACGGCAGGCAGCATACCGGCAGCCACTACCAAGGCCTTCAGGAATATCGGCGGAATCATATCAATAAGTGCCTTAATTCCATTAGTCCCAAGCAGAATACCAAGAAAAGCAATAATAGCGTATGAACCTAAATAAACAGCAATTTGAAGCCACCAGAGCCGAGTGAACCGTTTTTCATCGCGATTGGCAACATGCTTTTCAAATACTTCCACGTTGGCAGTAAACCAGAATTTCAGCAGATTCCAAATAATAACGGCCAACATGGAAATCGGAACGGCAATCGCGACGGCAACCGCACCGGTCTGACCTAAGATTAATGCAATGGACGTCCCTATGAGACCACCGTAACCGGTGTCCTGAGGCAGCACGCCTCCGATTTGCATCACACCAAAGAAAGCAAGCGCAACCGTATAGTTAACTATAACGGCTTGCACAGGATTGACGCCTAGAAGCAAAGCAAGGATCACGATATCAAATCCGCCTAGAAACTGTGCGAATGATCCGTATGCGCCCCAGAATTTTCCCCACGCGGCAATGAATGCGACAACTAA
The DNA here is from genome assembly GCF_024125445.1 of Sporolactobacillus shoreicorticis. Taxonomy (GTDB): domain Bacteria; phylum Bacillota; class Bacilli; order Bacillales; family Sporolactobacillaceae; genus Sporolactobacillus; species Sporolactobacillus shoreicorticis. Next base: position 259,757 of record NZ_JAMXWM010000002.1, on the reverse strand, counting down.
TGCCTGATAAAGTAATAACATATAAGATCACTTCTCCTTTAACAAGCTGGCAAATTCAACCGGGCTATCATCCGGAAGTGGTTGATAAACCATGTTTTTATTTTTAGCAAGTGCCTGTTTTATCTGATCAATCTCTTCATTAGTAAAGTATACGGTTTCCGTAAGTTTGACTTTAGACTTTATATCACCAGTAATTCGCCCTACATTGGCGATATCGATCTTAGGCTTTTCGTTAATATTGTTGACTATTTCAAGCAAGTCTTTCGAATTATTAACCAAAAGAAGAATTTTCATCGTTTCACTTCGTGGGTCGTTAACAAGCCTGATCGCCTGTTCAACCCTGACAATGGCAACTTTTATGCCCGCAGGAGCCGCTAGTTTGAGTGCGTTTTTTTGAATCGGGTTGGATGCTACCGTGTCGTTCGCAACGATAATTCGCTGAATCTGTAATTGTTTGGACCATAGTAAGGCAACCTGACCATGAATGAGTCGGTCGTCTATTCGAAGCATACTGATCATACATTCTCCTCCTTCTTACTTTTTATTAAACCGTTTTCAAATCTAAAGAAACAAAAGAATAATGAAACCGTCTTGTCTTCATGAACTGCGTTGCTGCCAAACGGAACTGTCACGGCTAAAGGTGATCAAAAAACCAAACTTCAGTGCTGAATTTTTCTTTCGTAGTTGCGAACAAATCCGATTCAGTCCATAGATTGACATTTTCTAAGACCGCCTAAACACCTTGACGTGTTCCGTTGCAAACTTATTAAAATCATTTTGCAGTTAGTTAATAAGTATTACGCTTCCAAATCAATCGTATCCCTCCTTAGCTGTTTCTTTTGTCTCTTCTCTCTTTAGCCAGCAAATTATATGCCAACTATTCAAACACATAAAAAAAGCGCTCATGGAAAGCGGTTTCATATTTTTTATTTGTTCTGTTCAAATTAGAGTTCTTATTTAGTAAAATTAAACAGATATATCAGTAAAAAATTAAACACAATGATCAGTCTTCACTGTGCGATGACAAAGCTTGGATCGGCCATCTTTCTGACGCATCCGATTTCCCCATGTCCAATCGCCGTGCTATGATCTGATTGATTTCCAAGCATCGCATTGATCGACACGTTTTACGTGATTGGCGCGTTTGTCGATACGATCGACACGAAAAAGCCTAACCGATAGTAAAACCCCCTAAATCGAATGTCAATTCTCCAATTTAGGGGGCCGTTCAGAAATATGTTATTCTGCTGATCGTCGATGTACCTGTCAAATAGTCAAATCTTAAACACCTGCATTGAATTATTGAAAGCCATTAAACTCCGGAACGAATGGAATGTCCATCTCTTTTTCATTAAGATAAACCGGCAGTATGCTGTATCCTGAATTGATTAAATGATCCGGTTTCCAGTGATCAAGCATAAGGAAGGGTTGTCCTTCGGCTACACCAAGATAAGTACTTTGACCGAAGAATGTTTTTCGATAATTTTTACCGGTACAGGGATTGTCAATCAGTTTCCAGCCACTGCAAAGGCTCCTCGAAATGGCATACAAGGCATTATTGGGTTTCCATCCGGTACAGCCGGAGGTAACCGAGTAATACCAGTTTTTATAATGCAGTACGGTAGGCGCTTCTCGTTGCTGTTCAATAAAGTTTAAAGTATAGAAGCCGGTCACATCTGTATAATTTTCATCTAATTCGGAGATGCACATTGTTTTATTAAAGTCGGTACTGTGAAAGAGATACGCTTTGCCGTTGTCGTCCTTAAAAACGGTCATATCACGACAGTCCCGTCCATTTGGGTGAAAGCTCCTCAAATAGCGAAAAGGTCCAGTCGGACTGTCTGATACAGCAACACTGGCTCCAGCATAGCTATAGTCCCAAGTATCACTATGAAACCAAAGGACAAAATTGTTATTTTTTTCATTGTAGACTACTTTTGGCCGTTCTCCGACTTGAGAAGGATGAAGCAAGCTCTCCTTATTTTCTTTATCCGCTCTAAGAATCAGACCTTCGTTTTTCCAGTCGATCAAATTACTCGAAGAATAGCAGGAGAACCCAATAAAATCAACACGCCGTCCTCCTGATTTCGAAAGAACATTCGGTCCACCTTTATGTTCACCATACCAATAATACGTTCCATTAAACTGCATAATCATGCCGCCATGAGCTTGGATCGGTTGATGATTGATGTCAAACCATAATTCGCCGTTCTTATGCATATTATTCATCCTTTCTTCACTTTCCACCATGAACGGTCACTGAATGGAAGAAGCTTTTATTATCATCTATCAACAAAAAACACGAAAATATTCCTTCACGCGCCGCAGACGGGACTCCCCTTCAAAAAATGAATAACTTATTGGACAGACTTAAAGTAAATAATTCCTTATTGAAAGAAATTATCGGCTTTTTCCGCTTCACTGTTCTCTCCTGATTCCAAACGAATGCGGCGCAAACCACCTTTAGCACTTTCAAGAATGTGATCAATTTGTTCATCAGTTTGTGGATTAGTAAGGACAATTTCCAAAACCAAGGGGAGATTTATGCCTCCAATCAAGCAAACATTCGGATAGTTTAACAGTCTTGTTGCGTCATTTTCTACACTCCCGCCGATCAGGTCGGCCAAGACAAATACACGTTCATCCGGTTTGATTCGTGCTTCGATCTTTTCCGTGATCGTACTTGGATGTTCACCCATTTGCAGACCGAACGCCTTTATATTCGTATTCTTCCCGGCAATCATTTGAACCGACTTTACAATTCCCTCAGCAAAGTCATTATGTGAAATAATGAATAGTTGATTTTTCAATTTGATCGAACCTCCTTTCCATTTCACTCATTTCATTTATAGCACAGCAATTTTCGTGCCAAATGAATAAACACAGGTGAAAACGCATAAGTAAGCGTTTTATCAATTAGTCGGCATCAACACGATCAATTTAAACAGTGTGGTAAAGAAAATGATGAACACTTAAACACTTGAACGATGAGTTGGCAAATGACCACTATGTGCCAGACGCGTTGATGGCCGAAGTTTGCGCCTCCCGAAACGGGTTCATCGATCATATTATTCTTTTCAAGAGCACATAAAGCAAGTGAACTTCTTTATGGGTAATCGTTATATTAAACTTTTTCTCAGCACTGTTTAAAATACCGAGAGCGACTTTGAAAAATTCTTGTTCGTGCTCACTGGCATTCGACGATTGAAAATCGTCGACATTTCGTTCTCCGTGATTTAAAATCAGCCGTTCGAACATCATGGACAAGTGCATAAATATGTTTATTCGCTCAAAACCATTAAGACGAATCGAGTAGTAGCTTTCAAAATTTGAAATAATTGTTTCTGATTCTGCGATCACAATATTGGGGTTTAATATTTCCAGACGTGCTGCAACTCCTTCAATCGAAAAAAATGTGACCAGCTGTTTCATCATTTGCTGGAAGCTGTCACGATTCATAAACGATTCGAGTATTTCCCACATCTGTTCACCATTATCTCTGAGTGTGTCATAAATATTTAAGCAAGGAAAGTTAAGATTTTTTTGATCAAGATCAGTTGTTGTGATTAAAAGCACAGTATTTGAAATATTTACTGTGTTTTGTCTGGAAAATAATTCTTGAATCTCCTTGTACTCCAACGTAATGAGTCTTAGCTTGTCAGGATAAATAAAAGATGAGAGGATCTCTTTTATACGTTCGGCAATCCCCATTCCCGACATGCAAGAAATCATGATATTTTTTTCAACTGCTTCAAAATATTGGGTTTTGACCTTGTAATCTTCAGCGGCAGCTACCGAGATCTCTTTAAATGGGACATCATTAATCATTTTAATTCCCACATCAAGCGCAATTGAAGTAGTCAAGTTGTTGATAATTAACAAATCACCTTTGATATCGTGTTTAATCGTCGCATACAGTCTACCCAGTGAACCCATATCGACAATTAGAATCAAGCCTTTGGATCGATTAAAGTAACGCAGATAATCCCGAACTCTAACGACAATATCGGAGACAGAACTGGTAATAGGCATATCAAAGGCCTCAAATACAAAAGTGCCATACATTCGGTTAACAACTTCCTGAATACTTGATGCCGTACTGTTCCCGTGAGCGATCAACAATCCGGACAGATTGACTTTATCATCTAATTGATCATGGATTGATAGAATATAAAAAACATCAATCATATCTCCCGAAATTTCCTTGAACAACTGATTTTTCTGTTTCCACATACTTACGAGATAAATAGCCTTTGGATATTTTATCCGCAGCATATTCATGACCTGTGGAAGATCAAGTTCTTCTGGAAGATCGATGGTGAAACTGTTAAAAAATTCCATATAAAGAAGTAGTTTCTGTACCAGAGGCTGTTTTTCTGTGATGCCGTATTTTGAAAAAAATTGTGTCATTTCTCTGTGGGTCTTATCGTACAAAAAATCAGACCATAAAGGTGAAATGATCCATCCTCTATGCTGCTCATCCATGATCGTTTTCGACAGTTTATTAAAGGCAAAAATCAATTCACTGGACGGACCGGATGCTTCAAGATCTTTTAATTTTTGAATAAAATCATTTAGATTTTCGATAAGATGTATCTGTCGCACAGGATTTTTTTGAAAATCAGTCACTTGATTATTCGGATCAACAATTAATCCGATCTCATTAAATACGGCATTCCGCTCAAACAGATGCGCGGGTATCTGAGGCATTTCCTCTAATGTGATCTCTAATCTAGTGTTTTTTCGATCCTTGACAAAGGCATTTGCGCAGCTAAGCTGAATGGCATTGCGAATGCCACCGATATTTCCTTCGATCTGTCCAGATGACAGCAGTTGCAATACGCTGTCATCCACACGGAACTGTCTGTTTAACCGCTTGGCTTCCTCGCTGTAAAAGAGCCGAATCAGTGCAATTTTTTCATATTCATATCTCTGATTCAGTCCTGCGAGAACCAGCTTTACACTGATTCTTCTTCTGAACGTTTCAAGAAGAATCGTGTTGCTATTCTCCGTTGTCGCGAAAATCAGACGTACCTTGGCATGCCGCCACCTCTCACTTTCACCAAGTCTAAAATAATGTCCCTTGTCCATAAACACAAATAATTTTTCTTGGTTCTCATAGGAAAGACGGTGAATTTCATCTAGAAAGAGATAGCCGCCATCAGCATAATCAAGAATGCCTGGTCGATCATTTTCCGCACCGGTAAAGCTCCCCTTTTTGTAACCAAAAAGCATACCTGAGAGAAGCTCCGGATTATTGGCGTAGTCGGCGCAATTCAATACTTTGAAAGGAGCGTTTTTCGAAATGATCTGCGTTTGCTTTGCGTAATTATAGATCAAAGAGGCCAGGAAACTTTTGCCGACACCGCTTTCGCCAGTAATCAGGATGGGTAATCCGTTCGGCGGATAGGTAATCGCAGCCTTGCACTGTTGAATCACTTTTTTCTGACTCCCGCAGGCACCGATGAACGCACGGAACACATCATCTTCATGATGATGTGCGCCCTTTTCTTGCCTTCCTTGTTTTTCTGATTCATTCGCGAATTTTTGCTGTTTCGATGTGAACGACCAATAAACCGGTCGCCGTCCCTCTTTTGTCACGATATTTTTTTTATTCAACTTATTTAAGTAATTGCTCGTCACAGCCCGGCTCAGCCCAATCTGTTCAGCGATCTGCGTGGTCGTGGCCGAGGGGGCTAATTGTTTTAAAGCTATAAAAATTTTATTCTCTGTCTTATCCTTCACAGGAAAACCTCCAGTAGTGAAACGTTCACTCAGATCATTGATTGACGTGATGATCTCTTTTCTTTAACCGATGATTTCAACTGCGTCCAGAACATAGGTGCCTGACTCGATCACTGCTTTTAATTCATGCGATCCAGGGGATAGGTCTAAACGCAAATAATTCGCCGTTTTATGTCCGCCCGGAGCCGGATGAACATTGCTGCTCAGCAAATTTCCGTCAAGATACAGCGTCAGCGTGCTGTCATCCGAGTTAGGTCCGATCAAGGCAAATCCTTTCCCTGTAAAGTTAAAGGTGAGGGAGGTTTCCGTCCCCTCGGCATGGCCAATCGATAATGTTCGGTTCCAGTCACTGCTGCTGGCGCCGGCATGGTTCTCCCAGTGACCGCTATAATGGATCCGATCATCCATATCATCAATTCGTTCTTTGGCATAAGGAGGAAATCCATCAATCTTCGTGATCGTTAATTGACGAAATTTTGTTTTATAAAAGCCGCTTCCCAGCTTCACTCGCCCTGAATACACTGGGTTGTCACCATCCGTCCACTTTACCGTTTTACGTCCGTCAACATATGCCTGAATCTGATTTCCGCGGGCTTCGAATTTCAAATCGTGCCATTTCTCCGCTTCAAAGTTGGGCAGACAGCCGAATTGCTTAACATGATCGTACTTTGCCACTGTCCATGAGCCGTCACTGTACAGTTTGAACACATATGGAGCGTCTTCAAGGCGTCCTTTAATATCCGTCTGTTCCCTTACACCGATCCCTATATAATTAGCTGTTGACGAATTTTGCTTCGTTTCAAGATCAAATTTGGCAGTAAACGCGACACTATAGTTCATCCACCGATTATCTCCAACCGTCAGATTGGGCGCATAAGAATATTCCCAGTCAAGAGCACGTGATTCTTCAGTAATCATCTGCTGCAGAACATGATTCGCCGGACCTTCCCGAACAATTTCGAAAGCACCGCCCTGATCGGTCGTATAGCGCGGCGTACCCCCGCGTTTTGTCAGATAATCACTTGGCATCTCAGAATAGTTGAAATCATCTTCATAGAGAATAGAGTCCCGCTGAATGTCAAGCACATGCTGATCGACATCCGACACATAGCGTTGGTAGTGATCGACTGTCTCCGGATTCAGTGTCGTCACGGTTACAAGCGAATAGGGTTTAATTTCAACAACGAATTCGTGCTGACTCGGCGTGATCGTTTCCGTCAACCGTCTGTAGCGAATATCAAAGTCTTGTTCCTTTTGGTCACGCGCGCGCGTCTCCCATTGATAAACCGTCTTGTCAGCCGCTTTGCGGAAATTTTTCAGCGTGAAATGATAGGTTTGGTTAACAGCGCTGTCATTGACGATAATGACCGAGTAATCCGAACCGTCCGCCGCTGCCAGCGTCATGTAACTGGGCTGATCTGTGTCAAAATCAAGATTCTCCGTCCCTCCTACACCGCTGAAACAAGCAGAGGTTATATAGCGCCATACCTTTGCGTTTTCCTTGCCATCTGCCCAGCCGCTAACCGCAAAATCGGTAAAGTGGCGGATCATCTGAAGACCCGCGTCATCAACGTCAATGTAGCCGGACCATGGATCCTGCGCGCTGATCAGTTCCTTGTGACTGTAATTCACACCTGCATAATAGGCAGACACGGCCGGCTGGAACAGGTAGAGACTGCGACGCGATTTATAATAGGATTTAATCAGCCGGTTGGCGACATCAAGGATACTTTGTCTGCCGCCGACGCCACTTCCAGCAGAATCATTCTGTCGATATTTTGCGAACGTCATCGGTGCGATGCCTTCACTGTACCAGACTTCTTTGTCGTACTGATCCGCTAGTTTTGTAAACGGCCGTTCCGGACCGTCATCCGTATTATAGTGAAAACCGACAGCATCAATCACATTGCGCAGTTCGGTATCCGCCACCATTTCATCGCCAAAATTGGTTTCATAATTTTGGTCGGCCGCGATTAATTTAATCTGCTGATAGGCCTGAATCGGAAACTGATCAGGAAATCCTTCATTATCATGAGCCAGACGTTCTGCAAACCATTTCAGCCAGTCAACCATTGCCAGTTTGTTCTCGTTTCGATCCGGATCAATATAATCAATCAAATAACCATAGGTTTCATAGGTCGCTACAATTGATTTTTTATACCACTGATACATGGATTCAAAAGCGCGCGTTTTTATTTTCTGATCCGAACGGGCTGCCTTCCAGTCCTGCTTGATCCATCCGGGTTCCCCCCAGCGCAGTACGGCGGTTTTCAGCTCAGGATTGATTTGTTTTGCGTCGGCAATCAGCTGCCAACCTGCGCCTCTTCGGACATTGGCCTCTTCGTTGGCTGTTCGCATCGTCGAGGGCTCGGTTCCGGATGAAGTGTTGGCATCTACGCCCATCTCAACTTTTATCATAGTCATTAGCGGTGATGGACCGCCAAAAAGAAGATTCAGAATCTGTTTGTATTTCTCCGGGTGCTCCCACTTATAATCAACAAGCAGTCGCGACGAATTGTTACAACTAATATATCCAAACCCCTTAAATGTATTGGCATCAGCCTTATCTGTTCGAAGATCATCACCATCAATAACAACATTAGTCTCGTTTTTTTGCATCAGACACGCTCCTCGCAGTCATAGTCATCGGCCGTCTGTTTCGGCGGCATCAAAAAGAATCAGTGATATATCAATTCCGTACGTCAATTGATTTAAGACAGCAGTTTGGGTTGTCAAAAGAGATCATTGACAACCGTTTTTCACTCGTTACTTCTGTTAAATCTTATCCTTTATAATCAAGCGGAAGATCGCTCCAGCGTTTCTTTAAATAAAATGCAAGTGCTTTGGGTTGACGCTGACGTGTAAAAACGCCCTTCTTATTGCCGTTGACACGCATGTTCCCTTCAACTGTCTGGAAATCAGCAAAGTTCCAAATCTGTTCGCCCTTAATGAATTCATAGCTGTCGAACACACGATTAAACATTTGAACACATTCAACCTGATACTCCTCGCTCCACATAATGGAGGGCAATTTATGCAAGCCTGGTTCCGTATCAGCACCAAATTCAGAGAAGACAATCGGTTTGTTAATTCCCTCTTCTTTCCACTGATCCATTTCATCTCTCAAGTTCTGTTCACCGTCGGAAATCTCATAGCCCCATGTATGATACCAGCCTGGGTAACGATTGAGCAGATAAAGGTCAGGAAATTCCAGAACTTTTGATGTCGTAATCGTATCGTCTTCACTGAGCGCAAATGTCCGTGGCCGGTTTTGTGGATCAAGTCCGACCGTCGCATCGAAAACCGCTTTGAAATACGGAACCGAGCTGTCTGTAACCGTATCCGGTTCATTCATCAAGCTCCATGCGATGACCGAAGCATGATTCTTATCCCGACGAATCAGTTCCTTTATCTGTGCCAAATGATTGACCTGCAGGTCATTGATCCATTCACCGTCAAAAAAAGATTGATTTAATCCGCCTAAAAAGCTTGCCGCCGCCATTTTAAAACCGACCGCCGGTACTTCGTCAATAATCAGAAATCCTTCTCTGTCCGCCATTCGGTAGACCGCTTCATCATAAGGATAATGTGACGTTCTGAATGAATTGGCACCAATCCATTTCATCAGTTCAAAATCGCGTTTCTCAGCATTAAGATTAAAGCCGCGCCCGGCGAAGTCGCTATCTTCATGGCGTCCAAAACCTTTCAAATAAACCGGCTTCTGATTAATCAATATTTCGGTCCCTTTAATTTCAACAACCCGGATGCCGATCTCCTCATGATACGCATCAAGAAGCTTGTCATTATCGACAATTTCAATTCTCAGCTGATACAGGTAAGCATCCAGTACATTCCAGAGATGCGCCTTCTTCACTCGAAGGCCTCCTGCTCTTCCCGTTGCTCCTGCTACCTTTGCCCCATCTTCATCGTAAAGTGCAACAGAAACATCATGGATTCCATTCGTCATCACGTTATACCGGACAATCGCGTCCTCACCATCGAGTTCATAAGCAACCGAATAGTCTTCTACAGATTCATCTGGAAGAGCGATCAAATGAACGGAACGGTTCAATCCGGAATAATTATAGAAATCAAAGAACGGGCGCACCATTTTTTTCCCATTTTTCAATGTCACGGTGTCCCCGCAAGGCAATGTTGTTCTGGATAATTCATTATTGATTTTAACAACGACCTTGTTGTTCTTGCCAAACGACACTGCTTGTTTCAAATCCGCATTAAACGGCAAAAATCCACCCTCATGACTAATAATTTTGTTACCGTTTACATAAACGGTTGCACGATGCGTTGCCGCGTCAAAACGTAAAGATACCCTGCGGTTCTCCCACTCTTCCGGAACGAAGAAATCTGTCTCATACCAAAAATCACCCGTGTACTCACGTTCATCCTTCTTTGTAAAAAAATCATTGAAACTCGATGGAACAGGCATATCCAGCGTATCTTTCAACCCGTCTTGCCAGTTAAATTCTTCACCTTCCGACTTCGGGTCAAATTTGAATTTCCACAAACCGTCAAGTTTTATGTCTCTTCGAAAACCGTTGTTAACCGGATAAAGTAATGATGCCGTCATTGTTACAACCCCCAATAATTTTTTTGATAGCGTTTTCAAAGAAGATTACTAACCATTCATTTTTTAAAACGCTACAAATTCCGCCATTTCCCAACTGCTCAAAACGTCTTGAATTCTATAGTATAGGTGAAGCGATTGCCTTACTTCTCACTGAACTGTTCATATAACTTCAGATCTTCAGGCATTTGAAAGGACACGGACGATCTGTCAATAAAGTAATCGGGAAATTGATCAATCAAAACTTGTTTTTCATTAATCATCATGTGTAAGTGCTGCGATGTCAGAAACTTCGCTTCGTCAACATCACCTTCTGACACTGCTTTCAGCAGGTTAACGTGCTGACTGATAATCTTTTCCCATTGCAGTTCTTTTACCCTTAAGCGCAGCCAGCGAAAACGGTTTAAATGGGTATTGAGGATTTGCAGCCAGTCCCAAATCTCCAACTTATCTGTTATTTCATAAAAGGTACGATGAAAATCCTCGTCTTTTTCAAAGAAGTGTTCATGATCCTTCTTTTTCGAAAATGTGATTTGCTGACGGACAATCTGTTCAAAACGCTCACACGCATCATCGGTCAGTTTGACTGTCGCTTCCATGACCACCAGCTGTTCAATATGTTCACGAATATATCGGGCGTTAATTGCAGAATGCAGATCAATTTTGGAAATATATGTACCGCGCTGCGGAAATGTTTCCAACACACCCTCTCTGCCAAGTCGGATCAGCGCTTCGCGAACAGGGGTACGTCCGACACTAATATCATTTTCAATCTGCTTTAAAGAAATCCGGACACCTGGTTCATAGATCAAATTCATGATTCGATCACGAATTTCCCGATAGGCATACTCTTGTTGATTTACAATCATCATTAATTATCATTCTTTTCTGTCGAGTGACTAGTTTGATCTAATTATAGAAAATGTCCGTAAAAACAGCAATCATTCAATATAAGGCCCCTCTCGACTATGGGGATAGCCGTTAACAATCAACTGAGCGGCCACTATTTTGTAGATCCTGCCCAACAACTATTATAATACATTCAATCATTTAAATATACTAGTATTTCAATTTTCATGGATTTTATATTGGGAAATTCTGCAGGGTTGCTTGTGGCAACAAAAAAAGCTATACCATGAAAAATTGCACATGTATAGCTTCTTTGCTGATTCGTATTGCAAGCAGGAAGTACCTTCACACTCAATAGACACTGATATCTCGAATGTTTTTAAATAGTTTCGGAACATTGTGTTTCTTTACTTCAGAATTATAAAAAGCTCTATTCTCCAATTTATTGAATTTTTCAACAATAACATAAGCAGTCAAATACAGTTTCAGCTTATTCTTAACAATTTCTTCTTCGCTGCTGCCAGAAACAGGCTGAGACTGAACGACAATCTGAGCAAACTTCTGGGGATCTAAAACAAGTTTCTGTTCCATACATGGTGCCTCCATTCAATGATGATGATCCGTGATCTGTGTAACCACGGAGCTTCAGTCAAGTCCTTTACTCATCGATTATTCGGTGCATCAATGTCGTATTTCAGCCCCAGTATAAACGACACATACCAATCTGTAAAGTATTTCAGCAACCCTTCATTACGCTGTCACTCCATGCTGAAACGTACATTTGCATCATTTTCATGAACCATGCATCCTAAGCATTTACGTCTTCTGACATGACGATTCTTACCTCTCGCTCCAATTGTCACAAAAACTTAGAAACAATTTCAATAATTGCAATGCAATTTATTTCTTTATAGGATATAATGGTTCCATAAAAGAAATTTAAATTGGAGGAATGAAAGATGGCAGTACAAGATCCATCGTTAACTGATCCTTTTTGGAAGGGCTTTCAAAAAGGATCATGGCAAAATGAAATTAACGTAAGAGATTTTATCATCCGCAACTATACGTCTTACGATGGTAATGAATCTTTTTTAGAAAAGGCGACTGAAGCCACTGCGACATTAAATAATAAATTGTTGGCTTTAAAAATGAAAGAGCGCGAACAGGGTGGGGTCATTGGCGCGGATACAAAGACCGTTTCAACAATTACATCTCATAAACCTGGATATCTTGACAAAAATCTTGAAAAAATCGTCGGCCTGCAGACCGATAGACCGCTAAAAAAAGCGCTGATGCCTTTCGGCGGAATTAGGATGGCAAAAGACGCACTCAGTTCCTATGGGCTTGAGATCAATCCGGATGTTGATCATATTTTCACTGATTACCGCAAAACCCATAATCAAGGGGTCTTCGATGTCTACGATAAAAACATGCGCAAATGCCGGCACAACAAAATCATTACCGGCCTCCCTGATGCCTATGGACGTGGTCGACTGATTGCAGATTTTCCACGTATTGCCCTATACGGCATCGATCGATTAATGCAGCAAAAGGCTAATGATTTTGATAACAGCGGTGATGGGGAAATGACGAATGACACAATCCAGCTTCGTGAGGAAATTACCGAGCAATACCGCGCGTTAAACGCCATCAAAAAAATGGCTGAAAGTTATGGCTTTGATCTATCCAGACCTGCTGCGAATGCTCGCGAAGCACTGCAATGGATCTATTTCGGATATCTTGCTGCCATCAAACAACAAAATGGCGCGGCGATGTCGATTGGACGCATTGATGCCTTTATAGACATTTATATTGAACGCGATCTGCAACTTGGTGTGCTGAACGAGCAGCAGGCGCAGGAGTTAGTCGATCATTTTACAATGAAATTAAGAATGGTCACATTCATTCGTACACCTGAATACAACGCGTTATTTTCCGGCAACCCGATCTGGGCAACCCTGTCCCTTGCCGGAATCGCAATGGATGGCCGCCACATGGTCACCAAAAGCTCTTACCGATTTCTTAATACACTGGCGAACATGGGACCGGCACCGGAGCCGAATATTACTTTGCTTTGGTCGGAAAGGCTGCCAAAACATTTCAAGAACTATGCCGCCCGGGTATCCATTGAAAGCTCTACTGTGCAGTATGAAAATGACGAACTAATGCGCAATCAATGGGGAACAGATTATTACGCGATCGCCTGCTGCGTCTCTGCACAGCCGATCGCAGACGGCATGCAATTTTTCGGAGCCCGTGCAAATCTTGCCAAAGCTGTGCTTTACACAATTAACGGGGGTGTCGATGAAATCACGAAACAGCAGGTCGGTCCGGCATACGAACCGATCAGCGGCGATACCATTACGTATGATGAATTCACGAAGAAGTTCGATCCAATCATTGACTGGTTGGCTGACACTTATGTCAATTCGCTGAACGTTATCCACTACATGCATGATAAGTATTATTATGAATCGGCACAGATGGCGTTGAAAAATACACAGTTGAACCGAACCTTTGCCACCGGCATTTCCGGATTGTCCGTAGCCGTCGATTCAATCTCGGCAATCAAATATGCCGCCGTTCATATCATACGTGATGAGGACGGAGTTGCCGTTGACTATAAGGTGGACGGAGATTATCCGAAATACGGAAACAATGATGACCGTGCCGACCAAATTGCTGTTGATTTAGTAAAGAAATTTTATACAAAAATGAACCGGCATCATCTCTACCGCGGTGCCAAACTATCAACGTCTGTGCTGACCATTACATCGAACGTCGTGTATGGCAATAATACCGGCTCAACGCCAAATGGACGCCGAAAGGGACAGCCGTTTGCCCCGGGTGCCAATCCATACTATGGTTCGGAAACACATGGCGCACTCGCCTCACTGCTTTCTGTCGCAAAATTGCCATACAAATATGCAACCGACGGCATATCCAACACATTTGCCGTAACTCCGTCGACGCTCGGCAAAGATCTTCAGTCACGCAGCAATACACTTGTAAATATGATTGACGGTTATATAAAGAAAGACGGACATCATTTAAACATTAACGTACTCAGTCGCGACACACTCATTGATGCGCAAAAGCATCCGGAGCAATATCCGACACTCACTATTCGTGTCTCCGGGTACTGTGTTTATTTTGCTGATTTGACGAAAGAACAGCAGGATGATGTCATTTCACGGACATTCCATAAAAATCTTTAATCAATGCAGCTATATGTATTGAAAACAAATGTTAAACTGAGTGCGAATACAGTAATACTTTTTAAATGAGCGATTCGTCTAGACACGGAGAGGAGGAGTGAACCGTGACTACCGAACAGAAAGAGACAAATCATCATACGATCCTCGGATGCATCCATTCAACAGAGAGTTTTGGTGCCGTCGACGGACCGGGCATTCGTTTCGTCGTCTTTGTTCAGGGATGTCGGATGCGTTGCATGTACTGCCACAATCCAGATACGTGGCGAATAGGCACCGGTGTACGTGCCACTGCTGATCAGGTGCTTTCCGAGGCACTGCCTTACCGCTCTTTCTGGGGCAGCGACGGTGGAATCACCATCAGCGGTGGCGAAGTTCTGCTTCAACCGGAATTTGCCATTGATCTTTTTACCCAAGCAAAAAAACTGGGTATTCATACATGCCTTGATACAAGCGGTCAGCCTTTCACGCGTCAACAGCCTTTTTTCGTTATGTTCAAAGAATTGATGAACGTAACCGATCTTTTACTCGTCGACATCAAAGAAATTGATCCGGAGAAACACCGAAAACTGACCGGATTCGACAACGCCAATATCCTCGATATGTGTCGCTACTTATCTGATATCGGCAAACCCGTTTGGATTCGGCATGTCCTTGTACCCGGATGGACCGACGACAATAAAGATTTAATCGCATTAGGCACCTTTATCAAAACATTGAATAATGTCGAACGTGTGGAAGTCCTTCCGTATCACACCTTAGGGATAGAAAAGTATCATCGCCTTGGCATACGCTACAGACTGGAAGGTACTGAACCGCCAACAGAACAACAAATTCAACATGCAGAAAGGCTGCTGAATATTCGAAATTAAGGATTGAAAAATCAATAATGCTGACCTAAAGAGGCTATTCATAAAGTTGTTGATCAACTTTATGAATAGCCTCTTATCAGTGGTGGCAATATTTATCTGGACGGCACAAAAATCGAAGAAAATGCTAATCACATTAGGTGCGGAAGCGAAAAAATTACAGTCGAATGTCTGCCAACCGTAGCAAATCCAGATCTTTCATTGCGAGCAACACGCTTCGCGAGGATTGCTCGTGAGATCAGCTGTCCCCTCAGACAATGTTGAATGAACTGTGTCAAAGACCAGCCACTCAGATTGGCCTTGATCATCAATGCTTTCAAGCCTATTTCCCGGAGATCAGTCGGGCTGTCTATACTAACACTAGCCGCTCGCTATCCTTACCAGGTCTTGATGTGTCAGTCTATTCAAGCGAACTGTTGCAGATTGCTTGAATAGAAGGACGAACCTCCCTGATCAAGGAATGTGGAGTACATTGATGGATCTCCATGAAGGGAAAAAAGTTATCTGATTTCAAAAGATAAGATTTTGGTAATCAACTGGGTATGAATCCGACCACGGAGTATTTCATCCACACCATACGATGATTCCCGTAGTCGTCTTTCATCGGACGAAGCGAGCCCTTGGCGATAAAACCGCTGTAGTATTTCACAACGCAGTTGATCGCGTCTGTATCACCATCAGTAGCTGCTACAATCACATTAGAGAGAACTAAGTTTATGAATTGTTTTCATAAGGGTGTCCCTCCATAAAACTTTATAATAAAAGCGAGTCCACTGTTCGGTGTCGATAGAAGGTTGAACAGTCACTTTCAGCAACTATGCAATTTGTGTGTATCATTCATGTTCATGAAATAGTAAAGCAGGATAATGTCACGTTTCCTGTTTGAAAGATTCTGCGGCCTCACCAAGCAAATTGTTTTCTACAGCAAGAGAAGGCCCATTCAGGGTGAACGTATGAAAATCAGCAGGATGAGAGTCAATCGTTGAAAACTGATTAGTGATATAATCGCCAATGTCGGAAAAAGAAGCCTCCCGTTGAGCAAGACGTCCTAAGTATTTCAGATAATCTTTACGCTTGTCCTCCATAGCACGTTTGCAGATGTAGTCAAACTGATTTTCGATGTTTATTGAGTGAAGATGTTTTCATCGTTTCTCACCCCCTTTCAAGGCATGAAAGAGAGTAAGCGACCGCTCTTTTGCGTCCCCTTTCGTACTAAGTCCCGACATGAAAGAACTGTCAGTTGCACTGCTGGCAAAAAAACTAAAAAAATTCTTATAAACCAAAAAAACATATAAACAGACTGTCGAATCTGCTTATATGCCTCATTTATTCTTTCTATATGAAACAGTTCAAATTAATACCCACCCATATCACTCGGACTTGTATGGATCTTCGAACGGTTTAATGGCAAACATACCTTTTAAATACCGCTGACATTATTCTTTTGAAGGTCATGAAAATCATGCTTCAGTAGTTGCATGCTGGATTCATAAACTCCACTTTTAAATCTTCTAGTATAATAAAGTCACCTCTTTATCACGTTATTCTAACGAGTTCAAGCGTTTACGATACTAGAAGCTATCGATGCCTAATCAATATAAAAAATCTAGTTCCCACAAAAATTTACACCACGACTTTGTACTATTACTCATCATCAGCATCGACTTCGACTGATTTTTCGTTCATGTAAATTATTGAATGTTGGGCATCAGCTACGATTGCACGTACTCGTGTATTTGTCAAGTAGCTATTAGATGTCTCCATCATAAACGCCAGCGCTAGCGGTAAGTTGACTCCTGTAATCAGATGGGTATGTGCACGCGAAACATACCGCATAAATTGCTGATTCACACTACCGGCCATCATATCCGTCAAAATAATAATCTCAGTGTCGCTGTCAGCCTCCATTAGCCTCGCCACTTCTTCGTCAATTGGTCGACTATTGATATAAGCTGTCAACACTTCAATGGTCTTTGCAGCCTCTCCACCAATGAACCGAAGTGTATCCCGAAGGCCGCCTGCTAATCGATGATGTGATGCGACTATGATTTTTCTCTTCATTCCTAACCACCTGCTCTATCTTTATGATTTAAATATTCCGAAAAATGTACCGATAAGCGATAGTGCGATAATCAGGAGAATTGCTCTCGTCGGTGTAAACCTTTTATGATTGAACAGCTTATACAGTGCGACTGTCAACAACATTGGCAACAAACAAGGCATGATCTGATCAAACACACCTGTTTGCAGATTCAACTTGACCTTTCCCATCTCAAATACAACCGGCGTGCTGATCTTCACGACTGTTGCGATCAAGGCACCGATTACAGCCAAACCTGTGATTGATGCTGCATCGGTAAAAATAGAAAGCTTATTGCCAAGCGTATCTATAATTTTCGTTCCAGAAGTGTAGCCGAGTTGTACGAACCAAATTTTTAGGAAATAGATCAAAATGTTGACAATGAGCCAGATGATCGCACCAAGTGGATTCCCCTTTAAAGCCATATATCCGGAGATCGATCCGATAATCGTTGGCCATAGAACCCAGAACACGGTATCCCCAATGCCGGACAATGGTCCCATAATACTAGTTTTAAAAGACTGAATTGTATCCTTAGCCTTGATACCATCCTTCTGTTCCATCGCGACAACGGCACCCAGTACAAGATTAGTCATCTGGGGGGTTGCATTGTAGTAATTAAAATGGTTAAGAAGCGCTTCTTGGTATTCATCATCATTTGGATAGATTTTCCGCAAGAGTGGTGCTAGTGTCCACCCAAAGCTAGTTCCCTGCTGGGTTTCATAGTTGAACAAATTTGCTGGCACCATATTCCAGCGGTATGCAACATGGCGGAGGTCTTTTTTTGTGACCCTATAACGCGGCGGTGTAGCAGACTGATTCTCTGCTTTCTTATTCGTCATAATCGTCATTCTCCTCATTCTGGTTAGTGACCCCTACTACAGCTGGGGTACTGCCTTTTTTTGTTTCTTGGAAGAAGTACCAGTACGATGCCGCAAAACCAATCAAGGCAATACCAAGCAACGGCACTTTCACGTATGCTGCAAGCACGAAGCTGGCAATTATGAACGGCAGGAACTTCTTAACTGGCATGTAGTGCATTAATAATGCAATACCAACGACTGGAAGCATACCACCGGCTACAGTCAGACCATCGGTAACCCAAGCCGGAATTATTTTCAGCAATTGCTTCACAACAATGGGGCCTGCCACTACAACGATTACTGTCGGCAGCGCCGTCTGTAGAAAGAAAAGGGTTGGACCTAGAATCGCGATCTTACGCATCTTCATGAATTTCTTCTCTCTGACTAAACGGACCATATAGTGCGCTAAGAAGTTGCAGATGATTCGGGCAACAACTTCCAGTTGGATTGCCAACAATCCAACCGGAATTCCAATAGCGACTGCAGAGTTGATCCCTGTGCCCGTGCGAATTGCAACGAACCCGCCAATGATAGTCGCAAGCCCATAGTTAGGGGCCGAGGCCCCACCAAGTGCTGCAACCCCTAACATCATCAACTGGAATGTCCCCGCAACGGCCAAAGCTGTTTGCATATCGCCCATAATGATCCCGACGATCATGCCAACGATAACTGGAAACCATGAAATAATAACCGGACCATTCTCATCGACCATCATCAGACCGGCCAAGACAATGATTAGAATATCTTGGACAATTTCCATCTCAATCACCCCTTACCTTGCTTTAAACGGCTGTTCTGGATCACCTGGGATATACTGGATCACAACAGGAACGTCCTTTTGTTGAATCATCCCAATATCAGCACGTTCCTCATCGTTTAGAGCAACAAACTTCGTGATAGGCTCACGACCATCTTCGTTAAAAATGATACCGAGATCGACCTTTGGAATTCCCACACCAGCATTGATAAGCTTAAGTAGTGTCTTAGGCTCCTTAACTAGAATGAAAACCCGCTGAGCATCATATTTGCCCGCCTTAAAATTTGTAATAGCCTTTTCGGTGTCGATAATAGACATACCCGTCCCTGCAGGTTTTGACATCCGCATACCCGCTTTGATTGATTCATTCTGACTGATTGCATCGTCAATAACCATGTATCGTTTTACATCAAGCGCTTGGCCCCACTGATTCACGATGATTCCGTGAATCAATCGCTGATCGACTCGTGCTAGTACTACTGTCATTTAAAGTTCACTCTCCTTGTTCATTTGAACTGATGTACGCGGATACCGTATAACCATCGAAATGAAGCGGTTCCCCATTCTGCTGCGCAATCACAGTCGGACGCGTAAATGTCACGTTCTTAATGCTTAACTCGACGGATTTATCAATCACCAGTAGCGGTCCATTTTCCGGTGGGGTGATTCGACAATCGTGCAAATTCAAGCGCACTTGTTCACCATTTCCAATGAGCTCTGAAGTCGCATCTATATGGTCGATCAAATTACCCTTGAACGTCAATTCGCGTAACGGACGGCCGTTTTGCATAATCACTTTATCACCACAGCGATACATCATAAGGTGACAAATCCCTGTGATCAGTGAATCTGAAATCACAATGTCGTGGCCTTCATCACGTACCTCATCCGCATCAATGGCATAGTACTTAAAACAGGCATGGCTATAGTACGTATTTTCCGAACGATGCGGATTGCGGCCTGGACCTACAAAGATGCAGTGACTAAACTGCAAATTAGTGCCGCCGATTCGCATACTATTGCAAGCCGTGTTCAGCCAACTATCCGTGACCGTCAAATCGACAACATCATAACCAGCAAAGCAGTCATCCCCGGTCTTCAATATGCAATCCTTCACAGTAATATGAGTGGAATGATGCAGATTGAAACCGTCATGTCCGGCAATGATCGACACACTACTGATTGACACATGTTCACATCCAGCAATAACATGAGACCAGTTCGAGCTATTCTGAATTGTGTATCCGTGCAACTGCAAATTAGTGACACGGGCAAATACCAGCCCCATCGGTCCACGGAACTTTTCTTCACCATTTACATCGAAAACGTCATGGCCATCGATAATTGCTCCCGGCTCGGCCTCAACAGTCACGTTCGTTGCATCATACGCAGTAATTAGTGCTTGGAAGTAGTACGGCGGCAAATGCCACGCCTTGACAAAGTACTCATCGTGCAAATAGCGAATATCAGGCTCCTCATCAAAAGTCTGATAATCTTTCAGGTCGGTCGATCCATTCAACACTGCGCCGGTTCGAAGGAGCAGCCGAATGTTGCTGTACAGCCTAATACTGCCGATCGTATACTGACCGGCCGGTACAATAACCGTGCCTCCGCTGGCATCCCGACAAACATCAATACACCGCTGAAATGCTGCGGTCTGAACAACAGAACTATTCGATTCTGCGCCGAAATCTATGATGCTAAAATTCATTTTGTCAGTCAAATAAAATCACCTCATACAAATAATAATTGCTATATAGCATGCCTGTAGATGTGCACGAGATAGACACGCTGCATTAAACAGGAAACGTTTCCATATTCTAATTATACAATTTTTATATATATGTTTTGAACCGATGAAACTGTATAATAAGTATCATAATCTTACCTCTAAAGGAAATGAGAACAATGTACAAAATCGATGCTATCGATCCACCTATCTATATTTGGTCAGGCGAGTTTATTAACGATGATGGTCATTCATGGCAGCATCGGGCCATGGCTCTCGATCACAATTTTGAGCTAATTATCGCAACAAGCGGCACAATCAGTCTGATCGCCAATGGAACACAATATTCCCTTTATGAAGGTGAATGCCTTCTTCTGCCACCATTCACTCAGATTACCGGTGACACTCCTTCTACTGTTGCGTTCACAATCGATTGGTTGCATTTTCTTGCAAAAGGTCAGCCAGCTTCTGAAACTGACCCGGAATATCTTAAGGGACTTCAAGACATCACCGCTCACGTTACTCCGACAAGCATCAATCACTTGATTTATTTACCGACCAAATTCATGCTTCACAACAAGCACTATATTTTTCAACTCTTTCGTCAGCTACTAACAATGTCTACAGTCAAAAGTTACTCGGGACGCAAGAACGATTTTATGACGAGCCTGCTACTGACTGAGCTATCAAACGACTTTCTTAATACTCAGTCATTACTGCACGCAAAGAATCCTTCCAACGTGGAATATATTGCAGAGTGGGTCCGTGTGCACCTGGCAGACAATCCAACGGTTGCCTCCATTGCCGATCAATTTGAACTCAATCCGACCTATCTGTCGCGCAAATTCCGTAACGAGTATGGTATCGGTATCAAGTCATACATTTTGGAACAGAAAATCATCTATGCTCGTTATTTGTTGTCTACCACAATCCTGCCAATTAATGATGTGGCGGAGCAATCCTTTTTTGAAAGTCCTAAGCACTTCATGCGCTCCTTCAAGCAACATGTCGGCGTGACTCCAACTACCTACCGTCATCTATACTCAAACACTCATATGAATTCAACCAGCGTAGATCCAATATCGCCAATTCCAAGTGAATTAGGAACACCAGCGCTGCGTCGACTGCTCAACGATATTTTTAGTAACCATGAAACACTCACTTAGAGATTCTTTAAATCAAAATCACCCTTCAATGAACTTCTTCCTTAAGTTGAACATCTTTGCTTACCTTTAAAGAGAGAGCAAAAGAACGCTATAAATTAGAAGCGAAGAATAGTGAATAAAAACATAGGCACGGGTATGATGCAGCGAGGTCCTCGAGCCTGGTTGGCATGAACATACAAGGATCCGCGACGCTATTCACGGTGAATGTAAAGAAAATACTGAAGCTCATAGGCTAACGAGAAGGGAGGAAGCACCCCAGATTCAAAGAAAAAGGCAACTCAGAAAATGAAAATTTTGAGTCGCCTTTTTTATCGCATTATTCAGTTCCACTTAAATAGCATAAGTTTTTCAGTAGCCTCAGAAAAAGTTAGACTTTTTTCTCTCCGCCCTTGTTAAAAGATTTTGGGACATTCTCTTGAATTACCGGCCCGTTTCTTAAAGCGCCGGTATTCACTTTCTCCAAAGACTAGTGCCCTTGACCTTTTTGCTTCTTCATAAATTTATCTACTGCAATATCGTGTTCATAGTCCTGAATATATTTTTTGAACATGCTTCATTCATTGCTTATTATATTTACTTTTTACACATAGACGCACATTCAACCTGTTCTTCACTTATCATTTAACCACTATGTTTCGGATATGATCAAGGCAACGGCTTGGTAATCCTCACTGAATGTGAACTCGATCCCAAACTCGTTCTCCTCAATCTTAATTTGTTGATTCTGTCCAAATGAATCAATCAGAGTGTACTTTTTAAAATTGAGCGGCAGGTGGATCCTTCGCCCTTCTTTGAAGCAATGTACGATGATCAAAGCTTCCTTTTTTTCGGTATGGTATCGAACAATTCCCTGTGTTCCAACCGGATTCCGATAAGATAGGACCGGTTTGCCATATCGATACGTTTTTCCATCCCTGACGATCGGCTTGATTTTGTTATAAAATTGGATTCCATCTTCAATAGTCTTCCATTGATCCGAGTTTAATTCGTGAATGTCTCCGGACAGACACATTCTTCCAAGAAATGTATTGATCAGTGAATAAAAGATTCGCTGCTTTGTATCATTCTTCCTTAACACCGCCCAGACCAGCGATTGCTGTGGGAGCATCACGCGATGGAGATTAGCAGCAATAATCGGGATCGATACGGTTTCATGGGCATCAGAAAACGATGAGATATCGGTCAGCGAAATCATTGACGGTTCCAATCGATGACCCCCTGAAGAACAATTCTCAATGACCAATTCAGGACATTGCTGATGGATTTCCCGGAAAAAATCCTGAGTCGCTGACAACTGCTCGCGATTTCCCTCACCCAATGAATCAGCATGGTCAAAACCAACGCCAAAATTATCATTATAATCGATCTTTAAGTAACCGAAGTGACCGTTTTGGATAAAATTAATGATTTTTTTCCGCAGGTAGTCGCGCACCCATGGATCCCTCATATCCCAAAAACGCCGATCTCCTGTCGTAATGGGCACACCATCTTTTTTCAGCAGATGATCAATCAGAGTGAATACCGAAGCATCACGTCCTACGGTTTCGACTTCAA
This sequence comes from Sporolactobacillus shoreicorticis, assembly GCF_024125445.1. Taxonomy (GTDB): domain Bacteria; phylum Bacillota; class Bacilli; order Bacillales; family Sporolactobacillaceae; genus Sporolactobacillus; species Sporolactobacillus shoreicorticis. The sequence goes on along the minus strand of NZ_JAMXWM010000002.1, from coordinate 236,345 downwards.
ACCAAATACCAGGTACCAGTTTGGCCTCTTTAATTTTTTGCACAACTAAGTCTATGCCATTTGGGAATTGCTGCGGGTTAACCTCCCATTCCCCCATGTTTCGCTCCCAACCAAGTGTCTGATCGGCATACCAGCCCGCGTCGATGATATAGTAATCAATTTTCTTATCTTTTAACCGCTCAAGATCTCGTGTGATCGTTGCTTCAGTTGGATTTCCCCATGTTGTGCAGAATTCATTAAACATGACCGGGAGTTTCTGCTCGTTCGGCTGTTCTCTCAACTTAAGTGCACGCTTTTGAAAAGCGGTCAGTCTGTCGGATGCGTCATCAAGATCACCTGAACACACCGTCAGCAATGCAGTCGGTGTTGTAAAAGACTCTCCCGATCGGATTGTTTTCAGCCACTGGCCGTAATCACGATCAGCTAACCCGCCTGAAACGCATAGATCCTCATCAAGCCGATACCATTCGATTTGCCACGAACCCGGATGCGCGAGTTGACCGGCCCAGGCAACTTGATGCTGCTCATCTTCAACGCAGAAGTAGGGGAAATAACCACGGACCGGCATTGATCCAATTTGACCATATTTTTCGATACCGGCCCCGGATGGCTTCCAGGACGGTTCAAGCTGATAATACTCAATCGACTTTCGTTCAAGTCGTCCTTCCATTCCCCATTTACTGCGTAGGCGCGATAAAAATAGATTACCCGGTTGATTTTCATGATTAAACGGACTGAGATTACTCAATGAGAAACTGGAGAGCATTTCAATTTTCTGCAGTTGATCAATGCAATTTTCAAAGGTCACAGCACTTGCAATAACCGGATAGCCTTTATACCAGGTTGCATGATGAGTCACACGGTTTCCATGCCTGTCTTCTAAAACTGTATCGATCCGTACAGCTTCTTCATTTTCATATTTTTCTTGTTTCCGGTAGTGTAAATCACGTGTCGTCTGACTGTTGCGCATCGTCGTTCCTGTGACAAATCCTTTTGGATAATCATCGCCGACCAATTTGATCTGAACAATTCCATCGTGTTTTTTACGTTCTGGTAATCGGACCCGATCATTCATTTCAGCCGGATAGATGATCCATTCGACATTGCCGGATTCATAAAGAAGATAGTCGATGTTCATATCGCCAAAAGTATAGCTGTTCAAAATAGAAGCCATTAAATGGGTCCTCCCTTTTTGCATGGATGATAAAAAAGAATGCCGTTTTCCAGCATTCTTTTTATTTTTCGTTCAAGACTTTTCTTTTAAATCTTTTTTTGTCAAAAAGGCTTCGGGATCTGTTGGCGTGCGAATGGTCGTAATTTGGACACCTGCATCAAGTATTTCCTTTAGCGCTTTTTCTTCCGTCAAAGTAACGGAAATTCCCGATTTAAGTACTTTAGTATCGTCTCTTGCCGAAATATTGCCGATGTTAATTCGCTTAATTGGCAGACCTCGTTTCAGCAAATTGAGAATTACAACCGGTGATTTTACGATTACAAAAACTCTCTGACCCACATATTTTCCGGCTGATATATTGAGAAATGCTTTTTCCTCCGAGATGATGGATGTATTAACGGATCCCGGGGCAACCATTCGCAATAAAGATTTTTGCGTCTCATTCTGAGATACGGCATCATCAATAACCATCAAACGTGTTGCTTGTAATGCATTCGTCCATAGACCGGCAACTTGTCCGTGAATTAATCGATCATCAACTCTAATCTCAATAATTTCGTCCATTCAACAGTCCACCTTTCATCCTAAAAACCCGATTGCTGATAAAACAACAGCAAGTATTAGAACTAATAATATAATCCGAACGGGAGTCATTGATTTTCTACCGAGCAACCAAAAAACAAGTAAGACAAGAGCTGCAGGAATTAATCCGGGCATAATTGAATTGAGAATTTCCTGACCTTTTAAAGCAAGCTTCCCGGAATGATAAGTCGCCGTAACATTTGCAGTAACAACTGTCGATATTAGCGAGCCAACGACCATCAAACCAACGATTGAAATTGAACCGGTAATACTCTGCAACTGATCCTTTAGCGTGGAAATTAATTTCACACCAGAACTGTAGCCCGCTTTAAAAAATGGAATAACCAGTAATTTAATCACGATCATGACTGCCAGCCAGAGCAACGCTCCAAGTATATTCCCCTTTACGGCCATCGATGCAGCAATGCCACCAAAAATTGCACTCGGCGCTGAAAGAAGCAATGTATCACCAAGACCCGCCAACGGTCCCATCAGGCTGGTTTTAATCGACGGGATTGTCTTTAACGAGGTTCTTTTTTGTGTTTCCTCAATGCCGATATCGACACCCATAATAAATGGTGTAAACATAACATTTGTATTGTAAAACTGCAAATGCGTCAGCACGGCTTTTTTCAATGCCTCAGGATCATCCTTATAAATATATTTTAATGTTGGGTACATCGCATAACAATAGGATAAACCCTGCATCTTTTCATAATTTAGCGAGCCGCAGCTCCCAAAAAGGACAAACCGTCTGAGTGTTTTATTTTTAATATTAGCCGGAACGTTGATTTGATCATTCATCACCTTCGATACCTCCTCCATTTGAAAGCTGAGATACGTTCCTCAAGGACGAATGCGACAGACGCATTTCCAGATCATGTTTTTTCTTTTCATTGGTAAAATTAATGAAAGCCCAGGCAACAGCCAGGAGAGCAACACCCAAAATCGGTACTTTCAAATAGGCTGTCAACACAAAACCGACCAATAATGCTGGCCATTGCGCTTTTACTGGCATCGTTTTAAGCAGCAGACCTAAACCGACTGCTGGCAGCAGACCACCGGCTACTTGAAGACCGCTTAGCAGCCAATGCGGAATGATTTCAAAAAGCCGCTGGACCAACTTTTGTCCAAAAACGATGGCTAAAAGAATGGGAATACCGGTAGACAGCATAGTCAGGATGTTTCCGCACCATTGCCACAAACCGAGCCGACTATAAATTCCTTCTTTAGCATCTTTTTCTGCCCTGTGTTGGAAGTAAATGTTAATCGTCTTATTTAATACATCCAGCTGAACCATCACAATCGCTACAGGAATGCCAATGGTTATGCCAAGACTACCGCTCGCACCTGTTGCAATCGCCAGATAGGTGCCAACAATGGCTGCCGTGGGATAATCAGGTATTGATGCTCCTCCAAAGCTACTGATTCCCAATGTCATTAATTGCAGCGTTCCACCGACAAATAACCCAGTTTGAACATCGCCTAAGATGAGGCCAGTGATCAGACCGCACATTAATGCCTGCCATAACCCCAATGCAGTAACCCATCGTTCATAGTTCATAAAGAATCCGAACAAAATAACTAAAATAATCTGCCATAAAGCAATATGCATGCTCTTTCCCTCCCTCGTATTCATTGACGTGCACGTGCATTATTCAACCAGTAATCCAATCACACAGCCGATACATGTGTATTGCTCGTTGCTCCTTATTCATCTCCTTCCGACATATATGATGCATGATCGCCCAGAAGCATCAACTTGGGTGCGGCCGACGCCATGATTTGAGGCAGCACATCGTCCAACGATCCAGTGTCTGACACCACAGCAGCTAGCGCCGTCGGGAAAGTGATATTGGAAATGATAGCAGACGATTCGTGATCATTTAACAGGGTAAAAAAGGTCTTAAACGGCGTCCCATTAAATATATCCGTAAGTACCAGAATATCTCCCTGAAGGTGATTAACCAGATCCTTTGCTTCCTTTTCAAAATCATAAATACTTTTATCTGCTAGACAGACGGAAGAAACATGTGACAAATCGCCGGTAAAATAGTGCAGTGTGTCCAAAATGCCGTCTGCTAATTTTCCGTGCGAAGTAAGAATGATATGATACATTCACTCACCTCCCTTCAATATATTTACCAGCAATTATTGTGCCAACATAGTAGCTATCAAAAGTGCCTCAAAATAAAGAAAATCAAAAAATAGTGTCTGATCAATGACCAGACACTAAATGATTTATCAGACACTAACTTTTGTTGGCTACCACCTGAGCAATAATTTGATAAATTGTCGCATATTCCGCTTTGGGGATAACAAGGTTATAAGTCGAAAGAATTTCTTTAAAATTAAGATTAGAAAAATCAACAAAATCCTGAAATACTTCTTTATGATTACGAATGAAAGGAGTAAGCGGCTCGTCAATGCCTTCACCCTTAAGTAATCGTTCAATCATTGCTGAAAGATGAAGAAATAAATTAATGCGCAGAAAATTCTTAAATTCAATATTATAGAACTTCTCATATCCTTTAATAACTCGATCGACTTCATTAATTACTTTTACGGGGTTCAAGAAATTCAAACGTTCACTTGCTCCTTCCAAAGTAAAAAGCTTGATAATTTCATTTGTACAATCTTTCACATTTTTAACCAGAAAGGGACTGAGCGAATTCAGGCTGGACATTCCGTTAACAATTTCTTCAATATTAATTATCGGTAATATTCGATTATCCAAATTCGATGTTGTTAATATTGCAATTGTATTTTTGAAGATCAGGGGTTTGTTCCTGTTAATGAGCTCAATAAGATGGCGGTAGTCCATTGTAATGATTTCTACATCATGCGCATTTATATATTTTGATACGATATCTTTCATCTTGACGGCGATCCCCTCTCCTGAAATGCAAGAGATAAGAACATTCTTTTTTTGCGATAAACCAGCATAATATTGTTTATGGGGAACAAAATCAGCCATCTCAGACTCAATTAATTCCATTAACGGAACGCCTTGATGTAGTTTCAAGCCATAATTCAGCACCATCGCCGTAGAGACATTATTTACGATCAAAAGATCGCCGTTAACGTTTTGAATAATTTTTTCGTACATTTCCTCAAGGGACCCCATGTCTACCAATAATAATAATCCATGACTTGTATCAATCGACCGGACGTATTCATTGACCCTCTGAATAATCTCTTTGACTCCGACATTAATTGGCATGTCAAAGCCTTGATAAATATAGTCGCCAATCATTTCATTCGCCGTATAAGCCAGACTTGTTGCATTATTTTCCCCATGCATGACAATAATCGCTAAAACATTCGAACTAAAGTGACTGTGCAACTGTACATATGCCGTTAGCGTTGCGGCCAGACAACTCCTCATTGATGGGCAATTCTGGCCTGAACATGCTTTTAGCATCGTCGTTGAAATAGTAAAGCTCCGAAAATAGATCATTAGATCTTTCTCAAGAACAGTAAACGTCCTCGACATAAACAACGGATTGATGCCGTAGATATAAATGAGTAAACCGATTTCATTGATTTCTTTATCGTTAAATGTAAGTCCATAATGCTTGCCAACTTTGCTCATTTTTCTCAGCATATCAGTTAATTCCGGAATCAAATCCGCAATATTTAATCCATGATGGCTGGCAAGAGCAGAACTTAATTCATTTTCTATATCTTCTATAAGTCGAGGCAGCCGATTTATCAATGATTTAAAATCAAAAATCTGGTCGATTTGCATTGCAGCGGTTGCATGCTTATCAGGATAGCCAATAAAGTTTTGCCGCTTACTTTCATTATTCCAGATAAATCGATACATGGATGCCACTTCAAACGACGCCAATCGATTATAAGCGCCAGTTTTGGTTAATACAATTTTATTGTCAGAAGCCGTACTTAAATTTTCAGCGATTTGAACTTTAATTCGATTCTTTAATTCACCAATATTCCCGTCATAACGTGTACTCATTACGGTTGCAAAATATTTTTTATCGACATAGATATCATGCTGCACAATTTTTGCCTGTTCATTATAAAAAAAAGCAGCAATATTAAACCGTTCCATATACGAACGTTTATCATAATCCGGTAAATTAATTTCCAAGGGGATGCGTCTCCGAAAGGTTGAAAGAAGTGTCGATTCTATATCTTCAGTCGTTGCCATGATAAGACGAACATTAACATGCTGCCAATTCTTTTTATCACCTAATCTTCTGAACTTATGCTGATCAATGAGTATGAACAATTTCTCCTGATTTTCAGCCGATAGATTATGCACTTCATCAAGAAATAAATAACCCCCATCCGCTTCATCAATCAGGCCCAATGTTGTTTCCTGTGCTCCGGTAAATGCGCCCTTCTGATAACCGAACAATACGGACGACAATAACTCAACGTTATTTGCATAATCGGCACAATTCAAAACAATAAAGGGGGCATGATCGTCAATAACGCTGTGATCGACCGCATAACGATAAATAAGAGACGCAAGATAGCTTTTCCCGACACCGCTATTTCCCTTAATCAAAACAGGAAGCCCATTCGGATAATTTACTGCTGCTTTGCATTTTTTAATCTCATTTCGTATACTCAATTGATAACCGATAAACGATGAGAACGTATCTGCTTTCTGATCATCATTCTCATTCACTGTTCTGAGAAAAAAATGTGTCGGACGTGTGTTGTCTTTATTAATTTTTCCCTCTTTAACCAGTTGATTTAAATGACTGCTTGCCGTATTTCTGCTCATAGAAAAATGTGCAGCCACATCGTATGCGGTAATTTCTTTTTTTTCATAATGATGAACGATATACTGGAAAATTTTATCTTTTACACTCATTCTTGATGATCGCTCCCATATTGATATCCGTAGTAAGTATCCGCTTACATTAATCATATACGAAATGATGAGCCAAACTCAACCATTATCGTGATCTGATTATCTCTTGTCTTCACGTTCACATTTCATTGGTCCGCTCCATGTCTTCATCTGTAGACGACAAAATCATCGGCAGTTTCATACTTAACAACTTTATATGCTCAATATCCAAGAAGGCTTAACTAACAGTAAGAAGAGGGTCCCTCATTTTGACAATGAGGACCCTCCATAATAAATACGCATATAGGCAATAATGTTATTTCATCTGTCGTGTTAGTGCCTACTTGATGAATAGGACAAGTAAATTTTATCCTTTACTGATGCGTTTTTGATTGTACTTGCTGAAACTTCAATTTTTAGGGGAACTTTCGGTTTTCGGATCAATTGAAGGACCAATTGACGATCACTTTCTTTAACGACAGCAACGGACGATCTGAAATGACTTGGAAGCTGCCACCGTACCCCTTTAATCTCCGAATTTGTATTCACCTTCGCATTAATTGTAATTTTATCGCCGATCCTCGAGAAAGCCCGAGCAGAAGCTTGAAGCTTCAATGAGACCGTTGCTTTGCTTTCGCTGAGAAGCATGGCATCGAAATATCCGACCGGCACACCCGCCTCATTCTTACTCGTCGGTTGTCTGGCTATTGTTTCCGTTGCTTGTAGAATGGCGGAAATATCTTTGTGTGTCGCAGTCTGATTGACATAGTGATTATAAACGATTTCCAAGAAAGGTGAACCGTCATTGGAGACTCCTCGTGAGAGATCGGAAATAAATGTTTCCGAAGGGACACGTTCACCTAAATTGTACGTTGCGTTATAGAGTACCCCTTTCAATAGACGACTGTCATAAGCATCGTAAATATTGATTCCCTGATTCCATGCAATATCACTCTGAAAAGCCAGACCATTCAATCCCAATTGCGCATGAGCTTCATCACGACTACTTTCCTGAGATTCACCGGAGGCATAGATATAATTCGGCAATGATCCCATTGATGGATAGGTTTCATCAACTGCATCGCCCCGGTAGAATTGACGAAGCGCTGTGTTAAACAAATCCGTATCGTTCAGATAAACACCAGCCGCCATATTAAAACCGCCGATCAGTGCGTCCCACGCTCCATTCGCCTGCGGATAAAAATCAGCCGAAGAAGTGTACGCACCGCCTCTGGCAATCAGCATATCTTTTATAAAATGATCAAAAGCTTGGATATCCTTCTCTTGCCACTTATCTTTCTGTGCGATCGTCGGATCCTCATTGTAACTATACCTGAGGATTTCTGCCGCGCTAAGATAATCCGGACCAATTAGTGCAAATCGCAGTTTTGCATCGTTTCCATGTCCGACATCTTTCAGCGTATAGGACCAATCGTTTACTATTTCAATGGCTTTTTTTGCATTGGCAATGTCACCATCCAAATACCAACGTAGCGCATTAAAGTGCGCGGCAATGCCGTCTCTGGTAAACTCACTGCCACCGAAATTCGGATTGTTGTAAGGACCGACATCGATCAAAGCCTGAGGATTATCCTGATAATCGGCACTTGAGAATGGTGAATCTTTCAATTGTTGATAGCCTTTTCCATATATGGAATTCGGATCATCCTTATTCACTTTCATATTTTTTAAATCGTCGATTGTATAGTAAATCCCCGGATGCTGAAACTTAAAATTTTGATTGACATTAGGTACTTGACTGGCATTCACGTAATCATTGCCAATATAAGTGACATCAAAATAGTCGAGATTCGGTCCATCGTAAACGCCTTGACCAGGAGGCGCCTGAATGCCGAGCGTCAGATCATTTTTGCCAGCCTTGAAATAGACGTTCATATAATTATTGTTCCATTTCGTGTTGTTTCTAACCTCTGCATAGTTATTATTACTCTGCGAATCTGTTTGGGCATCGTTGCTGTTATAACCGGAAATGTTGAAGATCATCCACCCCGTCCAACCGTTATTGCTCAGTGAATCGCTTGAATTATTGACCGTCACACGGCAATTCCGTTCATCACGCGCGTTCCGATTGGCATTTAACTGTTTTCCATTAACCGCGATGGCCGTTTCCGTTGCCGGATTATTATATTTAAAACGAACACGGTAAAAGCCCGATTTGGGTACATTGACTTTCCAAGTTACGGTATCCTGCCCTTCGGGTATCGTATTTTCATAGGAACCAGCATCTTCGACCGGTTTACTGAAATCGACGAATTTACCTTTTGACGCATTGTGCAAAACAATAAAATTTTTCAAATCAATTTTTTTCAGTTCATCTGCGTGGGCTTGTCGATTATTTTCACTGATTCCGCTCGTTACCGGTATTTTCTCTCCATTCTTTCGAATGGCGACATTTCCTGTATGCGTATCGAAATTCTCTGCTTCATAGCGTTTCGTATAGTGTCCATTTGTACGATTCCATCCCTGTACGTGTTGAAATGGAGTGGACCCATCGATTCCTTTTGCATCAACATTCTGAGCAAATTCATTAGCCACCGGGAAAGACAACGAGAATCCCAAAATTGTGGACAAAATGATTTTAGTGAATTTTTTCATCATTTACCCTCCCCCAAGGATAATAGTCTCTGGAATCAAATTAACAATTTCTGAAAAGACTCAATGAAAAGCAGACAATGCTTCGTGCACTCATAAGGGTAAACATGCCGTTTTTATCAAAAAACACCTGTATGGATGCCTGAACCAACCGACAAATCCGATTCCGTCCAAATGATTTATTGGTCAAGATCGACCTGATGCCGAGTGCCAAAGATGTGGAATTCACTGCGGGTTGAGATGCCAGGATACATTGGGTCGGTGTCCGGGCCGGGATTATCTACCTGAATTTTTAAATATCTAAAGGTGGAGTCAACCAGCGTATCTTTTACGGCAACTGTTTCCATTTTGTTTGTCTGGCTAGTCTCTTTTTCTGTCAGAAGTGTCCAGCTTGTTTTATCATTGGATCCGTAGACATTGGCCCCCTGCAGTCGATTCGGAAATCCGGTTCTCGCCTCGAAAGCAAAGGATTGTGCGGAAATTCGGTAACTACTTCCAAAATCGATAATCACAGGGACTAATAAATTACCATCGTACGTGGCCGGATCATTATCAATGAGATTCTGTAAGTTAATTGTTGCGGATCCGGCGGTACCCTCAGTCATTGAAGCATAGGCGTTATAGTTGAGAGTTCCGTCGGACAGCTTCGGATTGAGTAATTCCAAGTTTTGAATCGCTTCCGACAAACTTTGCAATTCACTTAAAAAGCGATCTGAGTCGCCACTATTGATTAGGTTACGAACTTTTTGCTGCTCGTCATTAACATTCTTCAATGAAGTCGTTGTATACTCCTGATCAGAATCAAAATTCTTGATAATCGCATGATAGGCTTCTTCTCTATCCGCGACGACATTAAAAGTCAGGCGGACTGTGCGAACAACCGTACCATTATCTATACGGACTAAAACGGATTTTTTCGTTTCTGACGTCGGCTTCCATTCAATCTGTCCGCTTTGATCAATGGACATCCCAGCAGGTGCGTTATCCAGTGAAAAGGTTGCACCGGTTGTGTTTTCCGTCTTTAGCTGTTTTTTAAAAGATTCATTTTTAACCAGATAATAAGTGTTGCCATCGGTTTCATCAATAGACGGGACAGACGTCTGAATGCCGCCAGTTCGATTCAGGTAGGCCAGTTGGTCAAAATCTACCTTCGCCTCACTGTCGGATATCACTGCATAGAAATCCATATAGCCGGATTGTTTCGCAGATCGTGACTGTATCTGATCGGTACGTGTGGAATAAATTAGATTGATCCATTTGCCATGTGTGTCCGGAATTTCAGCAGTTTGGTATGGCTCAGCACCATCATTACTGCCACTGATCAACAGCTTGGCAGCTGCATTAGAACGTATGCGTAACGCAACATACCCAGAAGTGCCATTATCTTTAACTAGAGATGACAACGCAAGTTGATTGGCACCGCGGGCGGTTGTCTTATCTTTTCGATACAGTTTATCATATTCGGTTTCTTTGATTTCCGACCGGTTTTTAGCCGACCGAACGCGAATGTAGTTCTCACTGCCCGTATGAATCTGTTTGGCTCTCTTGGTGTCCAGCAAGACAGCACGTTTGGCAAAGCTGACATTAGCGTTTTTCGGCTGCGTCGTTGGCACGGCCTCAGATAAACGATACCCTTTATCTTTCGGAATCGACAACCAATATTCGGCACCAATCTCTGTCATTTTATTATCGCTGTAACTTCCCCAAAAATTTGTTAGCGTCGTCCCATCATAGAAAATCGGTGCGTTCAAATGTTCCGCTGCGTTCACAATATTCGGAGCAATCTTATTCAGCTTCGTTTTAGAATAATGTTCGCCATATCGGTAAGCATCGTACAGCTCACTAGAACTGAACAACTTGCCTAGCCGGCCGCGTGAATCCTCAGAAATGGCATCTCCAAAATCAATAATTTTATCGGTACCGTTGGCATCCCAGGCCGGATATGTTTTTCCTCCATCCTGCTTAAGCTTAACCCATGGCACCGTATAGCCGCGATTATAACGATAGAACTGTTCGGCACCAGCTAGTAACCGGTTAGTCAAAAAGCGATAGGGTGTCTGTGCATTACTTTTGGTGGATACCGTTCCTTTTTTCGGATCCACTTTTGTTTCTTGCTGGCTGAGTATACGAGCAATACCAATCAGACAAAGAACATCATCTTTCGCATGGTTCTCGTCGCGACCCATTTCCAGATGCTGCACATACGACTGTCCGACCGGATTGCGTGGGTCTTTCGCGTCTATTTTGTGAAAAAGATTAGCTAGCGACCCGTTGATGAGTGGTTTATCAGTCGTTGCATTTACCGTTGCCCATTCGACCGTCCGGTCATAGGCTGTTTTGTCATTTTTAAAAATTGAACCGGCGAAAACCCCGGTGATTGAATACAGATGCTGTGCAAGATATTTATTATTTGAAGTTAAGAATGTATTGACTGTCGGATCAATCAGATTTTTAATCAATTTCTGATTGTCTTCACTTTTCCAGCGTAGATCAACCTTTTGCGTATCTCCGTCGGAAGAGTCTGGATCATTATAGATCGGGTCATCCACCGAAGTATATTTCAAAAGTTCGGCGGCACTGACCATATAATAAAACGGAACCGGTACATGAATATGCGAATCTGCATAATATGCATACTGATTTGGATCCATATTTTCCCAAATTCTTACAAGACGGATTGCGTTGTAACGATACTTCTTATCCCCAGTTAAATAGTACATGATGGCCTGCGTATATGCTCGAAATCCATCGGCACTTAATGTGATTTCCTGAGAGTTGTTTTTAAAGGTCGCATTTTTCGGTGTATCAAATGTACCCGCTTTCAAATTTGCTGCTTTAAATTCCTTTGAAGCATAATCCGCTGACGCCATTGCCTGATAGTACGCAGTCCACGGTTGTCTGCCTTTAATTAGTTGAGTCCGCGTTTCAATAAGGCGCTGCGGATAAATGCTGATACCTGGATGAACAAAACCATTCTCCTTCGTAATTAGTAGTTTGACATTATGGGTCACGACCGGTGCTGTAGATGACTCGGCATAGGACACTTTACTATTTACGGGTAGGCCCATTCCAGCAATCAATAGAATGATAATTAGGATATGCAGAGCCATGTGTCTTTTTTTCTTCATTTTTTTCTCCCCTCCTATTTTTACCCAATTTAAAAAGCGGGAGCTCTGTCATGATCAGATTCAGACAATGACTAAGTTCCCTGTAACAACAAAAATACAGCTTTTATACGTAGATCATAATCCTTTGAATCATCCGGCAAAGCCAATTCCGCCAATAATCACTGCAAAGATTAGCAAGCCAATTAGGAGCCAGTTAGCGGATTTCCCTTTGTGCAGCAGGTAAAGAAGTAACATAACAAGCGACAGCGGCAAAAGTCCCTTCAGAATTTGATCAATCACGGTCTGTAAATCAAATTTTGCTCCCGCCAGTTTCCCGCCAATTGTCAACTTAAACGGCACATTGAGAAACGTCATCGCACCAATCATCATCATTCCAAGAATCGAACAACCTTTAGTAATTGATTTCAGCAAACCGCTCTCTGTTGCTTTTTGTATATAGCCTGATCCGAACTTATATCCGACATAACCGCCATAGTAACGTACAAAGTAGAATGGAATATGGAAAATCAGTAAGAACAAAAGCGGTCCTAAAATGTTGCCTTTCATGGCCATGCCCATTCCGACTCCGGCAGCAATGACACGAAGCGTTCCGGTAAAGAACGAATCACCAAGACCGGCAAGCGGACCCATCAGACCTACCTTCAGACCGTTAACGCTTTCTCCGATATTTTCGATTGGTTTCTTTGCATTTTCCTTCTCCATCGAATAGACGATTCCTTGAATAAACGGAAGAAAAGCCGGGTTGGTATTAAAATACATCACATTTCTTTTCAACGCTTCGTAATAAGCATTTTCATCGTTTTTATGCAATTTTTTTAATAATGGCATCAAGGTCCAACCAAAGCCGGGACCTTGCATACGCACATAAGTCATATCGTTCATGACGAACATTCCTCGCCAGAAGATTTTGCTGATATCCTTTTTTTCTTCTCTTGTCAAAGCTGTCGTTTCACTCATGATAAAAAGTCCTCCATTTCATCATTTTTTCCGTTGACAGGTTTTGCTGAGCCCGCGGCTTTCAACGCATCAAATTCTTTCCGTTTTTTGAAGTCATTCATAATGTAGAACACCGCAAAGGCTCCACCAAGTACCGCAATACTCATTGTGTCCATCTTCAGATACGCAGCCAAAATAAAACCGACAAAGAAAAATGGGAATATTTCTCGATCCCACATGGATTTAACCAATATAGCAAACCCAAGTGCCGGTAGAACCTGAGCCATAACCGTCAGCATTCTGTTCACGGAATCTGGAAGCGCTGCCATAAATGCTGAAATTGAATTTGATCCGACAAGAATGACGACAAAAGTCATGATCGCATAAACAAGTGGGTAGAAAATCATGGCAAAGAAACGTGCCCGTGTGAATGCTTTGTCATTATGCGCTTCGATTTTTTTGTCTTCATAAGCAACGACAAAGTTGAAAATTAAGCAAACAATATTAAATAGCAATACAGACAGCAGACCGATCGGTACAGCAAGCGCAACCGCTTGTGCCGCACTTTGATGCAGAATAATACCGAATCCGGTTCCAAAAACGGAAGCAGCCGCGATATCTGAAGGTACGGATCCGCCAACCGAAAATGTTCCCATAAAGACTGCTTCAAGCGTTGCACCGAGAATGATGCCTGTCGTCATATCACCGAGAACAAGGCCGACGAGTGGTCCAATGACAATCGGCCGAATTTGGATATTAGCCCATCCCCAATCAAGGAATTTTGTGATGAACATGACAATTGCGAGCAAAAGTGCTTGTGTGATCATGACTATCCCTCCTGTAATTAGCTGATTAGATCTTTTAGATTTTTCTTCGACTGATCAGGAACCAGTTGATAAATGACATCAATTCCCTTTTTAATTATGGATCTGAACTCATTTTTATCTTTTTCAGAGACAAAAAGATTGTCCGTCCACTTCTCTTTTTCAGACGTTTTTCCATCTGCCTTACCATAATTTCCAACATTTATAAATGGAATCGTCTTGACGTGCTGGCATAAATAATTTGCATCCTCTGGGTTATTGACAACAACCAAAATCTTCAGGGCATCCGCTCTTGGATTGTTGAGCAGTTCGCCCCCAGCTTCTCGACCTAGAACAATACACTTGACGTTGTCGGGGGTAGCCAGTTTCAATGTTGAAACCATCATCGGATTTTTTGCTGCTTCCTCATTAACAACGATAATTCGATCAACACCAAGCGCTTTTGTCCAGATCAGGGCAACCTGACCGTGAATCAAGCGTTCATCAATTCGAACCATTTTAATCATTACAGTTCCTCCTGTTCTTTCTCGAAATGCTGCTTTAGGAAACGGATTAAATCTTGCTTCCAAAGTGTAAAATCATGGAATCCATCATTCTGAACGTACTGGACATCTGCATGGCGCTCTTTTAAGAAATGATAAAGCTCTTGGGTATAGTGATTGAGCGGATCACGATCTCCGCATGCAAGACGAATTTCCGGCCGTTCATCATCCGTCAGTCGGTCAAAAAGCATATTCACATCGTTTTCTGTTCCTTCAAGGCCAAGTGAAAAGACCTTTTTGAATACTGGATCATTCCGATGGCGCTTATAGAAGATAAGTGCAGGTGAAAAAGCACCAATATACGAGAACTGGTTGTGATATTTAAAACCAAGTCGTAATGCTCCATAACCGCCCATGGATAAACCCGCAATGCCGTTGACAGCTCTTGTTCGTGTGAGTGAGAAGAGATCATGTACTTTGTCATAAAATTCGACACCAAGTGCCTCACCGAATTGATCACCGTTTGCGTGATCGGTATAGAAGCTGTTTTCGGCGGATGGACAAAGGAAAGCTATTCCGTACTGATCAGATAAACTCTCCAGATCCACGTGGCAAATCCAATCTGTATCGTCACCTTGAACACCATGCAGCAGTGTAAGACTGCCCCTATCGGTATCTTTGGGTTCATTGGGAAGAACAGCGGTGAAGTGTTTTTTCCTGTTTAATATTTTTGAAAAATAAGTGCCGGAGACAACAGTCATTGTACTCACCATTCCTTTAATTATCTAGAAAATCTTCCAGATTCTGAGCCGCCACCTGTTTATCAGTATCAATCACTTTCATTGAGGATCGTAAATCTTCTACAATTTTGACGACCTCCTCTTTGGTTTGAGCCGGAGACATAATTAATTCAATCAGGAGCGGCAGATTAACACCGCCGACCAGTACCACATTTGGCTGATCAAGCAGTACACGAGCTGCATTGCACATGCTTCCACCGGAAATATCGCCTAAAACAACGACAAAATCAGAAGGTTCAATCTTTTTTTTGATTTTTTCTATTATCTTATCCGGTGTTTCATTCCCAAGAAGCCCAAAACTGGATACATTCGGTTGCCTACCCATAATGTACTCCAAGGATCGATGCATCCCATTTGCGAGTTCGCTATGAGAAATTAATATAAATTTCCTAATCAATATTTTCCCCCCTCCACACAATTTGTCTTTTCATAATTATACAAAGCAATTTTCATGCCAGAAAAACAGTCAAATAAATAAAGTACTGATAGAAGCGCTTTCGGAACAAAAAGCGAACACTTTTATTAAAACGGTTTCAAAAACGGACACTTTATAAAAAAAAACAGACACATGGCTTTCATGTGTCATTGACGTTACGAATATACTGTACTACCTGTACAAATGCTAAATGATTTCCTTAAAAAGTTCATAAAGCAAATGAATCTCACTCCGATGAATAATTATATTGAATCGCTGTTCAGGACGTTTCAGAAGAGTATCAGATAAATTCACAAATTCCTTCTCCTTCTCATCAACAATCTCTGGAAAATGGTCTTCCTCATCATTGCCGTTCAGAACCAGCCGTTCGAACATCATCGATAAGTGCATAAATATATTGAACTTCTTGTATCCTTTTAACTGAATTCCAAAATGGGATTCATAACCGGCAATAATTTGTTCGGACTCACTAATCACAACATCGGGATTCAATATTTTCAATCGAGCGGCAACGCCTTCAATTGAAAACAGTTTTATTAGCTGGGTCATCATTTTTTGGAAATTTTGTCTATCCATAAATGGCGAGATCACTTCCCAAAGTACCCGCTCCCCATTCTCTCTTAGCGCATCGTAAATATTCAGGATTGGAAAATGACTGTTTTTCTGTTCCAGATTATTGGTCGTGATGAGAAGGCATGTGTTTGAAATGTTCGCCTCCTGCTCATCTGAAAAGAGCTCGCGTACCTTTTTGTATTCTAAAGTGATCAGTCTCAGCGTTCCCGGCCGGATAAAGGATGCAAGAATTTCCTTAATTCGCTCGGCGATCCCTAATCCGGACATACAAGAGATCAGAATATTTTTTTCTACCGACTCAAAATACTGAGCCTCAATTTTGTACGTTTTCGCAGCCGAATCGGTAATCTCTTTAAAAGGTACATTATTGATCATCTTAACGCCTACATCAAGAGCAACCGGAGTCGTTAAATAATTAATGATCAGCAATTCTCCTTTGACATTGTTCTTGATTGAGGCATACAGTCTTCCAAGTGATCCCATATCGACGATCAGGATCAATCCGTCCGACTGATCGAAGCAGCGTAGGAAATCACGTACTTTCGCAATGATCTCGGTAACTGAGCTTGTAATCGGCATATCAAATGCCTCAAACACGAAGGTTCCGTACATTCGATTGACAACTTCCTGTATGCTCGATGCCGTACTGTTGCCATGAGCAATCAGCAAACCCATTAGATTAATCTTCTCATCCACATAATTGTGTATCAAAATAATTGATAGAATTTCGAACATTTCATCTTTAACTTCCAGAAGCAGCGGTTCAGAGCTGCTTAGCAAGTGTAACAGGTACGTTGCTTTCGGATATCTGACTCTAAGAATTTCCATAAGCCGAGCATAATCATTTCGATGAGAATGACGACTGCTTGAACTGTAGAAATAAGAGAGGAGCTCCAATAGTTCATTAATCAGATCCTGACTTTTTGTAATCCCATACTTTTCAAAAAAAGTTGCCATAGCCCGTCCTGTCTTCCGGAGTAAAAAATCGTTCCATAACGAACTCACAACCCAGCTTTTATTTCGTTCAGACCTTATTGTTTTTACTAGACTTTGGCAGGCAATATAAAATTCAGTCCAGTTTCCGCTTTCCTCCATTTCCTTACGTTTTATATCAAACTCGTCAAACAAATCTTTTAGTGTTTGAAACCCTGCAGTATGTTCGATCGCTGGTTCGTTCTCATCAGCCGCACCGACAATAAGATCCGTCATATGTTCATAATTGATCGTTAAGTTCTCATCAGCCAAACGAATCAAATGTGCTGGCATTTCATTCAAAGTAATTTCAAGCATTTCGCCTTGATTATTCGTAATGTAGGCATTGGCACAGCTCAGTTGAATCATATTTCGAATACCACCGATATTTCCTTCTACCGAACCAGAGGCGAGTAGTTGAATGACATTTCCATTAATTTTTATTCTTTTTTTCAGCCGTTCCCCTTCTTGTCGGTAAAACGTCTGAATGAGACTGATTCGCTCGAAGGAATAGCGTTTGCTTAATGGGAGAAGGTTCACCTTAACGCTGATCCTTCTCCTGAATGTCTCTAGAAGAACATGATTGCTATTTTCGGTTGTCGCAAAGATTAGATGCACATTAGCGTGCTGCCACTTCTCATTTTCCCCAAGTTTTGTAAATCGCCCTTTGTCCATAAACAAAAATAATTTTTCCTGATTTTCAAAGGAAAGACGATGAATTTCATCAAGGAAAAGATAACCGCCATCTGCGTAATTTAGTAAGCCAAGACGGTCATTTTCTGCTCCGGTAAAACTCCCTTTTCTATATCCGAAAAGCATACCAGATAAGAGTTCGGGGTTATTTGCATAGTCCGCACAATTTAATATCTTAAATGGAGCATCCGATGCGATCAGGTGCTTTTGTTTTGCGTACTTATAGATTAGTGAAGCGAGAAAACTCTTCCCCACGCCGCTTTCTCCGGTTATCAGAATTGGCAATCCGTTGGGCGGATAGGTGATCGCTGCTCGACATTGCTTAATTACTTCTCTTTGACTGCCTTCGGCACCAATAAATGACAGAAACACATCCTGACCTGTTTTTGATGCTTTATCGGTTGTTTGGCTGTCAGCCCCAATTTCATGCCCAATTTGATGGATCTTCCAGTACACCGGTTTTTTCCCAATCTTCCTGACCATACCTTTTTGGTGCATTTGATTTAAATGGCTGCTTGTTACCGTGCGACTTAAACCTAGCTTTGCCGCAATCTGCTGCGTTGTCGCCACCGATTGCAGGTCGTGCAAAATGGACAGGACTCTGTTTTCCGTTTTTGTTTTCATTGAAAATGCCTCCGATAAGTAAAGCGTTTTCATTATTTTCTATTATACCGATTTCAGGATGAACGTCCAATAGTGTTAATGTATGTTTTACACTGTGGAGCCTAAAATAAGTTTTGATTCAGGTTAAATTTGGAGCAAAGTGAAAAAATCCACGCTTTTCATTCGTGGATTTTTAAGTTAATGATTTGAGCTTTTTAGGTCCTTCATGATTCCTAAGCTGATATCGGTCCTCTTATTGAGTCTCGTAACGAATGCCAAAAATATGGAATTCGCCCCTTGAAGAGATGCCCGGATAAGCTGGATCGGTATCCGGACCAGGTTCATCTACCTGTAGTTTAATATATCGGAATAACTTGTCCGTCACTCCATCTTTAACCGCAATTTTTTCGATTGAATTTGTCTGAGAAGTTGGCCGTGTCGTCATAAGCGTCCAGGTCAAACCGTCACTTGATCCATATACATTTGCCCCTTGAAGGCGATTCGGAAAACCGGTTCGTGCCTCAAAGGCAAAGGAACTTGCCGAAATGGCATCATGCTCACCAAAGTCAAAGATGATCGGAGTTAACAGATTGCCATCATAAGTAACCGGGTCATCATCAATTAGATTTCCGAGGCTGCTCTTTGCCATTCCCGTTACTGTCGCCACAATTGAATCGTAGGCATTATAGTTGAGGCTGCCATCAGAAAGCTTTGGATTCAACAATTCCAATTTGTCGATTTTATCAGCCAAGGTCTGCAATGTTTCAAGGAACACAGCGTCATTGTCTTGTTTGAGGAGTTCTTCAACCTTTTCCTGTTGCTGCTTTACCGCATTAACTGATTCAGATGTATATGTCTGGGTTGCATCATAAGCATCAAGTACCGCCTGCAATGCCTGCGCTCTCGTATCCTCAACGGCAAAGTTCAGCTGTTTGGTGCACACAATTCCGTTATTCACTACACGAACAAGTACGGAAATGGGTTTAGCAGTTCGTTCATTCGGTGTCCATGTGATTACTCCTCTCTGATCAATCTTCATACCATCAGGAGCGTCTTCTAATGAGAATACAGCACCCGCGGTGTTCGTTGTATCTAGCTTTTTTTCAAATGAACTATTTTTAATAAGATAATTGGTAGCGTCGTCAGGTTCATTAATTGCGGGAACAGAGGTCTGAATACCACCCGGCCGATTTATATAGACTAATTGATCAAAGTCAACATGCGTGCTGCTGTGACCAGCAATTACTGCATAAAAGTCCATATAACCCAGCTGTTTGGCTGTTCTTGATGATAGCTCATCGTCACGTGTTGAATAAACCAAGTTGATCCATTGACCCTTTGTATCCGGTATCTCAACCTGTTGATAAGGTTCCGTATTGCTGTTTCCGCCGCTGATCAACAGTTTAGCTTTACCATTAGACCGTATGCGTAGTGTGACATAACCGGCATCTCCGTCTCCCTTAACCAACGAAGACAAGGCAATTTGATTGCCTCCGCGCACCGTTGTCTTATCTTTGGGGTAAAGACGGTCATAGTCAGTTTCCTTAATCTCTTTCTGGTTTTTCACCGCCTGAACTCGGACAAAGCTTGTGTTTTTTTTGTTAACAAACTTAGCCCTTACGCGATCCAGAATGGTTCCCCGTTTGGAAAAGCTGACATTGGAGTTGCTTGGCTGGGCAACGGGGAGGGTAACTGATGAATCCTTACGAATCGCAGTCGGAATGGACAACCAATATTCACAGCCAATCTCCGTCATTTTATTATCACTGTAGCTGCCCCAGAAATTGGTGAGCGTCGTGCCATCGTAGAAAATCGGAGCACTGAGATTCTCCGCTGCATGAACAACACTTGGTGCGATCTTGGTGAGCTTGGTCTTTGACATATGCTCCTGATAGCGATAAACATCGTATAATTCGCTCAGACTGAAATATTTACCCATTCTGCCACGGCTATCCGTTGAAATCGTGCCACCGTAATCGATAATTTTATCTGTACCGTTTGCGACAACCGCCGGATAATCTTTTCCGCCGTCTTCCGCAAATTGTGTCCAAGGAATCGTATAACCGGCATTGTAGCGATAGAATTGCTCAATTCCGGCCAGCAGCCGATTATTTAGAAATTCATACGGTGTTTGTGATTTAGGTGCGGTTGATACCGTTCCCTTTTGCGGGTCTATCCTTGTTCCCTGCTGTGAAAGGATTCTGGCAATACCAATAAGGTCCAGCACATCGTCTTTGGCATGATTTTGATCCCGGCCCATTTCCAGATGCTGCACATAGGAACGACCAATAGGATTACGCGGATCTTTGCCGTCAACCTGATGAAAAAGATTAGCTAGTGAACCATTAATATCCGGTTTATCCGTGTTGGCATTGACCATTGCCCACTCGACCGCTTGATCATAAACTTTTTTATCATTCTTAAAAATAGAACCAGCAAAAACACCCGTTATTGAATAGAGATGTTGATTGAAATACTTATTATTGGATGGCAGAAACGTCTTCATAACCGGATCAATCAGATTTTGGATTAGTTTCTGATTGTCGTCATTGGTCCAATTCAAATTAACCGGCTCCGTGTTGCCATCGCTCTTGTCCGGATCTGTATACAACGGATCATTCACCGTCGTATATTTTAAAAGTTCCGCAGCACTGACCATGTAATAAAACGGAACCGGGACATGAATATGTGCATCTGCATAATAGGAAAATTGGCTAGAATCCATATGTTCCCAGATGCGAACCAAGCGAATCGCATTATACCGATATTGTTTGTTACCAGTCAGATAGTACATGATTGCCTGAGTATAGGCTCGAAAACCATCGGCACTTAAGGTCATTTCCTGACTGCTTTTTTTGAAGGTTGAATCCTTGGGTGTATCAAAAGTGCCTGCCTTCAAATTCGAAGCTTTGAAAGTCGTTGATGCGTAGTCACTGGAAGCCATCGCTTGATAATAAGCAGTCCACGGTTGCTTTTGCTTAACCAGCTGTCGACGTGTTTCCTGTAAACGATAGGGGTCGACGCTGATCCCCGGGTGAACAAAACCATTCTTTTTTGTGATCAACAGCTTCACTCGATTGTTAACCTGCAGTACATTTGACGCAGGCTCAGCGGATACCTGGGAACCAAAGGGTATTCCGATCCCTGCAAGTAAGAGCAACACTGCAAAGCAGTGCAGCACAACGTGCCTTTTTTTCATAGTGCTCACCTCTCGTTCTTTGTTTGCTGTCATCATGCACAAATAAGTCACGTCTTTCAATGCGATCTTTTATTTCTAATCGTCAGCCTTATCGATTGATGCACTGATGCATTTTTTACGGCACCGGCAGATAGTGATGCATGAATTTTTGATTTAGGCTGTTTTATTAACTCAGCCACAAATGCCCCTTGTTTGTTAACCGAGGTTCGCAAATAGGGCTTCAATTTACTTGATAAATGCCAGCGGACATCTTTTAATTCCGAATCGGTCTTAACCTGTGCGGAAACAATGAAACGATCACCAATTTTCGACAAAGATTTAGTGTTTGATTTGAGATCAAGAGATACGGAATACTTCTTATCTCTGAAAATCATTGCCCCATAATAAGCAGCAGGTACCTTAGCCTCATTCAGAGTCCCCTGTTTTCTGGACAGCACCTCCGCAGCTTCTTCAACTGCGGAAACGTCGGTGTCGACAGATACTTGATTTAGATAGTGATTTGCGACGATTTCAAAAACACTGGCTCCGGTGCCTCTTGAACGGTCAGAGATGAACGTTTTAGAAGGTACATTCCCGCCCATGTTATATTTGGCATTGTAGCTAGTGCCGCTAAGAAGGCGGTTTTGGTATGCACTAAATAAATCAATTCCCTGATTCCAAGCAATGTCACATTGATAAGCAAGACCAGTCAGTCCCATCTGGGCATGAACCTGATCGCGGCTACTTTCCTGAGATTCGCCGGATGGATAGATATAGTTGGACAGTGCCCCCATTGAAGGATATGCTTTGCCTCTCACATCTCCCAAATAAAATTGTTTCATCGCTGTGTTGAACAGCTGCGTGTCATTCAGGTACACGCCGGCGGCCATATTAAATCCGCCTATTAATGCATCCCAGTTTCCGTTTGCCTGCGGGTAGTATTCACCGGTCTTTGCAATCATCATGGTTCTGATAAAGTGTTCAAATGCCTGAATGTCCTTATCTTGCCATTTATCTTCTTGCGGAATCTTAGGATCATTGTTATAGACATTTTTTAAGATTTCCGCTGCATTTAAGAAATCTGGACCGACAAGCGCAAATCTTAATTTTGCATCATTCCCATGACCAACCTCTTTTAAACTGTATGACCATTCATTTAAAATTTCGATGGCCTTTTTGGCATTGGCAATACTGCCATCCATATACCATCTGAGTGCATTATAGTGAGCAGCTGTTCCATCCTTTGTGAATTGTGTTCCTCCTATATTAGGATTATTATATGGCCCCACATCAATAAGCGATTGCGGATTGGGTTGGTAATCGGAATCAGACAGTCCAGAATCCTTAATTTCTTTATATCCTTTCCCATAGACGGTACCCAAATTGTCTTTATTGATCTTCATATTTTTAAGATCATCAATGGTATAGTAGATTCCCGGATGCTGAAATTTAAAGTCGTCAGCAGCATAGGGAACCTGTGATTCGGCACGATACTTTTTGCCTATATAGGTCACATCAAAATAATCAAGATTTGGCCCGTCATAAACGCCTTGCCCCGGTGGAGCCTGAATCCCCAATGTCAGATCATTTACGCCCGATTTAAAATACACATTCATGTAATTATTGTTCCATTTCACATTGTTTCTTACCTTTTCATAGTTGTTGTCCGTCTGTGAATCAGCCTGCGTGAAGTTGTCGTCATTGTACCCGGAAATATTGAAAATCATCCAGCCGGTCCATCCTTCGTCACTTAACGGATCACGTTCATTATTAATCGTAATGCGGAGATTTCGTTCATCACGAATGTTGCGATTGGCATTTAGTGATTTGCCATTCACCTTTATTTCCGATTCTGTAGCAGGATTATTATATCTGAAACGAATTCGATAATAACCCGATTTTGGTACCTGAACTTTCCATGTGACTGTGTCCTGCCCCTCGGGAATTGTATTCAAATAACTGCTTGCATCCGCGACTGGATTGCTGAAGTCAACGAATTGGCCATTTGAAGCGTGATTCAGGACAATGGAATCTTTTAAATCCACATCTTTCAGCCCGTCTGCATATGTTTCCTGATTTGAAACGCTAATGCCGCTTGCTACAGGAACGGCATCACCATTTTTTCTAATATATATATTTCCGGTCTTTTTATAAAATTTTTCCGCCTCATATCTTTGACTGTACACTGACTGCTTTTTCCTTTGCTCAATTTTTGCCGATTGTTTATCTTTTAATTTTTTTTGTGCCTGAACGGGCTGAACACTGGTTAATGCTGATAAAATCAGGAAAGTGTCCAGTAATAAAACCAGAATCGCATGCACTGTTTTTTTCATTCTCTTCCCCTCTTCTTCACATGATTAAAAACGACTTTTTTGCTTGAAAAAACTCTTCAAGCCAGTAAATAAAGCGTTTACATTTATTTGTAATCCTCTCCTCACTTTTTGTCTTTTGCAATCTGTTCGCTCTTCATTATGCAAATTACGTGCCAGCATTCTGTCGTGACAATAAGACTCTTGTTCCACGTGAGCAAACAATAGGTCTATGGAACCTAAGTGACTCACCGAAATGGAATTGATTAAACCACATAATTGTCAAACTAGTCTGATCCGATTAATACCATGGAATTAAGATTTTTTGTGTTATAAATTTATGAAATCTCTATACGTCGCCGCAAAAAAGAGAAACGGTTAATGTCGTCGACACAATCTGCTGAATTTTTTTATTGCGCTGGCGTTTGTCCTGACAATCGATTTATTTTTTTAATGGTTGAATAGGTCCGCCAAATAATGCATTGTATACAGACAAACGCCCATGGACATTCAATCATACATAGATGTCCATCGACGTCTGAATTTATAAGAATTGAATCATCTTTTAACATCACCATTTGGCGTTTTCAACCAGTCAAGTACATAGCGCTCCGAAATCGGAATCCAATCTCCCTTGACGGTATGCTTAAGCAGCGCGATTGCAATTGCAAAGTCAACCGTTTTTTCTAAATTCATATTCTGAAGAATACCATGCAAAATCCCTGCAGCGAACGCATCTCCACCACCAATTCGATCGACAATCGGAATAAGCTGGTAACTTTTGGAGGCAATAAATTGACCATCTTTCCAAAAAATTCCCTGTAGACTGTTATCTGAAGTTGAGATCACATGACGATTCGTTGCATACAATGCCTTGATATTTGGGAAACGCTGATTGATTTTCTGGTAGCATATCTCCATGTTGCCAGGTCTGGCAATGGAAGGATCAATATCAAAAAAATTACGAGCGTCTAAGTAATTGGCACAGCAATAACTGATCTTGGGCAATACATGGCTGATGGCCGACTTTGCCTGGCCTATCGTCCACATCGATGGACGAAAATTGATATCAAGGCTAATTTGAATGTTCCGGTTAAATGCTTCCTGAATCAATTTCTGTCCATATTGTCGCCATTTTTCTGACAAAGCAAACGTGATTCCAGTAATATGGAAAAGCGTGACTCCATCAAAGAGTTTGTCAAAATCCCATTCACCGATATCCATTTCTGCAATCGCCGAATTTAGCCGATCATATATGATTTTTGAATAACGAAGGCTGTCACCACTTTCCAAATAATAAACCCCGATTCGACTGCCTCCTCGAAGCACTTGTGAGGTATCTACATCATTGGCATGTAATGTGCGAACGGCAGCATCACCCAAGGGCGAATCGGGCAGCTTAGTGGCAAAATGAACACAATGCCCGAGGTTTGCCAAAATGGAAGCTACATTTGCCTCTGCCCCTCCATAATGAACATTTAACCGATGGCTACTGTTAAGCAAGTTGCCCCGCTCCGTTGATAGACGCAACAGTAGTTCACCAAGACACAATATTTCAGACATATTGTTCACGCAACTGATGGTACTTATTGATAAAAGCACGTGCAACTTCAGTAATTTTAGCAAAGTCATTAGTTGCCGCTGGTTTAAGAAGGCTTCCACCAACACCGATCACCCTACACCCTGCTTTGTACCAATCCCCCAGATTGTCAAGACTAATTCCACCGGAAGGCATAATTTCAAGTTGCGGAAGTGGTGCAATGACATCCTTGACAAATGCCGGTCCGACGACATTGCTTGGGAACAATTTAACAATATCCGACCCTGCTTGCATTGCACTTTTCATCTCATTAACCGACATGCAACCGGGGATATACGGAACCTGATACAGGTTGCATAAAGCGGCCGTTGCCGAGTCGAAAGTTGGTGATACTACGAATTTTGCACCTGCTGCAATGGCATCATGGGCCGAATGTGCGTCAAGAACTGTTCCTGCTCCAATCACAACTTCCGAGTTATCAGCATAATCAGTAACTAATTTTTTAATGACCGTATCTGCATCCGGAACCGTAAAAGTCAGTTCAATACTTTTTACATCACCACTAATCAGCGCATCCGCTATTTTCAATGCTTTATCTGTTGATTCCGCACGTAACACTGCAACGATTCCATTATTTTCAAGCTGTGATAAAACCGCTACCTTTCGAAGCATAAAACCGCCACCTTAATTTCTTATTTGTAAAATTGATTTATCATTAATAAACTTTATTCTATTGTACGTCATTTTTGCATTCGTGTAAACCCTTTCTTTTCATCCGATTGTTCCAAATAAGAACACCTTTTTTAGAATTTAAATAGCAAAAACTAAAAAAAAGAAAAACCAGGCAAGAAGCGCCCGATCCGTACTTCTACAGGATACGGTAGCTTTTGCGTTGCATGAAGCATGCTGGTTCTTCATTAAATAACAAGTAAAAAATAAGCGGAGATATTCCGGTTATTTGCACCTTGAGCTTGTTTCGCGGGCAAATAAGGGTAATTTTTCCGTCTATTTATCAGATTGAGCGCTTACCTGATCGTCCAACCAAATCTTATGATCTTATCGTCGTACCAGCAAAGCACAACGCTAAACTCTCTTTTCTTGTTGAGAAAAACCGGGCAAAAAGCGACCGCTCGGGATGCGGCTTGGATCCTCAATCTTATTCCTGAGCGACACTTCAGTTGCTCGCTTGCCGCGGGTGGACCGCGAGTCTCCTCAGACAAGCAAAAATCTGCGGGGTCTCGCACCTCCGCTTTGATTCTCGGCCAAGACACTGGTTTATTCGTTTAAATACGGGGCAAAATTATATACTTTCTTTACTAGTAAGAAAAACCGCTGTTTGTTTGTTCTTTAACAAAAAAAGTAATAATTGGAGACAACGTTGACTGCGTATAAGAGGAATCATGCACGGGTACTGAATAATAAAAGGGGCATCTTATCAAAGTTTTAACTGCTATGACTTGCATTATTGGATAGAAAACGAATATGCTCGTATTAAGCTCGATAGAAAAGAGAAGTGAAAAAAATTCGCGTTTTTCCTCACTTCTCTTTTCTTCCATCAGCTCATCAACCGATATGCAAAAGTATTTAATTGATTTGGCATTAACAACTCAACCAGGCTCAAATAGAGTTGATCATAATAGAACAATAATCATCTGTTCAGCTTTTGCTCTATTTGCTGCTTCGTTTCCTTTAATCGTTCAATAATCTGTTCTTTTTTTTCATCTGATAAACGAAAGAGCGGTGAACTGACACTGATCAATCCTTCTAATGCCTGACTGCTTTTTAATGCGACGGCGACACAAAATATATCGTCTTCATTTTCCTGATCGTCTGATGCATAGCCCCTCTGTCGAGTCATCTGCAATTCCTGAAGCAAGTGTTCTTTATCACAGATTGTATTTCTGGCTTTTTTTACTATTTTAACGCGATCCAGATAAGAAAGGATCTCAGCTTCATCTTGTTCAGCGAGATAGGCTTTTCCCATTGCTGAACAATACAGATCAACCGAATGACCGACTTGTGAGCGCAGAATAATTCGACTTTTTGCATTGAGCTTTTTTATGTAAATAATCTGATCGCGATCATAAACTCCTAAGTGAACCGTTTCGCCAATCTTTTCATTTAGTTCGATTAAATAGGGTTCAGCAATGGAAATGACACTGAATGACTTTTTCGCTGCTTCGCCATAGCTGATCAGCTTCGTCCCCAGTGTATAGCGTTTGGTTCCTTCTTCACGTTTGACAAAGTCAATCATGCATAGTGTATTTAAAATTTTCAACACCGTAGATTTGCTTGTATTCAATGATGTATAGATCTTTTGCAGGTTAACCGGCTGATCCTCATGTTCAAGAAAATCAAGAATCTGCTTTGCACGCAGGATAACCGTTCCATATGGTTTATTTTCTGTCATATTTTCACCATCCGCCAATGGCTACAATTGGCCCACTCCAATTTGCAACCATTCAAATCATATTTCTAAGGTTAGTCCAACTATGTAATTATAGACGATACCTAATGAAGAATCAAATGATGCAGCAGAATTTCCTATGCAAGCACATAATCATAGATGACTTTAGCGACACCGCATTCGTCATTTGATAAAGTGACTGCATCGGAGACCTTTAACAGTTCATGGCAAGCATTAGCCATTGCGACACCCATTCCCGCACTTTTAATCATCTGTATGTCATTTTCGTTGTCGCCTACACAAATAACACATGATAAATCGATATTCAGATGATTGGCCAGATCGCTTACACCAATTGCCTTATTAACGCCCCTTCGGTTGACATCAATGTAGTTGAGATCGGACTGCGCAACATTAAAAAGTTGTGCCGCCTCTAGCTCAAGTCTTATTTTATAATACTTCTTCTCATCCGGTTCCATAATACTTGCCTTTAAAATTGAACCCGAATGTGTTGCCAGTTCCTCAGCCAATTTTTCACGCTGATTACAAACAATCAATCGCCGATGTCCCGCTACCGACTTTTGAATTTTAGTAACCTGAGTATCTGTAACTGATTTATTCGTGATATTAGATGTGGACGTTGAGAAAAATACGCGAGCATTATATTTATCGATAACACTTGCAACTTTATTCACTTGATTCTTATTCAATGCATATCGCGAAATCACTTGCTTTTGTTTGTGATCATCTATATAAGTATAAGCACCATTCAGACAGATTGCATAACCTTGAATCCCCATGGTGTCAATCAATTCCTGAACGGAAGAAGGGGATCTTCCGGACGCGACAGCGATTTTTATTCCATGGCTGTGGGCTTCCCGTATTGCTTTTCTGTTTATTTCAGGTAGGTCTTTATTTGAATCCATGAGGGTTCCATCAACATCAATGCACATTAATTTATATTTTCCGCCAGCCAAATGCCTCTCACCTCAATTACTTACTGAATTTTTCAATTCTGGTGTTGAAAGTGCCTTAGCTGTAACCGCAACGACATGCCTAAAACCGCATCAAAGCGTCTTGATCATCAATAACATGTCATTTGAGTTCAGAAGGCTTCAATAAGAATTCTATGTGCAAAAAGTCTTCATATACCGCGTTCCTTATTGACGTTCACAGTCAAGATAAATACAATAGTTCTGATTTGTCACATCAGCAATCGATATGAAGGCAATATTTTCACGTTGTCCCTTTGTACGACATGCCTCATCTCTCCAAAAACCGTGATGTCTTTCGTTATCCGCAATTAAAACTGCTTCTGCACAATTGTAAGGTGCTTTAAACTGAATGTCTCGATCCGTCAGCGCCGCTAATGCAGTGTCAGCCTCATCGCCAGACCGCCAATTCCTGATTCGGCAAGTGGTGTGTCAAACACACGATCCTCGCCAAACTCCTTCCGAAGACCTTCGATTGCCCGAAATACACCGTCGTTTTTGCCGACATCCTCGCCGAACACAAGTACATTCGGATCATCTTCTAGCGATTGACGCATTGCATCTGTAATTGCCTTTATCATTGTCATTTTCCCCATCTTAGTGTGTAGTCGGCGATTTGTTCCTCCAAGGTGTGGGGCGGTTTTTCATACATATTTTTCAGTAAATCCGTAACCTTTTGGTTTGGAACCTGGTTTGCAGCAGCCAGTGCCTCGGACACATCTTTTTTTGCCTCTTCCACGACCTCATCCTCCAAACCTTTGTTCCACAGCTTTTTATCTTGCAAATAATTTCGGAACCGGATCAGTGGATCCTTCTTTTCCCATTCGTCCGTCAAATTTTCTGAACGGTAACGCGTCGGATCATCGCCGGACATCGTATGCGAACCATAGCGGTAGGTCAGCATTTCAATTAATGTTGGTTCTCCATTCAGTGCCGCCGTTCTTGCCTCTTTTACTGCCTGATAAACAGCAAGTGGGATCCATACCGTCTACTCGGATCGCGGAAATTCCGGCAGCTATCGCTTTTTGTGCCAGTATTTTTGCAGCTGTCTGCTGCTCGACAGGAACAGAAATTGCAAATCGTTTGTTTTGGCAGATAAAAATCGCTGGAGCCTTAAAGACACCCGCAAAATTCATTCCTTCATAAAAGTCGCCCTGCGATGTTGCTCCATCACCTAAATAAGCAACCGCAACGTTGGACTTACCTCTCTTTTTCAGCCCCACGGCAATGCCTGTCGTTTACGTCACCTGAGCGGCAATGATAATTTGTTGAGACAACCCCCCGAACATCTTTCGCAATTTGATTGCCGAGAAAGTGCCCTTTTGAAAATAAAACGGCTTTATAAAGCGGTAATCCATGAAATACAAGCGAAGGTATGTCACGGAATGTCGGAACAATCCAGTCTTCTTTCTCCAATGCAAATTCGTTTGCAACCATTGATGCTTCCTGTCCAGCCACCGGAGCATAAGCTCAACAAGTTGGCCATCCGATAGATCTGTTGCATGGCTGCTGCCGGTCATTTGTCTCATTTCATCAATAATCTGCCCGTGCCGTCTGCTCATTCATTGTTGCCACGTTTCGAGCATCGCCTTGAACAGCCACATTTCTTACCCCTTTTAATACGATTTGGCTAATTCTGTTTTTTCCATAAATGCCTGAAGCTGTCCGGTTGACGGAAGCCCATCATTATCACCGAGACTCTGCAATTGAATGGAACCGATCGCATTGCCACGTAACAAAGTCTCTCGATCACTCAATCCTTCAAGCTTCGCTGAAACCACACCTGAAACAAATCCGTCTCCGGCACCAATACGATCCACAATATGCTTGGTAATATAGTTCGGTACGAGTAGTTCTTCAAATCCTCCATCAGGTCGCACCTTTTTCGTGTAAGAACCTATATCTACAAGATTGATAATGACCTGCTTCACACCCTTTTTCAGAAAGAAATCCGCCATTTTTTCTTTTTCGGTTTCCCCACTCAGCGCTCTTGCTTCCTTGATGTTCGGCATAACAATATCAGAGAGGAATGCAATTTCATTTGTCCGTCGAATCATTTCTTCTTCTGAATCCCAAATGACCGGTCTCAGATTCGGATCAAAAGTAATCGTTAGCCCATGCTGTCTGGCCGCCTTAATCAGTGCCAACGTTGTCTGATAAGCTGAAACGCTTAAACCAGCAAGGATGCCCCCTAGATGCAAAATTTTTGCGCCGTTGAAATTGATATTTTCTACCGATTCTGGGGTAATCGTTGATGAAGCGCTTCCTTTTCGAAAGTAAAAAGTTTCCGGACTTCCATCATCCGACAACGCTTTCAACATGAATCCTGTTTGCTGCTTTGATGTTTTCAATACACTTTCTGTATCAATTTTTTCTTTTTTAAGAAAATTGATCACCGTTTTACCAAATGGATCTTCCCCGACCTGTGTCAGAAAAGTTACCGAATGACCAAGTCGTGCAACACCAACCGAAACGTTGACATCCGCGCCGGCCATATAACGAGTAAAATGCGCGACATCGCTCAACGCACCCTTTTCATCCGCAATAAACAACACCATCGGTTCACCAGCAGTAATTAATTCACTCATCTTTATCCCTCCAAATAGTTAATTGATTCATCAGGCGGCATGATTACGCCTTATTCGGTGTATTATTAAGAAACTAATTTTATATATAATAAACCATGTATTTATTTTATCGCATATACATTTATCTGTAAACGTTTTATTGTTTTTTTTAAAATTTTCCCCATTATTTTTGTGAATTTCACTATGCTTATAATCGTTAACAAATTCGTTCTAGATGATGAATATAATCAGCATACTGCCGTAGTGCAACATCCCCCTCATCAATTTCCGGATGCCAGAATTTTTCCCATTCAATCGTATAATACCCGCTGTATCGGTTCTGTTTGAGCAGTCGATAAATTGATTTCAAAGGAATATCTCCTTCTCCCGGCAGACAAAATCGATAACCGATTTCGCTGTCATCCAATGTTGAATCTTTCCAATGAGTATGAACAATCCACTCACCTAGAAGTGCCCATGTCTGTTCAGGACTTTCCCCGGCGATCCGATACGTATGATGCACATCCCATATCAATTTAAAGTAGGGAGAATCCATTTGCTCCATAACGCTCCTGATCTGCGTGCCGCCTGACCAGTCACCATGCGTTTCCAACAAAAGGACAACCTGATATTCTTCTGCAATGCTAAGTAATTTG
This sequence comes from Sporolactobacillus shoreicorticis, assembly GCF_024125445.1. Taxonomy (GTDB): domain Bacteria; phylum Bacillota; class Bacilli; order Bacillales; family Sporolactobacillaceae; genus Sporolactobacillus; species Sporolactobacillus shoreicorticis. The sequence continues at coordinate 204,052 of NZ_JAMXWM010000002.1, read as the reverse complement.
CTTAAATGACTTAGCGCGATATGGGTTGCTGCTTCTCTGGATCTATCTTTTATTCTCCCCCCAAATATCCGAACATAGTTAGTGTGCAATCGTTTACACATCCAGCAATATTTTCTTAATTCGATTTGATCTTCAGCGCGCTGATCCGAAGAATCCGTCATTAGTCGAATCGGACTGCACAGACAGGAAACACCTAAACCAGCTTTTTTTATTTTTTCGTTCGTTAGATTGATTTCAGTTGAAAATTCAGGGAATTTATAGAATTGGCTTTCTCCACGATATCTACTAAGGTCAAGGGCATTATAGCCATAAGCCTTTGCTTTGGCTATTAAGCCATCAATGTCTGAGTCAGGACAGGCCAATGTTGAAAAAGATAAATTCATCGTACGCCTCCAGCATATAAAAACCCCCAGCAGACCAAGCTTTGGCTTGTTTACCGGGGGTTTACATTTTTTTCCTTCCTTATTATTAGAAGGATTAAAAACAATTATCTTACCAACCAACCGCCATCAACGGCAAGAATATGACCGTTTACATAATCGGAAGCGCGGCTTGCCAAGAACACAGCTGTTCCCATCAGTTCGTACGGTTCAGCCCAGTGTCCGGCTGGAATACGATCCAAGATTTCTTTATTTCGTGCTTCGTCGGCACGAATTGGGGCAGTGTTCGCCGTCTTGATATAGCCCGGTGCAATGGCATTCACCTGAATGTTATAAACACCCAGCTCATTTGCGAATGCCTTTGTAATACCAGCGACACCATGCTTGCTGGCGGTATATGGAGGAATAAATTTACCGCCTTGGAATGAAAGCATAGAACCAATGTTAATGATTTTACCATGTTTCTGTTCTGCAAATACTTTTGCCACTTCATGAGACAAGTAATAAACTGCATTCAAGTTAATATTCATTACAAATTCCCAATCAGAGTCCTTATATTCGAGTAAAGGTGCACGACGGATCGTACCAGCATTGTTAATCAGAATATCAATATGCCCGAATGCTTTAAGCGCAGCATCAACGACTTGCTTCGGTGATTCTTTCTTTGTTAAATCAATATCGATAAATTCAACTTTACGTCCTTTTTCTTCGATAAGGGCACGCGTTTTATCCCAATCGACAGTTCCAAACGTAGGAATAAAAATATCCGCACCGGCTTCTGCCAAAGCAACTGCATAGCCTTGTCCAAGTCCAGTATTGGCACCGGTGATAATCGCTACTTTTCCAGTCAGGTCAAACCAGTTCAACTTAAATTCATCCAATTTATTTTCTGAACCCATCTCAATCGCACTCCTTGTATAAATTAGTTTTTATTCATCAGCCAGCACATGCTGACCGACACACAATCAGTGCAGGACACTGATCAAGTGACCAGATTAAGCAAGCGTCGAGTTTCTTTATAATAAAATATATATCCTATTAGGAAACTATATACATATTATAGTTTACGATGTTCAATTATGCAAGCCCTTTCTTTCGGAATTAATCTTTTCAATTACCAGAGCAGAAAATCGTGATTTTGCAATCTCAAAATGGCTTCAACAAAATAATAATCTCCATAGATGATTGGTACATGGGTCCATTTTTCATCATGGTATGAACCTGTGCCATAATCGATAATTCCGTCTTCATCATCATCCCAGTTCGCATACTTTTCCTCAATCGCCTTTAAGATTCGAATGGCCGCATCTCCATACAAATCTTTTTCAAAATCCGGTACATGTTTAGCAATTTCCAGCATTCCGCATGCTGCACATGTTCCTGCGGTTGTGTCCCACATGACTGGTTCTTTAGGTGCCCTAAAATCAACAAGCGGAATAAAACCGGTATTTGAGACGTTGGCAATAAAATAATGAGCAACTTTTTTTGCAGTCTCAAGATAGGTTTTCTTTCCGGTATGAAGATATGCAAGCGCGAATCCGTAAATGGCCCAGGATTGACCGCGTGACCATGACGAGCCTGAAGCATAGCCTTGTCCGCCGGGTGTCTCAAGTAATTCACCGTTTGTAGGGTCAAATACGCCAATATGGTTCACAGAACCGTCTTCACGAACAATGTATTTTTGCACGGTATCCGCGTGATCTTCCGCTACATAGCCAAAGCGAGGATCGCCGAGCGCTTTCTTTGCCCAAAATAACGTTTGAATATTAATCATACTGTCAATAATGACCCATCCTGCACGATCACGATTCCATGAGCGAATAAATTTACCACGCGGATTATAACGACCGGCAAGCAGGGCTGCCGCATGAAGGCCACGCTGCAAAGAACGTTCATTTCCTGTCAATTGATAGTCGGCAATCGCCGTTGGCTGCCACATAAATCCCACATCATGGTGCAGTCCTTTGTAGATGTCAAATGCTTTATCCAGCCGCTCCTCAACCTTCTCAGCGGTTTCCCGGAATATCGTTTTTTTGGTGGCATGATATAATTGCCAAAGTATGCCGCCCCAGAATCCATTCGTCCACCAAATAATATCCTTTTGACCCATATCCTCATATTTTCCATTTTCAGGTATATAAGGAATTCCTGATTCAAGACGTTCGCATTCTGCTTCGATTTTCCGTTCAATTTTGGCTTGAACTTCCGCACTCCATGTTTTTGTTGTCTGATTAATCATTTCACCTCGTCCTTTCCATATAACCTTTCATTGTTGCCGACTTTTGTTCAGATCAACAACAATATGCCGTTCATTCTGAGTGATTTCCAGCCGTCCATTATCCATAACGGCAACAGGCACATCCGATGGATTCCATAGTTCTTTTGGTGAACCATAAACAAAACAGCCAATCCATGACTTTCCAACCGTCAGTCGTTTATAAAGAACGGGAATGGCATTTTTTTCACAGTTATACAAATTACTGTTCGGATCCTGAGGTACAACCATCGGCTTTCGATTTCCAAATGCATCGATTACTGCACTCGTACCTGAATGACTGCTGAGTCGGATCGAGTGTTCATCGGCAATCGGTTGGTTAAATTTCTCATTCCACTCGAACTGTGGAAATCCTCCTTCATAGGAATCCAAACTGAACTTTGCATCCACACAATGAATACGTATATGCCAGAGGCTGTTTAGCGGAATCAGCCAAGTTCGGATAAAAACATAGGGTTGCTCCTGCCACTCACTGTACCCGTACTCTGATGTCTGCCAACCGTGCAAAATCTGCGTTCGTGAAAAAAATTGTCGGCTACCGGCAACTGCCAATGCCAATGTCGAATCACAGGCAGAGTGTTCGATCCCCGAGACATCCCTAGAAATATTAAATCCATAGTAAGTGGAATAACAAAATTTTCCGTATTTCTCACTTGTATGGAGAATCGGGAGCCGGCTGCATTGTGTCGTCGATAGTAAATAATTCGCCGCTGAAAGATGATCATGGACAGCCAGAAAACCTCCGTGCTTTAAATTTCGAATACCCATTTTTGCCGGATAAGACGCCTCCTCAATGGTCCAAAACGGATGATGTTCGGGTAACAGCAGTAAGATAAACGTCTTAAAGGCCCACGCTGGAGAACCGGAAGCATTATAATCTTCTGACATAATTAAGTTTGGGTAGCCATAGCCAATTGACAGTTGTCCCGTTGCCGAGAAGATCGGCTGCTCGGACCACCAGCGTAAATTTCGAAAAATAATCCCTTTCATCACGGAAAGCGGAAACGGGCGCCTGCCAGAGACGACCATTGCTGACCAGAACGCAACATGGGCAAACCGATAGGTAAGACTGCGTCCAAAGGGCACGGATCGACCCTCCGAATCGAACCAGTAGATAAAATCTTTGGCGAAGCGTTCGGCACGTTTCCCATATAATTCTTTTTCCGGACCTTCTGGAAGCAAGGTCGAATACAGCAGTCCGTAATAATGAAAAGCAAAGGGAACATAATAATCCCTCTGCCCCGCAAAACCGTCAAAATACCATCCGTCACCAACGTACATCGATTCAATGCTTTTTAAAGCACGATCCATAGCTTCTTGGCTGTAACGCATCTGATTGACTTTTAAACCATAATTGATCAACACGGCAAAGAACAGCCAATTTCCCCTCGGCAATTCACATTGATTGACCGAATTCAGCCATTCTTGCAATTGCTTACGCTCAATGTCATTGAAATAACGCAATAATCGTTCCTTGCAGTAGGCAAGACCAAATCCAAACACTGCCGATTCCACAACAATCTGACGTGTTTTCGTCGTTGCCTTGGGCCAATACTGATCGTACTTCGGACAAATGCCTGATTTTATTCTTTTGATATATGCATCCGTTTCAGGTGAACGGTCACCAGATGCAATCAAAGAAAAGATTCCCCATAACGGGCGAGCAAATAATTCGAAGGCACGAATCGGCTTACCATAGGCTGCACCGGTCTGACCATCTTCTTGATCGATATCCGGCAGCATCGATGTCATCCATTGAATCAGATCTGTCCGTGCGTTCAAAATAACGCTCATCATTTAAACCTCCCACATGTCACAGAAAAACTTTTCCGAACTCTTTGGGGAGATCGGAAAAAATTATTGCTTTGATGTTTTATTTTGTTGGAGCAACTCCCGTAATTCCAAGAACAGTTAAAACAACCGCCAGCACAAAAATAAATACCATCACTCTTACCGGTTTGTTTTTCTTGCGTAAGTAGAAGAAGGAGCCCACAACCAGCGAAAGCGGGAGCAACCCGGGAAGAATCGAGTCTAAAATGGTTTGCAGTTTAAATGACTGACCTGCCAGTTTCGTTGCGAAAACGGTATCAAATTTCACATACTGTGCGCTCATTGCCCCAACCATCATTAGGCCCATAACGGAGAATGCTTTTGTCAGCACTTTAAATGTGCCATTAGCCATCGTTTCTCCGATGAACTTGCTGCCAGCCTTGTATCCGACGATTGATCCATAGTAACGAATGAGGAAGTTAGGAATATTATAAACAAGTGCAAAGATAATGGGGCCAAGAATACTTCCTTGCTGACACAAACCGATTGCAACACCGGTTGCCACAATTCGCAGTGTTCCGACGTAAATTGAATCACCAATTCCTGCCAATGGCCCCATCAGTGAAGCCTTCAAAGCTTCAATGGATTTGTTATCAAAGGTATCGATCGCCCGTTTTCTTTCTTCTTCCATGGAGATCACAAGTCCCATAATAAACGGTGCCATGCCCGGCGTTGTATTAAAGAATGACTGGTGTCTTCCCAGACTCTTGTAAAATTCATCACTGTCTTTACCGTAAATACGCTGCAGAAATGGGATAAGTGCCCATGCGAAGGTCACACCTTGCTGCTTTGTATAGCTCGTGCAGAACATTAATGGATTGGCACGCCAGAACAGTTGCCAGATCAATTTTCGTTCATTTCCCTCCAGCTTAAGCAGATTACTTTTACTCATCGAAGAATCCCTCACTTTCATCCGCACTGCCCATGTTCGTAGCCGGTGCCGGTTTATTAATATGCTTCAATTCATTAAAACCAACAATTGCCGCAAAGCATAGGGACAGGAAGGCAACACTGATCAGGTTTCCTTTAAAGAAGATAACCAAAGCAAAGCCAATAAAGAAGTAAGCAGCCAGATCTCTGGTCCATAATGTTTTGAGCAGTAATGCCATTCCTAATGCCGGGAGCATACCTGCGGCTACGGTCAGTGAATTCTGCGCCCATGTAGGGATGGCATCAACGAGTGCTTTTACTGCATTCGAACCGGCTAATATTGCGATAAAGCCAAAGGCAAAATACATAAGATTATAGGTACAAAACTGAACCCACCAAAGCCGTTTAAAGGCAGCAAGGTTTTTTTCTCGGGCGTACTTTTCAAACTTCGTTACCATGGATGTAATCCAGACTTTAAACACCGCGTATAAGAGAGAGCCAAGCAAACTAAGCGGAATTGACAGTGCGATACCAACCGATATTTTCTGATCCAGAATCAGAGCAAATCCGGCACCAAAAATGGCACCGAACCCATAATCCTGAGGCATCACACCGCCAAGACTAACGGTTCCAAGATAAACGAGTTCCAGTGCGGCACCCATCGTTATTCCTTCAACGGGTTTGCCTAACAGAAAACCAAGTACCGTCACACAGAACAATGGACGACTTAAATACAATGTTCCGTACCAATCCGTGAATTTTGTAAACATCAAGCTTAAGCCTACTGCAAATGCTTGGTAAAGCAGCATATCAATTACCTCCCATCAACTTTTTCAGAGATTTTTTGGAATCGGAAGGAAGCGGCTGATAACTAAAATCAAAACCAAGTTCAAATAGTTTATTAAAGATTTCCTTGTCATTTTGACCCACGTACACAGTGTCCGTAATTTTTTCCTTACTTTCGAGATTACCAGCGACACGACCATAATTTGCAATATTAAGATCAGGCTTTTCATGAATTTTAGTTAACAAGCGATATAAGTCATCCGGTGTATTCGTAACCACCAATATTCTCATTTTTTCTGAGCGTGGATCGTTGATTAAAGTCGCCGCTTTATCAACCGGAAATACGAATGCTTGAATTGACGCCGGTGCCGCCATTTTTAATGCGCTTACCTGAAGTTCATTTTTCGCAACTTCATCACTGACAACAATAATTCTGCTGACATTGAGTTGTTTCGACCACATGACCGCAACCTGTCCGTGAATCAGTCGGTCATCAATTCGTGCCATTACAATCACTTATCATTCACCCCTTTATTAATTAAAAAAATTGTTCATCATTCTGTGCTCTTTGTTCAAGAATCACCTCCTTTATCGCTTCACGTGCATGACCGATTAATGCAACCAAATCAACTTCTTGATCTTCAGGAATAAGTACCAATTCAAGTAAGAGCGAAAGATTAACACCTCCGACCAATTTTACATGCTTATGAGTCAGCAATTGTGTCGCTGCGTTGCACATGCTTCCACCAACTAAATCTGCCAGAATGATTACTTCGGAAGCTGTTTCAACCTGTTTTTCAATTTCCGGCAGCAGATCTGCGGGATTGTTGCCCGGCAGTAACCCATATGCATAAAGATTTTCATGCTTGCCTGTAATCATCTCTACGGACCTTTTCAGTCCTTCTGCAAAAAGATTGTGAGAAATTACAATAATTTTTCTGCCCATCTTAGCACCTTCCCTAGTATTCTTGCCTTACATCTTCTAGCAAGCAATTTCCATGCCATTTTTGTGTCGATGATCTCTCCCTTGAAAGGGATTACATTCCGGACGTTGTCGACAGAAAAAGGTTAATGATCGTTTTATATCGACAGAAACCTGCTGTTCATTTTTACGCAACTGATCAACACTTATACTTTTTTCTTGTTTCTCCTTAGCGCCCACCTTAAAATAGGAGCGAATGATTGTCTCATTACTTTCATCACTCACCACCATTGTAAGCGAATACAATTAATAACACTGAAAGAAGGTTGACGGATGCCAAGCATAACTCTGAAATTAGTTAACACAGACGGGGAAATTAAGAAAAGCAGGAGCGGAGAACAACACACGTACCTTGATTTCATCGGATCATTTGAGAAAGGAGATCTGCTTAAAATATCGGTAGATGAGCCGGGGCAGTATCTCATGGTTCAGGCTGATGAAGCTTTGAATCCTTCACTTATCTATCTAAAAGAACAGGAGTGGACATACCACTATCCGCTGAGTGAGGAAGAACTGCGCGCCTTCCCTAAAAATGCGTTCATCGGTGAAAAAAAGTACATGCATGCTCGTTTTGCTGAAGAAGACGAGATCAACAGATACAGAAATCTCGCCTTAAATCCTCATGATCAAAAACAGGATTCAGGCGGGTATCCTCATGCATGGGCTAATGTAGAAACAAGAAACGATTCAACTTTTTTTGCACGTAATGCGATTGATGGTATCATTGCCAACGAAAGTCACGGATCCTATCCCTACCAGTCATGGGGAATCAATAAAAAGGCCGATGCGTTCCTCCAGCTCGAGTTTGGAAGAAGGGTGCACGTTGATCGGATGGCACTCATTTTAAGAGGCGACTATCCGCATGACAGCTATTGGACTCAGGTGACTGCCGAGTTCTCCGATGGTACAGAAGAAGTATTAAAGCTTGTGAAAGTTCATGAAGCACAAGTTTTCTCAATTGCACCACGTGACATTGAATGGCTGAAATTGAAAAATCTGATCAAAAATGATGACGATTCTCCATTTCCGGCCTTAACAGAATTAGAAGTATACGGAGATAACCATACATCAATTTAACGCTTGGGAGCACAGCATAAAAAAGACTTGCTAAAATAAGCAAGTCTTTTTTACTGGTCAAAGATAATATTCTGAAGATAATCCAGTTCACGTTCACCGACCGTTACATTGTAGGCGTTCTCAAGAGGGAGCAGTGCAGTTTGAATCAATTTTATCTGTTCTTCATACTTTTTTCCTTTTTTCTTAAAAGGTAAAGCTTCAGGCTGCGGTATGTGTCGGATAAGCCGCTCAACCAAGCTGCTCGTATGAATATATAGAATTGATTTTCGGCTATTGCTCATTTGAAAATTACCATTCCGCTCAAGTGAGTTTATCATTTCGTCAACATAACCAATCATCTTTTTGACATCCAGGATTGTGATCGCCGGCAAAAGGCGCTCGACAGACAGATTGCGAACAAAATTATCGTTAATGATCTTTAAAAGTCTCGGATCACTGACTGTTGGAAATAAGGCCTTAATCCGTTCCATTCCGCGACTTGAGACCAGTTCCTCTAATGCAATGTAAGGAATACCGTCAATTTTTGGATCAGATGTACCAATAATTCCCGTGATTTGGTATTGTTTTAAAAGTGGAAAATTGGTCTTATAGGTTGACAATGTGTGCAAGTCAACCGCCTCAATTCGATAACTGATTTCAGAAGGCAGACTGCCGAGTAAAAATTCTCTTAACTTTCTCGCAGCGCCAACTCCTGATGAACAGGAGGTGATAATCATTGGTTCTTTGTTTTTTTTAGGAAAACCAAGCTTATGCTGAATTGGAATATCATTTTTCAGACGGCTGTCAATTTCCTCAATCGGCCGATTTTTTTTGATCATCTCACCTGTAAGGAGCACGGACTGTGTTGATACGTTATTGGCAACCAATAGAGGACCGTTGATTTTATCTTTCAGTTTGTCAAAAATAATCATTAAAGAACCCATGTCAACCAGTACAACCAGACCATTTGAACAATCAAGCTCCTTGATGTAATAATCCATATATTCCTCAACCTTTTCCAGAGGTACATTGAACGGCATATCAAATGAATCAAAGATTTTTTCATTTAAAAAACGGTTCACCACATCTGCTATACTGCTAGCAGTCGAAAAACCATGTGCAAGTACCACACTGTGCATTCTTTGTCGAGAATGGGTTATATCAAGGTTGGTTAGAAAATAAAGTAAAATAATCCAATCGTTAGCATCAAGTAAAAAATCCATTCGTGCTTCAAGTAAATCACTGATCGATTTCAAAAGTTTCGATTCGTTGACCAGCTTTCTCTTCAAAAAATCAATTAATTCATCCCGAATTTTCTCATAGCATTCATCAATTTGAATGGTAAAATCATTCCTGCTATAGATATAATGAGTCAAAACAATCAAAGTATTTCCATTCAATTTAATTAAGTAATTATGTTCAAGAAATTTGGCAATTTCCTGAATGACACCTGAAATATACTTAAGGATCGTTTCCTGCCTGTTCACGCCATCTCGATGAATGAGCATTTCCATCGTCGTCCCAACTTCCATAGATGACTGATGGAGAAAAAATTCCTCTTTGACCTCGCCCTCTGCGTACTTTTGGAAGAGATTAATCAGAATTTTCATCAACTCGTTAAGTATATTTTTTTGAGGAAAATCAGCCTTGAGAAAATCAGAAACATGACTTGTCGGAGTTATGACCGTTTTCTGCGTGTTTTCCTTCTCTAAATCACGAACGGTCAAAAATTGCTGATACAGACTCTCAGGAATGTCCTGACCATTGATCGAAATCAGCTCATTATCTGGATTCTTGCTCAGTGCATTCGCACAAATCAACCGAACATTGTTTTCCAATTCCCCCACATTATCACTGTATTGCAGGTTACTGAGCCGGTTAATGACCCATGTACTGATATGAAGCGGCCGATTCATTTTTTTTGCTTCTTCAATAAAAAAATGATAAATAAAATACTGAACTTCCTTTAGTGAACGTTGGCTAAGTGGAGGAATCTCCACCGTCATCGGAATACGGCGTAAAAAAGTGCGCAGAAAATTGGCCTGGAGACTCTCAGTTGTTGCAAAAATAATACGCACCCGGCTCTTGTGCCTCGTTTTACTTTCACCCATCCGTTGGAAATAACCTTTATCCATAAATGTAAAGAACTTTTCCTGACTTTCGGCATCGAGTCGATGACATTCATCAAGAAATAGAACTCCTCCGTCTGCCGCCTCCAACATCCCTACTTTGTCGTGATCTGCTCCTGTAAAAGCGCCTTTCACATAGCCAAATAGATTGCTCGTCAACAGTTCCGGATTGTGAAAATATTGTGAACAATTCAATTCAATGAATGGTGCCGATTGATCCAAAAGCTTTCTTTCAATACAATATTTATAAGTCAATCGCGCGAACATGCTTTTTCCAACACCGGTTTCACCGATGAAAATCATCGGCAATCCCGATCCCGGATAAAAAACAGAGGTCTTAATTTGGTCAATGACACCTTTCAAGCTGAGATCGTGTCCAATAATATTCGAAAAAAAGGATTTTCCACCCTTTTCCTCAGGGTTATCATTTAGCAATTCTTCAAATGAATTGTACATGTCCTTAAGTGGCATAAAAAAATGACGTTTCATCGCATCGGTACTATAAAAGTAAGCAGGCCTTGTTTTGATTTTAATACATTTCCGCTCGGCAACCAGTTCATTCAAATATTGACTGACTGTATTACGTTTAATGGGCAACCGTTTACAGATCTCTTCAGTAGTCAGGTTCGGATTGGGACCCAGTTGCTTGCAATCTTCGGTCTCCTTCGTTAGCAACGCAAGTATCTGATCTTTCATAATATCATTCACCACCTTATCATACGATCCAGTTATGCCCATTCAACCAAGATCAAAACAGGATCAGATGTATTATTAAATCGTAAATCAGCACCATTGTATCCGTTTTCAAAAATATTCAAAGAGACAAGTAATACATTTCTCATCGATGAATTAGAATTTGCTTGTCCCTTCTAATAACTCGAACTTAGTATAGAAACAGATTGATTCTCTTGTCAAGCGATCTAGTCCACCTACTTAAAGCTTCATAAGCACTATCCTGTTTTTTAGATTGTGAAAAAAAGAATAATCATGTATGCTTATTAATGAAATCGCTTTCCATTTATAGAAAGCGTTTTTATATATATTCTATTACGCATTTCGAGGCTCATTCAATACCTTGGCGGAAAACTGTTACGGCTGCCTGGATCACATACCTTTATTGAAGAAGGGATCTCTTATGACGAACGTATTGAAAAAAAAGACCAGCATTAAAACATACGTGACAAGTTCACTATTCCAGATCATTGCGGAACAGATTTTTATATTCGGCAGTATTTGGTGGGTCTTACAGAATAGCCATTCCTTTATAGCAATGGGCGTACTTCTGTTTATTACACCGGCAGTCCAATTTCTAATCTCATTTTTTAACGTTCACTTATCACTGGTGATTCGAAAACGACCTGTTTTACTAACGGTTCATTTCATTCAATTAATTGTGTTAATCGCTTTTACATTTCTGTTCTTCAAATCAGCAATTTCCTATCCATTACTGATTGCTCTGATCCTTGGGATCGCTGTTCTTGATGCATTGTTTCCCCCACTATCACAGGCACTATTGATTGAAGCGACAGATGAAGATAATCAAATCGCCGCAAGCGGACTGCAGCAAGTCATCAGACAGATTGCGCCAATCATTGGTCCGGCAATTGCCGGTGCGCTCATTTATTGGCGTGGTCTTGATTTATTATTTATTGTCATCGTCTTCATCCAGATCTTTAATATTATTGGTACGTTCACGCTTCACCCATCTTCAATACGTCCAAAAAAAACGCAGATTAAGCCATCTGTTTCCTTTGGAGAAATTTTCGGTCAAATTTATCAGCAATTTTATCTTGGGTTAAAAACAGTATTCAGCAGCACTCATTTAAGGCATATCATGATTGTCACCATGCTCATTAATTTTGCGGCTGTCGGACCTTTAACTGTACTCTTCCCAGCAATCTCGTTCCGGTTAAATCATTCTCCCGCAGGCTTCAGCGGATTGTTTGTCATTCTCGGAATCGGTTCATTCTGGGCAATGTCTGCGTCCAGCATGCTCCGACGGCTAGGACATCAAGCTGTTTTCACGTTTCTATTTTCAGCATCCGTTGGTGTGACGCTTATCTTTCTGAACTGGGGGAATCAATGGATCTTTGCGACAGTCATGGTTTTCGCTTACAGCTTCTTGCTGACATGGAGTAACATGCTGATCTTTAACTTCATCCATATGATCACCAATAATGATGAGTTTGAGGAGGTTGTGGGAACCATAACAACGGCTGCTTCTATCGTTCAGCTGGTCTCTATTCTTGTCTGTGGCTTTATTGCCGACCAACTTGGTATTTCTCTGACACTTGGGATCGGAGGCGGATTGCTAGCTGTGGTTTCTATTGGTTTCGCACTGTTGCCCCCTTTTGTCGGCATCCCTAACTCTACGGCTGCTCCCAAAAGATAATTGGATATCCACCACGGATTGCAACACGCATCGCTAACTTAGTGATAGCGAGAGGATACTCCGCGTAACCTCTCGCTATTTTTGTCTGCAGTAAAAAAGTGTCGGAAGATGGAAAGGCTCTCCCGACACTTTTTCAGACTCTCTTGTTGCGGTCACGGTGCACGCAGCAATTATTTATTTCAATCTGTCCATTGAAACAAAATCCATATCATCATAAGTAATGTTTTCACCGCACATAGCCCAGATAAACGTGTAGTTCTTTGTGGCTACACCACAGTGAATGGACCAGCTTGGTGAAATCACTGCTTGTTCATTCGAAACAACCAAATGCTTGGTTTCTTCGGGAGTCCCCATGAAATGGAAAACACGTGTATCTTCATCCATGTCAAAATATAGATAGGTTTCCATCCGACGTTCATGTGTATGGCATGGCATGGTGTTCCATGAGCTTCCTGGTGACAGGACCGTATACCCCATCTGCAGCTGACAGCTTTCGCAGATGTTCGGATGAATATATTGATAGATTTTGCGCTCATTCAATGAAAGTGATTCGCCGGTTTCTCTCGGTTTAATATCATCAATGCTAATTTTGACATTGGGATATTTGTGATGCGCCGGTGTCGAGACAATATAAAATTTAGCAGGATTCTCTGCATCATCGGAGCGGAATTCCACATTTTTTGTCCCTTTACCGATATAGTAGCCATCCTGCTTTTTCATGCTGTCCGTTTCACCATCGATCGAGATCGTACCCGGGCCACCAATATTAATTACGCCTAATTCTCGTCTTTCAAGGAAGTAGTCCACACCTAACTCTTTTGTCAGGTGAACACTCAAAGGCTCACTGATTGGGGTCACTCCGCCAAAGATCTGCCGGTCATTATGTGTATACGTTAACACAACTTTTCCAGGTTCGAAGATCTTTTCAACGAGAAATTCTCTGCGCAGATCCTCCGTTGAATAATGGCGTATATCTACCGGGCTGTGGGTGTACCGTGTTTCCAGGTTTTGTGTTGCCATAGTATATTTCCTCCTCACATTTTTTTCTAATGAACCTCGTTTGTTTCTTTATAATAAATCGTATATTTAAAAAAGAAACATTTTGGTTACAATCCTATGATACGTCTTTTAGCTAGCGCTTTCAAGCAATTATAAACTACGTTTAGAAAAAGCTTGCAAACAAAGATACAGACTCTATGAGTGATGTCTTCCATTACAACTTTTTGTTTATGCAAAATACTGTGTCGTAACCAATACAAAATTAGCAAATTTGTGAAAAACTATAAAATAGGGTACAAAATGATTAATTGTTGTATTATGATAAACTATGTATCCTATATAGATCCTTGATTTTTTAACTCGTCTTGATTATCGACATTTGAGTCACACAACTATTGATCCTTTTAGATTTATTAACTGTTTTTGTAAGCGATTTATAACCAGGTTGCTCTATTGGTCATTTAAAAATTTTTTGTTCCGGAGGTTATGATGAAGATACAAAATCCGATTATCAGTGGTTTCCATCCTGATCCATGTATTTGTCGCGTCGAGGATACCTATTATTTGGCAACATCAACATTCGAATGGTATCCAGGAGTAGAGATTCTCAGCTCACACGATTTGGCTCACTGGACAATTGTCTCGCGGCCTTTGATTGACAAGAAACATTTGAATCTGCGCGGTATTCCGGACAGTGCAGGAATTTGGGCACCCGCCCTGTCCTATTCGGATGGGAAATTTTGGCTTGTCTATACCATCGCTTATCAAATCGATGGCAATTACAAAGACGTTAAAAATTATCTAACAACAAGCAGCACGATCAACGGTGAATGGTCTGACCCGATCTTTTTGAACGCATCCGGCTTTGATCCATCGCTTTTTCATGATGATGATGGTAAGAAATATATTATTAATCCGCGCTGGGATTACCGTCCGCTTCCAAGTAAAACAAAGTTCAGCGGACTAGTACTTCAGGAATATGATCTGATGGACCGAAAACTGATCAGTGAACCTGTACTGATCCATAAAGGCAGTGCAGTGGGCGGAACAGAAGGACCGCATCTGATGAAAAAGGATGGCTGGTATTATATTCTGGCTGCGGAAGGCGGAACTGGACGGCATCATTCAATCAGCGTCAGTCGTTCAAAAAATCTGTTCGGCCCTTATGAACTGTCGCCATTTTCACCACTGATAACTGCTTACCACTATCCTGATAATCCACTTCAAAAATCGGGTCACGGCAATTTAGTTCAATCCCCGACTGGTGACTGGTATCTTGTCCATCTGTGTTCAAGATATTACGGTTCCGGACAGTTTTCACCTCTTGGAAGAGAAACTGCTTTGCAGGAGATCGTCTGGGAATATGGCTGGCCACGTTTGAGACACGGGAGTAATGAGCCTCAGGTAACCGTTCAAGTTCCAGAATCTTCGGAGACAGAAACGAACGGCGGGGGTACGACAAACAATACGTATGAAACTTTTGAAAAGCCAACATTGGGGGCTGAATGGATAACTCTGCGCACACCGTTTGAAGAAAAAATTTCATTGATCGAAAATCCGGGAAAATTAAGAATACACGGTGGAGACAGCCTGACATCAGTGTTTAACCAGTCATTAGTCGCCAGACGCTGGCAATCTGTCAATTTCCTTGCTGAAACCTCTTTAGACTTCAATCCCGAGACCTATCAGCAGCTTGCCGGACTCGTGTGTTATTATAATACCAAGTGCTGGATATTTTTAGGTGTGTCACGTGATGAGCACAGTGGTCGGCGAGTCGTATCAATCACAACCAATGACAATGGAACGATCACAGAACCACTTAGAGGCCTTTACGGCTACCTGAATGATTCCGAACCAGTTTTTCTTCAAATGAATGTACAAAATGCGAAAATACGCTGCCTGTACGGCACCGACGGTCGCTCATTTACCCCTCTGGGCGAGTGGTTTGACGGACAGAAGCTTTCCGATCAGCATGTATCCGGCTGGGCCTATACGGGAGCTGTTGTTGGCCTGACGGCTATTGATTTTGATACAAAGAACAGCTATGCAGATTTTGACTATTTTCAATACAAGGAAACGCAAAAATAATAGTCACGAGAAAACTGTTAAGCGTCGTAAAGAATAAGAACGTTTATTTCCAATTATTTGAGTATCCGACTTCAATTCGTTGACAACATCACATCGAAAAATACACTGCCTGATAGCACGAAATGATAATGATGGTAAAACTACGATTTATCAAAAGAGCGGTTCTTCCGAATTTGCCACATTTTTTTAATTTTCATTAAGGTATTTTAAATTTTTTGGAGCTCCAGGATCCCGATCGATATCCAACTTTTGCGTAACCTCTTCTGGAATGGGTAGCACTGGATCAATCACCTGATTATTATGATAAACCTTCTGATATAAACTTCTGAATGAACTGGGGGTTACCCCGCTTATCCGCTTAAATTGCTTCATGAATAATTTATCATCGGAGAAATATGAATAATGACCAATTTCTTTAATCGATAAATTTGTTCGAATCAATAAAGCTTGAGCGGTTTGAACCTTTAGATGAATCATGTAATGCTTAGGTGACATTCCAACATATTTTTTAAACAGTCTAGAGACATACTGTTGATTTAACTTAGTTTCCTTTGCGATATCAGCGAGAGTTGGTGATCGATAAATATTTGTTCTGATCCATTCCTTTAACTGGTTCACAACCGTTTTGTTTTTGTCCTCGAAATTGGTTTTATTTGCTAAGTTTGCCATCTGTATCAAAATTAAAGTCATCAAAAGATTTTGTTGCTCCTGACTGTACATGCCCGACGAATCAACTGCGAGAAGTTGATGGGTTAAGATCAATAGATCACGCGTATCTTGAAAATGGTAGCTGGTTTGAATGACTAAATTCTTGGGCCTGTCATCAGCATTATGTGTTAATTCATTACGATCCTGTTCGAGTTTTACCTTCTGGTGTAAATGATGATTTTCGGGTAATAGGAAGTGCAGCCAATAAAATTCAATTGGGTTGGAAGATGGGACCGTTCCTTTCATAGGTGTATAGGGAGGCACAATTAAAAGATCATGCTCATTTAGTGTGGCACTTTCATTTCCGATCAATAAATTAATGGGGCCTTTAACGCAAATAATCAATTCATAATCCCCCCGATGATAGCGAGCCTTATGCTTCCAGCCCGCATCCGCTGAAAAGTTACCACCAATCATAAACATGACAACTTCATTTTTGGCAAATGTTATTTCATTCACGATAATAGCTCCTTCTCATTTAAATTGTTGAACTATAAAAACATCAAAAAAATACACCAAACATCTTGGTTTATTCACTGATAATAGTTGGTTTAACATCTTATCTATTTGTAACCATTATGTTCACTGAAAAAATGATCTTATTAAGAACTATATGACTATATAAACATTCTAACATCTTTTATGAAAGCGTTTTAAAAAAAGTTTATTTTTGACACCATATGTATATATTTTTAAGTTTTTATGTTTTTATGTAATCGTTATCATATAGGTGTGATCACGAAATAAGCCGGTTGGAAATTTAGTTAACAGCTATCTACTCAAGTTTTATGATACGAAGGGGAGTTGTTCAATTGCTTAAAAAACATAAGCTATTCTTTTCAGCAGATAATATGGCGGGCGCAATTCCTGCTGCTCATGTTAATCCTGACACATTGTCGCCTGAAACCGGCAAACCATTTTCAAGGCTCACTGTATTTCGTTTTCTCGCAGCGTTCGTCATTTATGCCGTGTTAAACAATGCCGCTTTTACGATTAACGGCGGTAACTTGCTGCCGCAACACTTAAAGGATGTTGGAATGGTAAATCCAACGGCTGCATACGGAATTATCACTTCCGTAACATCGCTCGTTTCACTCTTTGCCGGTTATATCTGGGGAACTTTATCCGACAGAACCAAATCTCGATTTGGTAAGCGGACCCCATGGATTTTCTGGGGATCAATCGTTGCCGGTATCGGTCTTTACTTATTAGGATCATTCCAAACAACGTTAAATTTGACCTTGGCATACTGCTTTAATACGTTAGGTCAAAATGCGATTCAAACGCCAATGTATGCTTTCCTAGCAGACAGGGTACCTAAGAATGTTCGTGGTACTCTATCAGCCGGTCTTGGTGCCACATCAGTTGGCTTACCTATTGGCCAGTTTATCAGTTCCTACTTCCTGGGACAATCATACCAAAATGTCGGTTTTATTGTCGGTGGGGTCTTAATTGCTTTGTCTGGATTGCTTGCCCTTGCCATTATTCCACGTGAGCCATCATCAAAGACTGCTGACTTCCAACAAGGAAAAGGTATTAGAGACGTCTTAATTACTTTGTTACCGCCAAAGTTTGAAGGCGCCCACGACTTTTACAAATCGTGTGCCGGGCGTTTCCTAATTATGACTAGTTATACGATGGTGATGCAATATCTGCTCTATATTCTAGAAAACTACCTTGGACAGTCAACGTTAGCCGCGGCTCAATCAATGAACCGTCTATCGATGTTTACACTTGTGGTTTCACTGGTTGGTTTAGTAATTTCCGGCCCAATGTCAGATTACATTAAACGTCGAAAGATGCCGATCATTTCCGGTGGAATTTTAATGATCATCGGCACCCTTGTCCCACTCTTTGTTAAGTCAACCAACGGTATCATTGCATATGCAATCCTGGCAGGACTTGGATACGGTGTTTACTTAGCAGTTGATGGTGCCCTGAATATGGACGTTATTCCCGAACAAGCAAAAATTGATAAAAACACGGGTAAATATATTGGATTTAGTAACCTGACAAACACCCTTGGACTAACCGCCGCTCCAATGGCAACCTCATTTATTGTGACAGCAACAAACGATTATACGTTAGCATTTATCGTATCAATTGCTGCCACTGTGATCGGTATCTTCTTCATCTTGGCAATTAAGAATGTGAAATAAGCTTATAACAAAACTATATTAAAGGATGGATTTAACATGAAAGAATTAACTAAGCTTCAATTAGCATACGTACAAATCACTTCAAATTTTTGGAAGCGCTATCGTGACTTAATCGCGCAGGATGCCGTCCCTTTCCAATGGGATATGATCAATGACAAAGGAAAGATGGATATTACTAATGCTGCCGCGGCGGGAGGTGCTGCCGACCGTAGTGGTGCGATTGCAAATTTGAAAATCGCTGCCGGTCGAATGAACGGCCATCATTTTGGCTATCCATTCCAAGACACTGATGTCTACAAATGGCTAGAAACCGTCGCTTATGTTTTAAAGTATCATCCAGATGACAAGCTAAAAACAGAAGCTGACTGGACTGTCGATTTAATTGCTGATGCACAGGATGATGATGGCTATCTGTCCACCTACTTCCAAATAGAAGCTCCGGAAAGAAAATTTAAACGACTTCAACAGTCCCACGAATTATATTCAATGGGTCACTACATCGAAGCCGGTGTTGCCTATCATAAAGCAACCGGCAATAAAACTGCCCTACATGTTGCTGAAAAGATGGCCGCTTGCATTAACAGCCACTTTGGATCAGAAGCCGGCAAGATTCACGGCTATGATGGTCACCCGGAGATCGAATTGGCACTAGCTCAATTGTATGAAACAACTCAGAATGCTGATTATTTAAAGCTAGCGAAATACTTTGTGACTGAAAGAGGCCGAGATCTTGACTTCTTTGACCGACAGAATGAAGCAGACGGTTTGGATAATGATTTCTTCCCAGAGCTGCGCACCATTGGAGAACGTTATTATTTCGCTGACAAACCCATTACCGAACAGGAAGATGCTCACGGACATGCCGTTCGGGTTCTCTACTTTTGTACAGGATTGGCTCACGTTGCCCGGGTTGAAAAGGATCAAAAATTGCTTGATGCCGCTAACCGCTTATGGAATGATATCGTCAAGAAACAGATGTATGTTACGGGAAATGTTGGTCAAACCGTTACTGGTGAAGCATTTACTTACGATTATGATCTGCCGAACGATACGGATTACAGTGAAACATGCGCTTCCGTTTCAATGGCCTTCTTTACAAAGCAGCTGCTTGCAAATGATTTCCAGGGGAAATTTGGTGATGTAATCGAAAAAGAAATTTTTAATGGTGCCTTAAGTGGTATGGCACTCGACGGGAAGCACTATTTTTATGCCAATCCTTTAGAAGCTGATCCAACCGCAAGTGAACTCAATCCGGGCAAGAAACACATTGCAACGCGCAGGTCATCGTGGTTCGCCTGTGCCTGCTGTCCGGCGAATATCACCCGATTGATTGCATCGCTTGATCAGTATCTTTACGAAGTTCGCGATAATACGATTTTATCTCATCAATTTATTGCAAATGACGCAAAGTTTAATAACGGTATTGAAATTAAGCAATCTGGTAATTTCCCATGGGATGGTCATATTAGTTACCAGATTACCAACCCGAGTGAACGTGAATTAACGTTTGGTATCCGAATTCCTGCTTGGAGCCTTGATCATTACAGCGTTGAAGTAGATGGCAGTAAGGTAAACACAACGCTAAATAATGATATTCTCTACCTTACGATTGAGAACGGCAATACGGACATCTCGCTTAATCTCAACATGCAGCCCCATCTGGTTCACGCAAATACTCGAGTCAGCGTAGATGCTTTAAAAGTAGCTGTTCAGCGTGGCCCAATCGTTTATTGTGTTGAAGGCGTTGATAATGAGGAACCGCTTTGGCTATACGTTCTGGATCAGAAGCCATCATTTACGTATGATTATCAACCTAAGCTTTTAGATGGCGTTGAAATTTTAACGACCGATGATGTTTTCCGGTTGAAAATCGATTCGGAAGAAGACTCCCTCTATACCTTCGATCAACCAAGGGGTGCTGACAAGAGTTCACTAACCTTCATTCCTTACTATGCCTGGGCAAATCGGTACGAAAAACAAATGACTGTCTGGTTAAATCAACGTACATTTTAAATCCTTTGATTTGGCTTATCAAAAATATTACTACAAGGAGCGAAATTACGATGAAAAGCAGAGGGCTATCACTTATTACAGCAATTGCAATTGGACTATCCTCCTCTTTTGGAATTGGATTGGGAACTGCGAAGGCAGATTCACCTTCAGTAACTGTCAACACGAAACAAAACATTCGGCCAAATGTTTCGAATTCTGCTGATGATCATGTAGCTTCAGGCGGACTATACGGAATTTCAGATGAAAACACACCAACAGCAAGCTTGCTTTCCCCACTAAAGCCGACCACGTTCACTCAAGCACCGCCTGATGGAATGCAAGTCGGAAAGGGCGCCGGCCAGTTTAATAACGTCGCTCCATTAGTTCATCAAATTGGCGCAAAGCAAATTGTTCGTTTAGCTGATATCTACGATCAATGGCCATACAACTTCAGCAATGAACAAGACTGGTTGGCCAAAGTAAAAAAGATGGTTCAGAGTGCTCAGAATTCAGATTACGCAAATGATATCTATGGCTATGAACTTTGGAATGAACCCAATGGGAATTGGCAGGGCGCCCACGGAAGTAATCCTAACGGAACATGGGGCGACTTCTACAAGATATGGGACGATACTTATCATATCGTGAAGGAACATGCCCCTGATGCCAAGATTGTGGGACCTAGTCTAAGTTACTATAATGACAACTGGCTAAAAGCATTTTTAGCCCATGCTAAAGCAGCTGGAACGCTGCCGGATATTATCAGTTGGCACCAATGGAGTGCGGCGGGATTCAAGAATTCTGTGGCCGCGCTTGACAGTCTTGAAGATAGTCTTGGTATTACGAGACGTAAAATTAGTATCAACGAGTATGCTGCTCCACAAGAGTTAGCCGTTCCCGGACAGATGATCCACTATATTCAAAACTTTGAAAATGCACCTGAATTAGACAGCGCTGACCTTGCCTTTTGGTTCAATTATGGACGCATGGACAACTTGCTAACGGATCAACAAAAGCCAAATGGCGGTTATTGGTTATATAAGTGGTATGCTGACATGTCAGGACAGCTTGATGAAACAAGTACCTACCAAAGTAACGGTGATTTTAGCAGCCTTGCAAATACAACAACTGATAAATCGAAAACCAGTGTCATTTTTGGTGGGACAAATGGGGCAATCACGGTCAAAATTACCGGTTTAGCTGCAAACGTATATGACCGTTCTGCTCATGTGACACTCGAAGAGACCCCATGGTATGGAGTTGATACTCCTGTTAGTGAGCCCAATATTGCGGCAAACGGTGTTTTTAGCATTGAAAACGATTCCATTTCAGTTTCAATTAATAACTTAAAGAAGTCGAGTGCATACCGACTAGTGGTCACGCCGTCAAGCAATGCCGCTACCAATACACTGCAATATACACCAAAATCCCCTTCCGATCCTATTCGAGTGGAAGCTGAAAATAGTACGTTGAGTGGCAAGGCCGTTGTCAACACCGCTAGTTATGCATCTGCTAACCAGTTTGTTGGAACAATTGATACTTCCGAAAGTGGCGTTACGTTCACTGTAAACGCCCCAACAGCTGGTCAATATACAGTTGAGGTCGGTTATGCAAATGGTCCGTTAAATAAACAGAGCACAACAGCAACTGATAAGGTTACGCTTAACGGCGAACTACTAAGCGACATCGTATTTCCACCAACGATTGGTTGGACCAACACCGTCGTTCCAAGCAACAATACGGGTACGCGTCAAATCGTTCAATACGGTACGGTAACTCTGAAACAAGGCGAGAACACGCTCACTTTATCTAAAGATACCAATTATGCCGAGCTAGATTATGCCCAATTTACCCTATTGAAACATTAAGGAGCAATCAAGGCTTATCATACGGTATCTCAACGAATACAACTAAGTAGTTTGTATCAAAGACATTCAGAATAGAATTCCTAGTGTAAGGTCAAATAATGGACACCTTTTCATGATAACTCAATCATACGATGCTATCTCTATCAATTGATCAGGAGGATGATCCATGACACGAGTAGAGCTAGCTACAAACGTTTAGAAAAAGGAACTTTCAATGACCGAAGGCCAATAGCTTAAGTCCTTTTCTATTCATCAAACAACATCGACTCAGCTGGTCCTCGGATGGTCTGTCTATTCAGCAGCGTCAAACACACAAAGAAATCATTGCGCGCACCCCTCTCAAATTTTTAAAGAAATGAGAGACAGGGGTGCGCGTCTTCGATTATAATAAAAAATGGAAAACCGAACGGATTCAAACACACTCACAATTGAAGTATTGCGTGAGAAAGTGATGTGCTGAAGAAACAAAATGCCAAACTGCACTCAAACTGAAAGGGTTCCAAGAACAATTCTGTCTCAGCAAAAACGCCAATTCGATGCTTCGAGCGAAAAGACGCATCCGCAACAGTTAATACTTTAATTATTCAATGAAAGTGAATCAGATCTTAACCTTTTTGAACCGACCGTTGATTACCTATAAACACAAGAAAAGCTAAGGGGCAATAGCAGGAGAAGCTGGGAAATATCCCCGTTAAAGTGATTGATTATGATTTACCTGAGAAACACCGACCAATTGAATGCTTCATAAAACTGAACATTGGTTCCACCTCTACGATTGGGTGTAAATTCCCCTGGTTGCCCCTGACCTTTTGTACACAGATGAAATTGAAAGAACCGGGACGATCCTGCTTCACCGAGGTCTTATCTTTGGCTCTATTGGACAAGGCGTGAAAGACCGGTAATCATTCTTTATAATTCCAAACAACATGCGCTGCTAAGCATCTGATTAAATTTTTGTAATATTTAAATGTTTATTCGCAGATGGCGGGGCCATCCGGAATATTAGTAACTCAAAAGTGTGACTCTTGCCGGATGTTAGTCGCTGTGCCCGAAGGAAATTCAGCGAGACATTAAGCGCTTCATCCAAATCGGCCAAGGAATCTGCAGTTATCGCTAAAAAAGGACCCGCTTATTGTCTCATCAGTTTTTTTAAATTGAACAGGAGCTCAAAGAGAAGTACAAGGAATGTGATTCAACCGTTTAGAAGAACTATTAAGTACCAAATAATCCATAAAACTATATTAACTATCAAGCAATAGGTTGTGATATGAAAATTCAGGGAAACTATTTTGTGATCTGACATGAAATATTTGGGCATATCAACTAGTTCCTTATTTCCCAAAAATTAATTTAAATGCTTTCTATAAATTAATTTTGCTTTCAAACTATTTTTCCTTATATTTCTATTTAATCATTAGATCACCTATAATGTAGGATATTGTAAAAGAAGTTATTACTAAACTTGTCTTTGAAATCAATAGGCTCGATGCTTTCTTCACTAAAAAATAATTAACAATCTACTAACTCAGAACTCAGGGTTATCTAAAATAATGTTTCTTAATGACAAAGAAACCAGTCGCCTGATACAGGGCATCCCTCAAAGGCTTGTGCTCACGTGCGTCAAAGAAATTGGCTAGTGGGTTCGCAGTCGGTCTACTCGCTGAAATTGGTGATGTCGAGCGGTTTAACAGTCATCATGCCTTGGCTAAATACGTCAGGCTCGTTTGTAGCCAATATTTCGGTCCGGAGAATACGGCTCGGACTATCGACATTTTACCAGCAAAAGTACAAAGAAATTACTTGACATCAATATAAACGCGCGCTCGTCTTAACCGCAAGAAAATTGGTACGGTTAGTGTATTCGCTGCTCAGCATCAACCAATTGTATACACCACCCGAACCATCCAAAAGAAAATCGCGAGGCAGAGTCAGTTTGTCATATCCTTTCAAACTCTTTTCCATGTTCAAGTAAATGGGAATTGTTGTTATTTGAGGTGAGGCAGGTTTTATATACACTTTTTTAAACACTTTGGGATAAAAATCATGAAAAGCTTCCAATTTCTCGCCTTTAGGGATTTGACATATTACCACTAGCCAATCATCTTCTATTTTCAGCAAATTTCTTTTGAAAACATGATGAAAGGGATTGCATATATTAAAAAGTTACATTACTATTTAAGTAGATATTTTAGTAAATTAAAAGGTGGTTTTTGTATGAATTTAACTAAATTAATTGAGGGGTATAAGAAAGTATTTGGCAATGAATCCTCTGCGCCCACGAGCTATTTTGCACCCGGACGTATTAACTTGATCGGCGAACACACCGATTATAATGGCGGTCATGTCTTTCCTTGTGCGATTACTCTCGGGACATATGGGCTGGCAAGTAAACGCAATGATACGAAGGTAAAACTATATTCAGAGAATTTTAGTGAATTAGGAACGATTTCCTTTGATGTCAATGATCTGTCCTATGCATCAAAGGACCAGTGGACGAATTATCCGAAAGGCGTCATTCATTTTCTAAAAGAACGAGGATACCGGATTGATCATGGAATGAACATCTATTTCTTTGGCAATATTCCGAACGGCGCCGGGCTTTCTTCTTCAGCATCCATCGAATTGTTAACTGGCGTGATCCTGGAAGATTTATTTAATCTTGATATTGATCGGCTTGATCTCGTTAAAATCGGAAAAGAGGTTGAGAACAAATTTATTGGTGTGAATTCAGGCATTATGGATCAATTTGCTGTAGGAATGGGCAAAGCTGACCGTGCAATTCTTCTTGATACAAATACGTTAACGTATAATTTGGTTCCAGTCGAGCTCAGTGATCATGTGATTATTATTATGAACACCAATAAACGACGTGAATTGGCAGATTCGAAGTATAATGAACGTCGTGGCGAGTGCGAAGAAGCGTTGAAAGAATTGCAAGTCAAGCTCGACATCCATTCATTAGGCGACCTTGACAACAACCATTTTGATGAATACGCCTATTTAATAAGCAAAGAAAACCTGCTGAAACGCGCACGCCACGCGGTTTCCGAAAACCAGCGCACACTGAAAGCACGGGAGGCTCTGACCAACGGTGATCTGGATACATTCGGAAGGCTGGTCAACGCATCGCATGTGTCACTGAAATATGATTATGAAGTCACCGGCAGGGAGCTGGATACCTTAGTTGAAGCCGCATGGCGGCAGCCCGGCGTGCTCGGTGCCAGAATGACCGGCGCCGGATTCGGCGGATGCGCCATTGCGATCGTGCAAAAAAAGCAGACAGATCAGTTTCAGAAAAATGTCGGCCGGATTTATGAACAAACGATTGGCTACGCACCTTCTTTTTATATTGCGGAAATTGCGGACGGTGCAAAAAATCTAACAGTTTCGGAGGTTTAAATCTATGTCTATTCTCGTAGTTGGCGGGGCAGGTTATATCGGCTCACATACCGTTGATCGTCTGATCGAAAAAGGCTATTCAGTTGTGGTTATTGATAATTTGTCAACCGGGCATCGCGCGGCTGTTCATGAAAAGGCGGTTTTCTATGAAGGAGACATTCGCGATCAGGATTTCCTTAACAACGTATTCGATAATGAAAAAATTGACGGTGTAATTCATTTTGCCGCAAATTCCCTTGTCGGTGAATCAATGGAAAAACCATTAAAATATTTTGATAACAACATCGGCGGCATGATCAGCCTGCTTAAAGCGATGAATGACTTTCATGTCACGCGCATTGTCTTCTCTTCCACAGCCGCTACTTACGGGGAACCGGAGCAGATCCCGATCTATGAAACCGATGCTCAGGTGCCGACAAATCCGTACGGCGAAAGTAAACTGGCAATGGAAAAAATGATGCGCTGGGCCGATCAGGCGCACAGCATTCACTTTGTTGCCCTCCGCTATTTTAACGTTGCCGGCGCGAAACCGGACGGAAGCATCGGCGAAGATCATAATCCGGAAACCCATCTGATTCCGGTCGTTCTGCAAGTCGCACTCGGTCAGCGCCCGGAATTGAAAATCTTTGGTGATGACTATGACACGCCGGACGGCACAAACGTTCGTGATTACGTGCACGTGATCGACTTGGCAGACGCACACATTCTGGCCGTTGAATACTTAAAGAACGGTGGCAAGAGCGACGCCTTCAATCTCGGATCAGCAACCGGATTTTCCGTTAAGCAAATCTTAGAGGCTGCCCGCCAAACAACAAAGAAAGAAATACCGGCACAGATTGCTCCGCGAAGAGCAGGTGACCCGACAACATTGATCGCCGCCAGTGATAAAGCTCGAAAAACGCTTCACTGGCAGCCGAACTATGACGATATTCATGACATCATCCAAACCGCCTGGAACTGGCATGTGAAGCATCCATATGGCTATCAAGATCGGAAAGCATAAAGGAGAACTCCATGAAAGAAAACAGCTTAGTGAATCAATTTGTCAACCAAATTATTGAAAACAGCGACTATGAATCAATGGATCGACGCTACTTAATCAATCAGGTTCTGGCTCTTGTGGGAGAAGATCAAGACCAGCATGCATATCAACCCAATGGCTCCGATGACATGCTTAAGCTGAAGGATGAATTGGTTGAACATGGAGTACAAAATCATAAAATCGAGTCGAATTTTGGCGTCCGTGATATGCTTGGCGCTCAACTCATGAACTTCATCACCCCCGCTCCATCAACCGTCAATCGACGATTCTGGAGACGATACGATCATGACGGACCGAAAGCAGCGACCGATTATTTTTATCAACTAAGCAAAGCGAACGACTATATTAAGACAAAGTCCATTCAAAGAAACATCTATTTTACGTCGGCCACCGACTACGGTGACCTGGAGATTACCATTAATTTATCCAAGCCGGAAAAGGATCCGAAACAAATCGCTTTGGAGAAGTCGGCGCCGAACTCGGGCTATCCGCTATGTCAACTATGTATGGAAAATGAAGGATACCTCGGCCGAGTAAATTATCCGGCTCGAAGCAATCACCGAATTATCCGCCTTCAATTAAGTAATCACGAGGACTGGGGCTTTCAATATTCGCCCTATGCCTATTTTAACGAACATTGCATCTTTCTGTCGGCGAAGCATGAACCGATGACGATCAACCGGAATACTTTTTATCGTCTGCTTTCCATTATAGATAAATTTCCTCATTATTTTGTCGGAAGTAATGCTGACCTTCCGATTGTCGGAGGATCCATTTTGGCACACGAGCATTATCAGGGGGGAAGCCATGACTTTCCAATGGCTAAAGCGCCGATCGAATTCTCGTTTGCATTTGATCATTTTGATGAAGTCAGAGGCGGAATTGTTAAATGGCCGATGTCGGTGATCCGTTTGACTAGTGCGAATAAAGATCAGCTGATCCGGCTGGCGACAAAAATCTTAGATCGCTGGCGTCACTATTCCGATGCTTCTGTCAACCTTCTTGCTGAAAGTAACGGTAAACCGCATCATACGATTACACCCATCGCAAGAAAACGCGATGCTTTATATGAACTTGATCTGGTCTTGCGTGACAATCAAACATCCACTGAATTTCCGGAGGGTATTTTCCATCCGCACAAAGACCTGCATCACATAAAAAAAGAGAATATTGGTCTGATTGAAGTTATGGGGCTTGCCATTCTGCCGCCACGATTAAAAGCGGAGCTAAAAGAAGTTGCTCGCTATTTGTTGGGTGAAAAAAATGAGATGAAAACTTATCATAAACCGTGGGCGGATCACATAAAAGGCCGGCATCCCATGTTAAATACAGAAACGATCGACGCTCTGATTCATCGGGAAGTCGGAAAGGTATTTGAACGTGTACTTGAGGACGCAGGCGTCTATAAACGTTCCAAAGAAGGGCAAACGGCTTTTAAACGTTTCGTTGAATCCATATAAGGAGGCTTGCTGCTTGCTATGGAGATCTCAAAAAATGAATTTGGTGTCTATCAAGGACAGACAGTGCTGCAATATAACTTGATCAATGATCATGGTATGAGGCTAAGCGTGATGAATTACGGGGCAACCCTTAATCGCATTGAAGTACCCGACAGACATGGAGAACGAGCCAGCATTGTTCTGGGCTATGATCAGTTTGATCACTATTTAAATCAGGATGCCTATTTTGGCGCGACCGTCGGGCGTGTCGCGGGGCGAATTGCAAAGGGTAGCTTTTCAATTGACGGACATGACTATCAACTCCCATTGAATAATGGGGAGAATACCAATCATGGCGGTCCTCAAAGCTTTGAGAGTCAGATTTGGAACAGTTGGGTATTCATTAACGATGATCACATCGGTGTCAAATTCGATCTACTTAGTCCGGATGGTACCAATGGTTTCCCCGGCAATCTTAAGGCGACTGTCACATACAGCCTGAACAACGAGAACCAATGGCGGCTTCACTACGAAGCAACGACGGATAAACCGACACTTTTTAATCCAACGAACCATGTCTATTTTAATTTAAGCGGAGATTTCACAAAAAAAATCGAGGATCATATTCTGACCATTAACAGCCATCAATTTGGTGAAATTAGACAAGATGGTCTTCCAACCGGGGAGCTCATTGACGTTCATGGTACTCCTTTTGATTTTACTCACGGTGCGCCGATTAAAAAGGGGATCTATTCGGACTATCCGCAAAATAAACTGGTAGACGGTTATGATCATCCGTTTTTACTGGACATGAATGAAAAACCATCAGCCGTACTTGAAGACCCGACCAGCGGAAGACGGGTGACTATGACGACAACAAATAATGCTGTTGTTGTTTATACCGGAAACGGATTTTCAAGTGATATGACAATGGTCGGCAAACCGATGCAACCGCACCAAGGCGTAACGCTTGAAGCGCAGATGATGCCGGATGCGATCCACCATCAAGGATTTGGCAACATCATTCTTAGACCCGGCAAAAAGTATCAGGCGGACACCGTTTATCATTTTGATGATGCAAATGATATCCAGTGTAAATGACCTTTTCACATTTTGACAAATGAATGATTCCCCCCCTTTTAACCAAACTATTTTTTATCATTGAAAGCCCTCATAAGCCACGGTCTATTTTTCTTGGATCGTTGGCTTTTCTTTTTTTCAGATCAACTCCTCTTACCCAAATCCTCGGCATGCATTCATCTTTCCATTCAATTACTTTAATGACAATCCAAATAAAAATTTGATTTTTACAAGGTTAACGCAGTCTTTTTTGGGACAAAATGATTAAATGAGGGGGCATCCTATATGATCGGCATCATTTTATACGGTTGCTATTTCCTTATCTTGTTCTTTTTTCTTTTTTCGGTGCATTTTAGGCTGGAAACCGTCTCCGTTATTCTGACACATGCGTTAATAATTTTTCCAGGCGTTATTCCATTGATCATTATTGCCGTTGATCAACGAAAAGATGAGCAAAAAAAGGCTAAATTGACCGAAAAAACAAATGATGATTCATAAAGAGGATGTGCTCATTTTGTTTTTTAGAAAAAAAAGAACAGATCATGCCATACAGATAGATTCAGTCACAGATCTTTTTAAAAAATTAGAGAAGGTTCCGGATTTTATTCATTTTGAACATAAAGGCAAAGACTTTACATGCTGGATCTCCTTCATTCAGACACTCGTTGATGTAGAGTACCTTCATCGAGATGTTTTCCCCTATCTGTATAGCGATCAAACCCATAATTTAACGGAAGTTCAGGATCAAATCCCTACCGAAAAAGTGATCCGAACGAAAGATTTATCCTTAATTCAATCAAGGCTCCTGGATGGATACACCATTATTCAAGAATCCGAAAAAAAGCCGGATTGCTTAATTATTCCTTCAGTGAAAATTAAGGGAAGAGAAATTGAAAAATCAGAGAATGAGACAAGTGTCTTAGGTCCGCGTGAAGCATTTGTGGAATCTGCCGATCTGAATATTAATTTAATTCGAAAGCGCATTCCAATTCCCCAATTTATGTTTGAAGACATGCGTATCGGAAAAATATCAAAAACAAGGATTTGCGTTATATATATCGATGGGATCGCAAACAAAGATAATATTCAAACAGTGAAACAGAGAATCCATGACTTAGAAATCACAAGTATGATTGATTCAACAATGCTTGCCTTAATGATTAGCGATAATAATAATTCAATTTTTCCTCAGTTTATTGATACGGAAAGACCGGATCGTGTTGCGGGAGCTTTATACGAAGGAAAAATTGCAGTGATCGTCGATGGCTCACCAAACGCCCTCATTCTTCCAGCATCCATTATCGAGTTTTTTGTCGCATTTGATGATTACTTCTTGGTATGGCCGATCGCGACCGCTTATCGTTTATTAAGACTTTTTGCGGTCGCTTTTTCTGTGATCTCTTCATCAGTCTATGTAGCCATTTTAACCTATCATTACCAACTGATTCCCGATAACTTAATCCCAAGTTTATTTACTTCACGGACTACTATTCCCTATGCGCCTTTATCTGAAGTATTAGTTCTGGAAATCATGATCGAGCTGCTGCGTGAAGCGGTGGCGCGGCTTCCGACAAAAGTAGGGCAGACCATTGGCATTGTTGGCGGTATAGTTGTCGGCACAGCTTCCGTTCAGGCCGGTATTGTCAGCAATTTTCTACTGATTATTATTGCGTTATCCGCTCTTTCCGCATTCATAACGCCTAACTACCGAATGGCGGCAACCATCCGCTTTATTCGTTTTCCGTTTATTCTATCCGCGCAGATTCTCGGTTTATTGGGGATCTCACTATGCTTTCTGATTTTTGTTAACCACTTAACACGATTAACTTCCTTGGGTCGCCCTTATATAGAACCGATTTATCCGACACGGATCAGTGACTTAAAAGATGCATTTATTCGTCTTCCACTCAACTTTCAAAACATGCGCCCACTTTTTCTTCGTCCTAGTGATTCGAAACGATTCAATAACCAGCGTGCTCATGAGAAAGTTGGACCGAAACACTCTGAATTGGATGATTAAGAACGGAGATAAACGATGAATAGTAAAATAAACAAAGCATTTCAGTTGAGTCCATTAAGTGCTTTCTTCATCCCCCTTTCACTGCAGCTCGGAGCGGATTTCTTGATCCTGCCCAATCCCCTTACCGAACAAAGTGGGCAAGATGCCTGGATCGGCATCATGATTAGTGGTTTGTCAACTTTAGTGATTCTGTGGCTTATCTTTCGTTTGCTTGAGAATGAATGTATTTACGGAAGAGCGGATATTTTTTCGCTTCATCAGCGATTATTTGGAAAATGGGCGGGAACGCTACTTAATTTTATTATGGTGGGGCAAGTAATGGTCTATTTGGTTCGTTTAATCCGTATCTATTCCGAAATTTTCCAAGTGTGGCTCTTCCCCAATCTGCCGGTACTTGAATTCTCAATAATCATCTGTTTCATCATAGGCTATGTCGTCATGGGTGGTATTCGTAATATTGGAGGGCTTGCGCTGCTTAGTTTTATCTATATGATTCCATTTTTTCAAATACTTAACTTTACAGTTCCTTATCTTCGTTTTTCAAATATGTTGCCCTTATTCGATCATTCACTAATCTCGGTGATCAGATCTTCCTACTCCGGAGCCAATTTATATCTTGGATTTGAGCTGATCATCTATTACTATCCTTTCCTGAGTCAACCTGAAAAAGCAAAAAAATGGGCGTTCATTGGTATTTTAACTACTTTGATTCTATACCTTAATTTAACGATTGTCGGAACCGCATTCGCTACAAAAGGTGCACTGGAAAATACGATTTGGCCGCTGATGTCCC
The DNA here is from genome assembly GCF_024125445.1 of Sporolactobacillus shoreicorticis. Taxonomy (GTDB): domain Bacteria; phylum Bacillota; class Bacilli; order Bacillales; family Sporolactobacillaceae; genus Sporolactobacillus; species Sporolactobacillus shoreicorticis. The sequence continues at coordinate 171,765 of NZ_JAMXWM010000002.1, read as the reverse complement.
TTCTTAAGACCCTTCAGATTCCTTTTTTTAATCATGCTGAAAAACTCGCCACCGTTTTCTTCGTTTGGACCCTAGTTCCAAACGTGTGTTTATGTACATGGATCATAACGCGTGGTCTGAAGTTTACATTTCCCGCAATAAAACAAAAGTATTTGATGCTCATTGTTCTCCTTTTGGCCTGTGGATTGATCACATCAATTACCAGTGGCAATCAAATAAGAATTATCAATCAGATTTTCGGGACATCCGGATTAATTATCATTTATGTCTATCTTCCCGTATTATTAGCCTGTCAGTGGCTGCATAAGAAAGTGAGGAAAGCAGTAAAATGAAAGTGAAAATGCTCATCCTGTTTGCCTTATTTCCTCTGCTTTGTGGGTGCATTCCAACCAATACGCTCGATCAAACGCTTATGGTTGAAGGAGAGGGCTTTGACTATATCGGACATGGAAAAGTCATGGGTACTGTCGTCATGCCAAGTTTTATCGATACCGGCACCCAGGGAAGTCAGGGAACCGGGATTCCGGCAACCGCATCAATGATACGCAATCTGTCCGGGGTGACTTATGACGGAAAATCATTGGTCGATAAGTTTCAATCGCAAGGTCAAGAAGTGATGCGAGTTGGTTCCATGAAAGTCATGCTTTTCAATAAAAAAATGGCGGAACACGGCTTAAGTCGACAAATGTCTTTTCGAAACCGTGACCCCGATGTGCCCAGCGCGATATCTGTCGCGGTTGTGGAAGGAAGCACCAAAAAAATTCTTACTGCAACAGATTACCAGACCCAAATTCCTATCGCTCGCTATATTCAGCATATGATTGCTCAGAACAGCCAGCAGAACTATCCCACAACTAATTTGAGATACTTTCTGGATAGTTACTATGGAGATTACATGGACCCTTTCATGCCAATCATCCTAAAAAACGGTGACCATTTGGAAATAGATGGGCTCGCACTTTTCAGGAAGGCCAAGTATGTCATGCGTATCGGCGAAAATAAAATGTTTCTTTTTAAAATGCTGTATGAAAAGTTTAATCAAGGCGTTTATGATTACCAGTTCTCATCCGGAAAACATGTCGCGATCCGAAATGTCCAAGCATCTGTAAAATATCATGTAGTAGGCGGGAACAGCGCATCGCCTAAAATCATCGCACTCGTAAATGTTAAGGGGTATATCCGGCAAGCAAGTCCGAAAACAATAAATACAAAATCAACATCAGCTATGGAGAGGAAAATAGCAGAAAGTTTAAGCACTAATGCTGAAAAAATGGTTTGTCAATTTCAGAAACGCGGGACAGACCCGCTCCGGCTTGGAGACACCGTTCGTAGTTTCACTCATCATTTTGATGGAAAGACATGGGATGAACGCTATCCTAACGCCGACTTTCATTGCCGTGTTCAAGTAAAAATCGTTCAAACGGGCATTTCCTCTTAATCGTTCGGTTAATTTAAGTTCGAAAGGTCACAAAATTTTAAAATCAATCATTTATGACTGGTGCCGGCCAACCGCACAGCATCAGTTGGCTTCTTTTTGAATCATTCTCCTTTATCATCTCATTTACGAAGCAATATGAATACACAACCACAATTATGTATTTACTGTGAACATAAAATGAAAGCGATTGCATATGTTCGTTTATCGTGCTAGTATGTTCATAAAATAAATAATTGAACAAATTTGAACATTTAATTTTGGGTTTTTCTTGGTTTGAGACGAAAGGAGCTTAAGGGAGTGATGCTGAAGGAGGAACGTTTTAAAAAAATTATCGATCTGGTTGACAAGCACGCAACCGTATCCGTCAACGCTCTGGCCGAACGTCTCGGGGTCACAAAAATGACCATTCGGCGTGATTTGAACGACTTGGAGCACAAACAATTGCTTGTTCGCATTCATGGTGGCGCAAAGAAAACCGTTCCCAGTTATATGGAGCTCTCGCATGAACAAAAAAGAACAATCAATATTAACGAAAAAAAGCATGTTGCACAAAAATGCGCTCAGCTTATTCATGATGATGGTTATGTTTTTATTGGCCCAGGAACAACAAACGAACTGATCTTCGATTACCTGCATCACATCCACCATTTAGATGTGATCACCAATGCAATCACCATTTTTGAACGATTTAAAAATGACGCGCGCTTTGACGTCATTCTCATTGGCGGCAGGTATCGCATGTCTTCCGGTACTTTTATTGGTTACTTCGCCAATAAAATGCTGAGTGAGATAAAAGTCGGTCAGGCATTTGTTGGTGTAAACGGAGTGATGGGTACTTCAGTGACCATTGCAAACGAAGAAGAAGGAAACGGGCAGAGAATTATCCTGAATAACGCCGATGAGCGTTATGTTACAGCCGATCACACAAAATTTGGCGTGGAAGCCTTCCATCATTTCTACAAGGTATCCGACCTGACCGCTATTGTTACAGATCCCGCAGTCAGTCAACAAAACATTCGCTATTATGAGCACCTGACTCAACTGATTAGGTAATACATCTTTTTCCGTAAACAGACAGAAAAAAGATCTTGCTGCTCAGCAAAGCAAACAAGATCAGATAAACAACTACAATTTATTTTTTTCGATGCCAATGACTATTATTTGATGGTACAAAATCCAAATTCAATAATCACGGAATTACAAAGTTTTCTATTAAAATATGTGATGATTTTAGGGAGTGACTGAAGTGCCTAACATTTTGCTAACTCGTATTGATAACAGACTTGTTCACGGACAGGTGGGAGTAACCTGGACGACAGCACTCGGTGCAAATTTGATCCTTGTTGCCAACGATCAATCGGCCAAGGACAAATTGATGCAGGATCTGATGGGTGTAACCGCAAAGTCCTCCGGAGCCGGGATTCGTTTTTTTTCCATCCAGAAAACGATTGAAGTGATTCACAAAGCGGCGGATCGTCAGAAAATATTTCTTGTCGTGAAAACACCGCAGGACGTGAAACGACTGATTGACGGCAACGTGCCGATCAGTGAGCTGAATGTTGGGAACATGCATTTTTCCGAAGGAAAGAAATCGATTACAAAAAAGGTCTATGTGAATCAGGACGATCTTGACACGTTTAAATATATTGAAGGCAGAGGTGTCCATGTATTCATTCAAGATTATCCGGACGGTAAAAAAAGTCCGATCATTTATAACTGAAAAATTGTGCTTAATACATTATTTCCTAAAGAGGGGTGAATTTAATGGAAATCACGTTGACACAAGGTATTCTTCTGGCCGTTCTCGGACTGATTACCGGATTAGATTTCTGGCTGCAGGCATTCTATATTTTCCGCCCGGTCATTGTTTGTACACTTGCCGGACTGATTCTTGGTGATATGCAGCTTGGCGTTATCGCAGGAGGGTTGACCGAGCTTGCTTTCGCCGGATTGACACCGGCTGGCGGTACTCAGCCGCCAAACCCGGTTCTTTGTGGAATTATGACTGTTGTTATTGCTCATACCACAGGTACAAGTCCTGCCGGCGCAATCGGAATGTCACTGCCATTTGCTTTTCTGATGCAATATATTTTGCTTTTCTATTACTCATCGTTCTCGCTTTTTATGCCGTCTCTGGACAAAGCGGCAAAAGAAGCCAATACCAAGAAGTTTGTACGCATTCAGTACACACCTTTGATTATCGTTTCTTTGTCTTATGTGGTCATTGTCTTTTTAAGCGCTTACGCAGCTCAGGCGCCGATGAAAGTGCTCGTTAATTCACTTCCGGAATGGCTGTCCCATGGTTTCGGAATTGCCGGCGGCATTCTTCCGGCAGTCGGATTCGCGATGCTGCTCAAAGTTATGTTGAAAGGTTCATTGGTTCCTTATCTGATTATCGGGTTTGTGATTGCCAGCCTGATTCCTTATTCGAACGTACTGCCTGCCGCCGCAATTGGCGCCGCCCTGGCAATGATCGAATTCTTTAGAGATAAGCACACTCAGAATCTGGAAAAACGATTGGAAGAAGCAGGAACAGCCTCTGGAGGTGAAGAAGATGGCATCTGAAAAAACTAACCAAGTTGAAGATCAAAAAAAGATAATATCAAAACACGATTTAACGATGCTCGGCATCCGTTCCAATCTTGTTCAGGCGACATTCAGTTATGAACGTATGCATGCGCCTGGCTGGACCTGGGCCCAATTACCGATTTTCAAAAAGTTATATAAGAAAAATGAAAAAGGTTTGTCTACAGTGATGAGTGAAAACATGGAATTCATCAACTCGTCACCGCCGCTTGAAGCGATTCTGATGGGTCTGCTCGTTAATCTTGAAGAACAGCATGCACCTCGTGAGACGATTCGCGGATTAAAGAATGCATTATTCGGACCGATGGCCGGTATCGGCGACGCAATATTTTGGTTCACAATTCTTCCTATTGTAGGCGGTATTGCCGCATCCTTCTGCTCATCCGGAAATATTCTCGGCCCGATTATGTTCTTCGCCGTCTATATGGGCATCTTCCTGATTCGTATTCCGGAAGCCCATTTAGGCTATAATTTGGGTTTAAAGGCCATTGATGTCATTCGCGATAATTCAATTATTATCAGTAAAGCGGCATCAATACTCGGCCTTACTGTCATTGGCGCATTGATCTCAGCGTACGTAAAAATGGATGTGCTGACAACCATTCATTTTGGCGCAAAAACAGCGATTTCAATTCAAAAGGATTTTCTGAATCATATTTTTCCGAATATCTTGCCATTCGGGTTCACCATGTTCCTTTATTGGATGCTTAAAAAGAAAGCCAATCCCCTCTGGCTGATTGTCGTGACCTTTGTTATTGCTATTCTGTGTGCGTACCTGGGGATTCTGTAACATGAAAAGAATTGTTGTTTCAGGTCACGGCACCTTCGCATCCGGAATCAGGGGATCTCTTGAAATGCTGGCAGGAAAACAGGATTCAATTCAATGGATTGATTTTGAAGAAACCATGTCTCAGGAGCAGTTGCGCGATCAATTTTCCAAAGCCATTGATGAAGCGTTCGAGCAGGGCAATGAGATGTTGTTTTTCACAGACATTCCCGGTGGCACGCCATATAAAGTGGCGGCCGAGTTCGCCGCTCAATCGGAAAAGGTTGCGTTGGTCGGAGGATGCAATACCGGCTCGCTTCTCGAAAGTATTTTTGTTAAAGAAAAACTGTCGCTCGACAAACTTGCCGATCAACTTGTGACTTCCACTCAAAATTCAGTTTCACGTTTTGGGGCGACGGCGGATATATTTGACGCGTTTACCCCCGACGAAGATGATGATGGGATTTAAACACCATGGAAACACAAAGATCATGCAATTTAATTAACCGGGCTGAGAGGAACCAAGTATCTTTCTCTCGGTTTTTTTATCATTCATTATTATTATGTTAGCGTAAGATCAAGCTCATGTACTATTCATGTTTGATTGAATTCATTAACTATTTATATACAGCAAAACCTCCAAAAGTGAACATTTGGTCGCTTTTGAAGGTTTGTTTGTTTTTCTGCAGTGACATCGTTGTTGCACGATTATACCTTATCTTGCCGCAAGCGAAATCCACTGATTCTTACTAGACTTAACGAGTGAGTTTGCTCAGACGGCTTCTAAAGAATACGTAACCGACAATTGGATTGACGCTTCGGATGGTACGTAAATGAGTTCTTTTCCGGAGTTGTACTCATCTTTTTTAGCTGTCCACGGTTCAACACAAACATAATCTTTGTCTTCTTCAGTCCATAGGACAATATAGCGATACTCCGGACTTTTTTCAATAACCAGCCGAGTGGAATCATCGAAGTTACATGCAATACGTTTTGACGTATCCTGGAAAACGACCGGTTCCACAAGCGGCGCCATGTCAATGTGCCCGTCAAAAGGTTTTGTTTTCAAATCATTGTAATCAAGATATTGATCAGCAGTTGTTTCAACCGTTAACTGCTTGTTCTTAATTCCAAAGTACGGATGATAACCCGGGTATACTGGCATCGGATGATCTGAGCGGTTCTCAATTTCCTGATGAACGGATAATTTTCCTTCAGCCAGCTCATAGGTAAAGATGACATTGAAGTTGAAAGGGAATGAACCAAACGTCTCGTCATCACTTGCAAAGGAAAGTTTCAGGCTTGCCCGGTCATCATTCGCATTTGATGAAATGAATGTGAACGGTCGTGTTCGGGCAAGTCCATGATTTGCCATTTTATAGCACTTTCCATCCAGCGGGTAGCTGCCATTCGTTAATTGTCCGCCCATTGGAAAAAGCACGGGAATACCTCCGCGCACATTTTTTGAACGATTAAAGAGCGTCTCCGTATTAATATAGAGCACATCTCTTTCTAAGGTTCGAAAGGCACTGACGATTCCGCCTCTTTCCGGACAGATGTCAGCGAAAGCTCCTTTCCCGGACAAACGAATAAAGGTCAACCCATTCTCCTCATATGTTGAAACTTCATAATTAGACATACATATACCCCTTTGCTCAGCTGTTATTTGGAAAAATTAATCGTGGTAGTAGCCTTCATCCCACTTTTTATTATATTCGTCAAAGATGTGGTCATTGGTGATCGCTTCATCGCTCACCGGAATCGCGCTGATCTTCTTGATTAACGCTTCGCTTTCTTCCGTTGGTTTGTACTTCGCTTCAAGGAAAGCATCCACAATGTTTTCAATCAAGCCGACACCGGAAATACGGCCGCCCATTCCAATCACATTGGCATTCAGATGCTCTTTCGCATAAACCGCCGTACCAACATCGCGAACAAGCGCTGCTCGGATTCCCTTGACTTTATTGACACTGTTTGTAATCCCGACACCTGTGCCGCAAATCGTGACGCCAAGATCAACCTTGCCTGTGGCGACCAGAGCGCCGACCTTGCGTCCGTAAATCGGATAGTGCGTCCGCACTTTGTCATACGTACCCACGTCAGTGACTTCATAACCTTTTTCTTTGAGATACTCTACCATATGATCCTTAATTTCCGTAACAATATGGTCACAGCCAATAGCTACTTTCATGCTTATACGCTCCTTTAAGTTCTTTTTTTCTTCACTCAGCACATTCTGTCTAACATATCAACACGAACTTGATGACGTCCGCCTGCGTACTCATTTTCAATGAACGCATCCGCGCAGCCTTCTGCCAAACGTTCCCCGACAACACCAGATCCGAGTGTAATCATCGAAGCATTATTATGGCTCCGTGTCATCTTGGAAGAATGTTCATCCGAGGTTTCTGCAACAATGACGCCTTTAAACTTCGTTGCGACCATGAATGAGCCGGCACCGTATTCGTCAATCGCAATTCCGCGATCTCCTTCACCTGCTTGAATCGCTTTCGCCACTCGTGACGCTGATTCCACAAAATCAATATCCTGTTCAGGTGTTTTATCAATGATCGTATAGCCTTTACCTTCCAAGTACGTCTTTAAATGCTCTTTTAAGGCATAACCTTTCGCATCTGCTCCTAGAATTACTTTCATCATCCATTTCCTCCTCTTTCTTCAAATTATTGTGAACGCGGTTTGGTACAGCAGCATCTGTGCATAAATGTTTTATTTTGTTCACTTATGTTTCATTTTTATCATACCACTTTTTGAAAAAAGAGAACACCGAAAACAGTCACATTCACTGTTTCGTAATAATTTTTATCAGAAACGTGAATTTGTCGTTTGTATGCTAAGGTGCAACCTATTCATCATTTTCGTCGAACCGTGCTTCGGATAATTACCATACACGTAGAAAACGGTGCTTCATTCTCCAATCGCCTCATGATAAGGAAACTGGCAAGTAATACGAAAAACCATGCAAAAAGCGCCGTTTATTACTCCTCAGGATATGGTGGTTTTCGCATGCATACAGGATATATGCATGCTTAGCAAAAATTCCTTTTACCTTGGAGATATGGCTTTGAATCCGTTTTCAACAGTGTGCAACTGGGGGCAATCCGGGAACCCTTTTTAAGCAAGCCAATTGCTGCGGGACTCTCTTGGTTCGCAGGAGTCCGTTACCCGCACGTTTGATTCACACCCTTTGCCTTGTAAAATTATATATACTCGCTCTCTTTTCTTACAAAAAAAAACAACAGGAGCACCATTGCCTCCCGTCTCTTTTATACACATTTGTCGACTGAATCATTTGATCAGCTTAACTTTGTTGCTATAGTAACGTACAAATTGAGGATCAATGGAGGGATCTGTAATGATAGCGGTCAGTTGGCGAACATCATACAAATTGTGAAAAGCCTCCACACCAAATTTGGTGCTGTCTGCTAAAATAAATGTTTCAGCTGCATGATCCAGAATAATTTTTTGGGCAATACCCTCATCCTCGTTCGCCGTGGTTACATTCATTTCAGAAATACCATTGGTTCCAATGAATGCTTTAGTCACATTAAACTCCTGCAGCATCTTGTTTGTAAAATAGCCGACAAAGGTTTCTGTACGGGCACGATAGCGGCCACCAACCAAAATTAATTCAAATCGTGGTGCATCATTTTTAAACTGTTCAAATACAGACACTGAATTAGTTACAATATCTAAATGTTTGAACTGAATGCTATTTAAGTAATCATGAATAAAACCGGCAGTCGTGCCCGGACCTATGAATACAACATCCTTGTCCTCAATCAATTCTGACGAACGTTGCGCAATGTACTTTTTCTTTTCGACATTGATTTCCCTTTTTTGAATATGGGACAATTCGTGATAACTGACCGCACCTTTCTTTCTTGCTCCACCATGGATTCTGTCAATTAAGTTCCTTTCTTCAAGATCAGCCAGATCCCGGCGAATCGTCATTTCAGTCACATCCAGCTTTTTAGCCAGATCCGAAACACTGGCCACTTCATTAATCTCAAGGTCTCTAAGAATTGCTTGATATCTCTCTTCTTTTAACATCGCATCCTCACTTCATTCTGGGCAGATTTCATAACAGATAATGATCTATTATAATACAAAAAGCTTATGATTTCTTCTGACCTCAAGATGGAAGATCAATTGAAGAAAACCATAAGCCAATCGCGTACCTGTTAAGAAATTGACTTGATTTGTTGATTTGATGCATTCATTAAGAGAACATCAGTCAACAATAATTTTGTCTTTTCCCCCATACGCGTCATACCAAGGCTTGGCACTTTTGGCAAGAACACGATTCAAGTCATCAATATTCTTTTTGCCGACGGTGCTTAACCATTCAATTGCGCCTTTCTCGCCTTGCTTGCCATAAGCATCGATTCCATCACGCCATGTAGCGCGGCCGCAAAGCACACCATTGAATTGCGAACCGGCTTCACGAGCGAACACAAGCGTTTTTTGGAACAGCTCCGCAGTAACTCCTGCACTCAGAAATATATATGGAACTGTTGCTACATCATTCAATTGCTTAAAGTAGCCTGTTGCCTCTTCCTTGGTATATACATGAGGATTCTCGCCAATGCTTTCCACACGACTCATATCAACAGGTACTTCCAATTTAAGCACATCAACATTGTAACGCGTCTGTGTGAACTCTTTGACTGCTTTAATCACTTTTTGAGGCTTTAATTTTGCATACTCTGTTTTATCGGATACATTCGCATCATAAGTAAGCAGTTCGAGAAAAAATGGAATATCCTCAGCCACACATTCAGAACCGACCCGTTCAACAAATGCCTTTTTCTTATCATTGATCTTCTCGCCTTCATCGGCATCATAATAGACAAGGATTTTAACGGCATCACTGTTTTCCTCGCGGATTCTTTTTGCCGACCACAATGGCAGCAAGTCAGGAAGGCGGCCGACTTCTGTTACATCATACCCTGTTTTTTCATACGAAGTAATTAGTCCGCAGTTGACATCGCGGTTTCTTCCTGCCGAAAGTCCAAACTCAGGATCCAGAAGAATGGAGCTTGCGTAAGGGGTCAAAGTTTTGGAAACCAGTGTTTTAAAATCAGATAGTTCCTGCTCCGTAGCTTCTTTGCCCTGGGCAGCACCAATCATTTTCCGAAGTGAGCCACGCTGATCAATGGCCAAAGCCGCAATAATTCCGTTCTTATCTGATAATTTGTTGAGTGCAGTAAATTTACCTTTAGAAATTTGCTTCATCCGTTCATCACTCCCAAATGAAATGTGCAGGAGATAATTCTGCACATTCGTAATCATTATTTATTCTGTTCTGCTTCAGCATAAGCGCGGTTTCTTTTCTTCATTTGGAAAGCGTACCAGATGAAAATCAGAATATACGCGGCGATTGCTAGTAATGAATACAAAATGAATTGAATATTTCCCTGTGATGCATGACCGACAAGAATAGCCAGTAATTTTTCAATCGGTCCTTCCATCGTCGAATGTGAAATCATTTGCGTTGACGGAATGCCTGCCGGGAATGCGCCAACCGCTTTTGCGGTGGCCGTCACAAACGGCGCGATCATCGTACCGGAGATTAAGAATACAGGAAGACCGATCGCGCCAATGACAATCATACGGATCAGTTTGCCGCGTGTCACGACAAGCAATGCCGGTGTAAAGCCCATGGCGATAATTCCGCCCAATGGGAGGATACGGTTGCCCGGCAGAACCAGGGCTTCAAGGAGCATGATTGGTGCCAAAACATTGGCAGCCGCCCATATTTCCGCACGACCGGCGATGAACGGCCAGTCCAATCCGATGTTAAAGGTTCTGCCTTTCAAACGTTTGCTGGCGAAGTTCGAAATACCTTGTGACAGCGGTTCAACGGCAGCGATAAACCAAGCACCGATCATTGAGAACAACTCAAGGCAGACAGCTGCTGTGAACGCAAGCGTTGCCGTATCTTTAACGGACTGGTGAGACAGAATACCGATGAAAATACCGAGATAAACACCAATGGCAAACTTACTGCCCCAAAAACCAATTTTCTTGTTCAATTTTGCAGCATCAAAATCATATTTATCTAAGAATGGCAAGAATTTGTCAAAGAACTTGTCAAAAACCATAATGATTGGATTCATCATATAGTTCATATGAGTCGTCGTCATTGGATTCGTTTTTGGCGCATTCAATAAATCATTAAAAGTTGGCTTCATCAAATCCGAGTTGATAATTTTCAAAATCCCAATGAGTATTACAAGTAATGTTGCAATAAAGAGATTGTGTCCAAAATACAAAACAAGAAGACCGACAACAGACAGATGCCAGATATCAAAAATATCCACATCCAACGTATTTGTTTTTTTCAACGTCAGCATCACTAAGTTAATCAGCACAACGATAAGCAAGAAATAAAGCGTGTAAGCAGAACCCCATGTAATCGTCGCGACCGGGGCCCAGCCGACATCCGTGATAGATAGATTTATGCCTGTAGACTCGACAAACTGAGTCAACGCTTTTGAAAAAGCACTTGTCAAAATATTAATGATTGCACTGATACCGGTCAAGGCGATGGCTAATTTCAGACCGCCTTCAACGGCCTTCGTCCATTTAACGCCGAGGCACAGAGCAAGTACCGTCAAAATGATAAACATTAATGGCGGAGCCCCAAGACTCATAATTGGCTTAAACACCGAGTTTGCAAACTCAATAATTGTGTTCATAGATATAGTTCCTCCCGAAACAGAATGAATAACAGTCTTTATTTACTAATCGACTTAATAACCTTTTCCAATTCATCGAAAACCGGTGCGGACATTGCCGGCATTCTGTAAAGAATCGGACCAGCTTCGACAACTGGAATCGAAATGTCAAAACCGAGATCAGGGGTCGAGATCGGCGCGAAGATATCGTATTTGCTGATCATTTCTTCGTTAACATCTTTAATCATCACCGCATCGGCCTGAACATCATAACCACGGTTTCTCATTTCCTCTTCAACAGCATCCTTAATCTGATGACTCGAATTTACTCCCGCACCACATGCAGCTAAAACCTTAATCATAAAAAATCACTCCTCAAATTAGTTGAATTTGTATTAATAACCGAACTGGGTCAATTTGTAATAAACTGATATATTTCTTCCTTGGTTTTCAAAGTGTTCAGTTGTGATACTTTATCTCCAGTTGTGAAGAATCCCATTAAGTAAGAAAGCAAATTGGTCTGACTGTTTTTTTCATCGTTCAAAATGAAAAAAGCATATTTTACAGGAACTGTCTTGTCCGGTGAAATCATATTATGAAACTCGATCGGTTTCTCCAAACGTGCCACGGCAACGCCTTTCCAATTGCAAAAGTCTACTTCTGTGTGCGGAATCGCCACACTTAATGAATCAGGATTCACAACACTTAAGTCCAACCCTGTCGGAAACTTTTTTTCTCGTTCCGTCATCGCTTCGATATATCCCGGGTTGACCCGTTTCTTCTCAAGCAATTTTGAGCCGACTGATTGAAACAGTTCTTCAAATGAAGAAACATCTTCAAAAAAAATCAAATCCGGATCAAATAATTTTTCTGCATCCGCCATTTTTTCTCCTCCGATCACTCAAGAACGCGTAGCGTAATTCTTTCCTTGAAGTCCTCAACCTGATCCGCCTGAACGTACCCGGTCTTCTCTTCAGTAGCATTTAATGTGCCAAAGGTAACTCCGTACTTCAATGCCTCCTCAGGTGAAAGGCCTCTGTCCAACCCATAAGCGAGGCCGGCAATCATAGAATCACCGGAACCAACAGGGTTTACCGCATAAATCTTCGGGGGCTTCGCAACAAATGCCCGGCCGTCAACATAACCCAAAGCGCCGTCCTTTCCCAGAGATACGACAACATAGGTTACACCCATACTTGCCAGTTTTTTCACGCCTGCAAGTACATCGGCTTCTGTATTAATTTCCGTGCCCATAATGGCCGCAAGTTCTTCCTGATTCGGTTTAATGAGGTACGGATGAGCCTTAATCCCTAATTCAAGTGCTTCTCCGCTCGTATCAAGCAGAAATTTTTTGTTTTTTTTCGTTGCCCGTTCGATCAATTTCTGATAAAACGATTTGGACAACCCTTTAGGCAGACTGCCTGAAGCCGTAACAATGCTCGCCTGATCAAGAAGTCGGTCAAATTCATGAAAAAACGCCTCAGCTTCTTCTTCATCGATGGAGGGACCGCTTTCAAGAATTTCGGTTTGGTTGCCTTCGTGCATAATAGCAAGACAATGACGCGTGTTGCCTTTGATGTGTACAAAATCATGATGAATGGATGACCAGTCAAGCTCCTGTTCAATAAACTCGCCAGTTTTTCCTCCAAGCAGACCCGTAGCGCAAACATCCGCGTTCACGCATTTTAGAACACGGGTCACATTTAAACCTTTTCCGCCTGCTGTTTTGATCACACGGTCACATCGATTCACCGTATCGATTTTCAGTTCATCAAGCTGATAGCTCATGTCAATAGCCGGGTTCAAAGTCAAGGTTAGTATCAATACAATTCCTCCCGTAAAAAAGCAATGCATTATGCGTTCATTGACAAAGGCAGAGGAAACAGCCTATTTCATTAATCGTGATAGTAGCCTTCGTCCCATTTCTTGTTGTATTCGTCAAAGATGTGGTCATTCGTAATCGCTTCATCGCTCACCGGAATCGCGCTGATCTTCTTGATTAACGCTTCGCTTTCTTCCGTCGGTTTGTACTCCGCTTCAAGGAAAGCATCCACAATGTTTTCAATCAGGCCGACACCTGAAATACGACCGCCCATACCGATCACATTGGCATTCAGATGCTCTTTCGCGTAAACCGCCGTACCGACATCACGCACAAGCGCTGCCCGAATCCCTTTCACCTTGTTGACACTGTTTGTAATCCCGACACCAGTGCCGCAAATCGTGATCCCAAGATCAACCTTTCCCGTGGCGACCAGAACGCCGACCTTGCGTCCGTAGATCGGATAATGGGTTCGCACTTTGTCGTACGTACCGACATCGGTGACTTCATAGCCCTTCTTCTTCAGGTACTCTACCATATGATCCTTAATTTCCGTAACAATGTGGTCACAGCCAATAGCTACTTTCATGCTTATACGCTCCTTTAAATTTTTTTCTTTACTCAGCACATTCTATCCAACATATCGACACGAACTTGATGACGTCCGCCGGCGTACTCATTTTCAATGAATGCATCCGCGCAGCCTTCTGCCAAGCGTTCACCGACCATGCCAGATCCGAGCGTAATCATCGAGGCATTGTTGTGGCCGCGAGTCATTTTTGACGAATGCTCGTCTGATGTTTCTGCAACAATAACGCCTTTAAACTTCGTTGCAACCATGAATGAACCGGCACCATATTCGTCAATGGCGATTCCTCGATCGCCTTCCTTTGCCTGTATCGCCTTTGCAACGCGGGAGGCAGAATCCACAAAATCCAGATTATCTTCCGGGGTTTTGTCAATCACCGTATACCCTTTGTTTTCCAAATATGTTTTCAAGTGTTCTTTTAACGCATAGCCTTGCTTATCTGCTCCTAAAATGACCTTCATTTTATTTTCTCCTTTCGATTGACAAAAAATTACTTTACTTATCCTGCGATTAAATTCAAATTATATTCGTAAATGTTTTTCCCATCTATCACCTCAATTTTCATTCAAAATGTTTTATTAAGTTCTATATTGTTCTTTTATTTGCGATTAAAGTATAACATGCAACCGTTAACAAAACAATAGAGAACATTTATTTGCTTTTTTATTTTTTCTAATGATGCAGTATTTTTCATATGCACGTTCCATCCCAACAAAAAATTAAAATAATATGTATATTTTGAGCCTTCTTCCAGATTGGCATCATCGATGTTGAAAGTCACACGCGCACGTCCTTCAATAATCCTGGAAGCCGTTTGCATGCGGTAGATGTCCAGCTGATCTGTTTCTGAATCGCCGATATTCATAATTAGGTCTCTATAAAAAACTCTGTCTAAACAGGAATTCCTCCACGATAAAAGAAACTATAACGCGTTGAAGCAGCAAATGTTCCATAAACGATCACCCTAATTTTCCAAACAAACAGATCAAAGGGGCTGCCCCGCCCATAAAACAAGCAAGGTGCTCTACAGAATATTCAATTCGTAGAATACCTTGCTTTATAATGAAACATTGAGGTTCAGCGTCCTATTCATCAACACCGGTTTCAACAGTACTCGGTATGTCCGCACTTGGACTCATCAAAGATGATTTTGGCGTAATTATCCACTGTCAAGCTTGATCCGTCGGTCGAATCACCACTTCGTTGATCGCCATTCGACGTGGACTCGTTACGATGAAACGAACCGTATTGGCAATATCATCGGCCTGCAGCTCCTCAACCTTGCCAAACATCTGTTCGAATGCTTCATTTTCACCAACTCGATGATCAAACAGTTCAGTCGCCGTTTTTCCAGGCTCAACAACTGTAAAGCGTATATGCTGACGGGCATATTCCTGGCGCCAGGCTTCAGTAGCCGCTGTTACAGCAAATTTAGTTGCCGAATAAATAGCCACCTGCGACGCCGCGAAACGACCGGCAACCGAAGAAATGTTGACGACATCGCTGACTCTCCTGTCGTTTTTCTGAGCACTTTCTCTGAGATAGGGCAAAGCCGCTTTAGTTAGATACATCAAACCGCGAAGGTTAATATTCACCATCGCATCCCAATCCCCCACAGGTGTTTCAATGGAATCTCCATTCAGCATAACACCTGCAGCATTAACCAAAAGGTCAAGCGCTCCATATTTTTTAATCGTTTCGTCCACAACCCGAATCGCCTCATCGTTGGACGTCAGATTCGCTTCGATAGGAAGTGCCTGTCCATTGTTATTCTCAATTTCAGCCGCCAGATCATTTAATTTTTGTTTTCGACGAGCAACCACCACAACGTTACTCCCTGCAGCAGCCAGATTTTTAGCAATCGCCCGCCCGATACCACTCGAAGCTCCTGTAACAATGGCCACCGTATTTTGTAAGTTATTCGCCATTCTAAACTCCTCTTTTCTTTCATGAACTTATTTCTTGACCGGTTTCAATGTACACCTTAAAGTAAGGTTTAATGCAAGAAAAAGTTGATCATAGGGAGGAAAGAAATGACTATTGACGAGGCCAGCAAAAAAACAGGATTGCCAAAATCAACGATACGCTACTATGAAAAGCTTAATATCGTTCCACCGATTAAGCGCAATAAAAATGAAGTAAGGGTATTTGACAATACGGATATTGAATGGCTGTTATTTGTGAAACAAATGCGCGGAGCCAATGTTTCAATCAAAGCCTTGGTTCGCTATATTTCACTGTTCAAAGAAGGAGGTTCCTCTATTAAAAGCAGAATTAAACTGCTAACGGACGAGTTGCACAAACTTCAAGCACATATTTTCGGCTTGCAGGCGGCCGAGCACAGTTTGAGTAAAAAAATTGAAGAATATCGCACGCATGTGATTCCTACCGAACAAAAGTTAGTTTAATGCAGATAAAACCTATCTTTGTAAAATCCGTCATGTTGAATCTTCATATTCATTCTACTTAAGAGCATTTTGGATAGGTTTTATCGAATAACGGTTTCATGGGTCACTCCTTCAGGATATACTTCCTCTCCATAACGATTTTCCGAATATTTTTCATACCATAATTTCGCAACCGATTCAGGATCATTTAATTCTCCCGTACCTGCTTTCAGGAATATGCCCAAAGAAATATGCCCGACAAAAATGTTTTTCTCGGTTAATTCAGTCTGGAGATTGCTGATATAACTTCTTAATCCTGCTTTCGCGATACTTGAATCCGCCATCTGCGGATTGGGGTAAATGGCGGAGAGTCCGGTTGTAAAAAGCAAAGCCCCACTTTTTCTTTTCAGCATAGACGGCAAAACCTGATTGGTGCAGCGAATAGCGGCCACAACATTTCCAATAAAAGCATCTTCTGCTTGCTCCGCTTGTAGCTCCAATACCGAAGTAGGTCGATAATGACCGGCCGTTGGGCTGAACTCTAATAGATCAACGTCGCCATACATTTTATAAATGACCTGAAAGGCACTGGTGATTTGATCTTTATCATAAATATCGGCAATATGATAGGATGCCTTTACACCGTCATGTTCCAATTCAGACTTCATTTCCGACAGCTTCTTTTCATTGCGAGCGACTAAAGCAATTTGAAAATCATGTTTCCCGAATTGGCGGGCTAATGACAGTCCTAAAAGTCTGCCCGCCCCAACGATAGCCATTGTTTTCATCGTCATTATTCCCCTCTCACTTCTTAAATCATTTGCATTTACATCGTCTATTTCGTTCTGTACTATTAGTATAAGTTTTGGTATTCAAAAAGTAAGTACGCACATTTTTGTGCCCTAAGAAGGAGAAAAAATGACAACTAAGATCTATAAAGGAAACTGTCCGGTAATCGATGCTCTGACCATTATTGGCGGTAAATGGAAATTGCCTTTGCTGTGGCATTTGGCTAATAACCAAAGCGGCATTCGGTATAATGCACTGAAGCGAAAACTGGATGGCATCACAAACATTATGCTGACACGCTCACTAAGAGAGCTGGAAGAAGATGGACTTGTTACACGTGTTCAATACCCAGAGATTCCTCCCCATGTGAACTATTCATTGACTGAACAAGGTGAAAAACTAATCCCCGCTTTATTGACGATCAAAGAATGGGGTGAGCAGCTTCAGGAAAGTAAAAATGATTGGGGCAAAAAAGCATCTTCACACTCATGATCGTTACCGGTTTTGAAACTCACTCAAATTCTTTTTAAATTACCCCTTCTTTACGCAACGGGCAGCAACACCATCAAAAAGTTCTATTAGTCTATAGCTATGATCATTACACAATAATCCACCTTCATTTGATGATGAAAAAGGTTACATCATCGTTTTTCCTGTTCTGAGAAAATCATAATCGTTGAAATTTACATTACGAGCAAACTTGACAAAAAATCTACTCTGTATTACTATATAGTAGTAATAAGTGATACTGCATACAAGTCATACAAAATAGTAAAAGGTGATTATACTGGAAAATCTAACGGAAATGCTCAAAGGTGTGCTTGAAGGCTGTGTTCTTGAGATTATAAACCGCGGAGAAACCTACGGCTACGAAATCACGCGGCGGCTGAATGCGCTCGGTTTCACCGATGTTGTGGAGGGAACTGTCTACACCATTTTGGTACGGCTTGAGAAAAATAAACTCGTGAATACAGAAAAAAAACGATCCGATATGGGGCCACCGCGCAAATTTTTCGTGCTCAACGACGCGGGACGTAAGGAACTGCGGATATTCTGGAAAAAATGGGCGTTCGTCTCTTCAAAAATGAATGAGTTAAAGGAGGAATAAACAAATGTCTGGGTTTTTTAACAATTATCTCAATATCAAAAAAATAATTGAAAGCAAGCACGAGTACAAGCAACAGATGGCAAGAGTAAAAGCTCTCCCCGATGATTATCAATATGTATTTAAAAAATTGAGAGACACATGTGGATGTTCGCAGCAGGACCTGGCTATGACATGATGAAGATCCATTATGATCTGATCGGACTGTTCGAAGAAGGTGTGGCGGAAGGTAAACATGTTTTGGAGATTACAGGCGAAGACGTGGCCGCATTCTGCGACGCGCTTATGCGCAACGCCAGAACATACACGGAAGATTGGCGCGAGGCGCTTAACCGCGACATACTGAAAAAACTCGGAAAGAAAAGTGATTCTAAATAATAGAAATCACAATTCAAGTGAAGAATTTAAGTTTTAAAAGGAGTCGACTTTTTGGTATGGCGAGATTTCCATCCAACAGCGCGGCGCGCAAAGAACTGCGGGCGTTCGCCTCTTCAAAAATGAATGAGTTAAAGGAGAGAAAGCAATGAATTTTTGGGAAATGGTCACCGGCAGCGACATGACTAAAGAAATGAAAACATTTGAAGCGCGGGCCAAAGAACTGCCGGCTGATTACCAAGCAGCATGGGAACAAATTAAGACCAATCTTTGGTCGCACTCCGACTTCACCGGTCGCAACCTCATGCCAATTCTTGACGGTGTGCTTGGTCTTCTTGAGGAAACAGCTGCGGACGGTCAGAGCGTTCAAGAGGCTTTGGGTGAGGATATCAAAGACTTCTGTTCA
Organism: Sporolactobacillus shoreicorticis; assembly: GCF_024125445.1. Lineage (GTDB taxonomy): Bacteria > Bacillota > Bacilli > Bacillales > Sporolactobacillaceae > Sporolactobacillus > Sporolactobacillus shoreicorticis. The sequence continues at coordinate 152,801 of NZ_JAMXWM010000002.1, read as the reverse complement.
GCCCTGGCCGGTGAAGAAGGCGCAAGGTCTTTTCGTGAAAGGTGGCGCCAGCAGCTCAATAATAATATCACCAAAAAATTAAGTAAATAGGAGGATAAGATGAGCATACAGGATATCATTCAAGGTAAAAAAAAGTGGCGGGCGCATATGGCACGTGTCAAAGTGCTTCCGAAAGATTATCAGATTGTTTATAAAGAGATTCAAAAATATTTCTTCAAGGTCGGTCCTGTTGAGATGACTGATGATACGGGTTTACTCTCGGGAATTGTCGATCTTTTTGAAGAAGGCGCGTCCTTGGGAAAAGGTGTGCTCGAAGTGACCGGCAGAGATGTAGCGGCCTTCTGTGACGATCTAATCAAAGATTCAAAAACATACACTGACATCTATCAAGAAGCTGTTAATCAAGAAGTCAGCAAGGCAATGAAAAAGGTTACGGACAAAAAGAAGTAAAAAGGAGGATCTCAGGATGGAAAAGTCAATCCAAGTTAAAGAGCTTAAAAAATCCTTTAAACAGCACCAGGTTCTCAAAAGTGTAACTTTTGATGTGGGAAAAGGCAGTATTTTCGCCCTGCTTGGTTCCAATGGCGCGGGCAAGACAACAATTGTCAAAATACTCGCCACGCTGCTCAAACCGGATGGGGGAAACGCCGCCGTCAACAACTTTGATGTAACGGCAAAATCCGAAAAGGTGCGGCAGTCAATCAGCCTGACCGGACAATTCGCCGCCGTGGATGAAATTTTGACCGGGCGGGAAAATTTGATCATGATCGCCAGACTGCGCCACCTGAAAAATTCACGTCAGGTGGCAGATGATTTGCTGAACCGTTTCGGTTTGGTCGATGCCGCCGACCGCAGAGCCTCTACCTATTCAGGCGGTATGCGCCGCAGACTCGACATCGCTATGAGCCTAGTCGGGAAACCGCGGCTCATCTTTCTCGACGAGCCGACCACCGGGCTTGACCCCGAGGCACGCATCGAAGTTTGGAACGTTGTCAAAGAACTTGCAAACAGCGGCACAACGGTATTTTTAACCACGCAATATTTAGAGGAAGCCGAACAGCTTGCGGATCAAATCGCCATTCTGCATGAAGGACGGATTATCGTGAGCGGTACGCTCGAAGAACTGAAAAAACGGTTTCCGCCCGCGAAGGTGGAATATATTGAAAAACAGCCGAGCCTGGAGGAAATCTTCCTGGCCATCATCGGCAAAAAGGAGGAAAAATAAATGGAAACTGTAAAGAACCATTTTCTTGGCGACATCGGGGTCATGCTTGGAAGTTCCATGCGGCATATTACCCGCAGCATGGACACCATCATCACAGTCACCATCATGCCGATCGCTTTTATGCTGCTATTCGTCTATGTATTCGGCGGTGCCATCCAAACCGGTACGGACGACTATGTCAATTACCTGCTGCCCGGCATCTTGCTGATTGCCATAGCAACCGGAACCTCTTATACGGCTTATCGTCTGTTTATGGATATGCAAAGAGGCATCTTCGAACGATTCAAGTCCATGTCGATTGCACGTTCGGCCACACTTTGGGGACATGTCCTGACCTCACTGGTATCCAACGCAATTTCGGTTGCCGTCATTATTCTCGTCGCACTTGTTATGGGCTTTCGCTCGTCAGCAGGAGTGCTCTCATGGCTTGCCATAGCCGGTATACTCGCATTGTTTACACTGGCCCTGACCTGGACCGCAGTGATTGTCGGCCTGTCCGCAAAATCGGTGGATGGTGCAAGTGCTTTCTCCTATCCAATTGTTTTCCTGCCGTTTATCAGTTCAGCGTTTGTGCCCACCGAATCAATGCCGCCTGCCGTTCGCGCCTTCGCCGAAAACCAGCCGATGACTGCAATTGTGGATGCTATCCGTGCGCTACTGTCCGGTCAGACAGTTGGAAACGATCTATGGGTCGCGCTTGCGTGGTGCATCGGTATTATGCTTGTAGCCTATATCTTCGCAATGCGCGCATATAAAAAACGGGTTTAAAAATTGCCCATTGCATCTCTGAACGCAAGTGCAGATCTCTAACCATCTATGAAAATCGGGCTCAAGGCTGCATTTTGAGCCCGATTTTTGCTTTCCTTTTAGCTCCCTCAGTCTCGCAGTGAGTCAATGATGAGCAAAGTTCAACTGTTTCATCATACCAAAAAAAGCACTTCTCAAGTGTGCGGCGAGCTCAACAGCGGCTCATTTCACCGTATACGATTGCACCATTTAGATCACACAAAATGGGCGGCGATGCTTAATCCTTTCCTGTGCTTGATAAGTCAATACCTTCGCCTCCTGACCCAGCCGCGAAACGTCAATCCAACTGACTGAGTTGTCGTTTCTGTTCAATTAATTTTCACCAAATGCCTTTTTATTGACCTCTATTAAATGATATAGTAATTTGTATATGCAAACGAATTGAGGTTGAGAAAATGAGCGAAGAAAACCAGCTACTGACCCGTTGTCTCTATTTTACCGCCAGCCGGTTTGCCCGAAATATGACAAGGCTCGCTGAGAAAACGTTTGAGGCCGACGATCTTGCCCCGACTTATCTTTACTTAATCATGATCGTCAAATTTAATCCCGGTATCCGGCAAAAAGAATTGTGCCGTAAATTGTCCATTGCTCCTTCAACCAGTACACGATTTGTCAGTAAGCTGGAAAAACGAAAGCTGGTGACACGAACTTCAGGTGGGAAGGACACCTATATTACACTAACCGATTCAGGAGAAGCCGTTTACAGCCGTTTTCAACAGTCTCTTGAAGTGTTGTTTGCCCGTTATTCTGCGATTCTTGGCAGTGAGTTCAGCACTAATTTAAGTAAACGACTTTACGAAGCAAGCGTAAAGCTAGAACAGAATTACTAGTTTTTTTAATTAATCATTTGCATATACAAACATGAAAGGAAGCTTTACAACACAATGAAACTATTGGATATTGTCGCTCATCCTCATTTAGAACAATCCGTGATAAACAAAGCATGGATGAATCGTTTGCAAAGAGAACCGCAGATCACCGTCCATGATCTTTATGGAACCTACCCGAATAAAATCATTGATGTGGCAAAAGAACAGCAGCTGCTGACCGAACATGATCGAATCGTTTTTCAGTTTCCGATGTACTGGTACAGCAGTCCCTCTCTGCTTAAGGAGTGGCAGGATGTCGTACTCACACATGGCTGGGCCTATGGATCAAACGGAACAGAGCTTAGAGGAAAAGACTTCCTGCTCGCTATATCCATTGGTGGCTCAGGGAATAATTATCAGGCCGGTGGTGCCAATCAATTCAGTGTCAGTGAACTCGTCAAACCATTCCAGGCGATGGCCAATCTGACAGGGATGCGCTTCCTGCCCATTTTCCAAAAAACAGGAGTGAATCTGTTCTCAAACAAGGAAGTGCGGCAAAGCGCCGACGAATTGGCCGCCTATCTAAAAGCAGAGCATTGATTACGCGCGGCGATAAAAGGCAGCATGCAGACCCAACTATTCACACGATTCACATAATATAAAATAGCCGCCACCGATAAGATGGCGGCTATTAAGCATGCACGAACTTAAACTAGCGATAATCGACAACCGGAATCTATAGATATTAAGAAACTCCGCATCTAAAACGTCATAATACCTATACTCACAGCGGCTCATAGGTACCTCCCAGCTTTCTCACGGCTTCGTTCTCGTCCGCAACAAAGTATAGGTGTTGGCCCTTATTGCATTCGTACATATAATCACGAAGTGACTTGCTTGTGTATTTCGAGAAATCTCCTATGATGGCAAGCCGATAGCCATAGTTGACGAATTTCTGCATGACCTCGCCCGCAAAGCCTGATGACAGCCGAAAGAAATCCTCGCTAACGACGCTCTTGTTGATTGCGATTTTCGTAACCTTATGCCTGTATCCGACTGACGCAATGAAGTCGAGCGCAGACCGCGCGTCGGTTATGAGCGGCGCTTCACTCGTGACAACAGCAATATCATCAATGATTTTTGTATCCATAGTTAATCCTTCCAATCCCACCAGTTTTGTTTATCAGATGATAACTGCCCGCCGTGGTCGGCATAATACACCGCCAGCCGGCAACAGTACAAAGCACATCGATCCACGGTTATTCCTTGCGCGGTACAATCGGCGATGCAGACATTATCAGGATTTTTGCCTCTCAGCGATTCAATCGTTGGGAACCCCGCCTTTGTCAAATGCTCCGCCATATTTTTTCCAATACCGGGGATTTTCGTTAGTTCCGATCTCATATCATTGCCCTCTCATTAAGTGTCTTTACTCGCTTCAATCACTGTAAAGCTTTTGCATTCAATAAAAAGCTGACATCCCTGTTTTTCAATACAACGACAAATATCACTGCCGACCGGGCAAAGGCTTCCATAGCTTCACTGGTCTGAACGTCCTCAAAATTAAATCTGATCGATGGCTTTCAAGCGTTTCAGCCATTTCAAGACACAATCATTCTTAAAAAGACTTAGAAGGTTCCATCGCAGAACCGCTCGGCCCGAATGGCACCCATGATCAACGCAAGAATACACTGTTCATCCAGAACATCAACGGGAGCGTGTCCCATCGAATCTATTCCCCATTTCAGGCCATAACGATTCAGTATCTCTCCATAATCTATAAGCCGATATTCAGGATGACACGCCGAAAACTGATAAAAATCGGCAACAAATTGATCGACAAGTTAATTGAATTTTACGTAGGGCAACCGAAATGGATGTTCGTGCTTTCCATCACCTTCTTTATCGATCAACCATTTGCCAAACGATGTTGCTTCAGAAATTTTTCCGATATATTTTGTAAGCACATGAAACCTGCTCAACGCCCCGTTGTCGCCTGTGAATTTTGACCAGTCATTAAAAATAAGCAGCAGCTCATCATTTAAATCGGCACCTTTTAATCCCTCGTCATAATTATGAGTGACGCCGGTTACCGCTTCAGAGAGCCGGCGAAGTTCACTTTCTGTCTCAGCTGCGAAACCGACCGGACTTATGCGCACGCCGCACCGTTTCCAAAGCTGTCGTACGGTCGAGGATCGTCGCTGAAAATCCATTTTGAAAACATTCCGCCATAGCCACAGCAGATCCTGCGCCTGTACAAAACTATATTCGCTGCCCTTTAAGGCAAGTGCGACCCTATTTGCTAAGGATAAATCATCCTCAACAATCAATAATTGTTTCATTGTATTGTCCTCACTTAATCGATTCTCGTGACCTGCTGCATCTTTCCGTTGTTTCGAGTTGGTAAAAAAAACTTTTATTAATAAATGTACCGTGCTGATCCATAATTTACGTGTTTAAAAATGAATGCACATGCTTTTTCACACAGCGAAGTTGCTCATCACTTTCCATAGCATTTCTTATCCTTTCGTCCGCTACCGCAAGGATAAGGATCATTGCTTCCAATTTTATCACTTTCTCTTTCTTCTAAAATAATCGCATATAAAAAAATCATGAATATTAGCCTGAAAATTTCAATTTCTCGGTTGATAATTGTTTATCAGATAAGCAAGATAAATACAAATTCATTGAGTTGATCATCCGTATGCGCCATATCAATCGTCATTATGAATCAAACAACAGACTAAATCCCTCTGCCATGCCCGACACTAAAGCGAGGCAGGTTCGGAGAATTTCAAAATGCATTCGTGTAAAATGCCTTGCCTCATTGGAGCCATGTCCACGATTTGTCCAATCCAATGTCCATTCAATTTGTAATATAGTCTAATAACTGAAACATAACTTCCCTATTTTCCTTTGGAATGGGGTAGTTCAAAATATCCTCAGGTGATTGCTTTAATAAAGATCCCTCTGTGTACTGACCATCGTTCACAACAATCTCGCGTACATCATCCGCTTGCGGTTCGAAATGAAACTGTAATCCTATGACTCTATGATTCATCACAAAACCCTGATTTTCTAGCAAATCACTTGAAAACAGCAGTTCCGCTTCTTCTGGAATCTCAAACATTTCTTCATGCCAATGCAGCGCAACCAGTTTTTTAGGAAGATCAGGAATAGCATTGCTTTTCAAGTACACCGGAGCCCACCCCACTTCTTTTGCAGGTGATTTTCCAATCGTGTACCCTAGTGTTTTCGCAATTTGTTGCGCGCCAAAACACGCTCCGAAAATAGGAACATTCTGATTTAATAACTTTTGAATAAGCTTGCGTTCATTCAAAATCCATTCATTGGAATCGTTGGGGCTCATTGGTCCTCCTAAAATGATCAGCATATCTGTCTGATCAGCAGTTGGTAAAATACCATCAAATTGATAAGGATGATAGATATACAGCTCATGTCCTCCGCTTGTCGACCACTCTTTAATTGAACCCGGTCCTTCGTTAGGTGTATGTTGTAACACGTTTATTCGCATGTTCTTGCCTCCATCATGTTAATTTTTTGAAAAGTAAACCTTACGACCATTCCAGCGAATTCTGTGTCCTAAGATCAACGTAAACGGAATACTATATCGGCACCCATCCCAAGACAAGCTACAGTGATCACATTTTCCCGATTTGATTATCAAGAAACAGTGTATCGATTTAATCAAGCATATAGTCATTTTTAGGATCATAACAGTGAGGAAAGTAAACCAGTTAAAATCGAGCATCCGGCCGGCGCTGTGCAAGAACCATAATCCCATGAAGTCGTGTCATTTTCCTCCTTTTGCTGTCATATGATCGATGTTGACCTGAACTATTTTGACGGCGTTAATCGCTCTTTCAATGTAGTTCACACCGGATTCGATAAAATCATTCGAATATTTTTCTAAGAACAACTTTAATAGAGCAGCTTTCTTCTCGTTATCGATTACTTCTTCAGCTGTTCCGAAGGCAATCACACTTTTAAATTTTGCTGTAAATTTATTTGGAACTGTCTCTACATCATTAACAACGCAAAAAGATACATGGTTATTTGCTTTTATGTTGTCTAATTTATGTCCGACGAGCGCTGAGTGAAAATAGAGTTGATCCTCTTTATAAACAAAACTAATCGGCACGCCATAAGGGATACCGTCTTCCCCAACCGTAGATAAAACACCATAGAGGCCTGTATTCAAAATCTGGAGCATCTCTTCTTCTGAGAGCTTTTTATTTTTTCTTCTCATTTCTCTGTACATCGATGAAACATCTCCAATCAATTTCCTTAGCAACTCTATTTCACAAGTAAACGATGTGAATTATAGTATATAATTTAATTGTAACGATTAAAAGGTACAATTTCTTTAATAATAATAGGTACAATTAATAGGAAAACTGACAAAAAAACGTCAGGCCTGAAAACATCAAACGTTTTTTCTTCGAAGCATGATACAGAACACGAAAGGTGGTTCAGCAGTGAAGATTCTAATCGTCGGCTCTTTTACCGAGACCTCAAAAGCAATGGTTGCAAGGTATTTTCCGCAAGACTGGGACATCGTCATCGTCCCCCACGGAGAAGAAATGCTGCATCATATTGCAGATTGTCAGGTACTCATACCTGAACATATAAAAGTGGATCACAGCCTGCTTTCTAAAGCGAAAAAATTAAAATTGGTACAAACAGGGGCCGGATTTGATAATGTTGATATCAATGCGTGCACGCAGCTCGACATTTGGGCTGCCAATGCTGCAGGCGTGAATGCACAGGCAGTGGCTGAGCATGTCATGGCATTAATGTTGTCCTATTATAAAAACATACCGTTTCTCGATGCTTTCATGAAAAACAAGATGAATGAAAATCAATTGAGCTACACCGGAAGTGAATTGGCCGGCAAAACGATTGGGATTATCGGTTTGGGTGCTGTCGGTAAAAAAGTAGCTGCGTTTTGCAGTGCTTTCGGTATGAATGTGCTGGCATATGCCAGACGTGCTGTTGTACCATCCAACAATTCTGTAAAAATGACGGATTTCGATCATCTTATTCGCACATCGGACATAGTCAGTGTCCATATTCCCCTGTATCAGCAGACCAGACAGATGATCAACAAAGCGGTGTTCAAAAAAATGAAAAATACCGCGCTCTTTATCAATACAGCCCGTGGCGGGATTGTCAATGAAAGTGATCTGACAGATGCATTAAAAAACAGGGATATTTCAGGCGCATGTCTGGATGTATTTGAATCTGAGCCGCTTCCAACTGACAGTGAGCTTCGTAACCTGAGTAATGTGATCCTTACGCCTCATACAGCGGGCATGCCTGACGGTCTCAAATTCCACAAGAAAAGGTATGATTTCTTTGTGAGCAACATAAAACGTGTAGCGAATGGCAGCGAACCTGAAAGCAAACTCAATCAGTTATAATATAAGGCAGACAGTCGCTTAAGCTGTCTGCCTTTACTTATTCTGGGTTATTTACTGATCTTGCTGCTGTACAAAGCGATCAAGCAATGTACGCACTTCATCTGTTGACTTCGTACTCATCAATTGATTTCTTAATTCACTTGCCCCGCGAAAACCGCGGACATAGATCTTAAAAAAGCGATGGAGCGCTGTAAACGGGCGCAACTCTAATTCCGCGGAATAGTGATCATAGAGATCCAGATGCAGCCTCAAGAGATCAAGCAACTCCTTACTACTATGATCTTCTGCTTCTTTTTCAAAGGCAAATGGATTGGCAAAAATACCGCGCCCAATCATCAGCCCATCCACACCATATTGATCAGCGAGCATCAAGCCGGTTTGCCGGTCAGTGACATCGCCATTGATCGTCAAAAGTGTTTCCGGTGCCACCTGATCGCGGAGTTTCACAATCTCCGGAATCAGTTCCCAGTGTGCATCGACTTTGCTCATTTCCTTTCGCGTACGCAGATGAATGGTCAGATTCACAATATCCTGTTTCAGCACATGTGTCAGCCAGTCCCGCCATTCATCTACATCCGAGTAACCGAGCCTTGTCTTCACACTGACAGGCAGTCCCCCCGCCTTTGTCGCCTGAATTAAATCGGCTGCAACATCGGGGCGCAGGATCAGGCCGCTTCCTTTTCCATTCGCCGTCACGTTGGGAACCGGACAGCCCATATTGATGTCCACACCACGAAACCCCTGTTTCGCCAGACCGATACTCATTTGCCGAAAGTGCTCCGGATTATCCCCCCATATTTGGGCAACAAGCGGCTGTTCATCCTCTGTAAACGTCAAGCGTCCCCGCACACTTTGAATTCCCTCCGGATGGCAATAACTATCCGTGTTTGTAAACTCTGTAAAAAACACATCAGGCCTGGCTGCCGCACTCACTACATGGCGAAAAACAACATCCGTCACCTCTTCCATCGGTGCCAGTATAAAAAAAGGTCGTGGCAAATCACGCCAAAAATTATTAATCATCGTTACATTCAAATCCTCACATTATGAGTTGCTCGTCCAAAATCCGCATCCCCAAAAATACGTTCATAACACTTATAGCATGATTGAGCCGTTGAAATCAAACGGCATGCATTTTGAATGCTTCCACCTTAACAAAAACAAAGGTACCGATCAATGGAGCAACACGTATTGATGATATCCTTTCCCCCTTGCTACGCGCGACTATCCCGATCACTCGAAATATGCTTATCTTGGCACGAAAAAAAGATGTCTCATCGGCATAAGCCTTGAGACATCTTCATTTTTATGTTCTGCATTCACATTTGGATTCATTTATTCGCTCACTGATGACTCAGTGCTTCTTTTAAACTTTGGCGGAGAATCAAAGAGTGAAATCATCGTCGGGACAAAGATCGGAAGCATAATGAAGCAGAGCACGATCAGACCGGTAATGACAGCCGTTGCCAGCTCAATCAGCAGCACAATTCCCGACGGCATCAGTGTCGCGAAGGTTCCCCCAAGAATCACGAAGGCCGACAAAATGATGGTACCCACTCTTTTGGCTGCTTCGACAATCGCTTCTTTTCCTGACATCAGCGGATATTCCTTGTAACGTGCCAGTAGGAAAATGCTGTAGTCTACGCCCAAAGCAACGATTACGATAAAGGCGAAGAATGGAACGAATGAAGAAATACCTTCCAGACCAATCAAATTGATAAACAGAGCATTCAAGACAAACATGGCCGCATAGTACGCCCCCATGAGCGACACCGTGATAAACACTGGAATCCAGAAGGAACGCATCACAACGAGCAGAACGAGCAGAACACCAATGAGTACAATAACCGTTAAGCGATTCAAATCCTTTGTCAGAACATTGTTTGTATCATAGGTTGTCGAACTTGGCCCGGAAACAGCTACCTTTGCATCAGCCAAAGCCGTTCCCTTCATTCCGTTCTTCACCGTTGTATTCATGTGCTTGATTGTATTTAAAGCTTGCTTTGAATATGGGTCATGGTTAAGAATCACCGTTATCTTGGTGATGGTCCGGTCTTTAGACATGAACGCATCCAATGCCTGCTGATACTGCTTATCTTTCAGTGCTTCATCCGGTATCGAGAAGCTTCGATTTGTATTAAGTTGTGAAAGGAAATCGTTGGTTTTTCCAAGACCACCGGATAGTTGATCCAATCCTTTCGTGACATCCGCCAGCTTGTCGCTGAAAGTATGGAATCCGTTAAGACCATCTGCCAGCTTCTGCTGACCGGATTTCATTTGCCCCAGTCCGTCCGTTACTTGATCCATATTGGTGACAATCTTTCCGATGCCTGAGGAAGCACTGTCAAGACCGCTTTTCGTTTTTTCAAGTCCTTCCGCCATTTGGGACAGACCATCACTCATCTCAGACAGATGACTGTTCGCCGTTTTAAATCCTGTCGTCAGTGTATTGTAGTTCTTGTTCAATGCGTCGATGCCTTCCGGTGTGATCTTGGCCAACGATGCAGACAACTGATCGAAGCTCGCTTTTAGTCGTAGATAATTTTGATCATCGGCAACACCCGGACTGCTGTCACCGAGCGCCGATGTCAGCATTTGCATCTGCGCGAGTGCATTCTTGACACCGAGCAGCGCCTTTGCAGTGTCTTGATAACTGGTACCCATTTTCGCATAGCCGGTCTGCATCTGATTATAGTGATCGGCAAGTGTAGTCACAGCACCGCTCATTTTTTCCAGATTGCTTTCTATTTGTCCGATCCCATCACTGATATTTTGTGATTGACCGGAACCTCCGATCCCATTTTGAATTTGCTTAAGCCCGCTGGTCAAAGCAGTCATGCCGGTCTCAAGCTTGGCTGTTCCGTCGACCATCTTATTGACTTGAGAAAAGTCAGCCGCGGCAAGCTTTTTCTGAGCCGTTGTCAGACCGCCGCCGATTTGATCGACGCCCTTCTGCGTCGCGGACAATCCGTTTGTGACCGACTTCGTCTGATCACCGATGTAAAAACCATTCACTTCTTGCCCCTGAGGCCTTGTTATGGAAGAAACTTGTTTGACGCCTTTCATTTTTTCCAGCTGTCCGGTTAGCCGATCAATCGCTGCCAGCGATTCGTTATTGTCCAGAGCTTTTTTATTCTCAATGACAACAGTCGCTGGCATTGCATTGCCTTTGCCAAAATGATCCGCCACAATATTCATGGCTTTAGACGAAGGGTAACTGTTACCCAGTTCACCGATCGTATCAAAGTTCAATTTTTCCTGATAGAAAAACACAGCCGGTACAATGAGTACGGCCACCAGGATTACGGAAATGATTGGATGCCTGGTGGCGATCGTTGCTGTCCCTGCCCACATCCTGTTCTCTCCATGTCCTTTAGCACTTTTGGATGGCCAGAACAGCTTTTGACCGAGTAGCTTCATCGCAAACGGAGTCAAGGTGATCATCTCGAGCAACAGAAACGCAACACCAATAACCACGACAATGCCCGACCGATAGATTGGCGATTGAGAGAATATAAGTGCCGCAAAAGCGATAAAGACAGTCAGGATACTGTAGACAATCGTTTTTCCGGCCGTTTGATAGGTCGAAACAATCGCATTGTCAACGGACAACCCTTTTGACAGCTCTTCCTTAAATCGGTTAAACAGCAATATATTATAATCGGTCCCAATGCCGAACAGGATCAAAATAAGCAACATCTGCGTCAGACTTGTAAGTGGGAAGCCTGCTTTGTCAATCAACTGCGCGGCAATCCCCATTGAGCAAAGGTAGGAGAACATAACCGCAAGTAAAGAAATAATCGGCGTCACAATGGATCGGAACATGATGACAAGGACAATTAAGATGAACAGAACGGTCAGTGCCGCACTCTTCTCAACACCGCCCTGAGACGCCTTTAAATAGTCATTATTAATGAAATCCTCACCGGTCAAGTAATGGGTGACCGTCACTTTATTCAAGCGCTGATCAATTGCTTTTTGAATATCATCGATTTCTCGAGACTTTTTGTCTAACTTGAAACTCACCATTACGGTTGTTTTATCCTTCGAAATAAGCGACTTTTTTGCTTCAGGTACGCTGAAGGGATCCATGATCTCAGCAACTCCGAGCTTATTTGCATCATCATGGAATCGTTCCACACCCTGCTTGATTTGTTTCAACTCGTTATCGGAAATCTTATTCTTGTCATAAAAGACGACAAGATTATTGGTTCCCTTCGATTTTTCCATTTTACTCAATATGGTATCGGCTTGTACCGATGGGCTGTCTTCGTTTAATGCCTTCTGACCTCGATCTCTAAGAATGGCATTGATATCCGGTTGCAAAGCAACGAGCACGACCGTTGCAACAAGCCATAAGGATAAAATGATCCACCGTGCTTTAATGATTCCTCTCACTTCTGATCCTCCCCGCAAAAACAAAATGAAGTTTATCTGCTCGTAATCAATCGTCTTTTCTCTATCAAAATCGTATATTCAGTCAATTTGTTTCTTTTATGGAAAAACAACGATCATCGAATTCCCTCTTGGTTTCAATGTGTTCTTTACTTCTAACTAACTCTTTTATTCTCCCTCTTGATATTTATTGAACACAGTGTTGATTTGACATCATGTTGATAGTATAGTAAACGTGAAAACCAAGTTCAATATGTAATTTTTCATTTTTTGTTATTGAATAAACAAGTACATCACGTGGTGTTGAATAAATGAGGGATAAGGTGAATCTGATGGCGGGTACAAAAAACAACAGGCGGACTCAATATACAATCCAAGTAATCAAGGAAGCCTTTTTACACCTTCTAAACACGAATGAGCTCTCAAAGATAACGGTTACTCAAATTTGTAAAGAGGCGGATGTCAATCGAGGAACTTTTTATTTGCACTTTGATGACCCGCTTGATCTATTTCATAAGATTGAAGCAGAGTTCGTCGATCAAATCAGACCGGTTTTAGCGATCCGCCCACAAGAACAGATTCATGACTGGCTAAAGAGACTGACAATTATATTCAAAGATAACGAAGTTGTTGGCCGAATGATTTTGGCAAATTACCGTAATGGAATCATGGTCAGTGAGCTATTTTCTGAAGTTCGGGAACAAGCAATTGAGGAATTTAAAGAGGTTTTTAACGAGAAGGATCCTTACATCCTAAAGTATTATTTTTCCTATTTTGCCAATGGAACGGTTAGTGCCATTTTAAGTTGGCTCGAAGATGAGGAAGATCACTCGATTGAGAGAATTACCAAAGCATTAACAAACGTATTGTCGCGATCAAAGGAATAATCTGAAGAAACGGTGATTATAGAAGAAAATTTGCGATCTTTCCTCTCCATCACCTTAACAAAAAAAGAAGGTACCAATCAATGAAATCAAATAGATCCATTGATGGTACCCTTCAGAGTGAAAATGGTATATGGCAACACGCCAACAAAGCCTCAACTTTTTAAAATCTTCTTCGATCCGCTGTAACGTTGCTTATCATCTTCTGAATCAATCAGATCACCTGTTTGGCTAAAATTACTTTGCTTCATTTTCCTGAGAATCCCGTTTTCCAGTGCCGGAAACATAATAGCTGGCGACGACGAGACACAGGAAAATAATCCCGACAATCAGCGACAGACGTGTATCTGGATTGAACCACATCCCGATTAATACAATGATTAAAAAGGCAATCGTCAGATAGTTTGAAAACGGTACAAGCGGCATTCTGAACGGATGTTCCCGCAGCTCAGCTTCTTTTATTTTTCTGAACCTGAGATGGCTGATCAGGATGATGAACCATGGGACCATCCCCGGAAGAACACTCGCACTGTAGACATACACAAAAATTTTCGGCGGTGCGACAAAATTCAGGACAACACCAATAGCAAGACCGATGAGCACCGCAATCGTGCCAAAAAGCGGCACTCCGTTTCCGGAAACTTTACTGAAGCATTTAGGTGCCTGTCCGAATTCACCCAGCGTGTAGAGCATCCGTCCGGCACTGTAAATACCGCTGTTGCACCCGGACATCGCTGCCGTAATGATGACAAAGTTAATGATCGCGGCTGCAGCAGTAATGCCGATTTTCGCGAACGTAATAACGAACGGGCTGCCCAATTCATTAAGCTGATTCCACGGGTAGACGGTGACAATCACAAAGATTGCGCCAATATAGAAAATCAGGACACGCCAGATGATGCTCTGAATCGCCCGGACAATTGTTTTTTCCGGATGCTTCGCTTCACCGGCAGTGATGCCGATCAGTTCAACCCCCTGGAAAGCCGCAACGACGAGCGACAGCGAAAAGAAAAAGCCTGTCCACCCTTTTGTAAAAAAACCGCCGTGTGCCCAGAGATTTGACAAGCCAATCGCTCGTCCCCCATTTTCAAATCCGAAAAAGATCAGTCCGATTCCGGCAATAATCATCAAAATAATTGTAACCACCTTGATCATTGCAAACCAAAATTCAAATTCGCCGAATGAACGGACAGAAATCAGGTTCGCCGCACCGAGAATGATCACAACCAGAACACTGGGAATCCAGGCCGGCAGCCCCGGAAACCAGAACTTCATGTAGGTTCCTACGGCGATCACTTCAGACATGCCGACGATGACCCATTGAAACCAGTTGCTCCACGCGGTCAGATAACCGGCGAGCGGATGAATAAACTCGCGTCCGAATGTCGCAAATGATCCGGTGCTCGGTTCAACGTATAACATCTCCCCCATCGCCCGCATAATGAAGAAAATAAACAATCCGCTGATCGCATAAGCAAGCAGCACGGACGGGCCCGTCCACTGGATTGTACTCGCTGAGCCCATGAACAAACCAACGCCAATCGTTCCGCCCAGCGCGATCATCTGAATATGGCGCGCACTAAGGCCTCTCTTTAACTTCTCTCTCTTTAACTTCTCTCTCTTCACCTAACTTCACCTTCTGCTAAATACTTCTTTATTGATTGTTACAACACACAACGAATTCATTTTAACAATGATTCAAGGGAATGTCTCCCTGATGATCGATTCAGAACGGCTTTAACATAGATAGGTTACTTAATTGGAGGGATCAGTTAGGGTTATGTACACCTAGTTCAACGTAAGTATCAAATAATCAATAGGGGGAAAACTTAAGCCTATTTTATCACCTGAAGTAAGTCGCGAGTAGGTGTGTTGACCGTAGACGAAACATGGAATTTATTGCGGTCCTGTCATTGCGAAAAAGCCTTCACCAACTCTTCATAAGAAATCTTCCCCAAAGTAAATTTTTCTAGTGCTATATATGTTTTTTCCGCTGATGTATTCATTCTATTATGGCATTGATTTACTAGCTCTTTTTCATTTGTCAATGGTTCATCTATATGCTTTTTTTTACGATACGCTTCATAGTATCTTATGCCAAATAGTCTCTGGGACATTGCATTGAGATGGATACCGTCTGGATTCGATGTAAGTCCTTCGGCAGTAGCATAATAGCAATTTCCATTATCCTGTGCATATTTTTGAAGTTCATCGTTAATGAGCTGATATTCCACGCCCCCTGCACCAAATGCCACCTTACCCAAATAATTGCCCAAACCACCTATAATAAATGGACTATCAGGTACGGATAGTTCTCTTCTTATTCCATTAAAGATTCTTGATAATTTTTCATAATATACTTTGTACTTCCCATCTTGGCTGTCACTTTCCCCCTGATGCCATAGTATTCCTGCCAATTCACTATCTTCCATTGCAAATTTAGCCTCATTTATTGCATGACGAAATAATGTTCCATCCAGCGACCACTCATCAATGGAGCTGCCACCTTCCGCACATGGAATGAGACCAATTTTTTCTCCTGCATGATCCTTACACCAAGCCTCTGCAAATGACGCCGCAAGTCCTACGCCCGCAACTGGTCTGTCAAAGTGAATGGGCTCAGTCATCATTTGCCATCTGCCATTTCGCAACATCATAATTCTTTCATTATAAATCGGAGGCACTTCGTGCTTAAATCCACGACCTGCCATATTTGATTGTCCAATTAGTAAGAATGATTTCATTCTTTTCTCCAATCTACTTAACTATTGATATCAGTAAATGCCTGCTTAGTAGTCAAACTATCTTCTTTTCTTCAAATCACTATTCGTCATCATTATTGTTTCAATGTGGCTTGAGACAGCATAATAGCTTTGCAACTATTTTGCACACCAAAAATTAAAAGCGTTATCTCAAAATCAGCTTGTTAGTTTGCTTGCTTATTATAATTGTCAATGATTGAAATCGTTGTATTTGCTACTTTACTACCTAGGGAAGCGTACAATTTTTTATCACCTATGACATAAAATTCTTCTTTTGCGCGCGTAGCCGCAACATTCATCATATTTGGGTCAGAAACCGCCCATTTTGCAGCACCTTTACTATCGGTATCAGCGCCAAGTACAAAATATACAATTTTTGCTTCTTTCCCCTGAAATGTATGAACCGTTCCTATGTTTGTTAATTTTCCTTTTTTTCGCTTTGTGAAATGAATTTCATCCAAAGCTTGTGCTAACTTATACGCCACGTGTCTAAATGGTGAAATGACATAAATTTCGTCTCTTAACTCAGGATTTTTCTGCACTCGCTTATCAATCAGATTTTTCAACAGTTCAGCTTGCTCCTTCACGAATTTATCACTCGCTTTTCCTGTTGAATGAAACCATTCTGATTTTCCTTGCGCATCTTCTTCTGGTTTTCCTTGAACCATCAATCCGTCATATGATATTTCATTTGAAATTGTAAACATCGGATAATCCGAACGTCTATGTACCCAAAGTGGAATGCCGATCCATTCACCTTCATTTCTCTGGAACCCATATTGACTGGTTGCATCCACGAGTGTTTGAGTGGACGCATCAGCAGAAACAAATTTTTCATTGACTTCATAATGTCTTCCTATGATATTCAAAACATTTGAATCTATGGTCAATACCGGCGTGATTTGCGAGGGATCGCCAACAACCATAACCCTTTTGCTTCTAAAGATTGCACCTACACTGGCCTGTGGTAATGCCTGACCTGCTTCATCTATAAATAAATTACCGATTGAATTTTCATTAAGATTCTTGAACATTCTACCAAAGCTGGCAAAAGTCGTACTAACAACAGGAATAGCAAAATTCAACCACTGCCATGATTCTGTTACTAATTGTTGTCCGTTTTCTTTTGACATATACTTCATTTGGCTATTCCAAATTATTCTCGCGGCTTTCAAATTCTTCTTGTTTTCAAACAAGAATCTCTTTCTTACTTTCAATGCTGAGATAAAAAGTTCTGATTGCAGTACACGAAACGTCTTGGTAAACCACGGATTAGACTTTTGAAGATCATCGTATGATTGCGAAAAATCAAGTGCTTTGATGTCACTTTTAGATTTGATTTTCTCCAGTGTCACTATTTTTTGTTTCAAATCTTGCAAAATGTTTTGCTGCTTGACCGTCCATTGATCAAACACAGTTTCAGCATTTTGAAGGTATTGTTGATTCGATTCACTTTTACTAACATGTTTTCTTAAAGCGTTCTTTAGATTGACCTGTTTATCTAACAAATTCTTTCTCTGTTCAGAAAGATGATTCAACATTTCATTGGCGTTATTCAGCTTCTCCAAATATTGATTAACCTGAGACTTATTAAAAATTTTTTGCATCCATAGCAAACTCGGTTTCTGTGACTTAACAACATCAAAATTTCTTTCCGCTTGGCTTTGCACATGATCTAACTCTCTGAGCTTGATGGAAATATCCGACAAATTTTCTTGAAGTATGTCACTTTCTTGGCGCAACATGTTAAGATCACTTGTTATTTTTTCACGAAGTACTGCCAGCTCAGTTTGTCTCCTGTTTTCTCCTTGTTTAAAATTAATTGCTTGCTTCTCATATTGATCTTTCAATTCCAGAAGCCGTCTTATCTGTTCACTATATTGCTGAATTTTCTCTCTTTCAGCATTCAATTCATCACGTAGTTTTGAAAATTCTTGGTAAACATTCAAGTCCAATTGATTGTTCTCTTCAAAAGATTTTTCAATACATTCAACATTCAGCATTAACTTGTTGACATTAATTGACGCCCCGCCCTCTAGTGAGAACGTTCCCCAATTTTCCTCCCCAAGAAGCTTTGTCTTAATCTCCCGACTTTTCCCAAACCCTTCACTGGATAGTTCCAAATTAGATATGTATTGAAAATAATCAATCTCTGCTATTTTTTTTTGGAATTCGCCAGCAATTTCCTTTTTTTGAGGCAATTCCTTAACAATATTTTGGACTGCTCCATTGTTTGAACTTGCAACAACAATATTATTATCTGAAATGTTGTGAGGTAAAATACCAAGTTTTGCTTCTTTCCAATAGACTAGAGTACCTTGAATATGTTTATCTGAACGTTTGCAAATTTCCGCCGCTTGTTGCACAACTAAATCGGCAAAAATATCCTTCAAAAGTGTGGTTTTTCCTGTTCCGGGTGGACCATTTACACTACGGATGTCATTTTTTTCGTTCAAAGCTAAATTGACTGCAACTTGTTGCATAAATGAAAGTGCATGATCAGGATTACTTGGGAAACGACCTAACGGGTAGAGTTTGGGTTGTAACACTTCTTCAAAAATTTGCGGATTAAAATTCTGCGAATCTTTCTTACCGTTCAAATTTTGTCTTCGTCCTGAAAACCCGTCGAAATATCGATTCAAGTTTTTATTATGATGCATTTCCTTTGCTTTTTGTAAATCATCAATAAAAAATGAATGTAAATTGACATCACCATTGTCTATATTCTTCACAAATGAATAGCGAAAGTTTTCCGAAGAAACCTTATATTTTTTGAATAGTTCAGAAATTTTTTTGTTAAAATCTTCATCGAATTCCCTGCTTAATTCATTGCGAAACTCATCTTCTACTTTTAGGAAATCTTTAGGTAATCTACCTTTATATCGAATGTAGCCACTCATCGTAAGGAACAACTTATCTGCAAGAAAGTTCAATTCATTATCAAAATACAAAGAAAAAGTGAATTTATCAGACTTAGTTGTTTCTTCATAGGTTGCGGGGATGTTGTACTTTCTCCTCAAAATATCAACAATTTCTTGGAAATTAAAAATAGCGAAGTATAACACCAAACCGGATTTCTTAAAAGCTTTTTCTGAAATCTTTTGCTGTTTCTTCTGTGTATTTATAAAATCCAAGAAAAACGTAGCCCAATCGTTTGTTTCTGTTTTAAGAGGATTTAATTCTTTGTCTCGTTTATTAATAGAACCTTCAGATAGCTGTTCCACCACAATCCACGCATTTAAAATATCTTCTTTTCTATTCATGATCTGTTTCCTCGTTTCCAAACATATAAAAACATCCGTTTAGAGGTAATTGAATCAATAATCCGGTCTTCAGTAAATAATCACATTATATCACAATTATATTTGCTTCAATTATAATTTGGGGATGTGAAAAAGGCTAAAGCCTTTTTCACTGCAATACCATCGAAAATAGAACTGGATCAGCTATATCTACAAAAAGTCTTTCACTTTCAAAATGTGACTGGTATGTCAGCCCTGAAGAAGCAGAGATGCTAAATAATAATATAAACTATTAGAAACGCGACTTCCTAACTACTACCATATCACGATTTATTAGTATTTGCTTTCTAAATTATAATTTCTAGTTGTTATTGTGAATAGACGTGTAGTCTAGTCACATAAAAAATACTTCTCCCTAAACACAAAAAATCGCCTTCTGCCCATCAAACAGACATTCAGCGATTTTTTTTATTTTATTGATCTCTCACAAACCCTACGGTTACAAGGATATCCATATCATTAACGCTACACACTCAACATGTGACAGGACTGCTATTAGCAGGATAATTTATCAGAAGTACTCTTGCTTTAGCATTCTTTCTCAGAGGCTTAAAATTTCGCCATCCAATTACGTCAACTGAAGCAATGAACGCATGGAAGTACGTGAATTTTCGTTCATTTGACGGTTTTCCCAAGGATCTGTCACTGCCCTTATCAGGCGTCTTTCCATGAACTGTCCGCTGCATAATGGACAACATTGCCTCAACTCCACTACAGAACGCTCGTTTGCGCGAGATCTCACCGTCAACTCAGAAAAGTCACTAAGTTTAAGAATGCTTATCCTATCGATGATGCATTGCGAAAGATTGTCTATCTGGCTACGATGGACATTGTTATCTATGAAGGCGGAATTTACACTTTTTGAGCGCATTTAATGCTCCCAACCACTATATATAGTAATATAGTAGTCAAACCACCTTATTTCCCGTGCATTAGAAGTTGTAGCTTATCCTTATACCATTAAAGGAAACTCAATGTATAAGAGAATGGCTGTGAATATAAAATTCTTCCTGACTTGGCTGGATTTTCTTCTCCATTTTTTCCAGGCTCTCATCAAACCGCTCGGCTTCTTGTTCGTCTATCTTCATCACCGGACTGTGATAGTAAACCCATTTCCTTCCATCCAAAACTTCCGGCTTCAGCTCTTTTACCATCATTGCTGCTGGAAATGTTCCATTCTCAAGACAGATATTGTACTTTTTACAACTCTTAAAGCCACGGCTTACATAATTGCCCGGGTTTCCAAATATTACAATCACATCATAACCAAGCGCAATCGCCTGATCAAACGAATGCTCTATTAGCATTTTTCCGTAACCCATTCTTTGGTATTCAGGAATAATGCAAACCGGGCCGAAGGTAAGGATTTTTTTCTCTTCCCCAGACTCATCAACCAGTTTTGCTTTTGTGTACATGATATTCCCAACGATCTGATTGTCAAGTTCAATTACAAAATCGAGCTCCGGCAGAAAATCTTTATAGGATCTCATAATATGAACCAAATAGTGTCCATTACACCCTGGAATGTATAGATTATAAAAAGATTTCCTTGTAATTTCTTCAACTCTCGCGTAATCCGCTTCTTCTTCATTTCTGATCTTAATCATTTTATCCATTTGAAGTCTCCTATCCTCCATTAGTAGCCATTTGGGATTAGCTGCTGTTATCTTGTTAGCGACGACACTTGGGCAATTAAACTTTTCAACTGTTCAGCACTGTTTGTACTTACACGGCAGTAAATACTACAACGCGTTTCTCACCTTAAGGCATTAATGGGATATAGTGAATTGTTTTGTTATCATCAGCCCCGACAAAACCTCCGTTATCATAGATTTTAAATAAATTGGAATTTACACGGATCTTATTTCTTTAAATAAATTCCACTCATTAAAGTACTCCCACAATTTATTTGCATATTCAGATTCTGCAATGCATTCTGCTCTCTGTCCAATTTTTTCTAATGCTTTTTTTATAAATTTCCGACTTTTATCCTCGTTGAAATTGCTATACAATTCAATTTTTAGCTCTTCATTTAGATAACTATTTATAAGGAAATGTTTATCAGTAAATTCACCCCAACAATTAAAGCATCTGAAATACTCCCTGTCATATCCATAAAACCTGATTTTTGAATGTACCATTTCTAAAAAGCGATCCATATAATCACCTGTTGGATTAATTGCTTTATTTAAAATTCCTTTTGTCGTTCGTCCAATTTCCATGGGAAGAATCCAGAAATTCGCCAAGCAATGATATTTTCTATAATAATTCTGTAAATATTCCGGCCATTCTTCCATAGCCGTTCTTTGTACACGAGATTTTCCTGCTCTAGGAGTAATATTCGCAACGGTATTAAAGCTGTTCATTGTATCGCCAGCATATTCATTATTCCACAAAGATCCATTATGTTTTAAGAGCGGCTTGGAATTTAAAATATCTTTATATACAATTTCATAAAACCCTACTGCGAAATTAGACATATCAGCATCAGTAGATGAATAATATTTTTGACCAGACAAAATTATATTATCTTCACGTGATATTTTACTTTGTTTCTTATCGCAACAAATTGTGGTCAATAGCACCTCTCGTATTTGATCTGTTTTTCCCATAAGTTCGCCTTCTTTATACTTATATTTGGTAAATTCAAATCTGTCGAAATGCTTATTTTCTATAAATATTAATTCATCTTCTATTCAGTATAATGGATAATAAACATTTAAGCATATTTTTACAATTGAATAGTGCCAGCGGGCATGCAGACTTTCTTGATGGCAATATACATACCGGAGGAGGCCGAAATCGTCAAGCGTATTTACCGGGAATACCTTGAACCCTACACCGTTGACTGCCTTACCAAACAGCGTGTCAAGAACAACGGCCTTGTGCCACAGTATTATGTGGAAAACAGACATGAAGCCATTATTCCGCGTGAAATTTTCATGCGGATGCAGGAGGAATTGGCGCACCGTCGCATCGTCCACACCAGCCCGAATGGGCAGAACCGGCTCTTCAGCAACCACTGCCTGCCGAACATCATTTTCTGCGGCTGCTGTGGAGCGTTTTACCGCAGGATTCATTGGTACAATCGTGGCGGCAAGAAGTCCGTCGTCTGGCAATGTATCAGCCATCTTGAGAATACCGGTCTGCTCTGCGATCCAACACCGTGCCGCAAAGTCAGATTGAGCAGGTATTGGTTGCCGCCATTAATCAGACATGGTGTGGCAAGGACACCTCCCTCGCCATCCTGCAAAGAAACATTGAAGCCGTTTTGGAATCCGAAACAGGATAGCCGCTTACCGACGTCGACAAGCGACTGGCAGAACTGCAAGAGGAGCTTTTGAAGCGGATTCGGCGTCCGAACCAGACATGAGGACATCGCCGAGGAGATTTACCACCTGCGCGAGGATAAGCAGAAGCCTCAGTTGGAAAGCGCTGGGCGGGACGAGCTGAAAAAGCACATTGCCGATATGACCACCTTTCTACGGGAACAGCCCACCGCTCTGACCGCATACGACGAGCCGCTTGTCCGATGATTGAAAAATCACCGTCTACGAGGACAAATTCACCGTATAATTCAAATCCGGCGTGACGGTGGATATGGATGAATAAGGACAAAAATGAGCAAAGCACTCTACGGAATCATTGCAGCCGTAGAGTGCCTTGTTTACTTTTTAAGTTTCTAATCAAGTAGAATTTTTAATCGAAATTTATATGATACCCATATTCTGAAATCACTTATCATATGGTCTATGTCCTGTTTATGACTTAGGTGGATCAGCTTTCATTGCTAGACGGCAAAGTTTGCATAAGGGCAAAGAAATGTTTAGGCTCACCGGTACTGAAATAGTCATACCAAGATTCCAGTGTGTTTGATTGAAAAACGCCTAAATGCTCAATAATTTGTTTCGCCCACAACAAAGCTCCGGTGGAACTTGCAGTAATAAGGTTGTTATCCGCTACAGATGGCTTGTCTATATAAAAACTTTGACCTTTATAACTAGGAGAAACCATTTCAAGAAATCCCGGTCCATTACTAGTATGCGGACGCTTATCCAATAGCCCAAAGTTAGCAAGCGCAGCGGTAGCCCCACAGATTGCACATACCGTAGCGCCTAAAGAGAGAAATTCACTTGCTTTTTCGATGATAGCGCCATTCTTTGGGTCGTTCCATGTATCTGCGCCCGGTAATAGCAACACGCTTATTTCACTCACAACAATATCATCAATTAAGCAATTGGGCACTATTGTCATCCCGCCCATTGTATGGATTGGCTCTTTAGAATAACTAACTGTTTTGAGCGATACACGTTGCTCACCCTTTTTAAAAAATCGACCAGAATTCAGCTCCGAAGTAACATACCCCAGTTCCCAATCGGCTAAAGTATCAAGAACGTAGACATAAATTGTAAACATAATTTCCCTCCCATTTTCATTGATAGATACATTGATTTGCTTGCTTTTTTATTATGCCTTACAATTGTTGACAACAGTGTGGCAACAATCTACAAGGATAACAAGAAATTTTGGAAGGCGGCTATCAGATGAAAGTTGACAGACTTGTTAGCATTATTATGATACTCCTTGATAAAGAGCGTATAGGCGCACAGGAGTTAGCAGATATGTTTGAAGTTTCACCCCGCACAATCTACCGCGACATAGACTCAATCAACATGGCGGGTATTCCTGTTTGCGGAGCATCGGGAGTGGGAGGTGGATTTGAAATCATGCAAAAATACAAGATTGATCGAAAGGTTTTTTCGACTGCCGACCTTTCTGCTATCTTGATGGGGCTTTCCAGTCTTTCCAACATGATACGAGGTGATGAACTGGTAAACGCCCTTGCGAAAGTCAAGAGTTTTATCCCCGCCGACAGAGCGAAAGACATTGAATTAAAAGCAAATCAAATATATATTGATTTAAGTCCGTGGATGGGCAACAGGAACATACAACCCTATTTAGAGGTTATCAAAACAGCTTTACAGGAAAGCAAGTTACTTTCGTTTGACTATGCAGACCGCTACGGAAATAAAACCGTACGAACAGCCGAACCGTATCAGCTTGTATTGAAAAGCAGTCATTGGTACTGGCAAGGGTATTGTCATAAAAGAAATGATTTTCGCTTATTCAAACTATCCCGCATTTCAAACCTACAAATGCAAGAGGAAACTTTTACGCCACGAGATTATCAAAAACCGATTTTAGACTTTGAAGAAATCTTGGAAACGCTGCAAACAAAAATCAAAATTCGTATTCATAAATCTGTCATGGACAGGGTACTTGATTTTTGTTCTTATGAAGATTTTTCTCCAGATGGTGATGAGCATTACATTGTTCGTTTTCCTTTCATAGAGAATGATTACTACTACACTATTCTTTTCAGTTTTGGGGATAAATGCGAGTGTTTAGAGCCGTTACATATCCGCGCAGAAATGAAGCGTAGAATATATGATCTAGCTACCATTTACAAAAATTAATACATGGAGTAAGACGAAAAAACAAACGAGTTGCCTTGCCCTTTTTTATTCCGTTCCAACTATCAAGCCTATCAATGGAGCAGAAGCTTCAGCTGGAAAGCGCCGGGTGGGATGAACAGAAAAACGCATTGCCGATATGGGTACCTTTCCTGCGGGAACAGCCCACCGCCCTAACCGAATACGACGAACCGCTTGTCCAGTGGCTGATTGAAAAAATCACCGTCTACGAGGACAAATTCACCATGGAGTTCAAATCCGGCGTAACGATGGATGTGGATGAATAAGGGCAAAAATGAACGAAGCACTCTACGAAATCACAACGCAGGGTGCCTTTTGTAATGATTATTTTTCGATAAGTTCACTCAAGTATGGTAATGCATCTGCAATCTGAATACCCATAATTGGTAGTGGCACAAGAATAGCACTCTTTATTTCATCTACGCTTGCCCCATGTTCTTTTGCTTTCTGGATATGAAATGGCAGCCCCCCATATATTTTCGTTGATACCAATACGGAAATATAGGCGAGTTCGTGAGTCTTTTTATCAAGCGCGCTTTTTTCTGACATTTTAAAAATAGAACCCATAAATGCTTTGCCTATACCGTCCGTTTCCTTCATAAACATTTTAAATCCGTCTGTAACTTTTTCCATTACTATCCATCCTTTTTTCTGATTTGTACCGAATTTTAACGGTTACAATCATAAAGACAAAATAGCAATTTAAAAGATACGGTTTAAAGATAATTTTTTAATTTTGATGTGCCAAAATTGTTAAAACACTTTGATACCATTCCGCCGGGGGCTTTTTCTCAGGCATATGGTGATAAAGGTACTGAACTCTTTTTCTAACATGTTCATTATATACATAGCCCTTTTTATTATAATCTAATTTTTCCAGTAACTTATGGGATTGACGTTGCAGACTAGAACGGTTTGTTGAAAAATCTATCCAGGCCCTACAACTACAAGGATTTTTTTCATAAATAATACTGCAATGGTCTCCCAAAAAAGAATCGATATTCATTCTTGCACGATAGAGCAAACCTTTTGCCGCTCCTATAGAGATATCTAATAGATTCGCAACATATTCAATAGGCAGTCCGTACATATCCACCAGTGAAAAAGTGATACGCTGATTTAATGTCAGTTTTCGTACCATTGCCATAAAACACCCGTTTTGTAAATCCCTAATTTCTTCCGCTACAATAACCTCATCTTCCAGTTGGGGAGCAATATCGGACAATAGGGTTCCTTCCTTCTCTAATTGTTCCCAATTTTCTACTTCAGCCAGATATTTATGAGAATCCATTTTTGCCTTGTTAATAAACTCGTGAAAGCATATCGTTCCTAACCAGCTTGCCAGTGCATGCTCGCTTTTTAAGGTATCCAGCTTTTCCATTGCCTTCAAAAAGGTGTTCTGTGTCAAATCGAGGGCATCTTCCGGGTGGCAGGTCAATTTCAGGGCATAGTTATAAATGTAGCTATAATAGTTTTGATATACATCCAATATTTCCATTTTATCATCCTCAAATTAAAAGTCATCCATATTCTGACCTGTTCCCGTGTACAAGCGAAAATCCGAAAAACATCTATCCTGTTTTCTCACCAAGCCCCAAAAAGCTGAAACATCTATCCTGTCTTGTCGTCAAAGCCTGTTATCAAGCCTATACACTTGCGAACGGGATTTTCCTCAATAGACTGATTCCCATCCACAAGCAAAATCACGTTTTGAGTGTACAGTTTGAAAATCTAAAAACTACAGAAATGGCTTATCTACCAGGACTTTCCGTATTTTTACTTATCCACCCTCGTCATCAATACCGCGCACTCCACGTGCATCGTCTGCGGGAACATATCAACCGGCTGCACTTTTTTCACCTGATACCCGCCGGCGGTGAGTAACTTAAGGTCGCGTGCAAGGGTTGCAGGGTTGCAGGAAACATAGACGATCCGCTGCGGCTGCATGGCGGTCATCGTGTCGATCAGTGAGGCGTCGCAGCCTTTACGCGGCGGGTCAACGACGATAACGTCCGGATTGATGCCCTGATCGCGCCATACCGGAATCACATCTTCCGACTTTCCTACTTTGAACGTGGCGTTGGTGATCTTGTTGAGCTCGGCATTTTTCCGCGCGTCCTCGATCGCTTCGGGAACGATTTCCACGCCGTAAACGTGCTTCGCTTGTTTTGCGAGAAACAGGGAGATGGTGCCGATGCCGCAATAGGCGTCAATCACCGTTTCTTGTCCGGTCAGTTCGGCGTATTCCAATGCTTTGCCGTAGAGCACTTCGGTTTGGGTGGGGTTGACTTGGAAAAACGAGCGCGCTGAAATGGCGAAGGTGACGCCGCCGATCTGGTCGTAGATGACATCGCGCCCCCAGAGTGTTTTTGTTGTGTCGCCGAAAATTGCGTTTGTGCGCTTCGTATTGATATTCTGAGCAATCGATTTGATGTGCGGATAGCGCTCAATCAGTTCCCGGATCAGCGTCTTGCGGTGCGGGAGTTCTTCAGTACGCGTGACAAAGACAACCATGACTTCACCGGTTTTCTTGCCGACACGGGCCATGATATGACGGAGTACGCCTCGATGTTTGGTTTCGTCGTAAGGCATGACGTGATGTTCTTCGGCGATTTGGCGCGCGGTCTGAACAATGTCATCGATAATCGCTTCGGTGATCATGCAGTGATCCATGGTGACGATATCATGACTGCGTTTCTTGTAAAAGCCAAAAGCGAATTTTCCATTTTGTTGGGCGACAGGAACTTGGATCTTGTTGCGGTAACGCCACGGTTTGGCCATGCCGAGCGTTGATTCAACGTAAATGTCGGTCAGACCACCGATCCGCTCCAGTGCGTTCTGCACGATCTCGCGTTTGTAGGCGAGCTGCCCCTCGGAGCTGATGTGCTGGATGGCGCAGCCGCCGCACTGGTCATAGTATGGGCATGGCGGTTCGGCACGACGGTCACTGGTTTTGGTCAGCTCGATTAAGCGGCCGTACCCATAGCCCTTTTTGGTTTTGATGACTTGAATTATTGCCTTTTCACCGGGCAGTCCTCCGGGAATGAATAGTGTATAACCGTCCACCTTTGCCACAGCAGACCCGTCCTGGGTTAGATCGCTGAAGCTGACTTCAAGCTGTTCATTTTTCGCTACAGGTATGTTGGATTCAGACATTTTTCGAACTCCTAATCGTTGTATCGTTATTCTTCATCTGCAGGGATATGAGGCGACGCAGGATTTATCGGTCTCTTTTCGTATTTTATCGGTCGTTTCTCTTAATCGCGCGGTCTCAACACGTTGCATCTCTCTATAAGATAGCGGTAAACACATGCTAAAACAAGTGCTCACACTCATGCGAAATGTGCCATGAACCGCAAAAAGTTCATGGCACATTGTATGATTGAAGCTGCTTGCCTTTTGTTTATGTTTATCTCTTTATTGCTGCATGGATTTGCTGAGTTATTGTTTTTTCCGTTTATAAACTAAGATAATCTTTCTCAAAGTCCTTCAACGACGTGTAGTGTTTTACAGGCCTTCCGTAGCTTCACATACTCGTTGCGATATCGTTCCATCATTCGATCAAAGGCTGCCGCAAAGCCTTCGAGATCACGCGGATCGAATGCCTTCAGCAAATTAATTTTCACAGTCCCATATTCCTCATGCATCTCATCATAAAATTGCTGACAAGCCATAGCCGTCATCAACGATAAATGAACGTCATTGTTTTTCACTGCAAAATGTACCTTGTTTCGCCAATTGGAATAGATTTCTTCGTATGTTCCCGTTAGAGCATCTGACGTTGGAATTGGTGATTTCTCTGCAAACGGCTTACCTGCCTCAACGTGTAGCTGCTTCACTGATTTCATTATATGGGTAGCAGCGGTTTTGATCTCCTGCATGCTCCGCGCATGAATTAAATGGGTCACATTTTTCTCAAAATCATTGGGTACGGTCTCCATCTGCAGTATCTCACGCAAATGATCCTTCACACCGTATTTAAAATAACTATGATTCAATAAACAAATGACATTTTTAACTCCGTCCAAGATGTTTGCTGCGTAATAGCGACAAAGGCTCAGGTCATCTGTCAACATAAGTTTGGCATATTTTAACATGGCATTTTGCAACTGGGGTTCCGTTTTGTCATAAATCTCTTTGGTCAAAGGCGCTTGCAGAACTGCAAGTGCCTGTTGCTTCAGCCGTTCAAAACGTTCCCTATACTTTTCTGCGGCGCAATAGACAAGATCGACATCAACGACATGTGATACAAGCGGGTGATCGTAAGAAGCCATCTTTTCCAGACTTTCCCACGAGGAACAATAGATGTCATAACCGATATCATCCAGAATAAAGCAGGAAGCGATTTCCCATGCCTTTTTATCATTGATGACAATCAGCAAATCAAGATCCGACTTTTCATAAAATTCCCCGGTATAAAAAGAACCGCACACACCAATTAGCGCAACAGCATCAGGGCAATCACGTTTCACGCGTTCAATGACAATTTGAATAATTTTTCTATTTCTTTCCAAAAGTTGTTCTTTTACACTATTTTCCATATTTAATTTCCCTTATCCGCCATTTTGTAAGTGATGAAAACTTGCCCGTTTGTCCTGTGCGATCTATTTTTCCTCAAAAAAACACCGCGTGATCGTACCTTTTTTTGTGAGCGACTCAATCTTATTGGTATTGTTTCACTTCCTGCTCGGCTTCGAGAAGGTGCGCATCCTCGGTTTCTTTCGGGACCATTAAATGAAAATGGTGATAGAGGTTGATGATCTCACCGGGCAGGTCACCGCCATATTCACCGTCGATATTGAGCTGCATTTTTTCTTCGGATTCGATTTTAATTCGGCTGGCCTGTGCATAAATGACTTTCGGATCTTTCATGTGCTCGCCGCGGGTCGCCATCGATGCGAGGCGGATAAACTCAGCAAGATTCGCCGCCTTCAAAATAATCAGATCAAAGAGACCGTCATTCAGCTTAGCATCCGGCGCTAATTTTTCAAATCCGCCGACTGAATTGCTGTTGGAGACAAGGAAAAGCATGATGTCGCCTTCAAAGGTGCGGTCGTCATAATCAATTTTCACTTTTATCGGTCGGATTGATGGGAGCATTTCAATTCCTTTAATAAAATAGGCTAATTGACCGATCATTGTTTTCAGTTTACTTGGCACATCGTAGCTCAGTTCTGTCAGTTTGCCGCCTCCAGCGATGTTCACGAAATAACGATCATTGACTTTCCCAATATCAATCGGCATTTCATGGCCGTCGCACAGCACATCACAGGCCTTGACGATATCGCGCGGGATACCGATGGCACGTGCAAAATCGTTGGTTGTTCCTAAGGGCAGGATTCCGAGCTTCGGGCGGTATTCCTTCTCCGCGAGTCCGCTGATCACTTCATTAATGGTACCATCACCGCCGGCCGCGACAACGAGATCAAAATTTCGTTTAAACGCTTTACGTGCAGCTTTCGTTGCATCTCCCTCTCTTTTGGTCGCATAGGCAGATGCTTCATATCCCGCATCTTCAAGCCGGTCCAGGATATAGGCGATGTTTTTTTTCGCCAGCTCCCGGCCTGATGTGGGATTGTAAATGATTCTAGCCTTCTTCATGATTATCACCCAATCAATCTCTATATGAAGATTTTCCATTGAACAGAAACATTAGAAAACTTGGCTTCGCCAAGCCTCTGACGAAGGCGAATCCTTAGTTGCACTTATACTATTTTCCTTAAATTTTATATACTTATAGTACAAAAGGAGCCTACTCATGTCGGCCCGGTTCTTATGCCGTATGAATGATTTCTGTTGGCTCATCGATGATCATTCTTCATTCATTCTGTCCGATACGAATAATCACTAATCAACAATCATCCGGTTGTGTCTGGATGCGTTTACGTAGTCAGGCGCTGTTTAAGATTTCGCGCTCAGCCTTCTTATTTTATTATATTGTAAACGATTTTTAAAATCAAAATCGATCATATGAAAAAATAACGACAGGGCCAGCCGCAAGCTGGGAATCGCAAAGCTTTTGTCACGATTTATCGAACGTTCAGTTCACAGTCACTGTGTGACGAGTATTCCAAACATCGGCATTCGGTCTTGATCCCGAATCTGCCGCTACAATCAAAAAAACGGGACTCCTGAGCAATCAGGAATCCCGCTTCGTCACTTTTTTACAGTTTGTTAATTTCATCAATAATAATTTTATTGACCATTTTCGGGTTTGCTTTGCCATGGGTTTGTTTCATGACTTGGCCGACGAGGAAGCCGAGTGCGCGATCCTTGCCATTCTTATAGTCAATCATCGATTGCTTGTTGGCCTCAAGGATTGGCGTCAACATGTCGCGCAGTGCGCCTTCATCAGAGATCTGAACGAGCCCCTTGGCTTTAACGATCTCTTCCGGATCGCCGCCTTTTTCAATCAGTTCCTTGAAGACCTTTTTGGCGATCTTGCTGGAAATCGTGCCTTTTTCAATCAATTGGATAAGCTTGGCCAGGCCCTGCGCTGTCATTGGAACTTGGTCAATAGTCTTGTAATTGCTGTTGAGATACGCGGATACTTCGCCCATCAGCCAGTTGGAAACAAGCTTGGCGTCGGCGCCTTCAGCAACCGCAGCTTGGAAGAAGTCGGACATCGTCTTCGTCTGCGTGAGCACCATTGCATCATACTCCGGAAGACCAAGTTTTTCGACGTAGCGCTTCTGGCGCGCATCCGGCAATTCTGGAATCTCAGCCTTGATGCGGTCAATCCATTTCTGATCGATTTTCAGTTTGATAATGTCCGGTTCCGGGAAGTAGCGATAGTCATCGGAGCCTTCTTTTCCACGCATAACCGTTGTCGTCTTCGTCGCATCATTATAACGACGCGTTTCCTGAACAACTTCGCCGCCGGAAAGCAGTACGCGTTCCTGACGCATTTCTTCGTAGGCGAGACCTTTTTCAACAAAAGTGAACGAATTGAGGTTCTTCAATTCAGTCTTTGTACCGAATTCTTTTTGTCCGTATGGACGAATCGAGATGTTGGCGTCACAGCGAAGCGATCCTTCCTCCATCTTAACGTCGGAAACATCAATATACTGCATGATCGCTTTTAACTTTTCTAAATAAGCATAGGCTTCTTTAGGGTCGCGCATATCTGCTTCGGATACAATTTCAATCAGCGGCGTGCCGACACGGTTAAAGTCGACGAGAGAGCCGGAACCGTCTTCAAGGTGACTCAGCTTGCCGGCATCTTCCTCGAGGTGAAGGCGGTGCACACCGATTCGCTTCTTTTCGCCATCGACTTCAATTTCGATGTAGCCATTGCGTCCGATCGGCTGGTCAAACTGAGAAATCTGGTACGCTTTCGGATTGTCCGGATAAAAATAGTTTTTACGGTCGAATTTCGTCTCTCGGGAGATCTCGCAATTCAGTGCCAGTGCGGCCTTGATTGCGTAATCTACTGCCTCACGATTCAAAATCGGCAGCACGCCCGGATGTCCAAGACAAATCGGACACGTATTGGTGTTCGGTTCGGCGCCGAATTGGTTGGCGCAGCCGCAGAACGCTTTCGTTTTCGTTTTCAGTTCGACATGGACTTCAAGTCCGATGACGGTTTCAAAATTACTCATTGATTCATCGCCCCTTTGGCAGGCGTTAATGTAAATCCGGCTGTCTGCTCATAGGCATGCGCGGCGCGGTACAGTGTCTCTTCGCCGAACGGTCGGCCGATCATCTGCAGGCCGACCGGGAGTCCGCCAGCAAGACCGCACGGCAGGCTGATTGCCGGAATACCAGCAAGGTTAACCGGGATTGTCAAAAGGTCGTTTGCGTACATCGTTAATGGATCATCAATATTTTCACCGATCTTAAACGCAGGTGTCGGTGTCGTCGGTCCGACAATGAGGTCATGATTTTGGAACACTTTTTCAAAATCCTGCTTGATCAGTGTACGAACTTGCTGCGCTTTCTTGTAGTAAGCATCGTAGTAGCCTGAACTGAGCGCGAAGGTACCAAGCATGATCCGGCGTTTGACTTCGTCGCCGAAACCTTCACTTCTTGACTTCTTGTACATCTCAATCAGATCGTTTGTTTCCGCGCGCACACCGTAGCGCACGCCGTCAAAACGGGCGAGGTTCGCCGATGCTTCGGAGGAAGCGATAATGTAGTAAGCAGGAACGGCATACTTCGAATGTGGCAGGGACACTTCGTCAACAATCGCCCCAAGTGATTCAAGCTGTTTGATCGCCGTACGAATCTTCCCTTTAACCGATTCGTCAATGCCGGCGCCCAGATATTCCTTTGGTACGGCAACACGCAGACCTTCAATGTCGCCGGTCAGCTCAGCGGCATAGTGCGGAACCGGTACATCCGCACTGGTTGAATCATGGCGATCAAGACCTGCGATGGCTTCAAGCAGATAGGCATTGTCTTCAACCGTACGCGTGATCGGTCCAGCCTGATCCAGTGACGAAGCAAACGCCACCAGACCATAACGCGACACGCGGCCATAGGTCGGTTTCATGCCGACCACACCACAGAATGCGGACGGCTGACGGATGGAACCGCCGGTGTCTGTCCCGAGCGCGAACAGCACTTCGCCCGCAGCAACTGCCGCTGCCGAACCGCCGCTGGAACCGCCGGGAACGCGTTCCAGATCCCACGGATTTTTCGTAATTGCGAACGATGACGTTTCTGTTGACGATCCCATCGCGAACTCGTCCATGTTTAATTTTCCGATCGTAATCGCCTTTTGCGTCTTGACCTTGTCCACTACAGTAGCATCATAGAGCGGATCATAGTTTTCAAGAATGTGGCTGGCACAGGTTGTTTTCAACCCTTTTGTCACCATATTATCTTTAATGCCAATCGGCATTCCGGAAAGAATCGCTTCTTCTGCCGTACCGTTCTCGTCAAGCGCTTTAGCTTCACTGCGAGCTGCTTCTTCATTCAAGGTCAGAAACGCCTTCACGTCCCCATCGACTTCATGAATACGTGCGAACGCTTCATCGACAAGATCGGATGCCTTAATTTCCTTGTTATGTAACTTTTGAGACAAAGACACGAGGCCTTCTTCAAAAAGTGGCATCACTTCATCCTCCTTCTATTCGGTCAATCCGCTTCCATAATCAGCGGCACTTTCACTTGTCCTTCTTCCTGCAGCGGCGCGTTCTTGAGCGCTTCTTCGCGTGGCAGCGAGGGCTCAACAACATCGTCACGCATCACATTGTACATATCAAGCACATGCGTCGTCGGTTCGATGCCTTCCGTATCGAGCGCGTTCAGCTGTTCGGCAAAACCGATAATATCGTCGAGCTGTGTTGTGAAGGTCTTAATTTCTTCATCGGTAAACGAAAGTCGTGCCAAATCCGCAACGTACTTAACCTGTTCTTCGTTAATTCTGCTCATCTTTTTCACCTCCGCCAATCGGCTTCATTTGCCACCTCTTGGCAAGTTCCAACACTGTTCTAATCATATCAAATACCATTGACACTATGCAATAATCGGACCTGAAACAATATGATTCGATGCAGGTTTCCTTAAAGTAAATTTCCTATGACCTGCCACAGCGAAACCATTCCAAAACTGAAAATGATGCCGGCAGATAAGCGATTCACCCAGACCAGCATCTTTTTGTTCATCTTTTCCCGAAAATGACCGACACATACGCTGAGAAGCAGCCACCAAGCGGCAGAACCGCAAAAAACGCCGAAAACTAAGAAAAGGGATGATCGTACCTCGCTGGAAGTAATTCCAATGCCCGCAAAAATGCTGATGAACGAGAGAATCGTCATTGGATTGGTTAGCGTCAATACCAATGTTGTTGTGTAGGCACTGAAAAGCTGCCTGCTTCCTGCGAGGTTTGCCGGTTTATCCGCAACTTTTGCACGCCATGTCTGCACGCCGAGAAAACAGAGAAAACTGCCGCCGAGTGCGTGCAGCCAAATCTGCTGATCAAGCAAAAAGTGAGAGATAACCGTCAGCCCGAAGGCGGCGATTGCACCATAAATAGCATCTGCGCTAGCCGCGCCAATTCCGGACAGCAAACCATGAAGTCTGCCAAAAGCCAGTGTTCGGCGAATACAGAGGACACCAATCGGACCGACCGGCGCGGCAATGGCGAAGCCTAATAGAATTCCTTTAAAAAGAATGGATGAATCCATAAACGGCACCTCATGAAAAACGTTCGGCGTGAATCGGGAGCCGCGCCGTTTCTTTGAGTGAATTCATGACGATGGTCGTCCGTGTTTTCACGCCCGGAAGCTTCTTCAACTCACTGCTGATGACACGGTCCAGATCTTTGGTATCACGGGCGCGTACTTTAAGCAAATAATCGTAGTCCCCTGCAATATGATGACATTCCTGAACTTCGACCAGTTCATGGATCAATTCAAGGAATGCCGCACGCTGCTCGGTTTTTTCAAGAGTAACTGCGACAAAGGCCGTGCACGTATTGCCTACAAGCTCCGGGTCAATCATCGCCTCGTACGCCTTGATCACTCCTCTTTCCTCCAATCGGCGGACACGTTCTGCTACTGCCGGAGACGACAGATCAACTTCTCCGGCCAGATCGGACCAAGTCGCCCGTCCCTGTGTCATTAATATGCGCAGTATCTTTAAATCAAGCTTATCCAACACCTCATCTCCTTTATTATATTAATTTTTATCATCATATTAGTTAATATACATTGTATTAAAGGTATTTTCCATATTATTTTAAACTTTATATACTAATTTTTAATTTTTTGCAAAAAAAGTGAAACCGCCGCGGAGCAGTTTCACTTCATGATCGCATACCGTAATTATTTAATGCTGGAAAATATGAACATAGGGCTGGTCCATTGATTCCGTCCGTTCAATAAGTGCCTCAGGTATATCATTTGTTGAAATGTAAATGTGAATCGGGATGCTTCGCTCAAATGGTAACCGTTTTTCCACGAGCGAGGTCACATAGTTCGTAAAGCCGATCATTTCCGACTCGTCAACAAATTTATTAAAGTTTATGTTTAAAGTCAAATCACTAAGTTCTTTATTTCGATAGAATGCTTTACCGATAACCCCGACATAGTTTGGATAGTATTTCTGTACATCATTCTTGATTTGATTAAACTTATCCAGATCACCTTTATAGCTGTTGGTAGCATTGTCGGAAGGAAACAGAACATGGTGTTCATTTACACTAGTCCATTTGCTGATTGAACTGGATCCAGCGGAAATTTCCGTCTTAGCGACAAAGTCGCCCGGAACATAGGATTCCGGTTCCGCAGTAACGTAAAGCGTTAAAAAAATCGGGATTTTTTGCAGATCTTCATAGGTCTTATCGCTTGAATCTTTATTGTCCTTTCCGATGTCTCGTATTCGCTGAACGATTTGCTGGGCATGTGCCTTGGCCCAGCCTTCAACCTTTGCACGATTCAATTTTTCAGAGATTGGATAGATCTTGCCGTTATAGTTGATATTGTCCGCATAGACTGAATTCAGTGAAACAGCAACGGACATGCCGGCAATCTTATATTGCCCTTTGCTATTTCTCTTCATGTAGTCCTGCTCAAGTACATAATTGATATACTTCGGACTGTTTTTCGACTGTTCAACAATATTTTTCCCTTTTCCAAGCGCCGGGTTGATGCCGGGAATGACGGTTTTCTGCTGATCTTTTGGCAGGCTTTTATTCGCAGCACGCTGCGGCTCCGACCCTTTTCGATAGAGTATACTGTTAATATCCGTGTTTTTCATATATTGTCCCATTTGAAAGACATAATCATTTGGGCTGAACACATCTTTGGACAAGTCCATCAAACCGGTCTCCATCTGATCCATATCCACTCGGTTTTTCGGTCCATATTGAATATAACCGCGCGTTGTACTGTCGGATTTCGGGCGCAGCATTTGATAATCCGAATCATTCGCGCTCGGGATCAGGCTTGCATTTTCAGTCTTTCCGTTGCTATTTTTAACCGTGCTGTTGTTTGAATTGTTAAACCAGCACCCTGAAAGTACCAGCTGGAGGCCAAGTAGGACGGAACAAGCCGCCGCCGTTTTTTTCCATTTCATTTGGAGCATCCCCTATTCCTTGAGCGTTTCAGCAAAGTGCGCTTCATCCCAGACTTCAATCTGCAGTTCCCGCGCTTTTTTAAGCTTTGATCCGGCTGCTTCTCCGGCAACGACAAGATCGGTGCTGGCGCTGACGCTCCCGGTTACCTTGCCGCCGCGTCGTTCAATCTCTTCTTTGGCTTCGTTTCGTGTCATCAGCGTCAGTTTACCAGTCAGCACAACGGTCTTTCCGTTAAACGGCGAATTCGATTGGGCGGCAGCCTCCGGATCCGGACCGAGATAGGTCATGTTCACGCCGGCACTTTTCAATTCATTGATCAGCGCGCCGACCTCCGGTTTTGAGAAATAGGCGATCAATGAGTCGGCCATTTTCTCACCGATTTCATCGACGGCGACCAGTGCGTCCATATTGGCAGATGCCAAGTGATCGATATCTTTAAACGATTGAGCTAACAGTTTCGCGGCTTTGGAACCGATATAGCGGATGCCAAGTCCGAAAAGCAAGTGTTCAAGCGAGTTTTCTTTAGACCGTTCAATGGCGCTCAGCAGGTTGTCGGTTGATTTCTCACCCATGCGTTCCATGGAAATCAAGTCATCGCGATTCAGTTTATAAAGATCGGCAACGTCAGCAATCAGCTTCTTTTCAAAGAGCTGGGTGATCACCTTTTCACCTAAACCGTCAATGTTCATCGCACCTCGAGAGACAAAATGAATCAGTCCTTCCCGAATCAGCGCCGGGCATTTGGGATTGATGCAGCGCAGTGCGACCTCTTCTTCAAGCCGCACAAGCGCGCTGCCGCATTCCGGACAGTGCGTCGGCATCGCATAAGGCAGCTCGCTGCCCGTTCTCTGCTCCGTAAGCACGTTCACGACTTCAGGAATGATATCACCCGCTTTTCGAATGACAACACGATCACCAATCCGCAAATCTTTCTCCCGAATCAAGTCTTCGTTATGAAGGGAGGCTCTTTTGACCGTTGTTCCGGCAACAGATACCGGAGTAAGTACGGCTGTCGGTGTAACAGCCCCCGTACGGCCGACACTCACTTCGATTGCTTCCAGTGTGGACACAACTTCTTCTGCGGGAAATTTATAAGCAATCATCCAGCGCGGCGATTTGACGGTATTGCCCAACTGCTGCTGCTGCGCCATATCATCTACCTTGACGACGATGCCGTCGATGCCATACGGCAGTGCGTCTCTTTTTTCGGTATATTCTTTTATATAATCAAAAACCTCTTCCATCGTCCGACAGCGCCGTGATTCCGGATTGACCGGCAGACCGAGCGCGCGGATGGATTCGAGCAGATCATAGTGTGTTTTGATCCTATCACGATTAAATCGTCCGGCACTGTATAGAAAAACGGAAAGCCTTCGTTTCGCCGATATTTTCGGATCAAGCTGTCTGAGTGAACCGGCTGCTGCGTTGCGCGGGTTGGCAAAAAGCGGTTCCTCATTTTTTTTACGTTCCTCATTAAGCTTGTCAAACGATTTTTTTGGCATATAAGCCTCACCGCGCACTTCAATGTCAATCGGTTCCGGAAGAACAAGCGGCAAGGAACGAACGGTCTTCAAATTGTGGGTAATATCTTCTCCGACCGTTCCGTTTCCGCGCGTCGCACCCAGCACAAAGTTTCCTTTTTCATAGGTAAGTGAGATTGCCAGACCGTCGATTTTCAATTCACAGACATAGGTCACGTCATCACCAACCGCCTGTCGAACACGGCGGTCAAAGTCCAGCAGCTCCTCTTCACTGAACACATCCCCGAGACTGAGCATGGGAATTTCATGCGTCACCTTAGTGAAGGCTTTGAGCGGATTGCCGCCCACGCGCTGTGTCGGGGAATCCGGTGTGATCCACTCAGGGTGCTGCTTCTCCAGCGCAAGCAGCCCGTTCATCAACCGATCGTATTCGCTGTCGGGCACACTTGGATTGTCTTCCACGTAATATTCATAGCTGTATTGATTCAGTTGCCGGTGCAAATCAATGACATGTTGCGGCAGTCGCTCTTCCATGGTTCGTTACTCCTTTATGCCAATAATCCATAAGCAAATTAAAAGCTGCGCGTTCATGCGGCCGGATTAAGATGATTTTGACCGGATTTCCCGCAGTAACGACTGAATGGTATGCGTTAATGATCGGTTTGTTCGCGTCAAAGAGCGATTTTCGCAATAACCACGGTTCCATTCGTTATCGCCAATAAAAAGACACAGCTTCACTAGTATGGCCTCATTCAACTTTCTCAATCGGGGCAAATGCTCCGAGAAGCCGTTTCAAGCCGATCGGGCTGGGAAATACAATATCCAATTCGGCGCTGTCGCCCGTTCCTCGGGCGGCGACAATCGTACCCTGTCCCCACTTTTTATGTGCCACTTTATCGCCTGCACGCCATTCTTCATTATTATGATTGTTCCTCTGCAAAACAGGCTTCGGCTTCGTGTAGGCCGGAGCAAATCGTTTTTCAAAGGGAGAGGCGGATTTCGCTGAAAATCGGCCGGAGATCTGTTCCTCTTCCGAATCCTCCTGCGCGATCAATTCCTGCGGAATCTCCTTAATAAAACGCGATGCGGGATTGGCAATCGTTTTGCCGAACAGCATGCGCACTTGCGCACTCGTCAGAAAAAGCTGTTGCTTGGCACGGGTGATGCCGACATAGGCAAGCCGGCGTTCCTCTTCCATCTCATCACCGTCATCTAAAGCACGCAAATGCGGAAAAATGCCCTCTTCCATGCCGACAAGGAAAACAACAGGAAATTCCAGTCCTTTAGCAGAGTGAAGTGTCATCAGCGTCACCGCGTCTTGTGATACCTGATCGTCCTGTTGGTCGATATCAGCGTCAAGCGCCAGCTCGGTCAGAAAATTAATCAGTGATTTATCATCATTTCCGCTTTCGAATTCCTTTGTTACCGACAGAAATTCTTCCAGGTTTTCCAAACGGCTCTGTGCTTCAATTGTACGTTCAGCTTTGAGCGCTTCACGATAACCGGACTTATCCAGAACCTCTTCAACAAGCTCGGTTACAGATAAGAATTCCTGCATTTTCGACCAGTTGAGAATCATTTCAGCGAAGGCTTTCATTTTGCCCGCAGTGCGTGCCGCAATACCAGTCTGTTCGACATCGTCAATTGCCTGCATTAATGATAGATTCGCCGCAATTGCGTAGTCGGCCAGCTTATCCATAGAGGATGCACCGATACCGCGCTTCGGTTCATTAATCACACGCGCCAGGCTGATCTCATCTTCAGGATTGGCAATCAGGCGCAAATAGGCGAGCACATCCTTGATTTCCTTGCGGTCGTAGAATTTGATACTACCGACCATTCGATAGGGAATATTCGATTTGACAAGCGTCTCTTCGATCACACGGGATTGAGCATTCGTTCGGTACAGCACGGCTAATTCCGAGTACTTAAAGCCGTTATTGAACAGCTCACGCATCTTCCCCGCAACATAGTAGCCTTCCTCGCGTTCGGTCGGTGCTCGGTAATAGGCTATTTCCTTGCCGTCCGCATTTTCCGTCCACAGATTTTTCGGCT
Organism: Sporolactobacillus shoreicorticis; assembly: GCF_024125445.1. Taxonomy (GTDB): domain Bacteria; phylum Bacillota; class Bacilli; order Bacillales; family Sporolactobacillaceae; genus Sporolactobacillus; species Sporolactobacillus shoreicorticis. Next base: position 112,117 of record NZ_JAMXWM010000002.1, on the reverse strand, counting down.
TGCGATCATGATTGTTCTGAATGACATGGTTCGCCGCGTCAAGAATCTTCTTCGTCGATCGGTAGTTTTGCTCCAGTTTGATCACTTGCGCGTTCGGATAATCTTCCTCGAATGAAAGTATGTTGTGAATGTCTGCGCCGCGCCAGCCATAGATCGATTGGTCGGAGTCGCCGACGACACACAGATTTTTAAACCGGTCGGCAAGCATATGGACAAGCAAGTACTGCGACCGGTTCGTATCCTGATATTCATCGACATGAATATATTGAAACTTCTTCTGATAGAATACCAGCACTTCCGGCACACGCTGAAACAGATGGACCGTTGTCATAATCAAGTCGTCAAAGTCGAGCGACTGATTCTGCAGCAGTTTTTTCTCATAATCTTGGTAAACATCGCGGGCCACCTCTTCAAAAGGTCCCTGCACCGTTTTTGCGAAATCGGCAGCTGTTTTCAGTTCGTTTTTAGCGGAGCTGATCACGCCTAAAACACTGCGCGGTGTGAACTTCTTCGGATCGAAGTTCTTTTCTTTGAGAATCTGCTTAACAACCGACAACTGATCGGTGCTGTCCAAAATGGTAAAGTTGCGACTGAGCCCCATGCGATCAATGTCTCGGCGCAGAATCCGCACGCACATTGAGTGAAAGGTCGACACCCATGTATCCTCAACAAGCGGTCCTGCCAATTTTGCCAGCCGCTCCTTCATTTCCTTAGCTGCCTTATTGGTAAACGTGATGGCCAGAATATTCCATGGTGCAATATCCCGTTCAATCATCAAATAAGCCATGCGATGCGTCAGTACACGTGTCTTTCCGCTTCCTGCTCCGGCCATGATTAACAGCGGCCCCTCGTGGTGCTTCACTGCTTTTAATTGTTCCGGATTAAGTCCTTCCAGTAATTCCTGTGAAAGTCGTTCCATTCAGATCACTTCCTAAAAATAGAATCCATATCAGCCATTTATGTAAAAAATGCTCAAAATGCAAAGTCGGCGTATTCTGAATGACTCATTTTCCCAGAACATCGCCGCCTCAATACATCGTTTCTTCAACGTAAAAAACGAAGCAACTCGCTTTAATTTTCTTTTTCCAGTCGATCAAGCGTCATCTTATAGCCGTCCGTACCAAAATTAATGCAGCGTTTCACACGAGAAATAGTCGCCGTGCTGGCACCGGTCTCTTTTTCAATCTGATGATAGGTCTGCCCCTCCATCAGCATTCTCGCCACTTGAAGCCGCTGCGATAAAGATTGAACTTCGCCCATAGTGCACAGATCGTCAAAAAAACGATAGCATTCCTCGCGATCTTTCAATGTCAAGATGGCGTCAAACAGCTGGTCAAGCGCTTTGCCTCTTAATTTATCAATTTGCAACCTTGTCCATTCCTTTCTCGTCGGTTGAATCCGTAACTTCATCACGTTTTCTGTATGCATAATCACCCGATCGTGCTGATTAAATGACACGAATACAGGCACCCTTTTTCTTTTTTTAATTAACGCAGGAGATTCGTCTAAAACTTGCAAAACCGCTACTTATAACATCTTACCTCAAATATGGTTTGCGATAAAGTCGAAGCAGTAAATGTTTTCGCCCTTTACCGTATGAAATTGACCATTGATGCAATTAAAACTAATTATTCATAAAGATTGCTCTATGTGGTTATGTTTTCATGATTATGTTAGCCTAGAGATGCTTGAAGATTATACTTAGCGAGGACGTGAGCGATGTGAACATTCTCTGGGACTTTGATGGGACGATCTGTGATACGTACCCGGTGTACACGCAACTATTAAAACAAGTGATCGGCAATAAGTTTAGTGAACAGGACATTTACAGACAGTTAAAAATATCGGAAAGCACTGCCCTTGCAACGTTTCAAGTCAACCACGAACAGATTCGCCGCTATCATCAACTGGTCAGAACATGTCCCGCGGATGCATTTAAGCCTTTTCCATTTATTGAAAAAGTTCTTGCTGCTGCCAATAAAAACGTTATCATGACGCATAAAAGCCATGATTCACTCATTCCAATTTTAAAGCACTATCGATTAGATACCTATTTCAGCGAGTTCGTAACAAGAGATAACGGCTTCCCGCGCAAACCGGACCCGGCCTCATATATTTATTTGGATGAACACCATGGTTTTGATCTTGCTGTCGGCGACCGCACGCTCGATATCATTCCGGCAAAAAAATTGGGAAAGAAAACCTGCTTATTTCAAAATCACCAGACGGGCGCAGATTTTTACATTGACAGCTATGATGAATTCTTTGATTGCGTGCACCTGTGAGAGGATTGGCTTAGCTTTATCGAACGTTTCCGCTAATTTATCGAATGTTTCGAAATTTTTATCAAGCGTTTTGCTGATTTCAAACCAAAAAGCCTCCCGCAGGAGCTGCGAATGACTCCAGGCGGAAGGCTTTTCTTCATCTATGTTCAGTTTACAGCCGGTTCTTCATGCTCATCAAGCGTCTTCTTAATATAACTCTTGATCAGTTCGGCCGACGCATTAAAGCTTTTTTGTTCTTTTTCGCTCAGGCGGAATTTAATGATCTGTTCAACGCCATTTCTTCCTAGAATGATTGGAACACCAATCGCAAGGTCATGCTGGCCATATTCGCCGTCCTGAATGACGGATGCAGCCGTGACGCTGCGTGCGTCGTTCAAGATCGATTTTGCAAAGAAGGCTAATTGATTGCCGATGCCAAATTGTGTATTCCCTTTGCGTTTATGGATCTCCCAGCCAAAATGCCTAGCTGCATCTTCTACTTGATCGCGGTCAATTTTGCCGAATTCATCAACGTTGTCTTCTTCATACTGATCAAGCGGTTGTCCGCCTACGGTCACATGCGACCATGCGGCAATTTGCGAGTCTCCGTGTTCTCCGACCATAAAGGCACTGATACTGCGCGGATCGACATCGCCGATTACCTTGGACAATTGACGGCGCAGGCGCATGCTGTCCAATGCAGTACCGGTGCCGATTACGTGATTTTTCGGAAGTCCGGATAGTTTGTAAAACAAATAGGTGATGATATCGCAAGGATTAGTCGCAATGACATATTTTCCTTTAAATCCTGCTTTCCGCAGCTTCGGTACAATATCATAGGTAATTGCTGCCGTACCTTTGAGCAATTCCAGACGGGAGCTGCTTGGAATCTGAGCTCTTTCCGTTACAGCGACAAGAACGACATCGCATACAGCCAGCCCTTCAAGCGGTACCTCAATAACCCGCGTGCACGACGGTGTCAACTCAATGCTGTCCGCAAAATCCCACGCCTCACCTTTCGCGCGTTCGGAATCAATATCGGAAATATACAGTTCATCCGCTACATTTTCATGCACAATGGCAGAAGCTGCCGCTTTTCCGACATTGCCGATTCCGACAATCCCTACTCTTCTCACTGTCTCGTTCACTTCAATCCTCTCCTTTTGCTTTCTAATCGATCCTTTTTTCTCTATGAGTGACGTACATTTTACACCTTATTTGAGGAGGAATCAATATAGATTATTAATTTCCAATAGACTTAATTTTCTCTGATTCATAACACAAACCACTCCAATCACTTCTGTTGTCTTTTTTGGCGGACAACAGAAGAAATAATCGTGGCACTGCCGGCTGCGATGCTGCCCACTGCCCAAGCACCGCTCCCAATAAACAATCCGGTTGCGCCCGTCAAAATCAACCCAATGCCCATAGTCCGACCAATACGAGAACCTACCTGATCTACGTTCTTCGATGGATGAGCCATTTTTTTCACAGTCTGTTTTGATCGACGCAATGCGTCCGCGGATAATTTTCTCGATGCCACAATTAATTTTTCATTGTGACGTTTCATCATTCATCTGCCTCCTCGATCTGCACGTTTTGAAAAGCTAAAACAGCCCACCAAACCCACTTCATTTCCGTATGATTCTGCTGTTCCGAAGTTGCGCCCCTGCCCAGCCTAAATATTTTCTTAATCCAATGGAGCAAAGCCAGGCAATGCAAAGCAGAATACTACTCAACAAAATTGCTGCGATCAGGCTGAAGGCTCTTGGAATCTCATAGTAGAAGCTAAGATCCATACTCACCCACTCTGCGCCAAAGGTTCGCAGCAAACCACCAATAATTGCGATTGCAGCACAAAGAGTAAACCCAACAGTCACAACGGCAAAAATCGGAATAAGAAACATCCCCGTAAAGCCGATTAACACGTAAAGCCCGATTTTTTTCAGAAATTGTATTGTTGAACTGTTACTAATTTCCATGTCTAACACTCCGATCTTTTTTTGATAAAAGATTGATTTATGAAGCAAGAATTTTTGTTATATCAATACCAACCGACGGTATGTAAAAGAGTAAAAAAAATCCCAACACAAAAAATTGATTCTGTGTCAGGCAAAGACTCCATCACAAAAGTCCTTGAATGCATCACTTATTTCTTGATCAATAACAGGTACACCCAGATGATCCAGCAGTCTTTTAAGAAAAAAGAATTTGTTCGTAAATTGCTCTTTATCTGCCGCGAATAAACCCGGATTTAACCACACATTAAACAAAAGAATGACAACCTCCGACAGCTCTTTTGATGGATTCGATGCGATCGAGCCATCCTCAACGCCCTCACGAATCATTTTTTGCAATTGAGGAGCTTGTACGGTGATGTACTCATTAAGCTGTTCCGATAAAAATTTCGGATTTTTCATCACAGCCGATGCGGAGCGATAGAGCTGACGCTGCTCACTGTTGGATAATGAAACAACAAAAACTTTCTTCAGCTTCTGCAATCCGGTTAAAGAATGATCTTCCGTGATTTGATTCAGTGGCTGCTGCTGTACCATCCGATTCGTCACAGCGCTGATGATTTCTTCTTTTGATCGAAAATGATGATAGATCGCGCCTTTGCTCAGGTCGCCCAGATGATCGACGATGTCCTGTATCGTTGTTTCCTCATAGCCTTTCTTGAGAAAAAGCTTGAGCGCGGTATCCAATATGCGATTCACAGTCACTTCAGGATGCTTATTTCGTGCCATTTTCCATTCTCCTATTAATACATTCGGTCGGTATGTATAATAATCATAACAAACAAAGAACGATTGTCAATAGACAAATGCCCGCTTATCTTATCTACTTCTTGACTTTTCTCAAGTAAACAAATCAATACGTTTAAACAAGCATAATGGTTCTGTGACTAAATCTTCTTGTCGCTGTTTATCAATCCATTTTTTCTGTTAATCCATTATTAAACTTTCCCAAATCAAATACTTCTCTTATTTACAAAGTGATTCAGTCATGGAGCGCCTCCATGGTATACTGGCAGTGCAAAGATAAACCTGTTTGCTTTTGTCCCTAAATTTCAAACAAGTGGTGGCTGCAATGCAAAAAGTTCTCTATATTGAAGACAATCAGGATATCGGCAATTGGGTGAGCCGCTATTTGAACGAACGAGGCTACTTGGTCACTTGGCTGAAATCGGCCGAACACGTGATGGAACACTTTTCATCTGCGGATCTGGTCATTCTCGATGTGATGCTCCCCGGACTCGATGGATTTACAATCGGGCAACGTTTGAAAAAGAAAGACGCTCAGATTCCAATTCTTATTCTGTCCGCGCTATTATAAAATTTAAAACACCATGGAGATGGAGCCATGAATGCTTTTGAGTTTCGAAGGCTTAAAAAAGAAGACATTCCGGAATTCGTTGAAATGAGAAAGCTGCAGTTGCTTGAGGAAGGCGCCGTGCCGACCAGCGATCTCACAAAACCGCTCAGCGAATAGTTTACTCAAGCACTTGCGGACGCAGTTTTATTTCATGGATCGCTCTCGTTGACGGGAAGATGATCGCAACCAGCGGCATGTCCTTCAGCCAGCGGCCTGCCTACTACGGAAATCCGTCCGGCTATGTCGGTACGCTGTCCTGATGCACACCCTAAGCGCCTATCGAAGAAAAGGAATCGCTAAGAGGCTATTGGATCATGTGATCGACGAGGCGCAACAGAGACAATGCGGAAAAGTAACAATCACAGCATCGGCAATGGGCAAACTTCTTTATAGAAGCTACGGATTTACGGCAAAGGATAATTATGTGGATTATGATTTAGAGATCAATGATTGAGGAGAATATTCAATGGAAATTCGCTTAATGCAAACAGAGGATTACGCCGAAGTACATCAACTGTGGGCGCATACTGACGGAATGGGGATGCGCAGCCTCGATGATTCCGCCCAAGGCATTGAAAAATTTCTAAAAAGAAACCCAAAGACAAATTTCATCGCCGAGGAAAATCAAACGATTGTCGGAGTCATCCTTTGCGGCAATGACGGACGCAGAGGCTACATTTATCATACGGCCGTAGACAGCAACTACCGTCGTCTCGGGATTGGCCAGCAATTAGTTAATGCCGTCATTAATGCCTTGCGCGAAGAAGATATTAATAAAGTCGCTCTTGTTGTTTACGCCACAAACCAAACAGGTAATGCGTTTTGGCAATCGATCGGTTTCACAAAGCGTGAAGACCTCATCTATCGAAACTTGAGCATTAATGAGAAAAACATCTGACCATTAGGTGAAGGGATTAACGGTGAAATAGGTCGATACACGAAAAAGCAAATGTTGCGAGACCTTCAGATAGCTGAAATGATGGGAAGAAAAAACATGGGTATCTTTTTGCGCAGCAGTATGCAGCTTATCGGCGTCTTAGATTATATGGAACAAACGGATAACAAAAAACGATCAATCGGATTAATCATGATTCATAAAGAATTTCAAAAGCATGGTTTTGATTTGGAGATTATAAAAGCATTTCTAGAATGGTGCAGGCGTCAGGAATTTTTCAATATACAAGTCGCTGTTTTAGAAAATAATCCGCTTGCTCTTAAATTTTGGAGTCATTTGGGATTTAAACAATACTCTATAAAAGAAAAACGCACACCCTTAGAATTAAGAAAATTAATATGTCTTCACCTCTCCCTCGATTCAAAATAAAATTAATAAGAAGGCGACGTTTACATGCTTTTTTTTATCATTTTTGAACTCCATTTGTTGAAAAAACCGAAGAATTTTATACAGCAAATGGTTTTTATGTATCACAAAGAATCGGAAAATACCAAGATGACTTTCAAACATTTAATCCTCCGCTAACGTGGAAAGATTTCAGAAATAAGAATATTCGGTTGAATCATAGAAATGAAAAAAGGGGCAATAAACATCACATTTGGTTTTGGAAAAAAGATTAAATTTGATCATATTGGCTTTCTAATGTCGGATAATGATTGCCAAAAAATCATTGACTGTGCAAAAAAAATGCATCTAAACGTTCTTGCAAATGAAAGAAGAACCTTTGTTGGAACGCCTTATGGATTTCAAATTGGGCTGCAAACCCATCATGATGCCGTAGAATCAGAAGACAGCTCAATTAAAATTAAAAAATCGGAAATAAGCACAGTATCGAAAGATTTGCCAAAGTTCTTTAGTAAGCTATTCAAGAAAGAGATACCGGAAATAGTTCCGATCCTTGGAGAAAAAACAACACTAACTCGGGCAGTAATGAATCATATTACCTTAAAAAATGAATTGGACCCTAACGGTATTACATTGCAGACTGAGAGTGAAAAATGAGGTTCGTATAAAATTCATGGGGTCGATACGTAGACCTATGCACATTTTCTGCCAAACCATGATTTAAAGGGATAATGTCATACACGTTAAAGAACGTCAATAAAAGTTTCGATTGATCTTAATTAAAAAAGTGCTATACTTCAATCAAGTGATATATTACACATTACTCACTTTTTAGGAGTGATTACTTGATACCTGACAAGGAAACAAAAATTAAGCGTCGATTTGTAAAAGATGAGGTCTATGTGCGATTAAGAGACCGGATTGTGGAGGGGACGCTGAAACCCGGCACATTGCTTAGAGATTTGGATTTGGCGGAACAATTAGGTGTAAGTCGTACCCCTGTTCGCGAAGCACTGCTGAAATTAGAGAATGAGGGCTTTATCGTAACAAAACCCAATCGTTCAACAAAAGTTTCCAATATTGATTTTGAAGAAGTCTATTCTCTCTATTCCATTGTCTGGACGTTGGAAAAGCTGGCTCTTGAGCAAGGAATCGAGCATATCAAAAAAGAACAACTTGAGGAAATGGTTGCCAATAACAGAAACTTGAAAGAATCAATTATCCAGAATAATGCCGTAAAAGCGAACGCTTACGATACTGCTTTTCATGATGTTATCGTTAAAAGTTCCTGCAATAAACCCCTCATTGAAATGCTGGAAGGGTTGAAGCAAAAGTTAAAAAGAATCGAACTTTTTTATTTCACTGAGCTTGACCATTTGCTTTCTTCCTGTGAAGAACACGCTGAAATCATCAGATTCATTGAAAGATCAGAAAGGAATCAAGCTTGCTCAGCCCTTGAAAAAAATTGGAAAAACGGTTGGCTCAATATCAAAAAATATCAAAACAAGTGAATCTGTACCCATTTAAGGAGTTGAGTTCATGAACCTCATTGCCTTTCTGTCGTATGTTGTTATTCTTGCTTTTACTCCCGGTCCCAATAATTTAATGGCACTGGAAGAAAGCAAACGTCTTGGATTCAAACGATCCTTTCCGTTTATGGAAGGCCTTCTTGCCGGATTTCTAGTATTAGCCATCATCACACTCGTATTTACAGATCGCTTAATGACTTACATCCCTTCATTCGAGCCTTATATGAAAATCGTGGGTTCATTCTACATTTTCTATTTGATTTGGGGACTATTTAGGAAATCAAGTGAAAAAGAAAGTACAAATCAATCGAATCGGCAATTATTTATTTCCGGCCTGATTCTAAATTTATCCAATGTAAAAGTCATGCTCTACTTTTTGACCGGATACATAGCATTCATTCTGCCCGCCTATGAAAACATTTGGATTGCTTTGCTTCTCGGACTCTTTTTGTGTTTTGCCGGGACCTGTTCTAATCTGCTTTGGGCTTCATTCGGTTCCCTATTTAAAAACTTCTTTAACCACTATGAACGTGCGGTGACGATCGCCATGGCAGCCTTGCTTTTTTATTCGGTAATCGAAATTTGGTCGTAAATGAAAGGAAGATTTCTGATGGATGATATGAAGCAGAATCATAAACTGACTATTATTGTTGGTCCTGGTTCAGGCATCGGACTGAGTATTGCCAGAAAATTTGCTTCGAATGGATTTGGCGTTGTACTTGTTGCTCGCAAGAAAGATCGTCTTCACCAATGTGTTTCGGAATTAAAGAACTTAGGAATCAACGCTTTTGGTGTCCCCGCAGATTCAACAGATCCTTCATCTGTTAAAAATGCATTTGAGCAAATAAGAACAAAATACGGGGTGCCTGAAGTGCTTATTTACAATGCAGTGATAAGGAGAAAAAAAGCTCCGTCTTGTTTGACCGAGGAAGAATTAATGAATGATTTTAAAGTGAATGTCATTGGGGCAAAGACTTGTATAACAGAGGTCCTTCCTGATTTTGTGAAGCAAAAAAAAGGAACGTTTTTGGTTACAGGCGGTGGATTCGCCCTTCATCCTTCAATTGACTTTTCATCAATGTCGCTTGGAAAAGCTGCCCTGCGCAATTTTATTTTTTCTTTAGGTGAGGAGCTGCAAACAAAGAATATATATGTGGGTACGGTTACAATCATGGGTAAAATAGAAAAAAACACAAAATATGACCCTGAACGTATCGCACAAGCCTACTGGAACATGTATAGTGATCAAAATAAGCGAGAATTGATCTTCAAATAAGATTATGAATTTTTTCTTCGCCCTGTTTAGCCCATTTGCCTGGCATTAAATCAAAACCATGACAAGAAAAAAGTCATGGTTTTAATCGTTCATTATTTTTCTAGAGTGATTTTCAATCCATCTGCTGATTTCATTAAGGCTTATTTTGTTCTGTTGATCTGAAATTTTTACCGTGAAAGAGACAATTTCATCTTTTTCCGCATAGAAATCAATCGTATTCATTCTGAGAAAAGTGGCCATGCCCACGAATCCTGTCCGCCAGGACGTATGCGTATTTAGCAAAAGTTCCTTTTCTGTGCAACAGCTCCTCTACAGTTAGCGACACTTCCTTTGCTCCACATGCGGTTTTGAATTATCAACCTTGTGCTTAGACAGAAAGCATTCCGGTTCTTTATTAAGTAACGAGTAAAATAAGCGGAATTTTTCCGGTTTTAGCATCATAGCGCTTGTTTCGCGGGTAAATAAGGGTAATTTTTCCGCCTATGCAAAACAATCCCCCCCATTTTCATGTTTTTTAATTTGATAAACGGAATTTTCCCGTCTATTTAAGCGATTTTTCCATTCATTTTCTAATTAAGTGGAATTTTTCCGTCTATTTCTTAGATTGGGTACTTGCCTGATCACCCAACCAAATCTTATGACGGTGATTGTTGTATCAGCAAAGCAAAGCAAAACAATACATGCAAAGCCTACCTGCTTTGCTGTTTATGGTCATCATCGACAGTTTTATCTTTTTCTTCCTTACAGTATGCATGGCGGGACCGTAAGAAAAAGGAACCCTAACTGCGTCGAAGGTTGCAGGCCTTTATAAAAGATCTGGATTTAAATTGAAAGATGCTTGTCTTAAGTATGGTATTCTTTTAAGAAAAGGGATGATTCACGATGTTTCGAGGAGAACCAATATCAACTTATTACAGTCCACAGCTTGAGCAGATTGATGAAAAGATTTGCGCACTGATTCAGGAGCGTAAAAAGATTGCCGGAGACAACCCGGAGCTCCCCAGTGAGGAAACTTTTCAAAGCTGGGGAAAGAAATTCGGTCATTATCCGGATATGCTTCGAGAAATTTTTACAATGATGCAGAATGAAGATGTATTCAGGCCAAGAGTCGAACCGAAAAAGTTTCGTTGTTTTGTGCCTGTAATGAGTGGGCAGAAGTTTGGCGATCAAATGATCTGCGTGACTCATCTGCGTCAATATGAAAATGCGAGCGTACTTTCGCTAACGGTCGCCAGTCCGTTCGATTACAAGGAACACGATGATCAGCGTCAACTGGATTATGAACTGAAAATTCCTGATTCCAGCTATGACTGCCGCTCAGACGATGGTTCCGGCAGCGAAGGACTGTGGATCAGAAATTATATTATTACCCCGGCAATTCCTGATGAATTACCTGATCTAAAACTTGTTTTTCAGGAACAAGAATTTTTTCCCAAGCAAAAGCGAACGGGGAATGTGTTCGAACTGAACCTTCGCAAGACTAATTGAAGGTTGACGATAACAGAAACCTAAAAGAATCAATCATGCAAATACCCTTAAACCGTAAACCATCTGGCATTTGCGACGCAATCGGTTGCATGCTAATATCAATTACTAATACTAAGAGGGGGTTAAAATATGATTCTGAAACTAAGTAGCTACTCGGTGCAGTTCATTTAATCTGCTTACAGTCTGTATCGAGTAATAGATCAACGAATAAAATAGGTAAGCAGTTAACTGCACCGTTCCGTGTTATCAAATGAAAACGGAGGCGTAGTTATGGATAAGCATACTTTAAAAAAATTGTGGCAACAGGAAGAAAAAGCTGATTTTCAAGGGTGGGATTTTTCACACCTTACAGGAAGATGGGAAAGTGAGCATTTGCCGTGGAATTATCGAGAAATAGTCTTGGATCATTTAAATTCAACTGACCAATTACTTGATATGGGAACCGGTGGTGGAGAATTCCTTCTCTCCTTGCATCACCCCTATCACAATACCTCGGTTACAGAGGCCTGGGAGCCAAACATACAGTTAATCGAAAAACAACTCGCTCCATTAGGTATTCACATTTATACGTCTGAGAATGAAGAAGATATTCCCTGTCAGGATAATATGTTCGATCTCATCATTAACCAGCATGCAGGTATGAACATTAGCGATATTAAACGGACTTTAAAGCCTAATGGTTTGTTTATTACAAAACAGGTGGGTGCGGATAACAACGATACGTTATCCAAGCGATTAATTCCAGAATATCAACGCCCCTATCCGCATAATACATTGAAACAAGTGGTTGAGGACTTAAAACAAGCGGACTTTCAAATTGAGCAGCAGCTTGAATACTTTCCCTATCTGCGTTTTTATGATGTTGGCGCAATCGTGTATTATGCCACGATCATTTCATGGGAATTCCCCGGATTTTCAGTAGAGCGCTGTTTTGACACGCTATATTTGCTGCACAAACAGATTGAACGGCAAGGATATGTACAAACAAATGAGCATCGCTTCTTAATTGTTGCACAAAATCATAAGGAGTGAACTTTAAAGAGAGGCATCCGTTTATGCGGGTACCTCTTTAAGTTTTTTGCAGGTCGTTTTGTTAATTTGAAATTTTAACCATGAGGGAGACAAGATCATTTTATTTCACATAAAATCAAATAATTCAACAATCTCAACATTTTCAACACAAGTGTATTAGAAAACTTGGCTTCCCCAAATCTCCAGCAAAGGCTCAGTTACCATCGCGCTTACTATTTTCCTTAAATTTTATCTACTTTCTTTTGTATCAAAAAAACTGCCTTCACCTCTTTAGGCAAAGACAGTTTTTATTACTTATCGATTATTCCGAAGCTTCCAACGCGTGATGCCCGATATCCTTACGGAAGAACACGGCATCGGTTTTGATACTTTCGAGATCGTTATTGACTGCGTCGCGGGCGGAACGGAGATCATGGCCAAGTCTCGTAACGAGTAACACGCGGCCACCATTCGTCTGCCAATCAGCACCAGATTTCTTGGTACCTGCGTGAAAAAGCAAAGCTTCCTTCGGGAGTGCATCCAGATCACCGAGTTTTTGGCTGTTTTCATAGCTACCCGGGTATCCTTCGGACGCGAGGACAACGCCGACGGCTGTTTTTTCACTCCATGCAAGTTGCGGCTGTTTGCCGTCCAACACGTCGAGTACTGTTTGTACAAAATCCGATTCCAGGCGCGGCAGTACGACCTGTGTTTCCGGATCACCGAAGCGGCAATTAAATTCGATCACCTTCGGACCGGCCTCAGTGAGGATCAATCCGGCATAGAGTACGCCTGTAAACGTGAAGCCTTCGGAGACCATGCCGTCGGCCGTCGGCTGCAAAATGGTTTTCACTGCCTCGTCCACAATTGACTGAGCAATCTGCGGAACCGGTGAGTATGCGCCCATACCGCCGGTGTTTGGACCTTTGTCACCCTCAAACGCACGCTTATGATCCTGCGCGATGGCGAGCGGAACGACTTTATGACCGTCCACTAGGGCCATCAGCGAAAATTCTTCACCTTCAAGATACTCCTCGATGACCACGCGTGATCCGGCTTCGGCAAACTTTTTGTCCTTCATGATCGTTTTCAATCCGGCTTCGGCATCCGCCATCGTTAACGCGACGATGACACCTTTTCCGGCAGCGAGACCGTCGGCTTTCAGCACGATCGGTGCGCCAACCTTTTGCAGATAGTCACTGGCTTTCTCGTAGTCGGTAAACGTTTGATAATGTGATGTTGGAATCTTATATTTTTTCATCAATGCTTTGGCAAACGACTTGCTGCCCTCGATTTGTGCCGCCGCTTTTGACGGGCCGAATACCTTCAGTCCTTTTGCGGTGAAAATGTCGACAATTCCGCCGACGAGCGGCTGCTCCGGTCCGACGAGCGTCAGCGCGATATCATGATCTTTGGCAAAATTCGCAAGTGCTCCAAAATCCATCGCATCGATTGGAACACATTCCGCCACAGCAGCCATACCGTCGCTGCCCGGTGCCGCATAAACTTTTTCAATCCGCTTGCTTTGTGATGCTTTCCAAGCCATCGCATGTTCGCGGCCACCGCCGCCAACAATTAACACGTTCATGATCGTACCCCTTTCAATAAACGAATCAACTTAATGTTTAAAGTGACGCATGCCAGTAAATACCATCGCGATGTTATATTTATTGGCCATGTCGATCGATTCTTGGTCACGAATCGATCCGCCCGGTTGAATGATTGCTGTGATACCAGCCTTCGCGGCTTCTTCAACCGTGTCGCTCATTGGGAAATAAGCATCTGATGAAAGCACAGCACCTTTTGTTTTTTCTCCTGCCTCTTCAAGTGCGATCTTTGCCGCACCGACACGGTTTGTCTGGCCACCGCCCATGCCGACCATCAGGCCGTCGTTGACAAGCGCGATGGCGTTGGACTTCACATGTTTGACAATCGTCCAAGCAAACTTCAGGCTTTCCATTTCCGCTTCGGTTGGCTTGCGGTTGGTGGCTATTTTCAGATTTTCTTCTATATCGGCATAACCTTTGGTATCCAAGTCCTGTACAAGCATCCCGCCGCGAACGGATGTGTATTGTGCAAAATTCTGCGGTTCGTCACTCATCGAAACTTGCAGCAAGCGAATGTTTTTCTTCTTTTCAAGTATCGCTAATGCGTCTTCAGAATAGGAAGGAGCAATGATGATTTCGAGAAATATACTGTGCAGCTTCTTTGCCAATTCGGCGTTTACCTCACGATTCAGCGCTACAATGCCGCCAAAAATGGACATAGGATCTGCTTCATAAGCCTTATCATAGGCTTCATTAACGGATTCGCCAATGCCGATACCGCATGGATTCATATGTTTGACAGCAACCGCGGCCGGTTGTTTGAATTCCTTGACAATACCGAGCGCGGCATCTGCATCGCGGATGTTGTTATAGGAAAGCTCTTTGCCATGCAGTTGTTTCGCTGCGGCGATCGTCGATTCGTCTTCGATTGGATCATTGTAGAAGGCCGCCTTTTGATGCGGATTTTCTCCATAACGAAGCGGCTGTTTCTTTTCATAAGTCAGGGTCAGCTTTTCCGGAAATTCCTCGCCGACCTGTTTCGTGAAGTAGTCGGCGATCAGCGCATCATAAGCTGCGGTGTGACGGAATACTTTAGCTGCGAGCTTTTGCTTTAATTCAAACGGAACATCAGCGTTCGCGTCGAGACTGCCAGCAACCAAATCATAATCGGCAGGGTCACAGACAACGGTCACGCTGCGGTGATTTTTTCCGGCAGAGCGGAGCATGCTTGGTCCGCCGATATCAATGTTCTCAACCGCGTCATCATAAACAGCATCCGGTTTTGAAATGGTTTCTTTGAACGGATAAAGATTAACGACGACAAAATCGATCGGCTGAATGCCCAGCTCTTTGATCGCGTCCATATGCTCTTTTTTGTCGCGAACAGCTAAAAGGCCGCCGTGAACCGCCGGATGGAGCGTCTTCACGCGTCCGTCGAGAATTTCCGGAAAATCTGTGATTTCGCTGATCGACATAACGGGAATGCCCGCATTTTCGATCGCCTTTTTTGTTCCGCCGGTTGAGATAATTTCAATCCCGGCGTCCACCAATTTTTTCACAAAATCAATAAGCCCTGTTTTATCAGAAACACTGACTAATGCTCGTTTTGCCACTTCAATCCTTCCTTTCTCTTTTCAATCCGCAATAAGTCTGTTTATGAAGTTCATTAATCTATATAGTGCTGGTTAATCATTTGATTAGCTTTCTCTTCCCCGCTGTTTGCTTTTACTTTTCGCAGTTAAACGTAACTTCCGTTATTTACTCAGTAGTTTCGCGATGGTTGCGGGATACACTTTGTGTTCTGTTTCATGAATCCGTGCTTCTAATGTCTCAACGGTGTCGTTGTCTTCCACCGGAACTGCTGCTTGAGCAATGATCGGCCCTGTATCCATGCCTTCATCCACATAATGGATCGTGATGCCTGTGATCTTGACCCCCTTGTTGAAGGCTTGTCCGATGGCATCCAGTCCAGTAAACGACGGCAGCAAGGACGGATGAATGTTAATAATCCGGTGCGGATACGCGGCAAGCATTACCTTACCGAGAATGCGCATGTATCCTGCGAGAAAAATATAGGCAATCTCATGTTTCTTGCATGCGTCGGCAATCACTTGTTCAAAAGCCGCTTTGGATGGATAATCTTTTCTTGAAATGACCAGCGTGTCAACGCCTGCCTGCTTTGCCCGATCAATAACAGCCGCTCCCGGCTGATCGCAGACAAGCAGCTCAATGGTTGCGGGAATTTGTCCGTTTTGAATCGCTTGGTTGATGGCGACAAAATTGGTACCATGTCCGGATGCGAAAATCGCTATTTTATGCCTCATTGACATTCACCAACGTCAATTCATGACCTTCGACAACTTTTCCGGCAAGGATCGCTGCTTCACCGAATGTCTTCAGCACTGCCAGGGTCTTATCGGCATCCTCCGGGGCAACCGCCAGCACCATTCCAATCCCCATGTTAAAGGTATGGAACATGTCATCAAGCTGCAGATCACCCAGTTCCTTCAGCCAATTAAATACGGCAGGCCAGCTCCACGCGGAGACATCCATTTCCGCCGTCAGACCGTCGGGGAACATACGCGGCACATTTTCATAGAAACCGCCGCCGGTGATATGTGCGATACCATGGACATCCACAGATTTTAACAGTTCCAACATCGGTTTGACATAGATTTTCGTCGGTGTGAGCAAAACTTCACCGATCGTTTTATCCGGATCAGGTGTATAGACATCACTATAAATTAGCCCGGCATCGGCAACAAGCTTGCGGACAAGCGAAAAGCCATTGCTGTGGATGCCGCTTGAGGCAAGCCCAATCAAAACATCTCCTGCCTGCACTTTACCGTTGGTAATCATTTTTGCCTTTTCAACGGCACCAACGGAAAATCCGGCGATATCGTAATCATTTTCGTCGTACATGCCCGGCATTTCCGCGGTTTCGCCGCCGATCAGCGCACAGCCTGCCTGAGCGCAGCCATCGGCAATTCCCTTGACAATCGCTTCTGCTTTCTCCGGTTTCAGTGTGGAGCAGGCTAAGTAATCGAGAAAATAGATTGGTTCCGCACCTTGGGTGATGATATCGTTCACGCACATTGCCACGGCGTCGATGCCAACCGTATCGTGACGGTCGGTCGCGATGGCAATCATTAATTTTGTGCCGACACCGTCCGTTCCTGATACAAGCACCGGTTCTTTCAAATTCAATTGTGATAAGTCGATCGCACCGCCGAACCCACCCAGACCGCCGATGACTTCCGGACGGAAGGTGCGCCGAACATGCTTTTTAATCCGACCGACTGTTTCATAACCGGCTTCAATGTTCACGCCGGCTTTTTTATATGCGTTCGCCATGATTTCCTCCTCAGACAAGCGATTCTTTTTCGTGCGGCAGAACCGTGTCCGGATAGATTTCCGTCGGATACTTGCCGGTGAAGCACGCCATGCACTGTCCGCAGTTTTTCATCGCCGGGTCGCGTCCGATCGCTTTTTGCATTCCTTCCGTACTCAGGTAAACGAGCGAATCGGCACCAATCATTTCGCGAATCTCCTCGACCGAGTGGGTAGATGCAATGAGTTCAGACGACGTTGATGTATCGATTCCATAAAAACATGGGTGTGTAATCGGTGGTGAACTGATGCGCACATGAACTTCTAATGCCCCGGCTTCGCGCAGCATGCCAACGATGCGGCGGCTGGTTGTTCCGCGAACAATCGAATCATCGACCATCACGACACGCTTGCCTTCAACAATGGCGCGCACGGCAGACAGCTTCATCTTTACCCCTTGTTCACGGAGTTCCTGAGACGGCTGGATGAAGGTACGGCCGACATAGCGGTTTTTGATCATCCCCAGTTCGTAAGAAATGCCCGTTGCTTCGGCATAACCGATTGCGGCAGAAATACTTGAATCCGGAACTCCGGTGATAACGTCGGCTTCAACCGGCGCCTCTTGTGCCAGCATACGGCCGAGATTCTTACGCGCGGCATGGACATTAACGCCTTGAATATTGCTGTCGGGACGAGAGAAGTAAATGTATTCCATGCTGCAGATTGCCGGCTCCGTCCGCGTGGTGAAAAAGTCTGAGTGAAGGCCTTCATTGTCAATCACAATCACTTCGCCCGGCTTAACATCACGGACATATTTTGCACCGATTAAATCGAAAGCGCATGTTTCCGAAGCAACGACCCAGGCATCACCAAGCTTGCCAAGTGAGAGCGGGCGCAGTCCGTGCGGGTCAAGCGCGGCGATCATTTGATGTTCCGTCAGCATTGTCAGTGCATAGGCGCCTTTAATAATCGAAAGCGCATGCTTAACGCTTTCGAGGAAATTATCGGCATAATCACGTTTAATCAAGTGAGCAATGACTTCGGTATCGGAAGTTGTCTGAAAAATACTGCCGCGTTCTTCAAGCTCGCCTTTCAGCTTATGGGCATTGACCAGATTTCCGTTATGCGCAATGGAAAGTGAGTCTTTCTGCGAACGAAAAACAAGTGGCTGAACGTTGGCATAGATGTTGCCGCCTTGCGTCGAATAGCGGACATGTCCGATCGCGGCAAATCCTTTGTCCAACGCATCCAGCTTTTCGTTATCAAACACATCATTGACGAGGCCGAGTCCTTTATGATCATAGATGACCTTACCGTCGGTAGCTGCGATACCGGCACCTTCCTGTCCGCGGTGCTGCATGCTGTGCAGTCCGTAATAAGCTAATTTGGCTGCTTTCTCATGGCCCCAGATTCCAAAGACGGCGCATTCTTCATTCAGTTCTTTGCCGACATAATGCATGACAGAGCCCCTCTCCATTCGTTCTCGAGTTCATTCCGATTCAGAGTGACAGTGGACGATGCAAAGGCTAGGTTTATGGTTTCACTGCGTGTCACATTGCCGACAAACACAGCGTCGCTTATTAATGCTTCAAAATCTTTTTTTGCTGCTTCAGGAACAGTAATCAAATAACGGGACTGAGTTTCCGAGAAAAGTTCAGCCGCAGGATCAGTATCAAATGTAAGATCGCAGCCGAATTCCGTGCCAAATAGCGCTTCAGCAACAGCTACGGCAAGACCGCCTTCGGAAATATCGTGAGCCGAAGCGAGATAACCGGATTTAATCGCCTCAAGAACTTTACCTTGACGGCTCTTTTCCAGTTTAAGATCAAGTGCCGGAGCCTTGCCGCTTACTTCACCATCCATGAGAATTTGCAGAGCACTCCCGCCGAATTCGGCTTTCGCTTCGCCGATGACATAGACTGCGTCGCCTGCGTTCTTGAAGGAAGCGGTCATCACATGATCAAGGTCCTCAACCAGTCCGACCATACCGACAACCGGAGTCGGGTCAATGGCGCCGCGGTCCGTCTCATTGTAGAGGGAGACGTTGCCGCTGATCACCGGCGTTTTTAAAATCTCACACGCCTTTGCCATTCCTTTGACCGATTCATCAATTTCCCAGAATACTTCCGGATTCTCAGGGCTACCGAAGTTCAGGCAGTCCGTGATGGCGAGCGGCATGCCGCCGGAACAGACAATGTTTCGCGCCGCTTCAGCGACTGCGATTTTCCCACCTTCGTTCGGGTCAAGCGCCAAATACTTGGCGTTGCAATCCGTCGTCATGGCGAGTCCTTTTTTGGTTCCGCGCACGCGGACAACTGCGGCGTCGGAACCCGGTGCAACGACCGTGTTCGTCTGTACCATATAGTCATACTGGCGAGTCACCCATTCTTTTGAGGCTAAGGTTGGCTGACCGAGCAGTTTCTTAATTGTTTTCGCGTAGTTACTGATTTCAGGCTTCCATGCCGGAGCTGCCTGATTGGCAAGGTAAGCCGCCGGAACCTTTGACGGCATATGCCGAACCGGAGCAGACGCTAAGGAATCCGAAGGAACATCGGCAACAATTTTGCCTTTATGTTCCAAGCGAAGCACCTCTTCTTCGATGACTTCGCCGACCGCTACCGCGTGCAGGCCCCAGCGAGCAAAAATCGCTTTGATCTCTTCTTCACTGCCCTTCTTAATCACGATCAGCATCCGTTCCTGAGATTCGGAGAGCATCATTTCATACGGCGTCATTTCCGTTTCGCGCTGCGGGATCAGATCCAGATTCATGTGAATGCCGACACCGGCTTTGGCCGCCATTTCGCTTGCGGAGGAAACAAGACCCGCCGCACCCATATCTTGAATTCCGACAAGTGCCTGATGCTTCGTCAATTCGAGACAGGCTTCCACGAGCAGCTTTTCCATAAACGGGTCGCCAACCTGTACCGCTGAACGCTTTTCATCCGATTTTTCGGAAATCTCTTCAGAAGCAAAAGTCGCGCCGTTAATGCCGTCACGTCCGGTGCTGGCACCGACATACATCACTGTGTTGCCAATGCCGCGCGCCTGGCCGACTTGGATGTCGGCATGATTCATAATGCCGACGCACATCGCATTGACAAGTGGATTTCCGTTGTAGCACGGATCAAATTGGAGTTCACCGCCAACCGTCGGGATACCGATACAGTTGCCATAGCCGGCAATGCCGCTGACTACTTCCTCAAACAAATAGCGGACACGCGCATTGTCCAAATTCCCGAAACGAAGTGAGTCAAGCAGTGCTACAGGACGCGCACCCATGGAAAACACATCACGAATAATCCCGCCAACGCCTGTTGCGGCGCCTTGGTAAGGTTCGATCGCTGATGGGTGATTGTGGCTTTCGATTTTAAACACGACCGCCTGACCGTCACCGATGTCAACAATACCGGCACCTTCACCGGGACCCTGGAGAACATGTTCGCCAGTAGTCGGAAAATATTTAAGTACCGGTTTTGAAGTCTTATAGCTGCAGTGCTCCGACCACATGACGGAAAACAATCCAGTCTCCGTATAATTTGGCTTGCGTCTGAGCAGATTCTTGACCTTTTGATATTCTTCCTCAGTCAGACCCATCGTTTGGTACACTTTGTCTTGTTCAATCTGCTCCGGTGATGGTTCAAGATGTGTAAGCGGCATGAGTAGATTCCCTCCAATGGTTTAGGATCGACTGAAACAGACGGAGACCGTCATCACTGCCGAGCAGGGCGTCCGCGGCGCGTTCCGGGTGCGGCATCATGCCGAGCACGTTACCCGCTGCGTTAATGATACCGGCAATATCCGCTCTTGAGCCGTTTGGATTTTCTCCTGAATAGGTGAAGACAATCCGATTGTTGTCCTGCAATTCCTTGAGCGTCGCATCGTCGCAGAAATAATTGCCTTCACCGTGCGCGATCGGAATGCGGATTACTTCATTTTGATTGTAACGTGTCGTGAATTGTGTCCCGTTATTTTTTACCTGAAGATTAACGGTTTCGCAAATGAATTTCAGATGTTTGTTCTTCAGCATCGCTCCGGGAAGCAGTCCCGCTTCGAGGAGAATCTGGAAGCCGTTGCACACGCCCAGTACAGGCTTGCCCTCTTGAGCAGCCTTGATGACTGCCGGCATGATTCCGGCAAAACGTGCGATAGCGCCTGATCGTAAATAGTCGCCATAGGAGAAACCGCCCGGAATCATGATCGCGTCATAGCCGTCCAGCGACGTTTCCGCATGCCACACATAGTCTACTTCTTCACCCAGTCCATCCTTAATCGCGTAATACATATCTTGATCGCAGTTGGAGCCCGGAAACACAATGACCGCGGTTTTCACGAGTGTACCTCCTCCTCGATTTCATAGCGGTAGTTTTCAATGACAGTATTTGCAAGCAGCTTGTCGCAGATTGTATCCACTTGTCCGGCAACATCTGCAGAGTCTTCCATTTGGAGTTCAATATATTTACCAATGCGCACGTCCTGAACATTCTTGTAGTTCATATTGTGCAGTGATTGCATCACGGCCTGGCCTTGAGGATCAAGCACACTTTCTTTCAAAGTAATAAACACCTTCACCTTTTTCATTTGACATCCTCCAAACGTTTGAGAAGTTTTTCGTAGGTTTCGGGAAGATCAGCGATATTGCGGCGGAAAACATCTTTGTCAAGCTTTTCATGAGTCTCTTTATCCCACAGGCGGCAGCTGTCCGGTGAAATTTCATCGGCAAGGACAATAGCGCCTGTCTCTTTCAGTTTGCCGAATTCAATTTTAAAATCGACAAGCAGGATATTTGCTTCAGCGAAAAACGCCTGCAGCGACTCGTTAATGCTGAGCGCGAGACGACGGATTTCCTTGAGCTCTTCTTTTGTCGCGATGTCCATCGCCAATGCGTGATCGCTGTTGATCATCGGGTCGCCGAGTTCGTCACTTTTGTAATAAAATTCAACAATCGTGCGGCTAAGCGTCTCGCCTTCATCAACACCGAGACGTTTTGACAGACTGCCAGCAACAACATTGCGAACAACGACTTCGATCGGAACAATGCTCACCGCTTTAACAAGTTGTTCGGTGTCGGAAATCGTGTCGATGTAATGAGTCGGAATGCCTTTTTCTTGCAGCATTTTAAAAATCTTGGTGCAAATTGCATTGTTCAAACGGCCTTTCCCTTCGAATTGAGCTTTTTTCTGGCCATTGAACGCTGTTGCGTCGTTTTTATAGACCACGCGCAGCACATTCGGTTCATCCGTCGTGAACATTTTTTTCGCTTTTCCTTCATATAAAAGCTGACTCATTTGTTTTTCCCCTTTTCGCTGAAGATACAGATTTAGTCGTTCAAACCGAGTCGTTCAAAGATAAAATCAACATTTTTCAGGTGGTAGGTTTCATCGAAGCAGGCATCGATTTCAGCCTGAGTCAATTGATCAGTAATACGAGCGTCGCCTTCAACAATCTCTTTAAATGGCGTTTCCGTCTCCCATGACTTCATTGCGTTCGGCTGAACGATATCATAAGCAGCTTCACGGCTCATGCCTTTTTCAATCAGGGCAAGCAAAACATGCTGAGAGAAAATCAGTCCGAAAGTACGCTTCATATTGCGTTTCATATTTTCAGGGAAAACGGTCAGCTTCTCAATGATCGTTGAGAAACGGTTCAGCATGTAATCCAGTCCGATGGTCGCATCTGGAAGAATGATCCGTTCCGCTGAAGAATGGGAAATATCACGTTCATGCCAAAGCGGCACATCATCGTAGGCAGTCACCATATAACCGCGAATCACGCGGGCAAGTCCGCACATGTTTTCCGAACCAATTGGGTTGCGCTTATGCGGCATTGCTGACGAGCCCTTCTGACCCTTTGCAAAATATTCTTCAACTTCGCGCACTTCTGAACGTTGAAGGCCGCGTACTTCAACGGCGAATTTCTCAATTGAGGTCGCGATCAGCGCAAGTACGGACATATAGTGTGCATGACGATCACGTTGAAGCACCTGTGTCGAGATCGGCGCTGGTTTGATACCGAGGTGTTCGCACACATAGGCTTCAACTGCTGGATCAATGTTGGCGTAAGTGCCGACCGCACCGGAAATTTTGCCGTACTGCACTTCGTCCGCCGCGCGTTTGAAGCGTTCCAGGTTGCGTTTCATTTCTTCATACCACAGGGCCAAAACAAGGCCGAAGGTTGTCGGTTCGGCATGAACGCCATGGGTACGGCCCATCATAACGGTATTCTTATACTTTTTCGCCTTCTGGCGGATGACTTCAATAAAATGCTCAATGTCTTTTTCCAAAATTTCGTTTGCTTGCTTCAGCAGGTAGCCTTGAGCGGTATCCACAACATCCGTTGAGGTCAGACCGTAATGGACCCATTTCTTTTCGTCGCCTAGCGATTCGGAAACGGTTCGTGTGAACGCAACGACATCATGACGCGTCTGTTGTTCAATCTCATGAATGCGATCAACCGTAAATGTCGCATTTTTTCTCAGCTTTTCAACGTCTTCCTTTGGTATTTCTCCGAGTTCCGACCAGCCGGCACAGGCAAGAATTTCAACTTCAAGCCATGCCCTGTACCTGTTTTCTTCTGTCCAAATTGCGCCCATTTCAGGCCGTGTATACCGATCAATCATGAATGCTTACCCACTTCCTGTTCCATTTTCCATATCTCTAATCTCTCTGCTTGCTCAATCGCTTCATCAACCGTGTCGCCAAGAATCGTCAGATGACCCATCTTGCGTCCGGTTTTCGCGACGTCTTTCCCATAGAGGTGAAGATGCGCGGATTTCAATAAATCAATTTTTTCCAAAACCGGCTGGACATGCTCGCCAAGAATATTGATCATAATCACCGGCTTCAGCAGCTGCGTGCTGGATAAAGGCAATCCACAAATCGCACGCACATGCTGTTCAAACTGCGATGTCTCGCAGGCATTGATTGAAAAATGCCCTGAGTTGTGCGGACGGGGCGCCGTCTCATTGACGTACACGTTTCCGTCCGTGCCGACAAACATTTCGACGGCAAGCGTGCCGACGAGATTGAGGGCTTCCGCAAGATGCAACGCATGTTCGGTTGCTTCAACGCGGAGACTGTCCGATATTCTCGCCGGCACTAGAGTATGATGCAAAATATTATGACGATGTATATTTTCAGCAACCGGGAATACTGAGGTTTCCCCGATCGTGCTGCGCACAACAATAACAGAAATCTCTTTTTCAAAAGGGAGCCATTTTTCGAGTTCAAAAGGCGTTTTTCCAATGTAAGGGAGTGCCTCTTCTAAATCTGTTTCTGATTTAAGAATGTACTGTCCTTTGCCATCATAACCGCCTTGCGTTGTCTTCAATACGGAAGGAAATCCAATCCCATTTATCGCCTTTTTCAATTCATCATGATTGCGGACAGGCATATAGGGAACAACCGGCAGCCCCGCCTCGCGGATTGCCGCTTTTTCATTAAGCCTGTCCTTGGTTATTTCAAGCAGGTGACCGCCCTGAGGAAGATAGCTGTTCTCCTGCAGGTAGTCCACCGTCTGAACATCTACATTTTCAAATTCATAAGTCACGACATCGGCACATTCAGCCATTTTCTTTGCACCTTCCGGATCGTCGTAACCGGTGACAATCGCGATGTCCGCAACTTGAGCGCACGGGCAATCTTTAACCGGATCCAGTACAGCAATGCGATAGCCCATTTGTTTGGCGCTGAGCGCCATCATCCGTCCTAATTGACCACCGCCGAGAATGCCAATCGTTTGTCCCGGCAAAATCATTTTTTGCTTCATTTCAGATCACTTTCCTTTGCCTTCTTGGCCAGAGATTCACGATAATCTTCTAAGCGATCCTTCAACTGATCATCAAATGCCGAGAGCATCTGAGCGGCGAGTAGTCCGGCGTTGGTCGCACCGGACGCCCCAATCGCCACAGTTGCCACCGGAATGCCGGCCGGCATCTGTACAATCGATAGTAATGAATCCATACCGCTGAGCGCCCGCGTTTTCACAGGGACGCCGATAACCGGCAGGGTTGTCTTTGCCGCAGTCATACCCGGTAAATGTGCGGCTCCGCCAGCACCTGCGATAATCACTTTGATTCCGCGTTCCCGTGCAGTCTCCGCATACGCAAACATTAAATCAGGTGTACGGTGCGCGGACACCACTCTTTTCTCATAAGGAATGCCCATCAGATCCAAAATGTCGCACGCGTTCTTCATGGTTTCCCAATCCGAACTGCTTCCCATAATCACACCAACTACAGCTTGACTCACAATCCTGCCTCCCCAAAATAGAGCATTTACAAAGAGGTGAACGAGCATATTGCCATGCCGAATCGACACCATCAGTTCTTTTTCTGTCTCTCAGCCTCTTTAAACACTGTCAAAATCCAGACAATAAAAAGCCCAGAACAGCTGTTTTCCTGAAAATGAAGAGAAAACAGCCGTCTGGTCTTTTACCGCGGGCAGCGGCTTCCAACAAAACGTTGCTATTCCCCTTCATAGTCCGGCAATTTTCGGTCGCCAGGTAGAAACAGTTGGGCCATATTCCCAAAAATATATGAGGGTTCGTTTTTCTTTTTGACCCTCTCATCATATCAACAACATTCACTGCATGTCAACCGGATTATCGAACATTAAATGAAATGCTGCATACTATTGTTCGCCTTTTGATAAGATTAATTTCCCCTCGAAAACGCATTGCCGACCGACACATTCTGGACCGGATGCCGTTTCGCGAAAAATCGGACGTTCTGTCCGCCTGATCGGCACGTATCCTTCGGCTTTCATCCGTTCAAGACATTGACTGATGGTCTCATTTTCTTTGACGAAAAATTGCTTTTTCGTCACAACTTTCTCATCTGGTTTGCGTTTCTTTTTATTCAAATCAATCACCGTTTCAAAAATTCTGCACATTTTTTGACGTTTTATGTCGCTTTTGATTCTTTTATTATATCAATTTGTTGCCGGCTTCGACAGAAGCAAGAGAAGCTGTTAATGAAAATAAAAAGCAAGCGCGACAAAACCAAATACAATCAACGTAGCGCCGACCGTTCCGGTCACCAAGTGAATCACATAGCTTGGAATGCGCTTGAGAAAGCCCGCTTCAATCGCCATGGCGATACTGGCAGAGTCGTCCTTCCCTTTCTCATGTTCGGATTCCTTAAGCAAGTGCTCACCTTTCTCTCTCATCTCTTTTGTCACATAAAAGCTTGCGCAAAGTGCAGCCATTCCAAGAATCCAAAACAAAATTGCAATGATTAAAGCAGCCATTTAGTTCACGCCCCTCAGGATAGATTATTCTTATCATGTCTCCGATGAAGGACAGGTATTCAGGCATGATAAAGAGTAAAAAAGGGGTGAAGAACAGAATATGCTGTGTCATGACCGAATTCATTCAAAAAGGTGGCTCAGTTCGCTGTGATACGGTTCTCGTTCACGTAAAAAAAGTCTTCCCCACTCAGATGAGGAAGACTTCTGCATTACCGTATTTATATTAAGGCAAAGAATATGATGAAAACAAAGAACAGAACGTAGACAATCGGATGAATTTCTTTCCAGCGTCCCGCTGTGATCATTGTGATCGGATAAAGAATGAAACCAAGCGCGATTCCGTCAGAGATGCTGTAGGTCAGCGGCATGCCGAGCACGGTCAAAAATGCAGGAACCGCAATTTCGAATTTATCCCAAGGAATCTGCTTTAGGGCAGATGCCATCAATACACCGACAATGATCAGCGCAGGGGCGGTTACTTGTGAGGTAACCACAGACAGCAGCGGCGAGAACAGCATGCCGAACAGGAACAAAATACCTGTGACAACCGCAGTGAATCCGGAACGTCCACCAACGGCAATACCCGTTGATGATTCAATATAAGCAGAAGTCGGCGAGGTACCGAGTACGGAACCGGCAAGCATTGATGTCGAATCGGCAAGCAGCGCCTGTCCGACGCGGGGCATTTTGTTGTTCTTCATAAATCCGGCTTGTTCAGCAAGTCCGATCAGCGTACCGGCCGTATCAAAAAATGTGACAAGCAGGAATGTCAGGACAACAACGCCGAGCTGCAGCGTATTGATATCCGGAACATGTGTAATAGCCTTGCCGAAGGTCGGCGCAAGACTAGGCGCATTCGAAATAATCGAAGACGGAAGCGGAATTAATTTAAAAATAATTCCTGCAATAGAAGTCAAAACCATACCAATGAAAATAGCACCCGGAACTTTGCGAACCATAAGAACAACTGTTACGATCAAGCCGAAGATCGTCAGCCAAGTCGTGCCGACGTTCAGCGGTCCGAATGCAACGGTTGTCGCCTTGTCGGCAACGATCAAACCACCTTCATGAAGGCCGATGAATGCGATGAACAGGCCGATACCAGCTGCCATCGCCAGCTTCAGGCTTTGCGGAATCGCATCAATAATAATTTCACGCAGCTTGAAAATTGTGATTAGGAAAAAGATTACCGATGCGATGAAGACGCCGGCCAATGCCGTTTCCCACGGGATTTTCATACCAATGCATACCGAATAAGCAAAGAATGCGTTAACGCCGAGACCCGGAGCAATAGCAATCGGATAT
The DNA here is from genome assembly GCF_024125445.1 of Sporolactobacillus shoreicorticis. Classification (GTDB taxonomy): domain Bacteria; phylum Bacillota; class Bacilli; order Bacillales; family Sporolactobacillaceae; genus Sporolactobacillus; species Sporolactobacillus shoreicorticis. The sequence continues at coordinate 84,447 of NZ_JAMXWM010000002.1, read as the reverse complement.
TTAGCAACAATCCCCATGATCAGGCAGCCGAGCGCACTGGAAATCGCCGTTGCTGTAAATACGGCACCCTTGTCCATGCCTGATGCGCTAAGAACACTCGGATTGACGAACAATATGTACGCCATGGAAATAAAGGTAGTCAAACCGGCCAGCGTTTCACGGCCTAAAGTTGTTTTCAACTCAGAAAATTGAAAATAGCGTGACAACCAATTCTCGTTCACAATAATCCCCCTCATTCTTCTATTTTGTCCGCATCCGCCGACTGTTTATCAATTGTGCCAGCTATGAAACCAAAATAAAAAAGCTTCAAAGCCATTGAAGCGAATAGAATAAATGCAATACTCGTGATGATATCGCTGAAAATTAATTTCGACGCATGCAGACAAAACAAAACTCTTTTTTTACATCGTTCATTATATCAGCAGATCGGAGCTGCCGTCAACGAAACAGCGAACACTATATGTATATTTCTTGAAAATGTTCGGAAATAGAAAAAAGAATAGGTAATTCAGGCAAAGCCTGCTGAAACTCAATTCGGCTTTATGTTTTTTGGTAAAACAATCACTGCGTCAGTGCCCGTTTCGGGTGTACTCTTAATACTGAGCCGACCGCCATGAAGATCAACAATATTTTTTGAAATAGCAAGTCCCAATCCTGATCCACGGCCATTGGCACGCGTTTGATAGAAAGGGTCAGTCAGTTTCGGAATCTCCTTCGCATCCACAATAATTCCCCAATCTTTAACAGACAGACGAATCGTTGCCTCATCCTCTGCAAGATCTGCAATAATCTGTGTATCTGCATGGGAAAATTTGATCGCATTATCAAGCAGATTAACGATAACCTGCTGTAATCGGTTCCCATCAACTTCGGCTATCATTTTTTTGCTGGAATTTACAATAACTTGACAGCCTTTGGCCGCTGCCTTAATTTGAACTGAAGCAACGGCTTGTTTCAACACTTCATCAAGCCTTGTCTTTTGTCGATTGAGTGCAAGTGTATTTTGTTTTAGCTTGGACAAATCCAGCAGATCGCCAACCAGCTGCTTCAGCCGATCTGACTCTTTGCTGATTACATTCAGTCCTTCACGAAATTCTTCTGGTGTTGTGTCTTTATTCATCAGCATTGTTTCACTCCAGCCCTTGATTCCTGTTAACGGAGTCAGCAGGTCATGTGAAACGGACGAAATAAAGGTATTCTGTAACCGTTCGTTTTTTTGGATTTCATCAGCCATTGCGTTTAGCGTTCTCGCCAAGACGCCCAATTCATTACGATAATCCTGTTTTATTCGTATGGAAAAATTACCAACGGCCATTTTTGATGATACATTGATAATGTGCTTGATCGGCATGACAATGGACTGCGCAAGTTTCAGGCTGACAAAAAAGACAAGCAAAGCTATTCCGACACCACTGAGCAGCGACACAATCAAAATCAGCAGCAAGTCACGATCAACTCGAGCAAGTGAGGAGACATACCTGAGAATAAACAACTTTCCTTTTATTTGGATCGGATAATAGAGCGACATGACTTTCTCTTTGGTCTGTGGCAAATACTCCACCCGCGACAAGGGATTTCCTCCGAGCAGTTCCGAATCCGTCTTAATAGACGACGAACTGATCACGCCTGTTGAAGAAGCGATCATGCTGCCGTCCGCATTATAAATAAATAAGGTCGTACCTTTCAAACGAAAATTATCCATGACTTCAGAGAGAGAATTGCTCCAATGATTCAGGATAATGCGGTCATTGAATCGCCGATAGAGCGTGTTGGCATCCTCCGCGTGCTCAATCAGCGTATCCCTGATGCCACCATAGAAATAATGATGTACAGCCACCGCAAGTACGGTCTCGCCCAATGTCAGTGTGAGCATAATAATGATCATGAAGTGCAGAACAACCCGGTGCGTCATCGTTTGTCACCATGCCAGAAGTAGCCTCTCCCCCAATGGGTGACGATATAGCGCGGGTTCGAAGGATCATCCTCAATTTTCTGCCGCAAACGGCGCACGTTGACATCAACAATTTTTGCATCTCCGACGAAATTCTTTCCCCATACTTTATCGAGCAATTCGTCGCGGGAAAGCAGTTGGTCCGCATGCTGCATTAATACTTTGACCAGCTGGAACTCAGTTGGCGTCAGTTCAATCAATTGACCGTTCCTAAAGAACTGTTCGTTATCCTCACATAAGCGAAATATGGAGGAAACAATAGTCTCCGCCTGATCTTTTTTTCCCTGAAGACCAAGTCTGCGCCTCAATGCCTTAAGTCGCGCGATCATTTCGGCCGGACTGAACGGCTTTGTAATATAATCGTCCGCGCCGAGTCCCAAACCTTGGACCTTGTCGCTTTCCTGTATTTTTGCCGTAAGTAAAATAATACCGATAGAATCTGACGCGACGCGCAGACGTCGGCACACTTCAAATCCGTCTATTCCCGGTAACATTACATCAAGCAGAATTATTTTTATATCCGGGTTCTGAGAAAAAAGCTGAAGCGCCAGTTCACCGCTCTCACTCGTCAAGACCTCGTAACCCGCATGCTTCAGACTTAGCACAATGAAGTCTCTTATGGACGCTTCATCTTCAACAACCATGATCTTATCCATGTTCATCACCTCAGAAGTAATTAACTGTTCATTGCCCTAAATAAGAGCCGGCTCTTACTTGCCCCGCTGTTTGGCGATCTTTATCACGAATCTCATAGATATAATGTTTGGAAGATCCGATCCGTACCCATGCGGACCTATTTACGGATTCTCTCGTGTGTATCCTGAACCGATACACGACAAACATCGTCGAGCCATCGTGCGACTCAAACGTGACATGATTACCGTCTGATCTAACCGCCTTAACTTTTCTTGCCGTTCCAATAGGCAAATCAATAAAAAAATGGTTCAAACTGTCATAATATCTTTCAATAACAGGCATCGTTCCATTTATGTAACGATTATGTTTGAGCAAAGAATTTCGCTGCATCGGAAAGGGGTCCTCCCAAAACATTACCGCAGATTTTGTATTAAAGATTGATTCAGGTGGCTCTTCCGGATCATTCAATAGTTCTGTTGAGAGGCTGCGAATCACAAAGCCGTCATTCAATTGATTTCTCAAAAGATTCAGTGGTCTCTCCGACTGATCAAATGAATGCCTTGAGCGGCTTTGCTTCATTAAGACGAGTTCATCATTCGGGGCAAATCGGTAGACAGTCGTATTCAATGTATCCGTGCGTGTGTTTAAGCTAAGAAGCCCAAACTGAAGAAAGGGGTTTGTACTTGTTTGTTCCGCAATCATCCCGATGAATGGTTCTGTAAGCCGTTTGACAACCCCTTCTCGGTTCAATGTATAGACATTCAACTGATTCATTGGAGCATGGGTCATGGCAACGAAAATTGCTACTGTGCCGTGACCGCTGAAATTTGTAATTGCCACATTAGCAATACCAGCTGCCTCAGTTGCTTCATCATAGATCTTATGCCATTGCCGTTTGCCTTTTTCCATTATGGCTATATGAATCAGGTCCTGATCGGTTTGATAAAAAAAAAGCGCAGCCATCCTTCCCAAGCCGTCTGTATTTGCAACAAGAACCTTTCCCTTCTCATTTGAGTGTACAGGAGTGATCAGCCGTGCCTTTTTGGGAACAATCCGCGCCACTGCATGCAGCAAGTCCTGATTTTGAGCTGACAGTCTGGGCTGACTGATCAGCTGTCGCGGCTGATCAGTCAGAGCACAGCCTGTGAGTAAAAGAAACGTCAAAACAAGAACACTAATCCTGCAACATACGTTTCTCATCACTGATCATCTTCCATTTTCCTTTTAATCGATTGATCCGCACAATAAAGAGAGTGCCTAAATAGATCCACGTTTCCGATCACTACTCCTTCTCTAAATGTATCGTTGCGCCGTAAGACCGTCAACATCTCAGAATTTTTCAGTATTCATCATAAAGAAAATCACGTACAAATGGGTAACAAAAAAGTTACGATCTTCGAATTTAAGACATTTTCCGAGCTGAGCTGACTAATGTATGTTGTGGCTGATGAAGCTCAAGGTCTCAAAATATCTGTATTTACGGGTACATGTGCTGAGAGAGGAAGAAAATGAACCAAAAACAGTATTTTATTGCTTTAATCTGTATTCTTGTGCTGGGGGGCGGGGCTTTCGCGACATTTCTAACTGTTCATCAAGCAAAAACAAATGCACAGCACAGTGCCTTGCAAACAAGGAGGAAGGAGGCATCTGCCCAGACATCAGAAATCACAAAATGGACAGTTGATTCGGTCAAAGAAAAGCATGATGCCATTGACAAAAGGCTGAAGCAGACAGGATTTTCCGGCAGTGTGCTTGTCGTCAGCCATGGAAAAGTCATTCTGAGCAAAGGCTACTATTTCAGCACTATTCGTGATCGAAGAAATAATTCGCCTTTAACAGCATACTACATTGGATCCATTACCAAATCGATCACTGCCGTTGCATTCATGCAATTGCGCGAACGCGGATTCATTCATTTCAATGATCCGGTGTCGCAGTTTATTCCCCATTTTCCAAATGGACGCAGAATCACGATGATCGATCTGCTCTGCCATGTTTCCGGAATTGGAGATACAACTGAAACAGCCAAGTTCATGACGCGAAACGAGCTTGTTAACAGAATTGCACTTCATTCGCTTCATCCTGCCTCGAAACCCGGTACCGTTTGGCATTACTCAGACTCGAATTATGCGCTGCTTGCGGCGATACTTGATCAGCTGACACAAGAGCATCTGCATCAAACCTTGCATGCTTATATTCGGCAATACATTTTTCAACAGGCAGGTATGCTGCGATCAGGATTCGGGGAACAAATGGATCAGGCCGTCTCTCCATCTTCAGGATATATCATTGAAGGAGCCAACGCCTTTCAAGAACGCATTCCTTCGTTCTCGCAGCTCCTCGGATGCGGTGACGTATACACTACCGTCTGGGATTTGTATCTGTTTGATCATGCGCTTGCACATGATCAACTGCTTAGCAAGGCAGCGACAAGAGAGATTTTCAGTCGTCATTTCTCAGATGTTTCTTACAGCTGCGGCTGGTATCTGAACCGCAAAGGGTGGGGACGGGATACATATACCAGTCATGGTGTTCTCGGAGGATGGAACGGAAGCAACGCAATTTCTGCAAACAAGCAGAATTACATCGTACTTCTCTCCAATGAGAAACGATCTGAAGTTGTATTCCGCAAATTGAATCAATTCATTATTCAAACCCTGGATCAGTAAAGGCAGGCGATTATATGAAAATGTTCAAAGAATGCCTAAACAGGCCACTGTTTTTGTGGCTCTTTCATACGCTTTTTTACACTGCTGTCTTATTAGGTTTAATCATTATTTACGGTTTTTCTGCAGCACACACCGGTACTTTTATTTACAGTGATTTTTAAGGAGGGATTCTCGTGATTGACATTCTTGATCAAATAGAAAATCAGGCCGTTAAAACACCCCGTCGCATCTGCTACACCCACCGTCAGGAGCTTTTGACTTTCGGTTTGCTGAAAAAGTGTTCCGATGCCTTGGCTTGCTGGCTAATCAACCGGTTTGGCGACGATCACTCCCCAGTAATTGTGCACGGACATATGCAGCCGATGATGCTGGTACTTTTCCTTGCCTGTGCAAAATCGGGTCACGCCTATATACCTGCAGACCAATCCATACCATCCGAACGCATCCGAATGATTACTGAAGGCGCAAAAACAAAACTGATCTTCAGTGCTGCACCAAAGCAGCTCCCTGAAACAAATGCGACAGAAGTGATCGCTTTCGGCCAGCTCGATCAGATCATCATCCAAAATGAAGGCGTGCCTGCCCGTAGTTATGAAGTGAAAAATGAAGACACCTTTTACATCATCTACACCTCCGGAAGCACGGGAAGGCCAAAGGGGGTACAAATTTCTCGTCGGGCACTCACAAGTTTCACTGAATGGATGCAGCACGACTTCGGACTTGAAGAAGGGCTGACATTCATGAATCAGGCACCGTACTCATTCGATCTTTCGGTTATGGATCTGTATCCTTCGCTCACTACAGGGGGCACTTTATGGGCGGTTGATAAACAAATGATTGCCAATCCGAAAGAACTATTTACATTACTCGCTCAGTCTGAAATCAACATCTGGACATCGACTCCATCGTTTGCAGAAATGTGCTTGATGGAACCGAGCTTTTCCAGAACGATGCTGCCACATGTGCAGAAGTTCTTATTTTGCGGTGAAACACTGCCTCTTTCCGTTGCCTCCCGACTGAAGCAGCGTTTTCCAGAGGCAGAAATCATCAACACCTATGGTCCGACAGAAACAACAGTAGCCGTAACCAAGGTGTCCATTACTCAGAAGATGATCAATTGCAAATCCCCCTTCCCCGTCGGCCGCTGCAAACCAGACTGCCGTATTTACATTCTGGGCGAAGACGGCGTGCCCAAAAAGGATGGGCAAAAAGGAGAAATTGTGATTTGCGGACCAAGTGTCGGCAGTGGTTACTTGAATGATCCGGAAAAAACGAGAGCAAGCTTTGACACATTAAATGAAATGCTTGCTTACCATACGCACGACTTAGGTATCATGTGCGAGGGTATGCTCTATTATTTCGGGAGAATCGATCATCAAATAAAGCTTCACGGATTCCGCATGGAACTGGAAGAGATCGAACACGCGCTCTCATCCTGCCGTTATGTCAAATACGCGATTGTCACTCCGATAAAACGCGGTGATCGCTATGATCATCTTGCTGCGGTAGTCGTTGCCGGCAAGCACCCGTTTGATTCAGATTACGCGTTTTCGGCAGTGCTACGCAAAGCACTTTCATCGGTTCTTCCCAGCTATATGATCCCAAGAAAATTCATCTATCGCCGATCATTGCCGATGACGGCAAATGGAAAAATCGATCGCGGTGCGCCGCTAAAAGAGGTTTCTCGATGATTTCTTTTATTCCCTATGCCTCTTTTCGTTTTTTCGGACTAATTGCTTTGCTGCTTGCTCCTATTATTACCCTTGGCCTGCTGGGCAGGCGCTGCCAAATTTATAATGATTCCGTCGCCATTCTGATGACTTTTCTCATTTTTGCGGCCGAGCCGAATCAGCTCATCTCACTCATTGTTTTTATCCTTTGGCAGGCACTGTTAATTCGCTTTTATCTTGCGCAGAGAAGAAAAACCAATAAGATTCTTGAATTTTATCTGTCCGTTGGTCTTTCGATCCTGCCTCTGTTTCTCGTCAAACTCTCAGCTGACCTGCCGACACTAAGTATTCTCGGATTTCTCGGCATTTCTTATGTGACCTTTAAATCGATTCAGATCCTTATGGATATTCGAGACGGGCTGTTAAAAGAAATACCGATGATCAATTTCTTGCGGTTTATTACATTCTTCCCGACTATTTCGTCCGGACCAATCGACCGCTACCGACGTTTTAAAAAAGATGCCGACCATGTGTCGACATCGGCAGAGTATCACCGTCTGCTTGAAATGGGACTGCACAACGTATTTCTTGGGTTTTTGTATAAGTATATTATCGGCTATCTGGTTCACAAATACTGGTTGGGTTCTCCGTTTCTTGATGCGAATTCAATCTCAAGTATTTGGCTTTATATGTACGGCTACAGCATGTATCTCTTTTTCGATTTTGCCGGCTACAGCAAATTTGCGATTGGCGTCAGCTATTTACTAGGCATTCGGACACCTGAAAATTTCAATAAACCGTTTCTCAGCAGGAATATCAAAGATTTTTGGAATCGCTGGCATATGACCCTTTCCTTCTGGTTCCGCGACTACGTCTATATGCGTTTCGTTTATACAGCCGTTAAAAATAAATGGCTGTGCAACCGATATTTTATTTCCGATATCGGCCTTGCAGTGAATTTTCTCATCATGGGATTCTGGCACGGCTTTTTACCTCAGTACATTATTTATGGCCTTTATCACGCAGCAGCGTTCATTCTTTTTAACAAATTTGAACGTCTCAACAAGGCACATCATTTTTGGATGAAGGACAACCCATGGGTGCATGGCCTGTCGGTCATTATTACGTTCCATGTGATCTGTTTTGGTTTCCTGATTTTCTCAGGGCGGCTTAATTTTCTCTGGTAATCCGACATTCACTAAAAAAAGCGGGGGTATATGATGAAAGAAGTAAAAGACAGCTTCAAACAAAAAGTTTATTCGATACTAGAAGATGCGTGTGATTGTAATGAAATTAAGTCCAATCCCAACATTCGTCTCTTTGATGAAGGATTGCTCGACTCGTTCAGCACAATCTCGTTGATTGTCGCATTTGAACAAGAGCTGGGGATTTCTGTTCCGATTTCCGATTTCAATCGAGACGAGTGGGCAACTCCGGCAATGATCATTACGCAGTTGGCGAAGCTGCAATGACATTCAGCCGATTCGGTCCGATGCTTCTTGCCGTTCTGATTGTCTCTGCCTTTGTTTTCATGCCCACATCAATTGAACAGGCAATGATCAGTGACCATGATGTGGCTCAGGCTGCAAGCAGTCTGGATCCTGATGTCTTTCAAGGCATTTTTGCACAGCAGAAAATGCTTGCCGACAAGAAGTATCTGCCCATCTACGGTTCCTCCGAACTGTACCGGCTGGACCGCTATCACCCAAGCAATTATTTCATGGTGAAGCCGGATGGATTTACACCGTTTCTGGTGGGGCGTGGCGGCATGTACTCACTCGTTCATTTTCTCAGTCTTTCAGCAAATGCCGATCAATTGAAGAATCGTAAATTAGTATTTATCCTATCGCCTGAATGGTTTACGCAAACCGGACTGGATCATTTGCATTTTAAGCCCAATTTTTCAAAAGAGCAGGCGTATCAATTTGTTTTCAGCTCAGCCATATCGCCGTCCCTGAAAAAGAAAGCAGCAAGGCGTCTGCTTCATTTTTCATTTATTCGCAAGGACGGCAATCTAGGCAGACTGATCCAAGACACGGCCGATCCATGGCGGCGTGCTCCGACTCTGCGTCTTGCCGATCAGCTCATGGGCCGTGCGACATATAAAGTGCTCACGCTACATGATCTTTTAGAGACGCATCGCATTCATCCAGGGTACAAAAAAAGCCAGTATCAGCCGCCGGACCCGCATCTTCGCCAGGACAGCTGGCAGCAGCTACGGCAATCCGCAAAAAAGATCGCGGTTCAGGAAACACGTTCCAATCGTTTTCATATTGATACACGGCTCTATAATGCATTCATCAGGCACCATCTCAGGCATTTTAAAAATTACCGCAAGAATGAGAACTACTCAGTTTCTCCAGAATATAAGGACTTACAGCTTGTTATGGATCTCTTAAAAGAAAAGCATGCCGATGTTCTCTTTGTCTCTGTTCCGTTCAATGGCAAATGGTACGATTATGCGGGTGTTCCGAGACAGCGACGTGAACGGTGTTATAAAAAGATAGCTCATGAAATCCGCAAAAATGGATTCCATTTGGCAGATTTTACACGCTATGATAGCAAACCGTTCTTTTTGCAAGACACCATGCATGTCGGTCCCATGGGCTGGACGTATATCGACCGTTCGATTCAACATTTTTATAATCATGGATAAAAGGTGCTTCTGTTCCTACAAATTCGGTTGCTTGTTTGCGGGCCATGTGCGGACAATCGGATTCGGAACAGTCAGCTCCTTTTTATGTGTCCAAAATGAAGCTGTATGCCACGTTATATAATTATCGGAAATGCCGTCAACCAGCCACTGTTTCTGACTTTTATCATAAACCAGCCGGAATTTGATCCCACGCTGATAGGAGTCGCCGTAATGCGTCAGCGTCAGACTGTCCGGATCGATCACCATTCCTAAATAGGCGGATTGTATTTCATCGAGCCGATCCGTCAGTTTGGCAAACTCCGCCATGCTGGAAACGGACTCTCGCGCTAAGGATAAGACCGTAATCGGCTACATTCCATTTCAAGTCGCGAAGAACAAAACTTACGAACTGCACTATCAGCCGAATGTCTATAAAAATGATAAAAAGGCTGATGAAATTATTGTAAAAATCAACACTAAGAACTTTAAGGACGATCAACAGCAGATCAAGGACGCGATGAACGCTTATGTGCAAACCGTTTTCTTTGGAAAAGACGACACAAAGTATATGGCACTTGTCGCTAACGACGCAAATAAAGATAAAGCGCAAATGAAAGGCGTGTTCATAAAAAATATGGGCAGCGAGCTCGATGAGCAGTTATCTGATGAGCAAACCAATCAAATTTATGAAGCATTTGAACGTGCCAATCGTGAGAAGGGGAGCGTCACCCTAAAGGTTGACACCGTGCTCCCGGACTCTGCTGTGGTCGAAGTGACACCCAAAGTACTTTTCCTTGATGACATGTATGATGAAATTGAGAAATTGAAGGATCAGTTTATTGAGGACAACCGCGGCAAATACTCAAACCATGATGCCGCGCTCAAAGGCTGGTACGTGTACATGGCTAAAAATATCGGAGAAGTATTTAAAAATACCGACGCACAGACATCCGAAGACAGCTACAAGATCAAGCCGCAAAAAGAAGGAAACAAATGGAAGGTAGATTCTCAAAAGAGTACGGTCAATTACGATTGCGAGGGACTACTCAGCGATATGACCGGCGGCTATTAAAGTTAGCAATCGTTCATGAGACAAGGTCGAATTGAGCGGACATAGGTTCAATTCGGTTTTTGCGATTATCCTGTCAGACAAGCCACTTAGAAACGTTTCAACTCTTCGATGATCAAGTTTAAGCTCTCATCAATTCATGTGTGCTGATTTTTCAAGCAGATTTTAGTTTATAATGAAACGGTGCTGCAAACAGCTGCGTGCCGATCTTCTTAATGACCCTGTAGTTTCCTTTTTTCGGGTGATCAGTCAAAAGATCCATCGATATTTTTTTTTAACCTTTTTATACGGGTTCAGCTGCTGTCCTATTTCAATAAAAGCCGCATCTTTACGAAATGGAGCATACCAACTTCTATTCCGTTCTATTTCAAATGTATAATCAACACCGAATATGACGCTCTGTTCCGTGTTATTCTCGATAATCAGCGTGAAATCTTTTGATTTTACCGGATAATTGCCTTGACTCATATAAATCCGGATGCCCTTAACATGCTTAAAATCATTTTGCGTATAGGGAGACATCTTTAGATTCTGTCCGTTCTCTTTTTGCGAAGCAGCACCGCAACCGGTGAGAAACAGCAATATGACAACAGTGACAATCCATTGTTTCATCATTCGGCCTCCCCACTCTTTTCTATAGTGTAAGTAATTTCCTGCTCAGTCCACATAAAAGCTCAACCCTCGATCTGTCAAGTGGAACAAAACCTACTTTTCTCAATTCGTGCTTCAAAGAATCGGGTAATTTTTGATGAAACATTTCAAAATTTTCTTTCCCCGCTGAATCAAAAAACAGCCACAGCGCTTCCCCATACATCTGCCACTGAAGATTGACGAAATCACCCTTATTGACGAACCGTTCGTTTTTTCGCTTACATAATTCATGTTGCAACGGATCTTTATTGAAGGGGGACAAACTCCCTTTATCTTTGAGATAATTCCTGAGTTTACACAGAACAGAGGATAAATTTTCATACCTGAGCCCATTTATGATCGAACAGTCAAGGAACTCCTGATACAACCCTTCCCTCCTGTAAAAAGGAATCAACTGTCCCGTCGATAATTGATGTGTCTTTAAAAACATGCGGCAAAACGCTGCTTCGGACCATGCTCCCATTGCCGCATGCGTTGCTGAAAACCATTGCTTTTTTCCAAGACATGAATAAGCAAAATGAATGCGCTGATCTACAATCTGCGCAACTTGTCCCAGAATTTTCTTTCTCCCGGCCGATGAGAAAAAATAATTGAGTGCATCTTTTTTTATTTTGCCTAAACGATTGTCTCTGTCCTTAATAATCATTAATTCGGCCCATGCCCGCTCCTCCCATGGTGAGCGGATGATTTGTCCACGATTCGGAAGCAGTCCGGCATGCACTTGTACAATTTCCCCATGGTATAAATGATTTTGCTCCTGCTCACCGGTGAACCGTCTCCCAAAAATATGAATGTCCAGATCACTATATTTATCTGCATCACCTCGGGCAGCAGAACCGCTGACTGACGCATACTCGATTCGATCAGGCCATTCATCGGTCATTTCCTTTGCTAGACGAATAAGCTGCTCACTTCTTTTATTCATTCGCAAGCCTCCATAATAAACAAACTCTCTTTATTAATAAAAGTATACTCCAATAACTCTGCTAATGAGCCAGTCTGGGATTAACCCACTTTATGTTCACTTAAAACCTCATTTATTTGCTCGACACAAATCAGACAAAATCAGATGGCTACTTTGTGACAGCGTTTTCGTAATTGTTGCCAATCCGTTGGTTATAAAGTAAGTTATATATGTGAAACAATTCACAAAGATTCTGATTTCTATTTTCTGAAGGAGGAACATCCTATGGCTATTGAAGAACAATCACTAAACCCAAAAGATTCGAAAAAAGAAACGTTGGAAACAATGATCGATCAATTGGTGACGAATGCTCAGACCGCACTGGATGAATTTAAAGCGCTTGACCAAGTACAAATTGACGAGATTGTGCGACAGATGGCTCTGGCAGGACTTGATCAGCATATGCAGCTGGCCAAAATGGCTGTTGAAGAAACTGGGCGCGGTGTTTACGAAGATAAAATGATTAAGAACATTTTTGCAACGGAATACATTTATAACTCAATAAAAAACAACAAAACCGTTGGCATCATTAACGAGGACCCTTACGAAGAAATTGTCCAAATCGCCGAACCGGTTGGTGTCATCGCTGGTGTTACGCCGGTGACCAACCCGACATCAACGACGATGTTCAAGTCCCTGATCTCAATTAAAACTAAGAATCCGATTATCTTTGCCTTCCATCCGTCTGCGCAAAAATGCAGCAGTGTGGCCGCATGTGTCGTTCGCGACGCGGCGATACGTGCCGGTGCGCCGGAAAACTGCATTCAATGGGTTGAGACGCCGTCACTTGCGGCGACTCAGCAGTTGATGCACCATCCCGGCGTCTCCCTCATTCTCGCAACCGGGGGCTCCGGCATGGTAAAGTCCGCTTACAGTTCGGGCAAACCGGCGATCGGCGTTGGTCCCGGAAACGTGCCTGCATACATTGAAAAAACAGCCGATATTAAACAGGCGGTTAACGATCTGATTCTTTCCAAGACCTTTGACCACGGCATGATCTGCGCATCGGAGCAGGCAGTCATCGTAGACGCGGCAATCTATGAAACGGTAAAGCAGGAAATGATCGCGAATAAATGCTATTTCTTAAATAATGAAGAAAAGAAAAAAGTAGAGAAGCTCGTTATTGATGAAAAGCGCTGTGCCGTCAATCCGAAAATTGTCGGCAAGTCGGCAGCATACATCGCCAAGCTCGCGGGCGTTACGGTTCCGAATGATACCAAAGTGATCATCGCCGAACTCAGCAGTGTCGGCCCTGAATCGCCGCTTTCACGTGAAAAACTGAGTCCGGTGCTGGCCTGCTTCAAGGTAAAAACGACGGAAGAAGGGTTGCGGCGCTGTGAAGAAATGCTCGAATTCGGCGGGATTGGGCACTCGGCGGTGATTCATTCAAATGACCAAAAAGTGATTGACACATTTGCTATGAAAATGAAAGCCGGACGTCTGATCATCAATGCGCCGTCTTCACTCGGCGGTATCGGAGATATTTACAACCACTTTATTCCGTCGCTCACCTTGGGCTGCGGCACATACGGCGGCAACTCCGTGGCCACAAACGTTGGCACAGCAAATCTGATCAATATTAAGACGATGGCCAATCGCCGCAACAACATGCAGTGGTTCAAGGTTCCACCGAAAATCTATTTTGAAAAAAATTCAACCAAGTACTTGTCTGTGATGCCGGATATCACACGCGCCTTTATTGTCGCTGATCCGGGAATGGTTAAATTCGGCTATGTCGACCGCGTCGTTCACTATTTGAGAAAACGCAACGAACCGATTCACTACGAAATGTTTTCCGATGTAGAACCGGATCCATCCGTTGCAACAGTCATGAAGGGAACAGAAATGATGCGCAGTTTTAAACCTGATGTGATCATTGCGATCGGCGGCGGTTCAGCAATGGATGCGGCAAAAGGCATGTGGCTGTTCTATGAAAGCCCGGAAACCGAGTTCTTTGGCCTCAGACAAAAATTTCTGGATATCCGCAAGCGCGTCTTTAAATTCCCCGATCTCGGTAAAAAAGCGAAATTTGTCGCGATTCCAACCACGTCGGGAACCGGATCGGAAGTGACTTCTTTTTCCGTAATCACGGACAAAGAGAATGATATGAAATATCCGCTCGCCGATTACGCGTTGACACCGAATGTGGCGATCATTGATCCGGAATTCGTCATGACCGTACCGCCGCGCGTCCTCGCCGATTCCGGAATGGATGTGCTCACACACGCGATCGAAGCCTATGTATCCAACATGGCCAATGACTTTACCGACGGTCTCTGTATCAAAGCAATCCAGCTTGTGTTTCAATACTTGCCGCGCTCCTATAAAGATAGCAGCGACAAATTAGCAAAAGAGAAGATGCACAATGCGTCGACCATCGCCGGCATGGCATTCTCCAATGCGTTTCTGGGAATCAATCACAGTCTCGCGCACAAGCTGGGCAATGAATTTCACCTGGCACACGGCCGCTGCTGCGCGCTTCTTCTGCCGCATGTGATCCGTTACAATGCGCAAAAGCCGACGAAGTTCACGTCATTCCCGAAATACAAACACTTCATCGCTGATGAGCGTTACGCAGAAATCGCGCGGATCATTGGTGTCGGCGGCAAGACAACTGAAGAAAGTGTGGAAAATTTAGTTCAGGCAATCAAAAAGCTGACTCAGGAATTGAATATGCCGATGAGCATTGAATCAAACGGCGTCAGCAAAGCCGCCTTCGACAAAGCGGTGAGCAAGATGTCCGACCGTGCCTTTGGCGATCAATGTACCACCGCCAATCCGAAGATGCCGCTCGTGTCCGAACTCGCAGCAATTTACCGTCAGGCGTTTAAAGGCATCTGATTGAAATCAGTTTTTCACCACCTGCTCTCTTTAGCGGGTGGTTTTTTTGACACAATAAGAGGAATTTTAGTGTAAGTGCTGCTAAGACTTCGCCTTTTCCAAAGGTTTGATGAAACCAAGTTTCCTAACGGGTAAAAAAATTTATCGTTTTTTGTCTTGCTGGTACGATGATCAGCGTCATAAAATTCGGTTAGACAATCAGGTTAGCGCCCAATCTGAGAAATTACCCTTAATTAAAAAATGAATGAAAAAATCGCTTGAATAGACGGAGAAATTCCGCCTATCGAATCGAAAAACGTAAAAATGGAGGGTTTTTCTGTGAATAGGCGGAAAAATCACCCTTATTCATCCGTGAAAGAAGTCTCATGGTGCAGATAACCGGAAAAATTTCGCTTATTTTACCCGTTACTTAATAAAGAAGGGAATGTTTTCTGTTCAAACACAAGGTTGATGATTCAAAACTGCATGTGGAGCAAAGGGATTTTCGCAATTGTAAAGGGAACTTTCGCTAAATACGCATACGTCCTCTGTATGCAACGCGAAAGTTATCACATCCTGTGAAAGTAAGGACCAGGCGCTTTTTGTCATATTTTAACTAACATCCGAACTTTACCACATAACAGCGGCTATGCTTTAAACTGGAATCGTTTACACAAATAGATAAATCGGCTAGAATAATTGTGGAACCAGCCATTATTGCAACAGCGAAGTGCAACGAGGAGGAATCAAGCTCATGAACATTTTAATGTATGGTGTACAAGATCATGAAAAGAAGATTATCGCGGATTGGGCCGAGTCCCATGAAGCCAAAATCGCAACCACACCTGATTTTCTCTCCGAACAGACAGTCGCCCAGGCAAAGGGTTTTGACGGTATCTGCATTCAACAGCCGATCGCGCTCGGCGGATCAACGCTGTATGCACAGTTGAAAAGTTATGGAATCAAGCAGATCGCAACACGCACTGCAGGCTATGACATGATTGACTTGAATGAGGCGGAGAAAAATGACCTGATTGTCACAAATGTTCCGGCCTATTCACCTTATGCGGTCGCAGAACTTGCAGTCACTCAGGCCATGCAGCTCGTCCGCCACATTCCGCAATTTCAGAAACGAATCGTCAATAAGGATTTTCGCTGGTCAGGTTTGCTTTCGAAAGAAATTCGTTCATTAACCGTAGGCATTATCGGCACGGGACGCATCGGAGCAACCGCTGCCCAGCTTTTCAAAGGACTCGGGGCAAAAGTCATTGGTTTCGATCAATATCCGAATGATCACGTTAAATCGATTCTCGAGTATCGCCCATCGCTGGAGGCAGTACTGAAGGAAGCAGACATCGTGTCCCTGCATACGCCGCTGTTTGACTCGACCCATCATATGATTAATCGAAATACGTTAAAGCTGATGAAAAAAAGCGCGTTTCTCATCAATATCGCACGCGGAGGGCTCATTAACACAGAGGATCTGATTGATGCGCTTGAAAGCGGCGAAATTGCCGGGGCAGCACTTGATACATTTGAGAATGAAACCGTGATTAACAAAGACTTGAACGGACAGTCGCTTAATGATCCACTTCTCTCCAAGCTGATTGCTATGGATCAGGTCCTGCTGACACCGCATATTGGTTTCTTTACGGAAACTGCGATTCAAAATATTGTTGAAGGTGCACTCGACTGCGTGGTTGAAGTTCTGGAAACCGGCACAAGTAAGAACCGCGTTGAACAGCCCATAAAATAAGCACAAAAAGCATGTTCAATGAGATCGTTTGTTCGTCAAACGATCTCATTTTCATATTGTTCAGTGGATCAATTCACTGTTATAATGGTGGGAAAGCAAGGAGACGATCACATGGCAAACGAGTTGCAAATGGTGATGCAAGCCATTAAAGAGCTGGGAAACAACATCAGCACGCTCGATGGACGGATAGGCAAGTTGGAGCATAAAATAGGCAAACTTGAACAGAGAATGGACCACATAGAACAGGAGATGCATTCCGGATTTTCAGCATTGAAACAAGAGATTAAAGACAAGCATTTTGATGTACTGGACCACATTGATCTTCTGCGTGAAGATACTTTAAACACTTCATTAGATGTTCAACGCCTTAAGCGAAAAGTAAAAGAAGCGGAACTGTAACCACGCCGCGCGCGATTATTCTGTCCCACTCCATTTTAATTATTTTTTGTCAACCCACGCAAAATCATTTCAATCATGGAAATTATCCTGTCGATGATCGGTCTGAGATCGTCAATAGTTGAATTCGGGTTTTTCTTTAAATAAGCCATTGTCTGACTACTGTAATCATTAAAAAGACAGAGAAATACTGATTTTAACAGATCACGGTTCACATCGTCCTTCAAATCAAGTCTTCCGATCATACCTTCAATAAATCCCGGAGTCATCGCGTTCAATTCATTATACAAATTGATCATTTTGTCCGTCAGTCGTTCCGGGGGTTGGGCGAATGCATTCATCATAAACTGGTAAATGTCAGGATATTTTTTATAAACGCGAATTTCCATTTGACATATTTTCCGGATATCCGCAAGCATATCGGAGGATAATTTCCAGTTTTCGAAATCCATCTCCTTCATGGTAAAACGAATGGCGTAATCCACACTCTCTTCAAAGAGTTTTTCTTTAGAATCATAATAATGAAAGATCAGACCCTTTGAAACGCCTGACGATTTCGCGATCTGATTAGTCGATGCCCGGTCAAATCCTTTTATCGCAAATTCATGAATCGCCGCGTCCAAAATTGCCTTTTCTTTCGGTTCATCCATTACACCTTCAAATCCTTCCTCTTATAACTCCAAAAAGTAAGCAGACAGGAAACAATGATGACAATCAAGTCGGTCACAATGTATTTCCATTCAATTCCATTCTTAAAGACAGTGCTTGGGAGCGCCGTGTCTACCGGTGAGAAGAAAACAAGCGCCTGAAAATCATCATTCATCTTACCCACGACACCCAATATAAATGTGAGAAATACAATACCGAGAGACAACGAAGTCGCAGACTTATTTGTGGACAGGAACGCCGATATAAGAAAGCCGAACACAAGAAAAGTAAGACCCATGACCCATCCGGAAAAAGCTAATTGTGCAAAGCTCTTAAAAAGTTCATGAACGGATGCTCCCGACTCCTTGAAGAGGATACACCCCAAAAAAGCAATTGCCATTGATACTGCCCAGTATAATGTATAAAGCAAGCTATTTGCGAGCATTTTCGATCCAACGATTGAAAGACGCGTTATCGGCTGAGCATAGAGATAGCCGATCGTTCCTTCCGCCTCTTCTCTGGCGAGCGCATTCGTTCCGAGCATCGCCGCGAAAATGCCGGTGGCAATCATAACGTATTGGTATTCATAACCGAAATAGCCTTTGATTGTAGCCAAAGCCGCCATATCCGATAAATTGAATGCTTTCAACATATCTTTCGGCATTGACTTCAAATCCATTTGCTGCAGCCCCATGTCCTTCATCGCCGGAAATAACGACACGAGTCCAAGAGTCAGTACACCAACCACAACAATCCAAGTCAATAGTGTTTTTATATGCGTTTTACATTCAAGTCTGAATAAGGTCATAACCGTTCACCCTCCTGACATTCATACATAGACATGAACTGTTCTTCCAAATCGCGGTTCGCAACAGTCACATCTTCAAGATCCGTTGACAGATTTGACAAGGTTGAGAACAGCTGTGCCAGACCGCCTTCATAAAGAAAACGCGCTTCTTGTTCCTCTTTTTTGATACAGGTCGCACCAATCGCCTTCATTTTATCGAATGGCAGCTTGCTTCCTTTCAAGGTCACGATTTTCATTTTTTTATTGACCTGAGATAAATCTTCAACGCCGACCAGCTGACCGCTGCGAATAAACGCAACTTTGGAACAATAATCTTCAACTTCCTTCAGGTTGTGACTGGAGAGGAAAATGGTCGCTCCTTGCTCCTGCTTGTCTTTCAGCACTCGGAACAGCCGAGCATGCATCAGCGGATCAAGCCCGTTTGTCGGTTCATCCATAATAATTAACTCTGGATGGTGAATGAGCGCGCAAACCAGCGCGACCTTTTTCTTATTTCCCAAAGACAGATCACCGAATTTTTTCTTGCGGTCAATTTGAAACAGCTCGCAATAACGATCAATCTCTGCCTGATCACCTTCCATATGATGAAAGTCAAGCGTATAGCGGATCAGGTCCTGAACACGCAGTTGCGGATAAAAACGCACGTCACTCGGTACATATCCAATTCTTTTTTTTACATCAAGATCATGCTGCGGAACGCTTTTCCCGAGAAGCGAGATCTCCCCGCCGTTTCGTTTAATAAAATTCAGCATCATATTCATCGTTGTCGACTTGCCTGCTCCGTTCGGACCGATGAATCCGAAAAATTCGCCTTGTTCAACAGAGAAAGAAAGATCATTTACAGCAACAAACTTGCCAAAACGTTTACTGATATGACTCAATTCAATAACCGGCATCTCAGTGAACCTCCTTTAAATAGTGCATTGACCACTTGGTCAATGACACTATAGCATGCGTTGACCACCCGGTCAATAGTTTGTTTATGTTTTTTCAGCTGAATAAGACGGACAATTATATGATGAAAATTTTTCTGCGTCCAACGGTAATGGCCATGTTTGGTAGGTATCGACCTAGTTATCGATCACATAATAAGGACGGAGAGGGGGGAGAACAATGGCAAAACCGGATGATCGTTCCGACAATTGGGAGAAAATTAGCCGCAACATCGGCAACACATTACAAAACATAAACGAGACTAATGACTATTTAAAGGCACACGGTGATAAAATGGACGAGGAAGAGAAGCGTCAGCTGCGTGAAAAGAACAAGCGTCGCGATGAAAGTGTCAAAGGACTGCGTGAAGAAATAAAGGATGAATCCGCCTTTAGCAAGACCCATTAATCAATGGATACCGATCGGTTCTGCCGGTCGGTATTTTAAATTCGGGCAGGTATGATACCCTTAGCTATCGACCTTAAGTCTTAGCGGAAAATATGACTGAAGCTTATTGCCAGAGTCCCTCCTGCACGGTAAAGTATACATACACGAATTGAAAGGACTGCCAAGTTATGTATGCTTATATTTTACTTACTCATTCAAACACAGTACCGGCAAAACTCGTCCGGCTCTGGACCGGCGATGTCTATTCGCATGTAGCTGTTTCTCTTGATTCGCCAATGATTGCCTACAGTTTCGGCCGGAAAAGCAAATTGAATTTTCTTAACGGTGGATTTATTGAGGAACAGTTCGCCACTATGGACCCAGAGACACAAATCAGCATCCTGCGTCTTCCAATGACTCAAAAAGCCTATTACCGGGCACGTATTCTGCTTGCCTATTTTCAAGATTACAGCGACTGCTATCATTATAATTTTAAAGGAATTGTCGGCATCATGCTTCATCGCAAGATAAACGGAAAAAACGCCTATTTTTGCTCCCAGTTTGTTTCAACGCTGCTGGAAAAAAGCGGTGCGTACTGCTTCAGCAAGCCCGCCTGTTTTATCAAGCCCTCTGATTTTCTCAAACTGAATGAGGCGGAAATCCTTTATTCCGGGACCATGCGCAATTATTGGTCATCCAATGCTGATCTGAACGGTTCAGCAGCGGCCGCTCAATGGGCCTAGATATACTTCACCATGAGGTATTCATCGACGAATCCGTCGTCTTCCTTCATCGCGTCATGATCTTCACCGTAGATTTTAAATCCGAATTTTTTGTAGGCATGAATCGCATGTTCATTGGTTGTAACGACAAACAAATAAAGTTTGGTGACACCACTCCTTTTCACATCGTCAATCATAAATTCAATGATTTTCCGGGAAATGCGCTGGCCTCGGTATTCGGGCGCGACATAAACGCTGGTAAGCGTCGCCCGGTGCGCCATTTTCGGCAAGGTTTCCCGATGCAGCGATGCAATAGCGATCAGTCGCTCTCCGTCGAATCCTCCCACTGTCAAAACATCGGGATCAGATAGATGTTCACGAATCTGATCCATGGTTCGATTCTGTTCGGTTTTCAAGTCAGATGCATATGCCTCAGGATTATTTGTCATTGCTTCGAGTCTCAGCGCTCGATACTGCTTCGCGTCTTCTGCGGTTAATGGTTTAAAAAAGACCATGGCAAGCCCTCCACAACATATTCTCTATGCTATTATGAACTTAATCTTGTTTTTTCATGAGGTGAAAACGGTGCGCATTTTCGGAATCAAGAAAAGCGGGTGAGCTATATGCTGAGAAAAGGCGCCTATGCTGTAATATTTAAAGGAAACCATGCCGCATTGATTCGCGCAAACGGCGATCAATATTTTCTTCCCGGCAGAGGAATTGAGTGCGGAGAAACAAATGAGCAGTGCCTAAAGCGCGAGCTGCTTGAGGAAACAGGCTGTACCATTGATGAGATTCGCTACCTTGGCTATGCACAACGTTATTTTCTGTCAACGCTGCCCGTTGCTCGGCCGATGGTCGGCGACGGTTATTTTTATACCGCACGGCTTGGCGAGCAAGTGCAGCAGCCGACTGAACACGACAACTTCTTAGAATGGATTGATGTCTTGGCATGTGATCAGCTGTTATTCCACGAACACCAGGCATGGGCCGTTCAGGAAGCTTGGGCGCAGTTACAGCACCGTCCATGATTGGTAAATGGTCGCCTGATCAGGCCGTGTCGTGTTGCGCAGCCAGTCGGCCGCCTTCAACGCGAGCGGGGACGCATTATTGATGTTCAGCATCAATGCTGACCCAGTGCGCACCCACCGAGTCCTGCCCGTCAAATTCAGCAAGACCTTAAATTGACCGCTCATCTGAGTCACCTGATAGAAGACCGCGACATGATGAACATGCGTATACTGCTTTCATTTCCACGGCAAAAAGAAATCGAAGGTGCCAATTTGCATGCAGCCGGAAACCGTCATGCCGGTTTCCTCATTAAATTCTCTGTGGAGCATGTCGAGCAGTGACTCACCCGCTTCTTGGCTGCCTCGGGCATAACGATAAATATATGGACTGCCCGTTTTGTCAACAATAATCATCTTGTTGTCGCATTCCGCGATGCCGGAACAGCCGAGTTTGCTCAGCCACTGTTGCAGCGCCCCCATTAAATACTGTGCCTGAGTAATTGGATCATCAAAAATATCGATATCATCACCCAATTTACGAATAAGCTGACGCATCTCCGTGTCAAAAGTTAACTTGCCTTTTCACCTCAAGGATTAGTGCATAGCGATCACAAAGTACAAGAAAATCGATTTGAAAATAATCCACATGATCGTACAAACGGAGATTGTGAAAAATGTGGAAGTCTTTGTCGGGGAGATGGCTGAGCGCATAGTCCATAGACTGCTCTCCTCAGTACCGGCCATTAGTCTTTTGTAAAGCGAAAGCACATAATCGCGTTTGCTGTCTGCTTTCATTCGATGGGTCAGCACCTCATACTGCCGGATGTGGTAGGGGATTCAGATGGGATTGATGAACAATTCATCGCCTCACTTCATTAGTAAACCTGGCTCTGCCGAGTCACTGGCAAAGCGGTCAGGTATCTGTTGGGCCGGAGAAAGCGTTTCCGCAAAATGCAGCGACTACCGCGTCACCGAACGTGGACTAGTGTCTCTTATTTGCCGGGCGACCTTCAAAAATTTTGCACCTATTGTGTAAAAAATTCGGCGTCAAAATCCGCGAATCCTGTCTATAAATCCGACAATTCCATGAATGCGGATTATGACGCCAAAATCAAATCCAGACTCCGCCTGCATCCCTCAACACGATCCGCATTTTTGCTACCATGACATGAAAAGTGAAACGACTGTGAACGCTGCTTTTCACCAGGCAAGCGCGCTTCCTCACCCGTTCCGGATCCGATACATTTCTCAAAATCAGCTTCTCCCTACGCCATACCAATCATTGTCTTTTTCTATTTTTCAAGCTAATATAGATAGAGAATTGCATCTTTGCGCTGTCTGAATGTGAGCTGAGAATTGATGGACGTCTATGTTGCCAGACAACCGATTTTCGATCGGAAAATAAATCTGTATGGTTATGAACTGCTTTATCGAAAAAGCATGAATAATTATTTTGAAGGTACTGATGACAATCAGGCTACAGCAGCATTGCTGTCAAACTCCATACTGGTCATGAACTTCGACCAACTCATTGATGGAACAAGAGGGTTCATCAACTTCTCGGAAAATTTTCTCACAAATGACTTTCCAAGATTGCTGCCTCCCAATAAAATCATTGTGGAGATTCTGGAAAACGTTCCCTTGACTCAAGCGGTCATTGATGCGTGCAAGCGGTTAAAAAAAGACGGCTATATACTGGCTCTGGACGACTTTACTTTTGATCCGAAAATGATGCGTTCCCCGCTGATGTCACTTGCCGATATAATTAAGATTGAATTCAATCGGCACGCGCTGCATAAGCAGATTCGCCTGATCAAGAAATACGGACAGCAAAAAGTTTTTTTAGCTGAAAAAATTGAAACGGAAAAAGAATACAACACAGCACTGCGGGTCGGCTACCATCTCTTTCAAGGCTATTTTTTCAGCAAACCTGCGATGCTTAACGGTACCGACATCCCGTCATTCAATCACCATGTGCTGCATATCATTAAAGAATTGAAAAAAAAGGATGTCAACTTAAGATCACTGTCCAAACATTTTCAGCATGACCTTGGACTTGCCTATAAAATCATGCGGATTGCGAACACGCTTCATTACGGCGCGATGATTCCGGTCCGGTCCATTCAGAATGCTCTCACACGGATCGGCGTAAAGGATTTATCAAAATGGATGCACCTCTTTCTCCTTCAAGAGCTTCAAACTCTGCCTAATGCAGAGTTAATCAAGGCGTGCATCATTCGTGGACGCATGCTGGAAAAACTGGCAACGCTTTTGAATGCACAAGACGAGGACAACTACTGTCTCGTTGGACTCTTTTCCTCGATTGATGCGCTTACAAATCAAAAGATGGAAACGATTCTCGCTACACTCCCTTTTCCTGTCGATGTAAAAGAAGCACTGATGGGCCAAGAAAATGAACTCAGAATCCATCTTAATGGCGTTCTCTTACTCGAACAAGCGAATTGGACCGCACTTAACGACTATTTAGAGCAATCCGCAATTTCAAAACGGGCATATATGGAAGCCTATCTTGACGCAATCAAATGGCAGCGATATCTTCCTTGATCAATCACTGCTGATTTCACCTGTTCTTCGTCAGTTGTGGAAATCCTATCAACAAAACTGCTGCCATACTGCCCATTACTCCAAAACTCAGCGTAAAGCTCAGTTTCTCAATCATCCATCCGGTAAGCGGAAACAAGAGAATCATCGTCACGCTGAACATCATACTGGAAACGCTTAGCAGGGTTGCACGACTGGAGGATGGGATCAATTTATTGAAATAGTTACTGAAAATTGGCGCACTGATCGCCACAAGCGTGTTCATTGCGATGAAGCAGCCGAGCAGCATTGCCAGCTGGTTCACAAAGGAAAGGATAAGCAGCAAACACAACAGAATGGAAAAATACTTGATCAGTCGGACTTGACCGATCTTTTTTTCTATTGTTGGTGAGATTTTCGCTCCAATGATTTGAAATACAGCTGAAACGATCATCAGCAAGCTGATCTGAATTCCTTTGAACCCATGTCCATCCATAAATGACTGAAAATAAAAGTAGTAGGTTGCAGCAATTCCTTGAAACAGGGCAAGGAAAAACATGAGAAAGCGCAGCTGAGCATTTTCTTTCAGAAAAACGGCAGCACTCTTCAAAATGGCGAAATAACCGGTTACTTTTTCAGTCTTTCGTTCCAATTTTTCCGGTTCAACCATCATCATAACGGATAGAATCGCCAGCAATGAAATGCCGATCTGGATCCAGTACACACCTTCAAAGTAAACATTGACAAACCAGCCTGCTACAAAAATGCCCAATGTGTCCGTAAATTCATAGATCGCATTGATATTCGCTGATACCTTGATGTATTTCCTTGCCTGCTTCAGATTGCGCAGCGACTCATAGACCAAAGCCTCATTCGTGCCAGAGTTAAGATTATAAGACCATGCAGAAACAATGAACCCAACAGCAAACCAAATAAAGTCATGGGCAAAAATTAAGATGAAGCTGCTCACGATTGCGCAGATGCGGCCCAGAATCAATACTGTACGATACCTCAAACGATCGGCCAGCGCCCCGCTCGGCACTTCAAAAATGAAACTGCTTATATGAAAGATGCTCTCAAGCAGCCCTACTTCGACCAGCGACATCCCGCGATGTGTCAGATAAAGCACCCAAAGTGCCGCCACCCCAAAAAAAGAACAGAAATTATAAATATAATTATAGCGCACATTTGTGCCAATACTTCTTCCCCACAACACAATCCACTCCGCTCAGGTGTCCGAAACTTGACCAGCTGTCCTATTATGAATGCAGTATCTTTAGCTATTAACTGTTTTATGGTAACAAAAAAGTTGCCCACGGTACAGCTAAATAGGGACAGTTTTTTTAGGCGCACTGAAATGGTTGCGACTTTTGAACATGAAAGGGATAGTCATCTTTTACCAAATGAGTTTACGGATCACCTAAAAAAAACAGTAGCACCCAACATTTTAATCTTTGACAATTTGATGGCATCCGAAGCCTAAAAAAAGTAATTTCATCCGACTTATTTACATTCATTCACTATGAATTATAATTTAGCTAATGATCCTCACCACCATGCTCAATAGTGCGGAAAGCCTGACCATTCGAACTGAAACGTTGTTGCTTTGAAGATCGCCCGGCGTTGCAATCATTCTGCTCGTGCTGGCAAGCAATTTCATTGGTGACCTTTGAAGAAAGCTTTAACCCAAATAACCATTATAAGTGAGGAAAATGCATGAAGACACCACTCTATTATCAAATGTCTGAGTATGACTGCGGCACAGTAACACTGTTAAATGCAGTTAACTACCTTTTTCCGCGAGAAGTGGTTCCGCCTGATATAATCAAGGCAATTACAACGTATTCCCTTGATACATATAACACAGACGGTGAAATCGGCAAGAGCGGCACATCAAAAGCGGCAATGAAATTTATCACCCAGTGGCTGAATCATAATGGCCCCATTAAAGGACTGCCCATCAATGGAACCTATTATGCTGGGAAGCAGGTTTATCTAAGTGAAAGCAGCGCAATCATTGCTGCGATTAAGAATGGCAGCGTAGCCATTCTCCGGCTAAACTACGGTGGTGAACACTATGCGCTGGCTACGAAGGCAGCCATCGCCGAACAGTATCTCTATTTGTTTGATCCTTACCTGGATGAAAACTTGAAGTATACGGATGGAATCGTACTGCTTGATGGATTTCCTTATGCCTATAATCGAAAAGTTCCATTCCGATTTTTTAATGAGGAGAATTACAGTAAAGTTTATGCACTTGGCAAAACAGAGCAGCGTGAAGCTATTGTATTTTCTGTGAGCAGCAAAGATCAGGCTTTGGCCACTTAAAAGGAATGCAAAAAAAGCTGCCCTTAATCCATGAGAGAGCAGCTTTTCTTTTACGTGATAACCACTTTGGCGCAATCGGTCAGAAATAGTATTGCTTCCAGCGCCGACTAATATGGAGACATTTCCAAATGAAGTACGAACCCCCCCATACCACGATAAAGAGAATGATTAGTCCGTAACCCATCCAGTTTAAATCAATTTGCTGCACCCAGTTCCAAAAGCTCCCTTGCAGCTGAAACGCCTCACCGGCAACCTGACTGAGCTCAACAGCACCGATCATTAATGCCGCGGCAACCGAGATGGCTGTAACCGTTATGTTATAATAAATTTTTCGAACAGGCGTATCAAGTGCCCAGCGGTAGGCGCGGGTCATCATGACCGAATCAGTTGTGTCCATGACATTCATGCCCGCCGCGAAAAGGATCGGCAGAGCAAGAATAGCGGCAAAGGACATATGTGCCCTTGCTGATTCCGCCGAGAGTGCAAGCAAACTAATTTCCGTCGCTGTATCAAAACCGAGACCAAACAAGAATCCCAGTGGAAACACATGCCAGCTTCTGTTGATAAAAGAAAAAAGCGGTGCGCATACGTGGGACAAAAAGCCTCGAGACTGCAGCATCTGCTCAAACTTCACTTGATCGAATTTGCGCATCCTAACACGTCGAAGCATTTTCTGCAAATCGATTAAGATAACTAGGTTGATGATGGCAATCACAATCAGGAAGCTTCCGGAGACAGCAGCACCGACGAATCCGCCGATATGTGCAAACTGCGGCAAATGGTGCTGCGCCCAGCGAACCGAAACAGCCAAAAGAACAGACATCGCAAAGACAACCGAAGAATGGCCGAGTGAAAAATAAAAGCCGACCCCCAATGAATTCCTTTTTTGCTGTGTCAATTTACGCACCGTATTGTCTATAGCCGCAATGTGATCCGCATCAAAGGCATGGCGAAGGCCGAGTGTATACGCCACAAGACCAAGGCTGAACATGACCGAGTTGATCTCAGTCGCCAGAAAAAGCAGACCGAATCCAAGCATATGCAAGATGAACGACCCGATATAGTAGGGGAGACACTTTTTCAACACTTTAGTTCTTCCTTTCTTTCTCATCGTAAAGAAAATTTGATGAAGCCAAGCCTTTCAAGCATTCCGTGAATCTTTCTACTTTCTTCATAGGTTAAAAAAGGTGACATCCATTCTTGAGATTCAAAAATTTCAGCCGCTTATTAACGACCTTGTACTTAAGAAACAAATGCCTTGCGTTCTTGTGCTGAAAGGGTTTCGTTCATCCGTCCGCTGCGGAAACCGCTCAGATCAAGTGTTACGTAACGGAAACCGAACTCAGTGAGCGCTTGGCTGATTTTGTCATTCACTTCAAGCAAGTCGTTTAAGCGTTCTGCCGGGATCTCAACACGGGCAATCTCTCCATGAGAGCGGACGCGGACAACAGGAAAACCGAGTTCGCGAATATATTTTTCCGCTTTCATGACCTGATCGATTTTTTCCAACGTCAGTGTTGTACCATATGGGAAGCGAGAAGAAACCGAGCATGAAGAGACTTTATTCCAGTTGTTCAGACCAATAATTTTCGCCAAGGCGCGAACATCAGTTTTATAGAAACCGGCTTCCTGGAGAACACTTCGTGCACCTGCTTCTGTCCGAGCACGCAGACCTGGGCGGAAATCGCTTTCGTCATCCTTGATCATGCCGTCCAGTACAAACGCAAAACCTTCAGCAGCCGCAATCTCGTTCATTCGCGCGTAGAAGCCTTTCTTCGCGTAGTACCAGCTGTCCGGCGTATTACGTTTGATATGTTCTTCAGACAGATAGCTGAGTTCAGCTTCCTTAACCACAGCACCTAGGTCCTTTGCCAAAGAAACAGCTTTATCAAATTCTTCATTCGTAAAAAGTTCCGAGTTGGCCACAACAGCAAGCACATTGTCTTTGCCCAGTGTGTCCAGCGCCATTTTCAGAACGAGCGTGCTGTCAATGCCTCCGGAAAATGCGACAACCACGCGATTCATC
Organism: Sporolactobacillus shoreicorticis; assembly: GCF_024125445.1. Classification (GTDB taxonomy): domain Bacteria; phylum Bacillota; class Bacilli; order Bacillales; family Sporolactobacillaceae; genus Sporolactobacillus; species Sporolactobacillus shoreicorticis. The sequence goes on along the minus strand of NZ_JAMXWM010000002.1, from coordinate 55,827 downwards.
TTTTTCAATTGATCAACGAGCGCCTGTTTTTTTTCGGTTAATGTACTCATCAGTAGTTACCTTCCTTTTTTATAGTTATTTGTATTAATGACAGCCTGGTTATAGTCCGAGGAAGCCTCGGGCAAAAAGCGCAGCACAGGCAGCGCCTAAGAACGGCGCGATGCCCGGAACAATAATGCCGTATTGCCAATCACTATCGGCTTTGCCACCCGGGATCGGCAGGATCGCGTGAGCAATACGTGGCCCCATGTCACGCGCGAGGTTCATGGCGAATCCTGTCGGACCACCCATGCCCATGCCGATGGCCCATACAAGAAGGCCGACACCGATCGGCACGATGCCCGGTGTTTTAATCGAAGCGATTGCCAAGATTGCCGTAATAAAAATAAACGTATCAATAAATTCGACGAAAAAGTTGCGCGGCAAATGACGCACATTTGGATTGGTTGAAAAAATGTTGCGAATTTTGATCCGATCGATGTCTTTAGACGCATTGAATTGATCGTAATAAGCAATAAAAACAACAATCGAACCGAAAATACCGCCGAGTACTTCTGCAAGGCTTAATGGAATGACGCTTGTCCACGGAATATTGCCAAGAACCGCCTGTGCGACAACCATCGCAGGATTAATACAAACATCGCCGAAGATAAATAATGAGATCGTAATACCAAAGCCCCAGGTTGTAATAGCGAAAATGTGACCGGAATTCTGATATTTCGATGTATTGAGTACCTCGCAGCAGTGCACGCCAACACCAAAAACAATCATTAACGCCGTCCCCAAAAATTCCGCAATTAATTGATGCATGACCGTATTCTCCTCCAAATAATCTAATTCTGATTCAATGAATCTGACAACTGCCGTCTAACCTCCTGCTCAACCGCTGCCAGAGAAACGCCGTGCGTACGCGCCGCGCACGCGCAGTCATCATACTCAGCAGTCTGCTTGACGACTCCATCACGGCGGGCAACCTTCACACGAATCGTTCCAAACTTTGTTTCTACTTTTTTAAATTGGCGCTGCATGATAGACCGCTGCATCACTTGATAGCGGACACCAATGGTAGACGTATGCTTCAGCAGCAGATTAACAAACGTATCACGTTCTTCAGGCGCGCAAAGAACAGACAGCTTGCAAGCCGGCCGATTTTTCTTCATGTAAATTGGTGTAAAAAATACATCAAATGCACCTGCATCGATAAGCTGATCCATTGCAAAACCAAGCGATTCACCGCTTTGATCATCAAGATTTGCTTCGATCAGCAGCACCTCATCATGATCGGTATTCACCGTTTGTCTGCTCTTTTTCGTTTCAAAAAGCAGCGCACGCAGCGCGTTAAAAGATCCTGTGTCGCGCTTACCGAATCCATATCCGGTCTTGAGCAGGACCCCATCTTCCGGAATCGTTCCAAAGTGACTGACAATCTCCTTGACAAGACCCATACCGGTCGGCGTAATGAGTTCGGTCTGAATATCCGTGCGCTGTTTAATTGGGATAGCGGTTCCAATGCGCATTTGCATGACCGCAGGTACCGGTACCGGCATCTGCCCATGCGCGACACGAATAAAACCGGAACCATCGGTAAGTGCGGATGCGCCCACGTCATCGACGCCTAATAAGTCAAGTGCGATAAAACAGCCGACAATGTCGACAATCGAATCCAAAGCGCCGACCTCATGAAAATGGACGTCGGCCAAAGTCATCTGATGGACGGCTGCTTCCGCTTTCGCGATCTCAGTAAAAACGGAAATCGATTGCTTCTTGATTTTTGCGGATAAGTCGCTTGAATCAATGAGGGAACAAATGTCGCTCAAATGCCGCACGTCGTGATGATGATGATCATGAGGTTCAATAAATCCATGATCCTTTTCATCATTCATCTCGACATCAAAGTTGGTGCCGTAAATGCTGTTTTTCGCAAGACGCTCATGGCGAAGCCGGTAATCCCCAACATGCAATTTTGCAAGTTCCGTTTGAAATTGCTCAAAATTGACACCAAGATCAAGCAGCGCGCCGATGAACATGTCGCCGCTGATTCCGGAAAAAGCATCTAAATAAAGAGTTTTCATCTGATTCCTCCTCGTGGGACAAGACTATTTTACAAATGATTAATCATGCTTGCTGAGTAGGCAGCACCAAAACCATTGTCAATATTCACCACAGTGATTCCCGACGCGCAGCTGTTGAGCATTGTTAGAAGCGCTGTTATCCCTTTTAAATTAGTGCCGTAACCAACGCTCGTCGGTACAGCAATCAGCGGTTTGTCAATCAGACCGCCGACCACACTGGCGAGCGCACCTTCCATACCGGCAATGACAATCACAACCTTTGCTGCGCGAATGACATCTAAACGTGCAAATAACCGATGAATACCGGCAACACCAACATCGTAAATCCGTTTCACGCTGTTCCCATATGCTTCAGCAGTAACTGCTGCCTCTTCGGCAACCGGAATATCTGAGGTTCCGGCCGTCACAATCGCGATATAGCTGCTGGTTTTCTTTGTTTCGGCACGATTCACAAGTGCGCAGCGAGCCTCTTTATAATAAACAGCATCCGGTTCCGCTTTTTTTATTGCTTCAAACTTTTCTGAGGAAAGGCGTGTACATAAAATGTTCATTGTCTGCTTGCGCATCGTCTCAATGATGCTGATGATCTGTTCTGCTGTTTTTCCTTCGCCGTAAATCACTTCCGGGTAGCCGTTGCGCTGCTTTCGTGCCAGATCAACCTTTGCAAAACCGAGATCCGCAAAACCGCTGTCTATTCCGCGTTCTACAGCTTGACCGGGCTCAGAAGCAGCTTGAAACAGTTCATGCAGTTCGTCATGTTCCATTTTCTGTCCGCCCCCTCTCTTCCTGAAATTATTATTGAACGATAACACCCAAACCATCAGGAATAACAGCAATTTGGGCATCCTTTCCTTCGCGTGCATAAGCCAGTTCAAGTGCTTGATCAAGAGAAGGCGCAAGTTCCATGTGCATGCCGGTGATCAGTTCGGGATCAACTAAGTCAGAAACCATAATGACATGATGATGGACAAGAATCCGTGCCAGAATCTGAGCCGTCCATTGATCCGGGATCGTTTCCAGTTTCGGCGTATGGATGGCGCGATCCAAGAATTCCTTCGGATCGGAAACATCCGCGAGATTATGGTAGAAGCCTTCACCGCCATGCCCGTCCCGACAGCCGGCAACCATAATGATCGTGCCGCCTTCTTTATTTGTTGCTTCGGCGGCCGTCATCCCTTTTACTGCCTGATAAATATTCTGATCCAAAGGATAGCCACCGTTGGTTGAAATAGCGATGTCACAGTCAATCTTCTTGACGCTGGACAGTCTGCGGAGAAAGGCGCAGCCTTTTTGATGTGCTTCTTCCATATCTCCGGCAAAAGAACCGATGATTTTCTTGTCCTCATCAAGCACCACATTGACGATAAATGCCAGGTTCGCCTTGCGTGCTGCATAAACCATGTCCTTATGAATCGGATTATGATTTAAATTCCCGGTACGTGCTTTATTGGAGTCAATAAACGGGCCGGAGTGATTGGCCATAATCGTTTTGTAGGAAGCAACACCCGGAAGCACGGATTTGCGCCCTCCAGAAAATCCGGCAAAGAAATGCGATTCAATAAATCCTTCCGAAAGCAGCAAATCCGCTTCGGCAGCAATTCGGTTGATGATGCACGCCCCTCCGGACGGAAGCTGCCCGATTTTGACCATCGCCGCATCGTCGGTCGAAATATGCATGACGATTTCTTCTTCATCGACAATCTTTTGTCCATATTTGTTAACAAGTTCAGCGCGAGTGGACGGACGATGAAAGCCGGTCGCAACGAGAATACGAATGCGCGCATCCGGAGAAGCTTCACGTAAACGTCGCAAAAGGATCGGTGTAATAATGTGCGATGGAACCGGTCGCGTATGATCCGAGCTGATAATCACGATATTTTTCTTGCCTCTGGCCAGTTCTTCCAAAGGAGCGGAACCGATTGGATGATCGAGCGAATCCTCGACGATTTTGTTTTCCGAACGATTCGTGTGGTACGTCGCGGCTTGAGATACCAATTTGCCCGCATAATTTTGATCGGGCAAATGAGCCGTAATTGTTGTTTTGTCATAAGGAAGTTCAATGCTAACCATTAACGGACAGCCCTCTTTTCAGATCTTTTTATTTTGCAAAGATGCGCGCATGAACCATCTATGAAGATAGTATGAGAAAAAGTGACCCGCGCCATGCGTATCACTAGGCTCCACAACCTTTGCTACATGCACCATCTGTTATAAATCAAAACAAAAAGACTGTCCGTTCCGTTTGCTATTATCAAAAAAAGTTAACAAATGTACACTTTATTTGTGACATACATTGGGTAAAAAGCAGTTAAAATAGAGTTAAATGTAACAATTGTAACTCTGTTTTTCAACTTGAACGATTGTGACGGGAAGGAAAAATCGATGGTATTAAGTGAAATTGAATATTTAATTAATTTTCTGGATGCACACAATGTACCGACAATTAACAAAAGCAGACATACCTATCTGACTTATCACGGACTCGAAGAACGGTATACTTATGTTCTCAAAAAGGGAATTATAAAGAACAGCATCATTTTGCAAGATGGCCGTGAATTTAACTTATCCTATATCGCTAAACCGGATGTGATCTCACTCCTGCGTGATGAGGTGTCCAAGTTTACCGAACAGCCTTTTAATGTACGTGTGGAATCCAATGAAGCGACCTTCTATCAAGTGGATCGCGTCACTTTTTGGAAATACGTCAATGCGACACCGGAGCTGCAGAACTATGTCAAAAGTTACTATCGCAAGAAATTATCGGAGAATATATTCCGTTCCCAGCGAATGATCATGAACGGAAAAAAAGGCGCAGTTTGCGCGTTTATTTACAGTTTAATTGATTTATTCGGCCGCAAAGTACGTGAGGGAATTCTGATCGATTTCTTATTAACAAATGATGACATTGCCGGCTTCTGCGGCATCAGCGCACGCAGCAGCGTCAATCGAATGCTGGGTGAATTAAAACGTGACGGCGCGCTGATTGTCAAAAATCGAAAACTAATCATCACAGATATCAGTTATCTATTGGACCATATTGCGAATTAACATCGTCATACCAAGATACTAGATCTATTGCAAAAAATTCGGACCGTATCAGACTTTACCTCGTATCCAGTTTCTGTTCGTCGTCTCTCTAGATTTCATCTCACATACACCTCGCCCTCATCTACGGTTTCTACTGGCAAACCTGTCGCCGACTTTCACCACCAAGCCGCCGTCCATGCCGGGAGCATCTCAAAAAAAGGGAGAGAGAAAAATTGAACTTTTCTCTCTCCCCATTTATTTTTAGGGGCTTTTGAGATAGCCTCTTGACCTGTCAATAAATAGTTGATATTTTCTTTACACCAATAGATTATCTACTTAAAAAAAATACCTTCCCAATATAAGCGGGATTCTTTTAAATTTAAAAATACGACTGTGGAAACACCACAGAGCAGAGTAATCAATCCTACAATAAGAACCAGCCAACCAACATTAATTAACCCAAGAAAAAATGTTATTATGGCAATTCTCATGGCTTATTGTTCACAATGATTATTGATATTTGCTCAATTAATCGTTTAATAAATAGATTTAAATCTATAATGAATATATTACAAAAAAGTGGGTATTGAAAAGAAACATGATTGCCATAACGATACTAACAGGCAACTTAATATCGGTCGTTTTCATTTGACTCACTCCTAGGAAATCTGCTGTAAGAACTAAAGTTGCGTTTCCCTAAATTTTTTTAAACTGTTTCTGCTGTTCACTAGTGAAATTCCATAACACAGATACGGTCTGGGCATCAACATGAAGCATAGAACGAGTGCAATCAATGATCAATTGGATGATTGATTTTTGCTCCGGGCAGATATACCGTTAAATATGAACACTTCATGTCTCGTTTGAGCACATTTTTATACTTCCCCCAATGATAGCAAGAAAAATGGGAGGTGATAAAAACGGGAGCGTTTTCAGGAAAACTGGTCGGCACATTCATTATGGTGCTTTTAGGAGATGGTGCAGGGGCCAATGTCATCTTGAAAAAATCGAAAGCGGAAAAATCGGGCTGGATTGTGATCACAGCCGGGTGGGCCTTCGCTGTTGCTCTTCCGGTCTGGCTTTTCGGTAGCATCAGCGGTGCACATTTTAATCCGGCCGTAACTTTGGAACTTGCGAGCATTGGCCAATTTCCATGGAGCAGCGCTGCCGCGTATATCAGTGCGCAACTTATCAGCGCATTTCTTTCTGCGGTCGTTCTGTTTCTCCATTTCTACAAACATTTTGAGACAACATCCGATCCGGAAGTCAAACTAGGCGTATTCTCCACCGGCCCTGCAATCGCAGCAGGTTTTTCAACTTTTTCGGTGAATTGAATTCATTAATACGTTTGTCCTTTTGTTTGGGATTATCGGTATCGTCTCGCAAAAAATGGCTCCCGGGCTTATGGGACTCGCCATCGGCATTCTCATTTTTGCCATTGGCCTTTCGCTCGGTCGCACCACCGGCTATACCATTAATCCTACGCGGGAATTGGGCCTACGCCTGGATTACCGGCACCGCTCCGATCCTCGGAGGTATTTGCGGAGCTGCCGCTTACGTTCTTCTTTTTCACTAAGCAAACGATTAATTATATTAGAGGGCGTTCAAAAAGTCCGGGAAAAAGGCAATGTGGATCTTTCGCTAAGAACATGCACGTCCTGTGCATAACGCGAAAGTCACCGCATCCTGCGGAAGTTCTGCGTCAGCTTGTTTCTCCGCTCTTTTTGTCCTCCTTTTTGAACAGACTCTATTAGGGAGGCATTATCATGAAAAAATTGATCAATCAACCGGAAAACAGTTTGAACGAAATGTTGCTTGGCATGACCAAGGCATACCCTGAGTATTTAACAAGACTTGAGAATACAAATGTGCTTATTCGTCAGAATTTAGACGGTCAAAAGGTTGCCGTGGTCAGCGGAGGCGGCAGTGGTCATGAACCGACACATGCAGGTTATATTGGCAAAGGTATGCTGGATGCCGCGGTCGCCGGCGATATTTTCACCTCTCCTACACCGGATCAAATCTATGAAGCCATCAAAGCCGTCGACAGAGGCAAAGGTGTGCTGCTCGTCGTGAAAAACTACAGCGGTGACGTGATGAACTTCGATATGGCAAAAGAACTGGCGGAGATGGAAGGCATCGAGATTGAACAAGTGATCGTGAATGACGATGTTGCCGTGGAAGACAGTACCTTTACGGCAGGACGACGCGGAATTGCCGGCACCGTACTCGTTCATAAAATTGCCGGGGCGGCGGTAGAGCGCGGATGGGATTTACAAAAAGTAAAAGCAGTCGCCGAAAAGTCGATTAAACGCATACACAGTATGGGTATGGCACTCAGCCCGTGTACCGTCCCTTCAGCCGGAAAACCAAATTTTACACTAGCTGAAGATGAAGTCGAAATCGGCACCGGTATTCATGGCGAACCAGGCACGCATCGCGAGAAAATCAAAACAGCTGATGAGCTCACTGAAGAACTTTTTAATAAAATTCAAGCCGACGAGCCGATAAAATCAGGCGAAGAAGTTGCATTGATGGTGAACGGCATGGGAGCCACTCCGCTGATGGAACTTTATATCGTTAATAATAAGGTGCACGATCTTCTCAAATCACTCGGCACGACCATTCATCGCACCTTTGTCGGTGAATATATGACATCTCTGGAAATGGCGGGTATGTCACTGACCGTTCTTAAATTAGACGATGAACTGAAATCACTACTTGATGACCCGGCAGACACACCGGCATTCAAAATAATCAATAAAAAAGGATGGATGACTTATGGCAGAACTGAATCAAGTAATCGGTGCACTGAATCACGCGGCAGACATCATTGAAAATAATAAACAGCATTTGACAGAATTAGACGGGGCCATTGGCGACGGCGACCACGGAATTAACATGAGCCGGGGCTTCTCCTTTGTGAAGAAAACACTCGATGAAGGCAGCTTCGAAACCGCTGCCGATCTTTTCAAAAAAAGTGGTATGGCTTTGGTCGCCCATGTCGGCGGAGCATCTGGACCGCTATTCGGTACGGCATTTCTAAGAGCTTCAATGACACTCAAAGACAAAACTGAAATCACCATTGAAGACTACATTAACCTGCTCAAAGCTTCAATTGAAGGCATTAAGATGCGCGGAAAATCAGATGCCGGTGAAAAAACGATGCTTGATGCATTGATTCCGGCCTATGAAGCCGGGGAACAAGCTGTCCAGCAAGGCAAAAATACAGTTGAGGTTCTTCAAGCCGTTAAGGAGGGCTCTGAAAAGGGCTTAAAAGAAACGGAAAAGCTTGTCGCTAAAAAAGGAAGAGCAAGCTATGTCGGTGAACGCAGTATCGGCCACCAAGACCCGGGGGCTGCCTCGGTTGCTCTGATTCTGGGAGCTATAGCTGACTACTTTTCAGAAGCTTAAATCCCAATTTTATTCAGGAAGGATCCGTTAAAATGGTTGGAATTGTACTTGTTTCACATAGCCGAAAAATTGTTGAAGGCATTAGAGAACTTGCCGCTCAGATGGCTAAAGATGCACCGGTCGCCCTCGCTGGCGGTACCGAAGATGATCGATTGGGCACGGATATGAACAAAATCAGCAATGCCGTCCATGACGTCTATTCTGAAGATGGCGTACTTGTTTTCTTTGATATGGGCAGCGCTTATATGAATGCGCAAATGGCTCTCGATTTTCTTGAAGAGGACGGCAGCAAAGTCGAAATTGTCGACGCAGCCTTTGTCGAAGGTGCCATCACCGCGATTGTCGACAGTGGTTTAAACAAAAGCATGGACGAAATAAAAGCCGATATCGCCTCAATGAAGCTTGGCAAAATGCCGTAAAAACGCCGTAGGCCAACGCAGCACCCTCTTGATTAAAAAAGGAGGGTGCTGTTTTCTTTAAGCAGGAATCCGGCCGTTGGAGCGCGAATTTCGGTCCTCAGCATGATTATTTTGTTTTTTTGAGCACAATCCGCTTCATAGATCCCTGCCCTGTTCGTGCGTTAGCATCACGGTTGTCATGATTCAAATTTCACAGTTCGTTTAACAGCAGTTATATCCACAAATCGATCGTTTATAATTTCCTAGACAAAGAAAAAACGGGCAAAAAGTGCCTGGTCCTTACTTCCGAAGGATGCGTTGGCTTTTGCGTTCCCCCGTATAAAATAAGCGGAGTTTTTCCGGTTATATGCATCATGGCGCTTGTTTCGCAGGTAAATAAGGGGAATTTTTCCGCTTATTCAAAGGAAAACCTTCCATTTTCACATTTTTCGATTCGATAAGCGGAATTTTTCCGTCTATTTAAGTGATTTTCTCGTTCATTTTCGAATTAAGCGAAATTTTTCCGTCTATTTTTCGGATTGGGCGCTTAACCTAATCGCCTAACCGAATCTTATGACGTTGATCGTCGTATCAGCAAGGCAAAACGATAAACGTTCTTATTGTATGAGAAAAAACGGGGCGCCGTCATGCTCCGCCCTTTCTTTGTAAGGAACTCGGCTGAGGTTGCTCTATTCCTTATACCTGCACAAATTTTTTATAAATGATTTCAAGATTCTGAGCAATGACGTTGAGTGGATCAATTGTCAGTTCCTGCTCATGTTGTGCCCAACCCGCAACAACACCGCCCATAAAGGCACCAGCTACGGCCCATAGTTCTTGTTCATCTTTTATTTCGGGTAACTGTTTGGCTTTATTGATAATAAGTTGAATTATATCCATCAATTTAACCATCATCGCCGAACGGACATCCGATTCATCATGCATTGCTTTAAGCCAAGCTACATAGGCTTCCCGCTCCTCAGCTGATGCACGAGCAAGAATTTCCCGCACCCTATTAAATAAGTTGGGCAAAGGTGCCGCATCCTCCAGTGTCGTACGCAGTAGCTTTGAAATCATTTCTTCACCTGATTGAATCAACAAGTCCTCTTTCTTTGGAAATAACCGAAATAAAGTGCGCCGCGAAATACCAGAGCGCTCCGCTATTGAATCCATCGTTGTCTGTGCATAACCTTTTTCCTTAAAAATTTCCAGCGCAACCGACAAAACTTTCTTTTTAGTCTCCATTTTCCGCTGGGTATGCACGCTTATTTCTTTCTGTTTATTCATTGTCATTCTCCATTTTAAAAGTATTCGTGTTCCCCAATGCCAAGTATAAAACGATGTGATCACCGGTTTCAAATTAGCACAACTTGACACTTAGTGTCAAATAATATATATTAGAAATTGGCACTCAGTGTCAACTTATTAAGTAACGTTTGGAGGACATCGCTATGAATGAAATAGTTCGCATTGACAATCTAAGCAAAAAATTTGGGTCGTTTGTTAGTGTCTCCAACCTCTTTCTGACAGTCAATAAAGGTGACATTTATGGATTTCTCGGATTAAACGGTTCTGGAAAGACAACAACAATCCGTATGCTGCTTGGGATGGTCCATCCAACCAAGGGATCCGTTTCTTATTTTGGTAAAAAATTATCAGACCACAATCAAGCGATTTGGAATCAGGTTGGTTATATGGTCGAAACGCCCTATGCCTATCCCAATTTATCCGTTAAAGAAAATTTGACCCTTTTCGGAAAATTACGCGGAATAAATAGTCAAAGACAGATTGAAGAAACAATGGAAATGATTCAAATCAGCGCATATGCGAATGTCAAAGTGAAATATCTTTCACTGGGAAACACTCAGAAACTTGGTCTTGGTAAAGCGCTGCTCCATCGTCCCTCTATTCTCATATTGGATGAACCAACAAATGGTCTTGATCCATCAGGTATTGTCGACATGCGCCGTTTATTGTACACGCTCGCAAAAGATCATGGCGTAACCATTTTCCTATCCAGCCATATTCTTGATGAAATGGAAAAATTGATTACACGAATGGGTATCTTGCATCACGGTCAATTGATTCGGGAATTGACCATGAATGATTTTAAGGCTGTTCGTAAGAAATCGCTTCGACTTAAATTCGCAAATGGTAACCCTTCCGTTGTCACTCAATTAAAGCGATTAGGCTTCTCACCACAAACTTTAGAAAACAATGAATTCATAATCAAAGATCAACATTCCGTAAATCATCCTGAACAGGTCAATAAAAAACTAGCAAGTTGTACTATTTACCCATCAAATTTTTGGGTTCAGCAGGAAACACTAGAAGAATATTTCATCCGTACCATAAAACAAAATGGAGGTTAATCAAATGAAGACGTTCATGCGTTCACTAAGTGTTGAAAATTATAAATTGAAAAAATCAGGTATTCTATGGCTGGTAGCCGCTTTATTTCTTTTTCTCACAATCATAAATCTGAATGCTGATAGTTGGAAGGTTTACATAGGTACATTAACCTTTCAATACAGTACGATCATTGGATCAATGGGATTCGGTATGATTACAGCTTGGGTATTTGGCCGAGAGTATACTGATCGAACATTTAAGGATCTCCTTGCCCTTCCGATCTCACGTTCAACACTAATTATTTCAAAATTTATAGCAATCAGCATATGGTGCCTGATCATAACCGCACTCAGTTTTACTTGCGTTGTTTTGCTAGGACTATTGGTGCATATTCCCGGGTTTTCCATTGCACTCATGATTGATTATGTACGGCAAGTACTCATTCTGTCATTACTTAATCTGATGGTGGCAACACCGGTCGCATTGATTGCGAGTATCTTTCGTGGCTATATGCTTCCAAGTGGCTATGCTTTTGTTTCACTAATTATCGCTGTTCTTTTTGGCGGAGGAAAAATCGGCATGTTCATTCCATCAGCACTGCCCAGTCTTTATTATGCAAAAGAATCTCTCCCATTAATCAGCTCTCTTATTTTGTGCCTAACCACTCTATTGGGTACGTTTGGCACTATATGGTGGTGGACCAAAACCGACCAAAGATAAGTTAGAATGTCGGAAAAAACTTTTTGCAGCAAACCATAGTAAAAAGGTGAAAATCCAGTGCAAAGAGTTCAGCAAATAAATGCTCAATTATATAACTGTTGATTTTATTTAAATTGTGCCATACTTTTGCTAAGCGTTGAGCCACCACCTAATTCAAGCATATGGGAGGAGAAAAAATGGTTGATCGAACGACTCATAAGGAAAACTATTCTGGATGGATCTAAACGATCTCAACGAATCAAATTTAGCACCCAGTATGAAAAAGTTAATCAACGTTTTTTTGAATGACTCATTAACAGAAGGATTCTCTCCTTATCCCGATAAAGAATTAAATCTGTTATAGAGAAATAAATCAGAGTAAAAAATGATAACCACCTTTCATTCATTTTCGTTAATCGTAATCTTGGTTCGGCTACATGATATACAAAAACATCTTAAAAACGCACCCCCGATATGCTCAGGATGCGTTTTAATATTTGTACGTTTCATTAAATTTTTGTTCCGTCCCCTTCGTACGCGTCTTCGAGAATCTGCCTCAATTCACGAGTCAATGATTCTTTTGGATTGGTATCCGTGCATTGATTTTCATATGCACGTTCAGAGTATTTAAAGCGGTTTTGGATTTTTGCACCAAACCGTCAATTGTTCTCTTGCTCAATTCCAGTTTGCCTTCTGTGCTAAGCTGACGAACGGCTGAAACCTTCTGCTCCTCATTATTCTGTTTATATTTGGGTCAACCTGTTTCCCGTCTTCTTTACTGTGAACTTATTCACATGAAATTGATAAAATTATAATTTTGCACAAATATATATTTTCATGAAAACGTTATCTTATTCTTATTGCTTTCTATAGTAGTCCTCAAACCATCAAAATCAATGCTTTTTTAAATCGTTCACATTTTTTATTATAACTGTTTCATCTCAACTATTAATCTGATGATCCATACAAATCTTTAATTTATTGGTACGTTCAATGCCAAGCGAATGTCCAAATCATTCACCCAATGCCCGCTTTCAAAATAAAACGGTTGAGAGGCTTTTTCCCCTCAACCGTTTTAGCTGTTTCTCGTTTCTCTTGATCGCTGATGCTGCACGGCAGATGCCGATTCATTCTTTCGTTTTCTCAAAAACAGGGACAGCAGCAGAGCAGCAACCCCTAGAACAACAACAAATTTATACGCATCGTTCATACCGAGAATCGTTGAATCCCTGATAAGTTCCGCCTGAGACTGAACATGCTGCATGAGTTCGGTTGCATGAGCTTTTGTCTGATTTGCCATCACCGTGACAACGAGCGCAGTACCGATGGCTCCTGATAATTGAATAACGGTGTTGACCACAGCCGATCCGTGTGCATTCAGTCGATGAGGAAGCGCATTGAGTCCGGCCGTATTCAGCGGCATGTTGAGGAAGCTCAATCCGAACCGAAGAATAATCGTTCTAACCATCAGGTAACCGTAACTCGTTGTCGTACTCAGATCAGTTACGCCCCACATGGCGGCAATAACAAAGACGAGGCCGAATAGAACCAGAGGTTTTGCACCGATTCTATCGTACAGGCGCCCGCACAACGGTGACAAAATTGCATTTAATAAAGCCCCCGGTAAAAGAAGCAGGCCCGTATCAAGCACAGAGAATCCCCGGCTTGTCTGCAAGTAGATGGGCAACAAAATCAAATCCACATAAGAAATCATCATAATCAGCACATTGATGATTGTCGTCATAGTGAACGTCTTGTTTCCAAAGACGCGAATATTTAAGAACGGATCCTTTGAAACAAGCTGCCGCCAACTGAACAAGCCAAGGAAAATCAGGCCTCCAATTAAAAAAGCTAATACAATCGGACTGCCCCATCCCTTGTCCCCCGCGCTGCTGAGTCCATAGAGTATACCGCCGAACCCCAGAACTGAAAGCACGACACTTATAAAATCCAGCTTCGATTTGGCTGGTTCTGATATATTAACCAAATATTTTAACGACAAAAGAATGACAACGACCACTAGCGGTATCAATCCAATAAACAGCCACCGCCATGAGAGCTGTTCAATGACCAATCCAGCCAGTGTCGGACCGATTGCCGGCGCGCAGATCATGGCAAGACCGATAAAGCCCATCGCTCCGCCACGCCGTTCCTTCGGAATCACCACAAGCACGACAGTCATCATCAACGGCATGACAAGTGCAGCGCCGGATGCCTGAATCATTCTGCCAATCAGCAATGTTGTGAAATTCTGTGCAATCGCACATACAAAGCTTCCTGCAAACAATAAAACCATTGAACTGATGAACAGCTGCCGAGTGGTAAATCGCTTCATAAGAAACGCTGTTGTTGGAACCAGCACACCCATAACTAACATAAACCCGGTCGCCAGCCATTGGACAACCGTTGCCGATATATTAAATTGCCGCATCAAATTCGGCAACGCAACATTCATAATTGTTTGATTCAGTAATGACAGGAAGGCTCCTACGAGAAGAACAACTAAAAGTGGACCCTTTTTAATTTCTTGATTCGTTGCATTCATAACAAACAATCACGTTCCCTTCGTTATTAAATTGACACCCTGTTAATTAATTGATAATGTGTCTATAAATTAACATGTTTTTTTGGTAATGACCATAAACAGTTTTCGTCTGACTGTTTACTAATCAACAATTTAACAATAAGCGTCGCAAAAATAATTAATTATAGATGGGAGGCTAATAAAATGTATAAAAAAATAAGAAAAACAGATGATCCTCGCGTTCAACGCTCGAAACGGATGTTTAAAGATGCACTCATTTCGTTAATCGAGGAATACCCTGATCGAAGCAAACTGACCGTTCAAAATATTGCTGATCGTGCAGAGCTTAATCGTGCGACTTTCTATTTGCATTATCACGACGTCAAAGACCTCATGCAGCAGATGATCGATGAAATGCTTTCTGAACTGCGCAGTTTGCTTAAACCAAAAGATGAACAAGCAAAGGAATCTTTTTCCGGGAGAACGCGTCTAATCACTTTTATCGACTATTTCTATAAAAATGCATCCTTCTATAACATAATGCTTGAAAATAAGGCATTCCGTCGAAAAGTTTTCAGTGTCATTCTGGATATCGTCATGTACTGGGAGCCTCGAAGAACAACTAGAAATCCGCACCCGCTGCCTAACGAGATCATCGCATCCTCAACGCTGGGCATCATTTCTTGGTGGCTCGAAGAAGGAACGCCTTACAGCCCCAACTACTTAGCTAATCTGATTATTCAGCTGTTCGAGCACGGCAACAATCATTAATTGCGAAAAAGAAGAGGGGGTGCTCCCACGTTGCAAGCGCAACATGGAACATCCCCTCTTTTTATTTTAAATTTTCATTGGATTTTGATTGAACGGCAAACGGCCCGAACAGCAAGTTTTGTTTCCCATCAATATAGCGCGTGTCAAGGTCGCGACAGCTGAAACTTTTCATTAATCTTGACCGCTTTTGTTCCATTCGATTTTTCAAGCGTATAGTTCAACTCGCGCAGTGCCGAGTGACCCGTCCCCGCATTATTTTATTCGTTCGAGCCCTCTTTTCCCGGACCGCTGAGTTTCTCAAACACACTGATCTTCCATTCAGGCGCGAGTTCTTTCAATAAAGATGCCAGTGTTGCACTCATGATCCCGGCACCGATTAACATCACGTCGGTTTTCTTTTGCATCTTTAGAATAACAACCTTTCTCAGACTCTGTCATTGCTTTAATTGGGTAAACGATTAATCGTTTAATTGTAGGTCAATCCCGTATTTTTGTAATCTAAATTGCCTGTAGAGATCGACGAAATCCAACAATCCCTCAAAAGTTGTTAAAATGATACATTAAAGAAAAATTGGATCAAAAATTATGTAATCACTGTTTACATTGCCGTTCCGCTGTGGTAAATTATATATGTAATCACCGTTAACATTAATGAGAAAGGAACGAGAAATGCAAAACACTGAAAAAACTTACCATCACAAGAATTTAAAACAAAAAATACTGAACTATACGATGTCGGAACTCAACCACAACTCTTTTCTAAATATTTCCTTAAGATCCATTTCAAAGAAATGTGACGTGTCTGCCGGAGCTATTTATAGACACTTTAATGACAAATCTGATTTGTTTCAAGAAGTCATTAAATGCATTTCGCAGAATCTGGCCATGTATTTACGCAAAGATATTGAGACAGGCCTTTCAAGTAAAGAGCAATTAAATCAAATGGGGCTCAATTTTATCATGTATGCATGTGAGCACAAAAATCATTTTCAGCTTCTTTTTGAAAGTGAGTACTCAATCAATGTATCTGAAAACAAGGTGAATAAAGGTTATTTGAGCGATTTTCCGGCTCTGATTGAATTTGAAAAAATCATTAATGACCTGATTTCTGAAGAACAGCTTCACACCAATATTTATGATCTGTTCGTCCAGATTTGGAGCTTTATTTTCGGATATACACTTCTCGTTGTCAATAATGACATTAGCTTCACAGAGCAGGATATTAAAAAAATGATTGAAACAATTCTGATTGGAAATGGGGCAAAATCATGAAAACGTTGATTATCATCGCTCATCCCTACAAAAAAAGCTTTAATTTCGCCATTCTGGACGCACTGGAAAAATCACTGAGCAAGAAAAAAAAGACCTACGAAATCATCGACCTCTACGAAGATCGATTCAATCCTGTCTATACCGAAGAAGAGCTGTCTCTATTTTCAAGCGGTCAGACAACAGACGAGCTTGTCACGTATTATCAGTCTCTTTTAAAGAACTCTGCCGAGTTAATCGTTGTCTCACCAATCTGGTGGAATGATTTGCCCGCAATTCTTAAAGGATTTTTCGATAAGGTGATGAAATATAAGTTTGCTTATCATGATACAAAAACCGGAATTAAAGGACATTTGTCAATGATTTCACAGGCAACCATCATCACCACTTCAAAATCCCCAACCTGGTATCTTAAATGGTTTGCCGGGAACGCGGTCAAAAAAGTATTCATTAAGGCAACTCTAAAACAGCTTGGCATTCGTCACGCACAATGGATTAATTTTGGCAACATTAAGAACGCGACTCTTGAACAAAGGAAGCAATTTCTCGCAAATCTCAAGGAAAAATAAGGTGCTCATGAATTTAAAGAGCGGCGGTTGAAACATTTATGTATGTTCCAACCGCCGTTCTTTAATCAGATTCCGCTTACCGCCATATTTAACGGATAAATTTACCTAAGCACAGATAATTAGGTTCATGCCATTCATAGGTTAACTGAAGTGGGCGGGCGAATTCTTTTTCACAATAGGAATCAGGAAGAGTAACGCTCAGCTGATCTTCTTTTTCAAAAATGGCTGAAATCTGTTTTGGGCTGTAATGAAATCCTTCACCAAATAATTTGACAATCGTTTCTTTAAGGCTCCACAATAATGTAATTCTTTGATTCAACGGCATATTACGGTCCAGATACTTCAGTCCTGCCAATTCCGGATCATTGAAACAGTAATTAGTAAAATGTTTATCCATTGAGACAAATTTTCTCTCAATGTCAATCGCTACCGGTTTTCTTGAGAGGAAAATGCCGGTAAAAGCTCCGCAATGCGAGATTGAAATGGTTCTGGGCAGCCGGACTCCCTCATAATAAAGGCAGGGGGCACCGGACACTTCATTAACAATTTCAATACTTTCCGGACGATATTGATCACCAAGCATCTTTTTCGCCATGAGCCTTGACCAGAGCACGTTTACTTTTTTGACTGGATTCAGCAATCTGTTAATTTTTTTCCATTCTCTATCTGAAATTAACAGACGATTGCTTAACATCAGCTGTTCCAAGCATACGGGGATCTGGCCAAAATAAAGCTGATCCTCCTTATCGCTCAACAGCGTAGCTCTCTTGACGATTCGTCCTTGTAAGATCATGGTCAGAGTCGCTCCTATTAATGATGGCAAGTGTCATTTTCGGTACATCCATCACAATCATACCTTCTTGATCATACACTTTCGCAGCATACATGACGTGCCGATCCACCTGATCCAACTTATTCACGATCGCACGGACACGTTCGCCAACAAGCAGCTTTCGATAAAAAGTCGCTGCATTAATACATGTAGGCACGATGGTGCATCCGTTATTGTGATATTCATTCATCAGCATTAATCGACCAATATTATCAATCGTTACCGGCGAAATAAAGGTATCGGTTGCATTTTTAAATAGAGCACCCTCGTCCATGATCTCAATCTCACCGTACACGCGGTCATTGCCAAGTAATTGTGCTTTACGTATTGTCCTGAAGTGTTCGCCGAACCGAATTGTGTCATCGGTTTGTTGATAATAAGTGTTTAAATCAACCGTCACGCCTTCAGATCGCTCAGTCAGAGCATCGGCACTCATCTCACGTCGAATTAGCGCTTTTTCAATAAAGAGAAACTCACCAGACGAATGCACCCTGTTCTTCTGTAGGACAATACCGTCTTTATTAACGAAATCCGAAGAAACCGAGACGTTCATAATCATTTGCCGAGGGCTCTTTGATTTGATCATTGCCTTTAATTTCAGCACTAATGGCCGATCTTCAAAACATTTGACGAATTGTCTGAAATCAAAATTGGAAATTTTCCATAAAGAGAACTGTCTGCATTCCTGAAAGGCTAAAACAAGATCCGTCAGTTCTGCGGCACTTTCTAAATGCAGCACACCTGCAAGGACCGGAACGTGCCTGACCACATGTTCTTTTAGAAATCGGTCACTCTTGCTTGCCACCTCTTTTTCCGCATCGTATTCCGTTTTACTGATTTCAGTAAAGCGATCAATGAGCGGATGACGGACCTGATCGATAACGACTCCTGAATCGGTCACGGTTTGCGCTAACTGCGACAATTGCTCATTATAAAAGTCTAACTGTCCGAGCGGCATATTCTTAGCCCCCAACTGATCGAAATACAGCAGCTCCGAACAATCTGAGCCATAAAATAATTCCTGTACGAAGATGCTCGCCCCTTCTTCCGGAGAAAGATAGCTGAGGCCACGATCTTCCTGTTGTACACGTTTAACATCCTCTGTCGCCGCCATACCTACTTTATCCCATGCCGGCCATCCGATCACTTTTGCGTAAACGCCCTTCTCAAGGGACAGCTTCTTTGAGTACTTCACAATCAAGTCAGCACCGGCCGAATAGTCGACTTGTCCATCCATACCAAACCGGCCGCTGATTGATCCCATACTGATAACGAATTCTGTCTGGTCATTGATAAAATAACGTTCCAGTAAAAACAGCGAATCCGCCTTAACCTCAACCACCTTTCTCGCCAGTTCTTCATTTTTGTGCGGTACTTTTCCGAAGGACGGCAGCCCCGCTCCATTAATAATTCCTTTAATATGGATATTTTTCTGCTGCAAGACTGCTTTCAAATGAACGCAGTCCTGCTGGCTGGTTACGTCACAATGTCTATAGATAACTTTTTTACCCTTCTTGTTCAATTGTTCGATATTGCGAAACAGCATGCGCGCGTTGGCCATTTGATGATAGGCGTCCGTCAGCTCAAGCAGCGTTTTGTCATGATGCTTCTGTTTCTCATTGACTAAATAGGTATTTTTATAATCGGCAAACGCCTCGTCGGTCATCGTCATCCACTCTTCATCCCCGGATGGCAGATGTGTTCTGCCGACAATAACTAGACCGCAATTTGTTTTTTCTTGCAACGCAAGAGCGCAGACGCGTGTGATTCCTCTTCCGCCGCCGGTGACCAGAACATAGTCATCGGGACCCAATGTGAACCGTGGACGGATATTTGAGAGTTCATTCCGAATACTGAATATAGCTTTTCGTTTCGTTCGCTTATATCCGATTTCAACAAATGTCCCAAAGGAATGAAATTCAGCGAGAAGGTAGGGATCATAACCGAAATCTTCAGGATGTTCGACATCAATCACCTTGCATGCCTTTATTTTATTTCTCAGCTCTTTTTCCAGTCCTTTTAGAAATCCGCTTGTGACCGCCCCCAAAGGATCGATGGATTCTTGCCTCTCGACACCAAAATAACCACCAATATTTGTTACCGCGTAATATGCGCCACCTGCTTCAAGTGCCTCGTAGCAAACTTTTGCCGAGTAGAACAGTCCGTTATAAATTCGGTCGACAGCCTCCTGCCATTCTGAGAAGTCAAATGATTCGTTTTGGCTGCGTACCGCCTGCAGATTAATGATACAGTTAAAAGGTCCTGTCTCCTGATTCATTTCCTCAATTTTCTTTTTCAATTGATCGGAATTACTAAAAGCAACGTTAGACTCATTTAATTCTTTTGCCGTTTGTAAACTCAGCAATTGGTTAACTAAGTCACCAAAAAACAGACGAGAATCTTTGTTTGTTATTAAAAGTATCTTTTGTCTCTCTAAGTCAATCGTTTCATTCTCAGAATCCATCGACTGCGCAAGTGTTGCCGCCATAAAACGTTTCATTGTATTAACCGATTGCTTCAAACCGGCTGTCGATGCTTTTTTTTTTACTTGTTCAAGAATGTCTTTTATTGTGTGAAAAGATCCCTGAACGCTGCTTGAGCTTGGCTGACCCTCGAATTCGTTCTGAACCTTCGCAAAAATTTCCGCCTGTTTGACTGAGTCAATTCCTAAATCAGCCTCCAGATCCGCATCCAAATCCAATATTTCTGCCGGATACCCTGTTTGCTCACTGATGATTGCTTTGACTCTTTGCTCCGCATCATTCGGTGAAATGTTCAATTCCGGTGCGGGCGCATCCGTCAATTGCTGCTCAGCCGGTTCGTCAACCATCGGCTCCTCTTTTGTTGTATAAAAAGCATGAACGATCATCGCTATTGAGTTCAATTCCGTTCCTTGCAGTTCTGTTCGATCAATTCCCAGTTTGCTGCTAAGTGAACTCATAATTTCCGCCTGTTTAACCGAATCAATGCCAAGATCCGCTTCTAAATCTGCTTCTTCATCCAAAATTTCCGCAGGATAGCCGGTCTGTTCCTCGATAACATGTTTCACCAGCAATTTAAGCTCCTGCTCCGTTCCAAGCTGCCCGCTCTGAGCAGTTGATACAGTTGTTTCATGTTCGCTTACACCCTGTGTTGGCGTGCTTAATGCCTGTTCAAACCAGTCTATGAGATCATTTATACTGTCGATTTTCACGGAATCCGGTAACGAATGATGAAACAAATTCACCGCTCGATTCCTGATTTTTTCAATATCCTGATCATCCATATCCAGATCATTTGTAAAACTTTGACCCGGGGCCAGAACTTCCTGAGGATAACCGGTTGTCTCACGAACAATCTCAATCAGGCCTGCGTGCACACTCTGATCAATGATGGCTGCCGGAGATTTTTCATTGAACGCATCGTTAAGTGTTGTATTGAATCGCTCAAAATATTCAGCTTCCAGCGCTTTTACAACATTCGTTGATAAGCCAAGCGCACTCACTTGACCCTTGCATTCGGCAACAATTTCAGGAGGATAGCCAGTGCGATCACTAATAAAATGAATGACTGCTTGTTTTTCCATATTAAATTCCCTCACTTGTATTAAGATTCAGAGCTGCTAAACAACCTTTAAAGGTAAGATTTGGATCCGCTTTTTTGGCATTCGATGCCAAGACAATGATATCTTTATTCAGCTTCGTGTCATTTTTTATTAACTTAGTAAGGATCGTTCCCGCGCCAAGTTCAATAAAGATATTGGCGTCATATAAATGGATTAATTGCTCAATACAGCTGTAAAAGCTGAAGGGCTGGAGCAACTGCATCGCCAGCAGCTGCGGCAGTTGTTGATAGTCTTCCGCACGATAGAATCGATTTAATATGGTTGAATAGACGGGAATGACACTCTTGCCGAAGGACAAGTGATCCAGCTGTGCTTTAAACGGATCGTATATTTCTTTAAGAAGCTCAGAATGAAACGCAAACGGTATCGGCAGTATAAAGCATTTCAAGTCATTTTCCATACAATATTGGTTTAACAAGCCAATACATTCGCTTCTTCCTGAAACAACAATCTGGCTGCTGTTATTAATAATACTCAAGGAGCAGCTTCCTTCATTTGCCCATACAAAGTCAAGAATCCTCTCGTCGTCCGGGCTTGTTTTTATCGAAATCATATTTCCCCGAGCACGTTTGTCCATTTTCTTTAATAAGGAAGCGCGAATACAGCAGATCTCAAAGCCGGTGTCAAAGGTGATGGAGCTACCGGCCGCGAGTGCCGAAATCTCTCCCAGGCTGTGCCCAATTAGGTAATTGGGCTTGTGGCCCGACTCTTTATATGCTTCATACATGGCTACATTGACTGTATAAATTGACGTTTGCATCACGAGCGGATCATCCAACTCGCCTGATTCCCAATAATCGCTTAATTTCTCACCAAACTTTTCCTTATATAATACATCTGCACGCCGAACAACGGATTGGAACGCTTCATTTTGGAAGCCTTTGAACATACCATGGTATTGGGAGCCGTGACCCGGAAACATAACGACAAGCTTCTTGGCAATGAAATGAGGCGTACGTTTATAAATCCCGTTGCTTGCCAGCCATTGATCACTGCTTATCTGTTTGTTTTTAATGAATGAGTTCATATTTTTTACCCACTTTTTCAAACTTTTTCAACGCAAAATCAATTTCGTCATCCGTTAACGCCGCCGTTATGGTAGCTCTCAGTCTGCTCTCATTCATCGGGACGGCAGGGTACATTGCCGTGGCGATATAAACGCCCTCAGCCAACAGCTCTTTGGTCATTTTCATATTGATCTCATCGCTACCCACATAGATCGGAACCACAGGCGAAGAGCTGTTCATTGTGTCAAAGCCTAGATGAATCATTCCTTTTCGAAAACGAATGGTATTTCTCCAGAGCTTCTCAACACGCCACTGTTCGGTTTCTAGAAGATCGAAAGCCTTCAGGGTTCCCGCAACAATCGCAGGTGGAAGGCTGGCATTGAAAATGTACTGGTTCGCATAATGCTTGATGTATGTCGCCGTTTTTCGATCCGTCGCAATACATCCGCCGACATTCGCCAGTGATTTGCTGAATGTAATCATGCGCATATGGACATCCTGTTCCACGCCAAGCAATTCACTTACACCGCGTCCCTTCTTTCCGATAAAACCGAATGAATGGGCCTCGTCGACAAGAATGCTTGCACCGTACTTCTTGGATAACTCATTAATCGTTCGAAGCGGTGCTAAATCGCCATCCATTGAATAAACGCCTTCAACAATGATTATTTTTTTATTAAAACTCGCATTTTTCTCAAGAATATATTCAAGCTTTTGCATATCGTTATGTCTGAAAATACGAACTTGCGCCCCCGACAGCTTGATGCCGTCCACAATGCTCATATGATTTAACTGATCGGTCACGACCAAGGTATCTCTGTCGGCCACCGCCGATATGGCAGCCACATTAGTCAAATAGCCGGCGCTTAAGATAACGGCATCTTCCGTGCCAAAATAATCGGCGCATCGTTGTTCCAGCTGCCTGTGGAGGATGGTCGTTCCATTGTGCAGCCGAGCTCCGCAGGTTCCGCTTCCGTACAGATCGGTCGCTTGCTTCAGTGCTTGCTTGATTTCCTCATTCGTCGCTAAGCCAAGGTAATTATTCGAGGTCAGCATCACCACTTGATGATCGCCCAATTTCGCGCTACCGCTCTGTGCCGACGCAAAGCTCGGTTCAAAGACATAGTTTCCCGTTCTTTTCCCTTCCATAATCGGAAAAGTTTCGTTATCAATCTTCTCTTTCAGACCAGCTGAAATCATCATCCTTGATCCCTCAAATCTGCAATAATTTTTTGCTTCCGGTCTAAATCCTCGACTCCATTGGCAACGATCGCATAGTTGGCTTCATGCGACCATTTCGTGGAAAACTGCCTCGCTTGAATCTCGGTTATCAATTTTTCCCAATCACTCGCTTTAAAATAATAGCAATCCAATGAATCTTCCTTTTTCAGTTTATTGATACTCATTGTAAAGTCAGTAAAGACTTTTGATTGGCTGATCTGAGTGTGGCTGCCTTCTTTTTTCAGGCATTGCAGCAGTTTAAATGCTTCGGTCGCTCCTAAATAATTGCATGGGAAATCATCTGCATCGGCATAAGGAGCCAGCGAGAGTTCGGGCTGGGAGACAAAACCAAGCTTCCGATCATTCGGAGTGACGTCTTCCATTCTTTTAATGGCGAAAAAGCAAGCGCCGTTTCTTAATGTTTCTTTATTCCTGCCAGTGAGCTGACAATATAATTTCTGATACTCCGGTAAATCGTTATAGTTGACACCGCCGACTAAAATCATTTCATTTTCACAATTTTTCAGGCTGATCAGCCCCTGTCGCAATGCTGTCAGAAATGAAGTTTCACCGGAATCATAGACTGCATTGCCCCCTCGTATATCTAGGCTGTTGGAAATTCTGCCCGCAACAATATTGTCCATAAATCCGGGAAGACTGTCCTCACTTAACGGTTCGAATAGGCTCTTGAAATGCTGCTCAATTTCATTCAGGGTTTCTGTGGATACGTTTCTTAAAGAGTTCAGATGACGCAAAATATGCCGATATTCCGCACTGCGGATTCTCAGGTCATACTCAGAAGCCTTTTTCAGGCTCAGA
This sequence comes from Sporolactobacillus shoreicorticis, assembly GCF_024125445.1. Lineage (GTDB taxonomy): Bacteria > Bacillota > Bacilli > Bacillales > Sporolactobacillaceae > Sporolactobacillus > Sporolactobacillus shoreicorticis. Next base: position 31,249 of record NZ_JAMXWM010000002.1, on the reverse strand, counting down.
GTACTTCCCACATAAAGGCCGATTTTATTACGATCCACACCTTCAAGATCAGCCATATGTAAAGCTTCGTCCGCTGCGATCAAACCAAACTGCTGTGCTTGGTCAATTTTTTGAACGACCTTTGGTGGAATTTTATAGTTTATAAATGGAAATACATACGGATTACGTTGATGATTTTGATGATCAGCATCCCATTCATCAGCATTTTCAAAATGGTCATCTATCGCACCATAGCCCACAATTGCATACTTTTGGTCGAATGGTTCACTGCTCTGGTCAACTCCGCCCGTAGCAAGATTTCTATGATATTCCTCATGAAATGACTCAACAAGCAAATTCGCATTGATTCCGCCAAACCCAAACGCATTCACAAAAGCTCGTTTGGGACGGTCATCGCGGCTTTGCCATGCAACAGCTTTGTCATTGACCGTCAGCGTGACTGTTCCGGCTTCATTGCTATACGCTGTTCCCGCTTCGACATGATGTGTCGGTGGGACCGTCTGATGCTCGAAGCCTTGCAGTATCTTAAACAGATTAGCCATCCCCGCTGCCGAAAATGAATGGCCGATTTGTGATTTAATTGAACCGATTTTAATTTCAAAATGTTTTTTTTTCGATTCTTCACATAACCTAAGAATCGAGTTGATTTCAACCTTATCGCCGACCGGGGTCCCTGTGGCATGCATTTCAACATAATCAATCGTGGATATATCCACCCCTGCCCTGTCCAGTGATTTCTTCATTGCCCGATACTGGCCCTCACTGCTCGGAGCATAAATTGACTGACCCTTTCCGTCACTTGATACACCCGTACCTCTGATCACACCATAAATGATGTTCCCATCATTCAGGGCATCGTCGAGTCTTTTTATAAGGATTGTTCCTGATCCTTCTCCGGGAATCAGTCCGTTCGCATTTGCGCTGAGCGGCTTAGGCATTGTTTCAGACAGAGCACCAATCTTTGAGAAAGCCACATTTCCGGTAACTCCCATGTTTCCCAACACACCGGTGACCACGCAGCATTCCATCTGACGATCATGAATTAATTTAACGGCTTCGTCTACAGCTAATGCACTGCTCGAACACGCACCGTCCACAATAAATGCATGGCGGCTGATATTGAGAAGATCTCTGACTTTTTCAGCAAGTGTCGATGGAAAAATTGTCTTTATATCCTTATAGTTTTGATCAAAATCAAATTTTATTTTTCGATCAAACTCATCCTTTATGGTCTGCCATTCGCCACCGCCCACATTTAAAACGCTTTTTACCATATCTAAGAATTCATTTCTTTTTTCATAGAGCATGTAATTTGAAAAATTAATGTCGCCAAGCATGTTGCCAACCACCATACCCATTGAGGAACAATGCTCCTTTAAGAAATGACCGGAAGACAAAGCCGATAGTGTGGAATACATCATCATTTTCTGAGTCTTATTCAGTCTAAGGTAATCAGCAGTACGTATTTCATATTTTTTTAATAAATCCACAGGAACCGATTGTTCTTTAATAAATCCGCTTTTCTTGCAATATGTTTGATCTTCGGCATGTTTATCCGGATTATAGTACTTATCCGAGCTCCAAATTTCATCAGGAACCTGATTAATCCCTTCGCTGCCTTTAATAATGTTTGACCAGAAGCTCTCGTTATCCACTGAATCATATGGGTACAGAAGTCCATAGCCGACAATTGCTATTGGTTCAAATCCCTTATTCATTTTCTACCTCCTTGTTAAGTAGACAGTGTTCACTTTGCCACGCAGTCATCTTCTCTTGAACGCTCAAAGTATAAACCGATCATGTTTTCGCTGTCTACATTATTTACAAACTATTAAAATAACTTTACGCAACCATTACATAACTTAAGACAGCCGTTGACTGATAACCTGAAAAAGGCTCAGGACTTATGAAGGTTGACAGATGGAGGAAAAGCAGATATAAATCATGGTCTATATCGTGACGAGAACGTTGAACAAGCTAATTCTCAACTTTTGACTTGAAATGAATGATTCATGGGGCAACATTCGTTTGTGACAAAACTGCGACTTATACAGATTCTAATGGACCATTCGCAATTCCCCAACACAGGCACTCATTTTATTTATTATTCATTGAATAAAGAAGATACGAGTCCAAATGAAATTTAATAAAAAATAACAATTTAACAACATAGTCTGCCGAGGATTCATCATTATCTGATAGTGGCATTCAGCAAGAGAAATAACCTTTTAAATACAGTATATGGCCTCCAAAAATTTTGGCTGTCTCATTAGGTGTAATTGTTATGTCAGGCTGACAACTAAAGGAAGCTGTGTGTCAAGCCTATAAGAGGTAACCGCTGAGCAGTATTTAAGCAAAAAAGACTGAGTTCCACGATTTAGGATTCAGTCTTCCTCATAACAGATTGGCCGGAAACTTCTTTGTCAGTCCTTCATATTACTTTCGAACAATTGGGATCCAAATCTCGCCATTGACTTTTCCATCAGTTTCGCCCGTTTGCACAGAAGCGTTCGGACCCCCAACATAAGCAAAATCAGTGGCATTGGCCAGAACCTCACTAAAAGCAGCGGCTTCCAATTGGCCAAATAATTGTCCCGGATTGTCAGCCGAACCGGCAATGACGAGATAGTCACCTGAAGGAAATTGAATCGTGCGAGAATCCTTGTCGTCGGGCAGTTCTGCGCTGCTTTGCACACCGGAATAATAGTGCATCTCACCATTAACGGCTTCATTGACCGCAAATTCCAAATCGTTCTCAGCCAAGTGCTTTAATTGATCCCATCGGCCGTCCTCGATGACCTTCTGCCACCAAGCGGCTTTAGCTGCGGGAATTTGCGCGTAATCATCGGGCATCTTTGTACCATAAGCAATCACCGTGAATGCTTCTTTTGTTTGAATCTCGTAATCAGACATGTTTTATTTCTCCTTTTATTTGATATACTTAGTGTAACGCTTAACTATGTCAAAAAATGATACCTTTTAAAAAGGAATTAAAGTAATGAAAAGAACAGAACGATTAAATACAATGATGCGTTATATGAATAATCGGCAATTCTTTACCATCAGCGAACTGATGCGCGAGTTTACTATTTCCCGTTCAACGGCAATTCGTGATGTGCACGATATTGAAGCATTAGGAATGCCCCTCGTAGCTGAAGTCGGACGTGATGGTGGTTATTCGATTATGTCAAACCAGTTATTACCGGCTGTGCAATTTACCAATGACGAACTTAAAGCATTGTTCATTGCTTTTCTGGGGACGGCGAATCAGCAACTACCCTATCTGCAAAATCGTAAAACGTTAAGTGAAAAGCTGCTCGCCATTGCCTCAACCGGTCAACAAGACGAATTAATTGAATTAAAGCACTTGCTGCAATTTCAAAATACCAATCCAAACAATCCTGACTTGCTGGAATTAGCCGACTTTCCCACACCAATGCTTAAAACGGTACTCGAACTCGCACTAAAGAGTCGTTATCTCATCTTTGATTACCAAAAGCCGCACGCTGAGCCGATAATACGACACGTATACCTGCTTCATTTTTTCAATCGCAATGCCAATTGGTACGCAGTAACCTTTGATTTCATGCGTCAAGCGCAGCGGATATTTCGTGTTGACCGTATTCAGGCTGCACGTATCGATAATCAACAGCCGATGTCACAGGAACAACTCACTGCGCTATTGAAAGAAAGTTGTCCTGAACCTAATTTGATTGTTACGTTAGGCAGGAGTGCAATTAATAAGTTCAAACAAATCCACCCGCCAACGCTTAGTTTGCACTATTTAGATGCTTTTCAGCAAGCTGCACGATTTTCAGACTTTGTTGATGAACACAATGAGGAACGATTAACTTTTTACGCTGAGTGGTTGTTGTTTTTAGGCGATGAATTAAACGTTGTGATGATGCCCGATGAGTTGCGGAACATGATTCGAAAAAAGCTGGCCAAGTGGTGAGGTCCACAATACAGGTTAAATCAGTATATTTTGATCGGATTGAAAAAAACAGTCCAACAGGTGATCTATACTGAGAATCTCCGGAAAAGGACTGTTGATCTTGATCGAGTAAAAGCTTATGTATGCCCGCGAATTTTCAACGAGCTGGCCCTAAAATTTCTTAATTTGACGCTCACTCGTAACATTCAGAATAAAAGCGCCCGGGGCCAGCATCTTGAGCAGCCGAATCATTTGGTTTTGCGGCAAGGACACGCATCCGGCGGTATAACTGCCATTAGAGACATGGACGAAAAATCCTGATCCTGCCCCAGGAGTTCGAGCATTATTATAATTGATGACCATTGCGTACTTGTACTGGACAGGATAGTCGGCTAGATGCTCACTTGGTTTATTGAAGTGGTTCCCTTCCTGCCATGTATTATAATGCGGATCATTGCTATCTTCTACCCACCAGGACTTAGGTGTAATTTTTCTAAATGGAAGCTTTGTTCCAGGATTGCTCTTACCAAATGCAAATCCTAACGAATAAGCGCCATAGGGTGTACTCATCGACCCTTCATGAGCTTGCCCCACTCCGTATTTGCCAACGAAACCATTTGTCTCCAAAGATTTCCCCCACGTATCTCCATTCTTTATCCAAAGTGTTATATGGGCGTGAATACCATCCGCGACAACTGTTACAATTTGATTGGTTTGTTTAGCTAGATTCGTTTCTGCAATGGGCGGTTGACTCTGAATATTTGTCAATTGGGATTCTGACTTTGATGATTTCGCTTTCACTCCAGCCCTTTTAGGCACTTCTGTTTTCGTTTTATCAACACTATTTTCTGCTCTATCCACACTACGTCCCTCACTATCTGAATGACTGACCTTTTCTTTCGTGTATCCGATGGTTAGCGGCACCACATCTATATTAAACTTTATATCAATTACTTTATGATCCATCCGCTGTCTAAATATATATAAGGAAATAGTCTAATAAGCAAACCACAAAACAGTATAAACTAGAAAAATAACAAGATCTTCGGCAGGTACATGAGAGGAAATTTTCTAGTATGGCGGAGGATCTTTTTTATAATAGGAGAATGCAGGCATCATCTTTTTTCAATTAGCTAGGACCCTATATAAAGATGAAATAGGCGCCAATTGCATACAATGTACTAAATAGAGAACCAATAAGATAATACTCGGCAAATGCTTTGTCCTCTGATATTTTGTTATATCTCGCTACAGATTTAGCTGTCAGAACAAGTCCGATTGCCGAATATTGACCAACGCTAATTAATAATAGAATAATTATTCTTTCAAGAGTCCCGATTAGTGCTCCGGCTTTAATTTGGTTGTAGGAAACGCTCTCTTCATGATCAGGCTTATACTTTGCCAGCAGCTGCTTTATTGTAACATTCGCAGGTTTGATCGCGATTAACAAGAGACCAATCCATGTAAGTAAATGATCCGGATTTATTGTGATTTTTGATAGAAAAGTGTTGAATGGCGGCAACAATTCTAATCTATAATCCAAATAAATAAGAATGGAAGCAACAATACTTATGAAACCAAGATAGATTAATTGTTCTGTAACAAACAATGAGGCAGTCTGTCTCTTTTTACAAAGGTAGTTGACACTCTCAATCACAAAATGCAAGATAGACAAGAGAAATACTGATATGAGTAGCGGAGAGGAGTAAAAGGGAATTAAAAAAAATAAGGAAATCAGCAAATAAATAAAACTGTTACGCACTATATATGTATATTTCCCTGAGCGCCTGTCACTTTGGAAATAGAAAAAACCGAGTATATGTATGATTAGGAAAAAGCTAAAGAACAATTTAATCATCTTTCGTCTCCTGTATTTTTGACAAGATGTTTGTGACAGTGGTCAGCACATTCTGATAGGTATAAAAGTCAGCGTTTGACAAAGCTTTTTGAACATTAGACTGATGGATGCCAAGATGATTTGCCACATCACTTTGAGTCCCGCTGCATTTTAAATAGACATCGATAATCTCCCGCTGCCTATCGGTCCATTTAGCTTTTAGAACCGTAGTTAACGAAAAAACCGCATTAATGAGTTCGGATACGTCGGCGTTGTCCTCAATGTCAATTTTCATTGTAATCCTGGGTTCCTTCTTCTTTTTTTTCATCGACTTGAGCTCATCAATCATCTTCCTTGCGTTGTAATAAGCCGGTCCATCTGCTCCCAAGGGAATATCGAAATTAATAGGTGTTGTGATTTTCCCGACGCCTAGACCAAAACGAATTTCTGTTGGACGCATCGCCCGCTCAATTGTTTCAACGATTTCAAATGCATGATTTCCAATTTGAAGCAACCCTTGAAACTCATCGCCCAATGTGATCATGAATTTTGAAGCAATATCATTACGATACATTTCATTAATAGCATTCAATGTCGTTCTCAGTTGTTTTTGAACAGTTTGTCGATCGACAAGCTGTTTTGACGCAACAATATCACCAATAATAGCAACATAGGGTTTATAATCAAAAAAGAAAAAAGACATGGGAGACACCTCATAACCTATTCTACCTCATCACTTGGTACGCATCAATGAATTATGCGTGAATTAGCGCATAATCAATGAATACGCACCAAATAGTGCATATTTCTTTTTTATGTCCTGTTTCCTCCTCATGTTGTTTTATAAAAAGACGGCTGTGCCAAAGAACCACTACAATAACCGTGCCTTCGAATGACCGTGTTCCGTGGGCAATTCGGGAGCGCCTCGCCAATTTATCATTTACCTTTAAAACTATGTTAGATCGATTTTTGTGAACGAATTAGCGCTGCAAAGTAAAAATCAAAGTACTTTCTTAATCCCCAAAAATAAACTCATTAATAAACCGGTCAGGTTGTCTCAATTTCCCTTTTCCAGCAAGGATTTTATATTGTAATGAAAAATACTCGGTGCGCCATAGGACGCATAGTTTTTGGGTATTTCGATTTCATTTATGTTCTCAATGGTACCGCCATGCCGACCCCAATCTATGGCAATCTGTTTGATGGTGCGAAGATAATCAATCATGTTGTCTATATCTTTTGCCGTCCCAATCGTTCCATGACCGGAAACGATTTTTTTAATCTTTAGCTTTTTAACTTTTTTCAATAGCTCGATCCAATGATCCGCATTTCCCTGCCTGACATCGGCATGGTATCCGATGTGCATAAGATCAGCTAAGAATAGTATTTGCTCCTTTGGCAAATACAGAAATGAATCACTGATTGTATGTCCCCCGCCATAGGTAATAAACTCGGCCGACATTCTCACACCATTTAACGTGATTTTATTTTCAAAAGTAATCGTTGGTAATGTTAATTTAAACCTTTTCGTGTCCTTTATAATCATTGAATAGTCGCCAAGCAGGTATTCTAATTCCTGACGCTTTTCAGGACTTTTTTCTTGTTCCATTTCTTTCTTTGTTTGATCTAACAGTTCCGTATTATTCTTCTTAAATACGTCTATAAGTCTTGGCTGTTGAACAGCTATTTGTTCTCGCGTGAGTTTTGTGCTAATGATTGGTATCCCTTGAAAGACTTGATTCCCATTTACGTGATCAAAATGATAATGGCTATTCAGAACGACTGTTGCTGGTCGGCCCGTTAATTTTTTGGCAGCTATTCGTAAATCAGCTGCTGCTGTTGGTGTGGCAAATGCATCAAAAATAATCGTTTGTTCTCCCAGATCAATAATTCCTGCATTCGACCAAGAACCTGTTCCCGCTATAGAGAGTGCTGCCCAGACGCCATCATCAAGAGGAGTCAACGAAAAATATTTAGATTTAGGAATAAGTCCCGTTGGTGCAGTCAAATACAATCAACTCCTATAATTTTTCAAACTAATTCAAACGATAAATGAGAATCTAATAATTATTATCCAGTCTAACCGCCTACTTTTCACAAGCATTATTGCTTTCGAGAATAACGCAATTGATTAAAAGTTGTAGAATTTTCCTCTGTCAGTGATTAAAATAACATAAAAAAAAGCAAACGTGAAATACTAAATGAAACGGAACGCATAACAGGGTGAGAATATGTTTAAACGCATGATTCAATTTAGAAAGAAACAAACAACCAATCACAAAGCTGAATCAAAATCTACGTCTAACTCAGTAAAAAGCGAAAAGCTGAGCAAATCATTAAGCGTGAATATAAAACAATTAAAAACCACATTTGGGGAAAGCGAAGACGTTGTTTTCAGGGAGTTTTATTTTGGTGTTTCCAAACAAACAAAAGCGCTTGTTTGTTTTATCGATGGTCTTGGTGATAAAAAGCTTATTTTAGAAAGCATTGTAAAATCATTAATGGTAGACATTCATATTATTGACCAGCAAGTAACAGTGGTTAAAAAAAATGGTCCATTTCATGATCTTTCCAAACATGTCCTATCAGTCACCGATGCAAAAACAATTGATACATTTGATGAGACAGTGAAAAACATTCTTGCCGGTAATGCTTGTCTGCTTATCGACGGAAATAATAACGGATTTGCTATTGATGTAAAGGGCGGAGAAAAACGAAACGTCGAAGCAGCAAAAAATGAAACAGTTATTCGAGGCCCTCAGGAAGCCTTTGTTGAAACACTGAGAACGAATACCTCATTATTACGAAGGATCATTAAAAATCCCAATTTAATTTTTGAACATATTATACTGGGAAAACAGACTCATACGGACATCTCTATTGCGTTCATCAGAGGAATTGCTAATGATAAAATTGTTGAGGAAGTGAAACGTCGACTAAGTAAGATCAATATTGATGCCATTCTCGAATCTGGTTATGTTGAACAGCTCATTGAAGATCGGTCATTTACACCCTTTGCAACCGTTGGAAACAGTGAAAAACCAGATAAGGTAGCCGCAAAATTATTAGAAGGCAGAGTGGCAATCTTATGTGATGGAACTCCAGTTGTTCTTACGGTACCCTATATTTTTGCAGAAGCATTTCAGGTTCCAGATGACTATTATTCACGTATGTCCTATGGAAGCATTGTCCGTGCTAGCCGTTTTTTTGCATTTGCAGTAACTTTACTCCTTCCTGCCCTATTTGTTGCAATTACGACCTTTCATCAGGAAATGATTCCTACGGTACTTTTAATTAAGTTAACTGCCGCTCGAGAAGGAATACCTTTCCCTGCGTTAATCGAAACATTAATCAGTGAATTGATTTTTTTGCTCATTAGGGAATCGGGAATTAGAATGCCACGAGCGACAGGATCTGCGGTCACTATCGTTGGATCTTTAGTCATGGGCGACGCAGCGGTTTCAGCCGGGATTGTCGGAGCACCTATGGTCATCGTTACTTCGCTCTCAGGAATTACCGGACTTACTTTGCCTGCCATGTACAATGCGGTAATCGTTTTCAGATACTTATTTATTTTATTAGGAGGGATATTTGGATTATATGGAGTTACAATTGGGCTTCTATGCCTGTTGGCTCATATGTGTGCGCTAAGAAGCTTCGGCGTTCCATTTATGACTCCATTTGCTCCACTTTCTTTAAATGGGTTAAAAGACAGTATTTTAAGACTTCCATTGTGGTCAATGAACAGCAGACCAAAATTTATCACATGGAGAAAGTCAAATCGTCAGAGCCGTGCTCAGCGACCCAGTCCAACTCATAAGAAAGGAAAATGATTCTTTGACCTACAAAAAAATTACGCTTGTCTTAATTGTTTTTCTGTTTCTGATATCACTTACAGGCTGCTGGGATAAAGGAGAACTAAATGAATCGGCAATTGTAGTTGCAATGGGGATTGATAGAAATGAAAATAACGGAGATATTGATATGACTTTACAGTTCATCAGACCAGGTGCGCTCAATCAGCAGCAAGGAAGCAATGAATCACCCTATGATGTCATAAATGCTTCAGGAGAGAGTTTTTTAGAAACAGTAAAAAAAGCGAATGAAAAATTGGATAGGAAGCTATCGTTTGCACATCTAAAAACGATCATTATTGGAGAAAAGATGGCAAAAACAGGGGTCACTGAATTTACTGATTACTTATTAAGAACTTTTGAAATGAGGCAATCAACACTAATTGCCGTTACTCCCAATAACGTCAGTCAAGTACTTGCAGCCAAACATGGCATTGAGAATGTTCAGGCGACCTACATGGAAGGCATTGTTAAAACGCAGAAATCAATGTTCAACTCAAGTACAACTGATGTCCTTCATTTTATCAATAAAATGGAGACTAAGGGGCTGAATCCTGTTACTGGAGTCTTCACACTTCTTAATCAACAGGACATTTCATTCAATGACGAACCACAACGGAAGACCGGGCTGCTTTATTCCGGAACTGCTGTTTTTCGAGCAGATAAACTGGTTGGCTATCTCAATAGTCGGGAAACAAGAGGATTAAACTACATAATTAATGGAAAAAGTGGCGGATATGTTCTCGTGCCTTCCCCTAATGATAAAAGCAGTAAAGTGTCTATTGAGCTCTCAAAAATAAAAAACAAAATTACCCCCATTAGAATGAACGGCTCACTAACCTTTTGCATTCATGTTGAAGCTGAAGGAAATATAGCGGAGATTACTGATCGATCAGCTGTTTCCAAACAGGATGTTTTAAAAAAAATTAATCAAAAATTTACAGATTCCATAACAAAGGATATTCGATCAACAGTAAATAGATCACAGAAAAAGCTGAAAACGGATATATTGGGATTTGGCCGTGCTTATGAAAAAAGCTATCCGTCTGAATGGGACAAGGTAAAGGACCAATGGGCATCTTCATTTCCTACTGTACCCTTTAAAGTTAAAGTAAAAACAGAAATTAAAAAGACGGGCCTCCAAATCAATCCTTTAGGAACTAAATAGAAGGGTTTTCATGAAAAAGATTTAAATAATTTAACAAGGCCATAAAAACTGGCAAGAGCAACCAGTATGAATACATAACTCCAACACCCTATGGCAAGGATTGCCTGCCCTGTACCCCACCCTGTCAATTCATGGATGAACCGCTGAATAATCATTGCTATTACAACCTTTCTATTAGCGCTTTCCATTGCTTTTCATATAAGATTTTTTTAACCAATATATAATTAAAAGCAGCAGAGGTACAGCATTATATAGTGGAACAAACTGCTGCCATGCCTGATGCAGCAGATATTGAACGTGAAATGAATAATTCGGTTCGTATATCCCTGAATACCACAGAATAAAAATACTTATAGGAATGGTCAACCATCGGTAGTCACTCATTTTAACAAGACTTGTTAAAATCATTGAGGCAGACAGTATATGGATAATGGTCATGTAAAATCCTTCAATAAAAATCAATATAATTCCGAGTCCATCAAGATTTGTAATAAAATCGCCAATATTGATCATTTTAATGACTTCAAGAATTGGAATGGTTGCTCTTGAGGCAACGCCAAGGCCAAGTGTTGAAACAATGATCGCTTGTGTGAGCGCGAGAAGGAGAGCCGAAAGAATAACGGCTAAAAAAGTAATCTTTCGCACTGATTTTTGAGATGTTGAAAAATGCCAAAACTGCATGAAGACAAAGATGAGCCCAAAAGGAAAATTAACAATGAGCGGATAAGATGCCTTTAATATAGGCCCGGGCCCGTTTCCCATAATCGGGATTAATTGACTAAAATCAGCATTACCGGAAACAATGATTAAAATATAAGCAAGGATAATGAAAAACAAAACTGAAGGGAGCATAATTTCTGTTAACCGCGCAAGCGTTTCAATACCCATTGATGAAATATAAAGGATTGTCAACAAAAAAAGTACCTTAACCATGAATGAAGGTGTGTTCTGTAAAAAGGTCATATTAAGAAGATCAGAAAATTCGCTGATATTTCGTGTTGAATTAAAAACATCGACCAGAGCAAAAAGTAAAATTAATGGATAACCTATTATTTTCCCCAATAGTTTAGATATAATTCCCGTTATATTATCTTCGGGAAAGTTTTTCTGAAGTTCCGTGAAAACCCATATGAGCAAGCACCCAGGGAGCATTGAAAATAAAATGGCAAGCCATGCATCCCGGCCAGCCTCTATCCCCAATACCCATAATTGTGTGCTTCCTATTTGTTCCATCATAACTAAGACAAACAATTGATGTTTACTGATCTTTTCCATTTTAAAACCTCAATAGATTACTCCGTTTAAGATAAGTATGCTCCTTTTTGATTTTATATATTCAGTACATGATGGGAGGGAAGCCTGATAAAAAAATCACACAGAAACAGATCCTGATTTGAAAATATTCAGGTCAGGGCACATCTTTAAGATCGCATTGCCCCATCCCGGGCATAGGAGATAAAAGAGAGGGAGATAAAAACTGATACTTCGTTTCCAGAAGGTTAATGATACAAACACAGATAAGTCTTTGAAAGATCAAAGAAAATGATTACTAACTAAGGGTTATTGGTAAGATTGGTTCTTCTAACAAAGTTTCATAAAATTTGATCATAAAAAAACTGGAAAAACCAAAATTAAACCTCTGCATTCATTCATCAGTGATTTAAAAATAGTTTTCTACCTGTTTTTCGTTGTTGTAACCCGCGTACCATTCAGCCAATTGTTTTCACAGATTCTCTTTCAATAATTTTGGGCTCATAAATCTTTGAAGAAACTGAACGTTTAGCAATTAAATCAATAATCATTCTGCCTGCATCATAACCCATTTTTTCCTGCGGATGGCGGACTGTTGTAATACTTGGCGTACTAAAAACAGAAAACTGATAATCATCTACTCCAATTACAGATATATCATCCGGAACTTTTAATCCAATCTCATTAATAAAATTAATCACTTGGATTGCAAGTTGATCGTTATAACACACAATCGCTGTAGGTTTAAAATGAGATTCCCTGAGTATGGTATGAATTTTTTTAAAGACATCCACTTTATTCTCTTCAGTTTGATACATCATAATCTCACTCAAGTTAATTATTTCCGAATGCTCCTGATAAGCATTAATATATCCATTCATACGATGAACGCCTTGAACATCGTCCACCTTAAAAATACCGACAATTTTTTTATGCCCGCGTTCTATTAGATAATTTGTAATCATTTTCCCGACCTTCTCATCATCCATGATCAGATAAGGAAAATCCAGACTTTTATACGTAGCATTAATAAACATCATTGGAATTCCCAATTCTTTAAAATTATCATAGGTATTCTTATTTGCATTATTTAGAGCACTTTGAGTAGGTTCGATAATCAGTCCGCATAAATCATTGGAGAGAAGATTGGTCAAGCTTTTTCTTTCTTTATCAGGATTATTCTGAGTATTTGCTATTAATATTGAATACCCAAAATTTGATACATAATTATCGATACCGGCAATAATATTTGGAAAAATGTAATCAGCAATATGCGTCGTAATCAAGCCAATTGTTTTGTTTTTAATTGGTAATTTCGGTTTGGATTTCCAATCGTTTACAAACATTCCCCGACCCTGAATACGATAAATATAATTTTCATTTTCCAATTCCCCAATTGCGTGTCGAACAGTAAAGCGGCTGACTTTATAAATATTCATTAATTCTGTTTCAGTTGGTATCTTCCCATTAATTGGATATTTTCCGGAAATAATCTGTTCACAGATATCTTGTTTAATAAACTCATATTTTTTTATCATATCAACTTTATCCTTAAAAAAATTGAAAACCTTATAATATTATACCTCGCTTTAAGGGATTAACGCAATTTTCATATTGAAATTAAGTAAGATATCTCGTGTAGTGTTAATATGCTGTTATTGGCAGTCTAGAATTTCCCCCTCATTGCCTTTATTTTTTTTGATTTCATGAAAAAACTGGGGTATCACAGTTCAAAATCCTGTAATACCCCAGTTTTTCTAATAATCATCCCGAAAATTTTTTTGTGGCAACGAAGATTTTACGTCCTACCTTATAAAATCTTTGTTGTCGGCATTGTTGTCATGCCAAAATGGAAAAACCCAGTTTTTCAATATCTTTGTTGAATCCGATAACCGTCTCCAGAGAAAGCTGCTCAAGGGATTTGCCCACTCCTTTGAGCTTGTCAATCACGCCTGGAGGACACGTAATGATGTCGACACCCAGCCGATCTGCCTCAAACACATTGAATACTTCCCGAGTACTTGCCCACAATAGATGCGCATTCTTTTTGGTTTGACAAATTTCCACTGCCTTTTTCATATACGGAATCGGGTCAACACCTGAATCGGCAATGCGTCCAGCAAACACAGAAACAATGTTCGCAACATCCGGATTGAGCGCTGCCACCGTCTCTTCTACCTGCTTAGTTGTAAAAATAGCGGTCACATTCAGAGAATAGCCCTTGTCTTCCAATTTTTTGATCAACGGAATTGAAGACTCACCTTTTGTGTTTGTAATGGGGATTTTGATAAACACGTTATTCCCCAAGGCATGAATTTTTTCTGCCTCCTTTTCCATCGTTTCAAAGTCATCGGCAAAGACTTCAAAGGACAGCGGCAGATCAGGGATCGCCTTAACCACTTTTTCCGCAAAGGCGACGTAATCTGTGACCCCGGCTTTTTTCATCAGGCTGGGATTGGTTGTAAATCCGGATACAAAGCCTGTTTCATATGCTGCAAGCATGTCTTCAATGACTGCTCCATCTGCGTAGATCTTGACGTTTAATTCATTCAACTCATTACCCACCTTAATCACCCACTCTAAGAAAATTGTAAATAAAACAGATCAGTTTATTGAGCAAGTTCTAATGTCTGAGCAATTTTTTTAATAAGCTCATCTGCACCGATGTTGGTTAAGAAGGGAAGGCCGTTTAGAACAGGAACGCCAATGTCATTTGTGTATTGAGCGGTGGTAATGACCAAGTCATAACCTTCCGCCAATGAAGCAACCTGTGCAATAGACGTTTGATCAATTTTATACTGGTCCGGCGCAATACCAAGTGATTTCAGGCCTTCATCAACTTTATTTACAGCAATTGTACTTGTTACAACACCTGCACCGCAGGCAACTAATATTTTTTTCATCTTAATGAACCTCCTTAAATTATTGTTTTACCTGATTTTCTTCCTCAATGATTTTTTTGCGGTTCCATAAAAGCAGTGGAATAATAATCGCAAGTCCAACAAGGTATGCAATCCATTTATTATGAGCAATTTGAATAAAGAACCACGGAAACGGATTAGAACCGTAATCAATACTTGATATCAGCGACGAACCCTTGGGAATCGGGAATTTGGCTGCCCTCGCAGCACTTGTTATAAGCGGCGCTAGTGCCGTACCAATCCAAAGACCAATGATTACATTGATTGCTCCAATGATAAAAGATCTGAAGAAATCGCCGTGAACAACTGAAACAATTAATGGGAACATAAATACAAAACCAACAAGACCAATCGTTGGTAAGAACTGATTTCCCGGTAATATGAAGGAGAAAATAATGGCCACCGGAATCATTAATGTAGCACAGGCCAAAACAACCGGATTACCGATACCGACGGCGGTATCAAGACCAATATAAATTTTTCGATTGGTCGCGAATTTCATTTGAGTCAATTTTTGAATGGCACCGGAGACGGGTACAACCCCCTGTAACAACAATGCCGCCATCTTCGGTGTAATGACCATGACTGCTGAAATTGTAACTGCGACCAGCAGCATCTTCCCGATTTTGTCGGTCAGCGACAAACCGGGTACGGGTAAATAGGCCAGTCCGCCAATAACGAGTCCGATTACAAACCCAAGTAATGTTGGTTCTCCCCAATCGCCAAACTTTTTGTTAAAGTCTTCCGCATTCAAGTGAATTTTACGAATTCCCGGAGTACGTTCGAGAATCCAATTCAGAGCAATTGCAATTGGTACAAATGACCCGGCATAGCCATGTGGTATCGATATTCCGGGCAGTGCTAAATATTTTTCTGACAATGGAGCAGTCCGGTCGGCAATGACCATAATGACAATCATATTCACGCTTGCTAGGAAAAGACTTAATACTATATCTTGTGTCAATGCGTAGGCAAGTGAACCGCTAAAGGCAAAGTGCCAAAAATCCCAGATATCGACATCAATCGTTTGTGTTGTTTTGGACATAAGCATCAGTATGTTAATAAAAATTCCCAGTGGAATCATACTTACCCCCACTGCCGTACCATACGCGATCGCACTGGCAGATGGCCAACCGACATCAATGACGCGCAGATCCAGATGCAAGACATCGATCATATTCTTTATTGCGGGATTCATGACATTCGTTAATATGGCAACTGTCGCATTCAAGCCAATAAACCCGATACCGACCATCAGACCGCCGCGCAATGCCTTCGTAAATGGAACACGGACGCACAAACCAAAAATCAACATAACAATTGGAATCATTACGGTCGGTCCAAGATTAACAATATACATAATTGAATCAATAATCACGTGCATGCGTTTCATCTCCTATACATAATTAAATGGTCTAACATGAAACTTAATAATGATCCTTAACTCTGTTCAAAATTTAATTTTGAAAACTGTTGTTCAAGATCCTTATATAATGCTTCATTTGATTGATAATTAATCAGTCGTTCAAAATGGCCTTGATCCTGCACGAGCGACATCACTTCTGACAGTAATTTTACCTGTCCATGCGGCACACTCATTGCAAGCATGATGACCATACGCACTGCAAGATTTTCGTCCTTGACGGCCATATTGTGAAAAACTACTGGTTCTGCTAAAGTGGCAACTGCAATTGTCGATTGTTTTACATGCTGCCAATCAGTGTGAGGAATCGCCACCGCATATTTGCCAACCGGCAGACCGGTAGGAAATCGTTCTTCGCGCTCAAGTACAGACTTTTCGAAGGAATCTCTTACGTATCCATTAACGGACAACTGTTTGGCAAGATAACCGATCACTTTCTGACGACTGTTAAACTGCATATGGGTGAAAATTAGTTTTGCGTTGATAATACTCATTCTTAATCCTCCTTACCTGCTCTTTCCTGTCATCCATAATTTGGTGTTTCACTTAAACGAAGAAGAAACTCTTCTTTATCATGCACACTGGTTAGATCATCAAGATTCCCTTTAGAAGCCAGATTTCTCATCAGGCATTTAAAATTGTCATTTCTAGCCGAATGAGGATTAATAATAAATAAAAGGATGACACCTATTGGTATTGAATCTGGTGTCGGCCAATCAATCACATCATGGCATACACCGATAATAACTAAAGAAGTATCGATTTGGTCAGTCTGGTAATGGGGAACAGCCACCCCATTACCTATATTTGTAGAGCCATATTGATCACGCAGTTCAACTTCCGCTATGAAATTCCAAATATTACTAATTATTTTCTTTTTTTCCAGAAAATTTCCCAGTTCGCAATAAATCCCTCTTTTGCTTTGAGCTTTCAGTATATACTGGGTAAACATGTTGATCATTAGAATCCCTCATCCATTAATTTTCGTTTTACCCGCATCCGATCTGCATTGGTGAATAAGGCACTCACAACAACAATTGGAATGTTATTTGATGTCTTAAAATTCACAGTCGATATAACTAGATCAATGGGCAGAACTTTATTAATATCCTCCTGATAATTTGCTGTTGAAGTGACACAGGCAATCTCAACTTCAGGAAACTCTTTGTGTATTTTCACCTGCAACAGTTGGGATGTTCCTATACCCGTTGTACATACAATGGCAATTCGCTTTAATTCAGAATGCATTTCCAAAAATTTTGCAAAATACAAAGCTATAAAACCATTTTCATCCGGGGATATCGGACTTTCCAAGTTAAATTTATTAACAACTTCTTTTGAAACGACACATATGAGTTCAAACAACTGTCCGTATTCTTCACGGATTTCCTTAAGTAATGCATTTTTTACTATGATTCCATTTTGCAGCCTGTTGAGCATGGGTTTAATATGGTTTGCCAAATCACTTGCTACAATAGGATTAATTTCTCTGCCTAATGCCGCTTTCACCTGTTCAACATAAAAATGACTGATCGCACGAACTTGGTTCGGCATTTGTTTAATTGAAATTGATTTAGTGCTCAAACGGGCGGAAACCAAATATTGCAACAGAAAAAGTGATTCGACACCATCAAGAGTGGTGCCTAAATAGCGATCAATATTAATCTTTATCCTTTTTGCCAAATTATACAGATCAATATTTTCCTGAATTAACCTTCTTTGTTTCTCATCAAAATGCAGATTTCCATTATTTAACACTTTTCCCTCTCTAGAACGCTTTACAAGAATATACAAATGAGAAAAAATATTAATATTGTAAGGAAATGGAATACTTTCACCGAGATAACTTTTTAACTCACCGAGTTGTGAAAGAATGAATTTTTGATCATACATATTCAAATCAAATGAATTTGAAGTAAAATCAAGCGTATTTTCAAAACGGTTCATTCTCAATAGTACTTCGTTGATGGCCTGTCGAATATTAATTTCAGCACCGATAATGCTTAACCGATGGTCACCATTATCAATTTTAAGTTCGTATTTCTGCAGTTGGTTGCTCATAATTTTAAGATCATTTTTGATGACCGAATGGCTTACAAAATAAGGTTTAAAAAGATGGTATTCAGACACTTTAAAGGGTGCCTTAAACAAAAGACTAAGCATTAAACTATTTCTTCGTTCAATTGGACTTTGGTCGGACAGATTACTAATATATGATTTCTGATGCAGCTCATAGTACCTGTTCAGTCTCAGTCCACGATTGCGTTTTACTTCAATAATCGGTAAATTCTCGTTATGGGCATTGATCACCTTTATCATTCTGTAAATCGTTTTTGCCGATACGTTGAGTGCAAAAGCTGCATCACCTGCCGTAACAAAATCATTTTTGTCAAAAAGAAACTGGATGAGTTCATCTTCATCAACACGCAATGTGCACACCTCCTAAGTATGGCTTCATTTCTTATTTTCATACTGAGAGGCCCATTAATCCTCCTTTCGTTACCCATATTGTAATTGACGATTCATGCCCAGGATGACTGACCATTGTCCGTTTATTGTGGACATTTTCATTCAACTTAATTTATTGAAGGGCATCTCAATACGAACTATGCATGATGGTCCATTTGCCTTCATTCACTTCATTTTTTAAGGAGTACGAAGAGACAATGCTCGTTAATTCTTTTCTAAACTGATATTTTCACATTAATTTTCAATTTAGACATCATATGTTGTAGGACGCGGCTACGAATAGTTTTCAGTGAGATCTCATATCTATGCATTTTCTCAATTTGTAAAAGAAAAAGTGCCTCACAGTCAATAGACTTCTGAGACACCTTTTCTTTTATACACGATTGCCATATCTTCATTAAAAATCGGTTGTCTTAAAATTGTTTATCTAACAAACCTTCAGCAACTTCAGCCACATGTTCCGGGGTGAAACCATATTCGGCAAGCACACGTTCTCCCGGGGCCGAAGCTCCAAATCGATCAATCGTTACCAACTCACCTTGCGTGCCGACAAATTCATGCCATCCTAGTGAGGACGCCATTTCAATACCCACTCGTGCCGTCACTTCCGGTGGCAACACCTCATTTTGATATGCTTTCGGCTGCTTTCTAAAACGTTCCCATGAAGGCAGACTGACTACACGAACACTGTAACCCTTTTGTTTGAGTAATGTTTGTGCCTGTACGGCGAGGCCGACTTCCGAACCAGTTGCAATCAAAATGCCTTCTACTTCTCCATCTGCTTCACTGACGACGTAGCCACCTTTGAAAACACCGGCTTTTGCATGATCCACTTCGCCTTGCAAAGTTTCCACACCTTGACGCGTCAGTACAAGTACCGTCGGTGTTTTCTTGCTTTCAACTGCCGTTTTCCATGCTTCACGTACCTCGTTACCGTCCGCAGGGCGAATAACATTAAGATTCGGAATCGCTCGAAGTCCAGCAAGCTGTTCAATCGGCTCATGTGTTGGGCCATCTTCTCCAACAGCAATGGAATCGTGCGTAAACACGAATATTGAAGGAATCTGCATCAACGCTGCTAAACGAATCGCCGGTTTCGCGTAATCCGAAAAGGTAAAGAATGTCGCCCCATAAGGAATCAGCCCACCATGAAGCGCCAAGCCATTCACTGCCGCCGTCATCGCAAATTCACGCACGCCAAACCAAATGTTTCGTCCTTCATAGCTTTTCGGAAGAAAATTTCCCTCGCCGTTCATCATCGTTTTCGTTGAAGAAGCAAGATCCGCAGATCCGCCAAACAGTTGAGGAACTGTTTTTGCTAAGCCGTTAATGACTTCACCCGAAGTTTGGCGCGTCGCTTTCTTTGATCCTTTTTCATAGATCGGAAGTTCGGCATCATATTTTTCGGGCAGTTCTCCGGCAATTGCACTTTTTAACTGTTCGGCAAGTTCAGGATGAGCCTGTTCATAATTTGAAAACAACTGATTCCACTCATCCTCTGCTTCCTTTCCTTTTGCCGTCAGTTTCTGAATATTTGCTTTTACCTCATCCGGTACGTAGAACGCTTCGTAGTCCCAGCCATAGGCCTTTTTCGTTGCTTTAGCAATTTCAGCGCCTAACGGATTGCCGTGAACCTTATTTGTTCCTGATATTTCTGGTGCTCCATATCCTATCGTTGTCCTAACTTCAATGAGTGTTGGTCGTGTTTCATCTTGTGCTGCTTCATCGAGTGCAGCCTTGATCTCATCCACTTCATTTCCGTCCTCAACAAGGATTGTTTGCCATCCATAGGCATCAAAACGTTTGCGCACATCCTCTGAGAAAGACATGCTAAGGTTTCCGTCCAAAGAGATTCCGTTTGAATCATAGAGCACAACCAAACGTCCTAATTTTAAATGTCCGGCTAATGAGACTGCTTCAGAAGCAATTCCTTCCATTAAATCACCATCACCACACAACGCATAGGTCGCATGCTGAACAACGGGGTACCCGTCACGGTTGTATACCGCACCCAAATGTGCTTCAGCCATTGCCATGCCCACTGCCATGCCGATACCTTGTCCCAAGGGACCAGTCGTTGCTTCAACGCCAACGGTATGGCCGTATTCAGGATGACCGGGAGTCAGGCTTCCCCACTGGCGGAACTTTTTCAATTCTTCGAGGTCTAAACCATAATTGAATAAGTGAAGCAAACTATACAAAAGCATTGAGCCATGCCCCGCAGAAAGCACAAACCGATCACGGTTGAACCATTTAGGATTCGCCGGATTATGTTTCATTTTCTTTGCCCATAGTGTATAAGCCATCGGTGCTGCGCCCATCGGCAGGCCTGGATGACCGGAGTTTGCCTTTTCAATTCCATCTATGGCTAATGTCCGAATCGTGTTGATTGTTGATTGTTCAATTGGAGTAGTCATGCCATCATTCCTCTCACCTTATGAGTCGCCGTTGCCGACGTTGTTGTTACGCCAAAATAGAAAAACCCAGTTTTTCAATATCTTTGTTGAATCCGATAACCGTCTCCAGAGAAAGCTGCTCAAGGGATTTGCCCACTCCTTTGAGCTTGTCAATCACGCCTGGAGGACACGTAATGATGTCGACACCCAGCCGATCTGCCTCAAACACATTGAATACTTCCCGAGTACTTGCCCACAATAGATGCGCATTCTTTTTGGTTTGACAAATTTCCACTGCCTTTTTCATATACGGAATCGGGTCAGCACCTGAATCGGCAATGCGTCCAGCAAACACAGAAACAATGTTCGCAACATCCGGATTGAGCGCTGCCACCGTCTCTTCTACCTGCTTAGTTGTAAAAATAGCAGTCACATTCAGAGAATAGCCCTTGTCTTCCAATTTTTTGATCAACGGAATTGAAGACTCACCTTTTGTGTTTGTAATGGGGATTTTGATAAACACGTTATTCCCCAAGGCATGAATTTTTTCTGCCTCCTTTTCCATCGTTTCAAAGTCATCGGCAAAGACTTCAAAGGACAGCGGCAGATCAGGGATCGCCTTAACCACTTTTTCCGCAAAGGCGACGTAATCTGTGACCCCGGCTTTTTTCATCAGGCTGGGATTGGTTGTAAATCCGGATACAAAGCCTGTTTCATATGCTGCAAGCATGTCTTCAATGACTGCTCCATCTGCGTAGATCTTGACGTTTACATCTAATTTATTCATAAACTCTCTCCTTTTCAAAATAGACACACAGCTGAATCACACTTTTCTATCCCTGAAATAATACTTCTTATCATGTTCATTGACATAACGCAAAACGCGACAAGGATTACCAACTGCTACACAATTGTCCGGAATGTCATGCGTTACGACACTGCCCGCTCCAATGACTACATTCGTACCAATGGAAACGCCAGGCAGCACCGAAGCATTTGCACCAATCCATACATTGTCACCAATGTGAACAGGTGCCGTATATTCCTGCTTATTTAGCCGTAATTCAGGATCAATACAATGTCCTGCTGTATAAATACCTACATTAGGAGCAAACAAAACATTGTCACCAATGGTAATCCTGTTACAGTCAAGCAATGTACAATTATTGTTGCAGAAAAAGTTTTCTCCAATTTCAATGTTAAAGCCATAGTCACAATGAAATGGAATTTCAACAAAGAAATGCTTTCCAGTTGCACCAAATAAATTCTCAATAATTTGGCTTCTTTTTTCCAAATTGCGCGGATGGCAATGATTATATTCGTAGAGCAGGTCCCTAGCTTTAAACCGAATTTCTAAAAGCTCATTCGTTTGATGATACAAGTGACCATTTAACATATTGTCTAGCTGATCCCCGGCCATAATAGTTGCTCCCTCTATTCATACCTTTGACTGGTCAGATCCATTTTGAGGCTTAGGCAAAAGTATGGTTAAAAACTCATTGTTACTCGCCAGTAACATGTGATCGCTTAAATGTTTACAGTCTCAATGCCAACTAACTTGGCAAAATCTTCGAGCTGTTCGGCAGATGCATTAAATGTCAACACTGTGTGGTGGCCACCTCCATTTTTAATCCATTCTTCAACCCCTTTATAAAAACCTGATTTAGGCGTCCAAATTTGGCGTGCAACAGGTAAATGTGGTGCTTCCTCTTCAGGAGCTTTCCCATCAACTTCATACATTACAAACTTAAATTCCGTGCCAAAATCGGAAATGGTCAGATCAACTGCATCTCCATTTGATCCATCAAAGACTAGTCGTGCAGGATCTTCTTTTCCGCCGATGCCAAGCGGATGAACTTCAACTCTCGGTTTTGTTTGCGCAAAGGTCGGGTCAACTTCCAACATATGCGACCCAAGGATCTCTTCATGACCATTGACCAAATCGTAGGTGTAATCTTCCATAAATCCGGTACCCTTATTATGAGTCATAATTTTAATCAGACGATCCAGTGCCGCTGTCTTCCAGTCACCTTCACCGGCAAATCCGTAACCCTCTTCGTTTAACCGCTGAACAGCCATACCTGGAAGCTGTTTCATGCCCCACAGGTCTTCAAAATTTGTCGTAAAGGCCGTGTAGCCACCTCGATCCAGAAATTTTCTCAAAGCAATTTCTTCTCGAATTTGTTCCTTAACATGTTCTTCAAAGAAAGCCGGATCGTTATCTCCGACAACAAATTCATATTTTTCCTGACACTCTTTATAAGTTTTTTCAATTTCTTCTTCAGTAACCTTTTTCATTTCTGCTACTAAATCGCCAATACCATAATAATCAACGGTCCAGCCCAGTTGAATTTGTGCTTCGATTTTATCTCCATCGGTAACGGCTACATTACGCATGTTGTCTCCGAAACGAGCAACTTTAATATTAAAGCTTTCGTTATAGGCAACCGCTACATCCATCCAATTGGCAATTTTCTTCTGTACCTTTTGATCTTTCCAGTGTCCGACAACCACTTTATTGTTCTTTTTCAGTCGGGCATTAATATATCCATATTCCCGGTCACCATGAGCACTTTGATTTAAATTCATATAGTCCATATCAATGGTTTTCCAAGGAATTGTATTCAAGAATTGTGTTGCAAGGTGAAGCAACGGTTTCTGCAAAAGTTTTGTACCGCGAATCCAGTTTTTTGCTGGCGAGAAGGTGTGCATCCATGTAATGACACCAGCCACGTCATCTTGATAGTTGGCTTCCTTCATTACTTGTGTAATATTATCCGCGGTAGTCGCAACCGTTTTAAATGTAATCGGGTATGGAAGATTTCCTTTGACATTCAGTTCATCAATAATTTTCAGCGTATTGCTTTTCACTGCTGCAAGTGCTTCTTCACCGTAAAGATGTTGACTGCCAACTACAAACCAAAATTCATATTTTTTTTCGTTCAGCATAGTAGAACCCTCCGCTTGCAATTATTTGTTTTTTTGACCATAATAGGCATTTGCACCATGTTTTCTTAGAAAATGCTTATCCAAAAGGAACTGATCCATCACAACTTTATGGGGATTGAGCTGTAAGGTATGGTAAGTCATCTTTGCAACCTCTTCCAATACAACTGCATTATGAACGGCTTCGTCCGCTGATTTTCCCCAGGTAAATGGACCATGGTCATTTACAAGGACCGCAGGAACCTGATTCGGATCAATTTGGCGTTTTATAAATGTTTCCACAATCACATCACCGGTCTGTTTTTCATAGGCCTCAACGACTTCAGCCTCTGTCATCGGACGGGATACCGGCACAGGGCCGTAAAAAGTATCTGCATGTGTTGTACCTGCGGCCGGAATATCAAGCCCAGCCTGTGCAAACGACACTGCCCATGGGGAATGCGTGTGCACAACGCCTTTAATATCCGGAAAATTTTTATACAGCACAAGGTGTGTCGGTGTATCGCTGGACGGATTTAATTCACCTTCGACAACCTGCCCTTTCAGATCAACAACAACCATTTTTTCCGGTGACAACCGGTCATAGTCAACTCCACTTGGCTTGATAACAAATAGATTTTTCTCTCGATCAATACCGCTGACATTCCCCCATGTGAAAGTAACCAGATTATACTTGGGGAGGAGCATGTTCGCTTCATAAACTTCTTTTTTCAGATCTTCCAGCATTATGTTCATCATTCCTTTGCCAGCTTTTTAATGTGTTTCAGACAGTCTCGACATCTTTTCAGATCCCTCAAAGTCATTCCGAAAGGATATTTTCCATTCTTTTCTTTAAAATAAATTGGATTGTTTTGACTGACTTTTTTTGGAGACTTCTTCCAGAAAACTACGATCACTGTTCTCAACACCATCTGTGTCTGCTGTATGTCCTGTCAGATGATCGCTGACATTTACAAATATTTAAAAGCTCAGATCTTCACGTTGCCACATCATAGTTTGCATAACTGTTTATATTTTTAAACGCTCAACCATCCCCCAACTTGACTTAAGTATTGATCTTTTCATCAATAACAAACAGCTGCTGAATCATTTTTTAATGCCACAAACAGCCGCTTATACTAAATCGTTGAGAACTGCGTGTGCTAGTAGGAACCATCATCGAATTAATCGAATTGATTACCAATAGGCCTCCAATATTAACCGCTTACAAATTTGATTTTATATCAGTTATACGTATAAGTCAATATTATATTTTTATTCGTATAAATTTTTCTCGTTAAAACTATTTTTTTATTCTATAAATAATAAAGAAAAAATCATCAATACGCTATTTATCGCTAATGAGATAAAAAATTATATAAAGACTAAGTAAAAATAATACCGTCAAAAAATTATATGTTATTTAAATAATATTTGACATTTATACGTAACAATAATAAAATGAAACCGTATTCATGGAACGAGAGGAGGCAAAAAAACGAGAATAATTACGCGTATATTTGTTTATAGTTAAACCGAAGCTGAATTAGGCATTATAAAGTGGAAAAGATACATACCGTGGTGCCCGCACCTTATTCTACTTCCAAAACTGATAAAAAAGATAATTATTCATTCATTTATTTCCAGTACAAATCACTTGAAAAGAGGCATTCAAATGGTCACTGTAATTACAAATGCTCATCTGCAAAGCACTAACTTCGGCAACTTAAAAAAATATACCGTTGATAACGGCAATGGCTACTCCTTCTCCTGCATTAACTATGGTGCCTCGTTGACCCAGCTGACAATGCCGGACAAAGACGGAAAAGTGGGCAACATCATTTTGCAATTTGATGATCCAGATACCCTTTGTGCAGATAAAACCTACTTTTTCAATCGGGCAATTGGCCGCGTGGGCGGCCGAATTAAAAATGGTTCATTTTCTATCGATGGAACGATGTATCATGTTCCTCAGAATGAAGGAAAAAATACGTTGCATGGAGGAACGAATGGATTCGATGGATTGTTATGGGAAAGTAAAACTGTTGCTAAGGGAATTGAATTTTCACGCATCATAAAGTCAACAGATGATGGCTTTCCCGGAGATCTGAAAGTAACCATAACCTACAAATGGAAAGATGATCAGCAGCTCGTTATTCTTTTTAAGGCATATAACGATTCTGATCAACCCTCATTATTTAATCCAACAATTCACAGTTACTTTAATTTGAATGAGAATCCTTCAAAAGGGTTAATCCATAATGAACTGCGCATTTCGGCCAATGAAATTGCTGAAACCGACAGTCAATTACTGCCAACAGGAAAATTTTTGCCTGTCTCCGGAACACTGTTTGATTTCCAGGTCTATAAGCCACTGGATGTAATGCTCAAGAAACTGAAGAAGAGCGGCAACAATGGCTATGATACTCCATTTAAAGTGGAGAGGCCGCTAATCGCTACTTTAAAAAATTCGGTCAATGGTCGGAGATTAGATATCTATTCCGAAAAAAATGGTTTAATTGTATATACTTTAAATTCAGTGAATACTCCCGAAAAAGTTAACAATGGTTATCGACTACAACCATTTATGGCGGTTGCTCTCGAACCGCAAACATTGCCTGATGCGATCAACAATCCGCATTTTGGTACTATTGTTATTAACGCTCATCAGGAGATTTCATCAGAAATTGTCTACAAATTATCTGTTGAAGCTTAATACTTCTTTCGTAATAGAATACAAGTTGGTTTATGGGAGTGAACATCTTGAAAAAAATTGTTATTGGATCAGATCATGCAGGATACTATTTAAAACAGTTTCTTTACAACTATTTGCAAACGAAAGGTTACGAAATCATTAATCTTGGAACTAATTCTCCAGAATCAGTAGATTACCCTATTTATGGGAAAAAAATTGGTGAATGGGTGACAACCGGTAAAGCCGACCTTGGCATTGCCATTTGCGGCTCAGGAATTGGCATTGGGATCAGTGCAAATAAAATTCCTGGTTGTCGTGCTGCCATTTGCAGTGATCCTTACTCTGCGAAAATGTCACGTCTTCATAACAACGCCAACGTTCTCGCGATTGGCGCCCGTGTTGTTGGCGAGGATCTTGCAAAAATGATTGTTGATACGTGGTTGAATAGTGAATTTCTTGGCGGACGTCATGAGCAACGTGTTCAAATGATTGAAAATTAAGCACTTTTATTGAATGAAGAAAAAATATCAGGACCATATCCATTTGGGCATAGACAATTCTTCAGTTGATTTTGCTGCATGATTTATAATTTTATGCATAGAAGAAACTCCATCGAGTAAAAACCTGATTTCGGTATTTTTTACGGTATCAGGTTTTTTAGCATGGTTTTATTTTGCAGACATGCAGTAATAAAAGCAAAGTCCCTTTGAATCAACATATCTGTCGACTCAAAGGGACTAAACTATAGCATAATTTGATGTCCATTTTTTCAAATGGTCATTTTATTGAACAATTTCTATCCATTGCTTTTCTGAGTTTATTTGTCAATTAAGATTCACCTGTTAAAATAGACTTAATTGCCATAGACTCAATTGGCAGGCCCTCTTGATATCTTTTAATAAACGTTTCATATCCGGAAACTCCTTCAGGCTCTGGACTTAACGTCATACTTTCAGGATTGGCAAAAACTTCTTGATCCAAAAAGTCCTCTAAAGGTTGATGATTCTTTCCTTTTTTTGCGAATATTGCCAATACCGCCATACCCCAAGCGCCGCCTTCACCAGCTGTACTCATGACGGTAATTGGCGTATTTAGCGCGTTCGCCAGAATTTGCTGTCCAATAACTGGCGTTTTAAACAGGCCACCCTGAGCAATCATAACATCTGTTTTGATTTGTTCTTCATTTTTCAAAATATCCATGCCAATCTTAAGCGGCGCAAATGCAGCATATAATTGAGTCTGCATAAAATTAGCTAAAGAAAACGAACTGTTCGGATCTCTAACAAAGAGCGGCCGCCCAGCAGGCATCTTGGTAATATTTTCGCCTGAAAGATAACTGTAATTAATAAGTCGGCCTGCATCAGGATCAGCTTTAGTAGCAACCAGAAATAACGTTTCATACAAGCGATCGACTTTTAAGGGTACGCCGAGACGTTCTGCAAATTCCTTAAAGACATTAGCCCATGCATTGATATCTGATGAACAATTATTAATATGAACCATTGCAACGGGTGCACCATCTGGCGTAGTCACAATATCTACGTCTCTGTAAACTTTTTTCAGCGGCTGGTCAAGGACGACCATTGAAAAAGCTGAAGTTCCGACTGATATGTTTCCTGTTCGTTTGCGAACACTGTTCGTGCTTACCATACCCGTTCCAGCATCGCCTTCAGGCGGAGCCATTAAACTGCCCGCTTGGAGATTTCCATTAACGTCAAGAAGCTTCGCTCCCTCCCTAGTCAATGTTCCAGCATATTCCCCAGCTCTTAAGACCTTAGGCAATAGATCACGAATATGCCACTTATATTGCGCTACATTTTCCAGACTTTCAAACCTGTCAAGCAATTCTTTCGCATATGTTCCAGATACTTCATCTATCGGAAAGACACCAGATGCATCGCCAATCCCCAAAACTTTTTCACCGGATAGTTTCCAATGTACATAACCAGCCAGAGTAGTCATCGTATCAATGTCATTTACATGAGATTCGTTTTTTAAAATAGCTTGATAAAGATGCGCAATGCTCCATCGCTGAGGAATATTAAAATGAAACAGCTTGGTCAATTCATCGGCCGCTTGTCCGGTAATATTATTGCGCCAAGTTCTAAAAGGGCACAACAACGTATCATTTTTCGAAAAAACCAAGTATCCATGCATCATAGCGCTTACACCGATTGCACTGATTTTTGTCAAAGTTGTATGATACTTTCCCTGAATATCTGCAGCAATCTGCGAATAACTTCTTTGAATGCCAGCCCAAACATCATCCAATGCATAAGTCCAGATCTTATTCTCAAACTTGTTTTCCCAGACGTAGCTTCCAGAAGCTATTGTGTTAAAATCATCGGTTACCAAAACAGCTTTAATACGGGTTGATCCTAATTCAATACCTAACGAAACATTTCCTTCTTCAATTGCCTTGGAAGTTTCTACT
This sequence comes from Sporolactobacillus shoreicorticis, assembly GCF_024125445.1. GTDB lineage: Bacteria > Bacillota > Bacilli > Bacillales > Sporolactobacillaceae > Sporolactobacillus > Sporolactobacillus shoreicorticis. The sequence goes on along the minus strand of NZ_JAMXWM010000002.1, from coordinate 1,942 downwards.
AAGTTCATTTAACATGCCTCCAAACCTGATCGGTCTATAAAATACTTTTTTTAATTAGCAGCTCTTTCTCCAATTGCCTCGATTTCTTCCAAAGTGTGTCCCCGAGTTTCAGGAACACGTGTCCGGATAAATAAAACACCAAGTATACAAATAACACCAAAGATCGCGAAAACTGCTTGTTGAGACATCGAAGCAGTCATGATCGGGAAGAGCAACCCCACAAGGAATGAACCAATCCAGTTAAATGATGAGGCTAACCCCGATGCACGTCCGCGAATAGCAAGCGGGAAGATTTCTCCAACGATAACCCAAGTTAAAGGGGCCCAAGTGAATGAATAAAAGGCGACATAGATACACAAGAAAGCAACAATCATCATCGGACTTGCATTAGGAATGAAAAAATTCAAAATGGCTGGCAAGATAAAAGAGAGACCCATAATTGTCCCGCCTAAAGTTAACAAAGTCCGACGTTTAAATTTATCAGCGATAACCAGAAATACCAGTGAACCTGCTACAAGAATGATGCCCTGAATAATTGGCCACATCAATGCTGATCTTGCCGCATGTCCTGTTGCCTTTTCGACAATCAAAGGAATGTAATAAAAGATGGCATTGGCCCCCTGGAACTGTTGGAAAGCAGCTACACCAACACCCGCAAAAACTAAATAACGATATTTGCCACTCAACAATGCACCCCATGATGCTTTTTGATTAGCATTCTTTTCTTCCTTGGCAGTTTCTTGAATTTGAGCAATTTCTGAATCGATTTCTTCTTTTTTAGAACGGAGGTATCCCAGTACTTTTCGTGCCTCATCAAGCTTGTCGGACTTAATTAAAAACCGCGGTGATTCCGGTAATCTCAATACACCAAGAAACAGAATCAGCGCAGGTACGGCCGCCAGACCAAGCATTAACCGCCATGCCAGTGCTTCGGGCAAGTTTTTCAATAAAAAATCAACAATATATGAAAGTAGCATTCCAGAGACAATCATCGTCTGATTAATACCGGACAAACGTCCGCGAAGACGGGCAGGGGCCATTTCTGACATATAAGCCGGAACCAGTGCAGAAGCAGCACCAACAGCCAAACCTAGTAAAATTCGAACCCCGATCAAGTAATACTGTCCATCATGCGGCGCAATTCCTGATAAGACCGAACCAATAACGAAAATTAAAGCTGAAATTAATATCATTTTGCGTCGTCCGAGACGGTCAGACAGCTGTCCGGCCAAGGCTCCCCCAAAAATAGCACCAAACATTACGGAAGAGGTAATCCAGCCAATAATACCGGCACTGTTTTGAAGACCCCAATCCTGTTGCAGAAAAGGCAAAGCACCCGTCATAACACCAATATCATAACCAAAAAGAATACCGCCAAACGCTCCGAAGAAATAAATGAAACCACTCGGGATTTTCTTTTCTTTGACCATTAAAAATTTCTCCTTTCAAATTTAAATACTCATATAATAAAGTCTTCCCCGTTCAGCGTATTACAGTACTGATAATTTTTTCTCATCTCCTTTAATCTCTTCCCTGTAAAGCGCTTCCATCAACACTTATATGTTAGCGTATTCATACTTATAAATCAATATATATTTTTTTTATACGTATAAAAATATGTTTTAAAAGTTCTATCTACCCTCATTTAAGAATTGTTAGAATCCCATATACAGCCGTAATTCCGCACAAAAAAATAGCCCTAAAAAAGTTTTATTTTAAATGCAGAATCCCAATTATTCTTTAATAAAACTATTGCCTATTCGTTTGAAAATTATACGCAACAATCAATGAAACATTAATTAGACTCTCAAATTCGTATCTCCTGTTCCTTAATACGAAATAACAAATTTGAATCAGGCATAGATCCATATGATATCTGAAGAACTTGATTTAAAACCACTCGAATGAAACATTTGTATTTTAGAAATTACCGGGGGTTTCA
>NZ_JAMXWM010000019.1 GCF_024125445.1 Sporolactobacillus shoreicorticis | reverse complement strand
GTCCGGCAAAACCTACGTCTGGTGGCAAGTCGAACACTAAACCGTCTATGGCTGTCACAGCTAAGTTTGTGTCTTCATCGTAGGCTTGGTGAATCCCAGTTTTCTAATGCTGTGTATCAATGCATAAAACCATCTTTTCTTGGAAACATAAAGCTGATTTCAGAGTTTCAAGGAAATCGTATGAACTATTGAGTGGCTCTATGCACACTCCGGGGAGGATTAAGTCATTGAGAAAACGACTGATTCGAGGCATATGTGCTGCTATTCTTGCATCGCTCCTGTTGTCTCATGCCTTTGATGCCGCAGCATTTTCAAATCGTGTGATCATGCGCGGCGATACGGGAGAAGATGTCGTCGAGCTTCAAGCGCGTCTTCAGTACATTAGTTTCTATAAGGGAAAAATTGATGGTTCCTTTGGCTACGGAACCTATTGGGCACTGCGTAATTTTCAGTCCCAGTTCGGTTTAACCGTTGATGGTATGGCGGGAAGCACAACCAAGCAAAAACTAATAAAAGCTTCTCAATATGACCAGGCCTTTGTCAATCGCAACATAAGAGAAGGAAACGAATTCACTTACTATGGAGGGATTCCGCTTAATCAGCAAGTGAAGAAGAAAAACAACCAATCATCCGGTGGCAGTGCGAGTAACCAGTCTGGAGGCGGGAATACACCGCAGCAAGGCGGCAACTACACGATGGATAACCTGCCACAAGGCTATTCAAAATCAGATGTGAATCTGATGGCAAACGCGGTTTATGGAGAATCGCGCGGAGAACCCTATATAGGTCAGGTAGCTGTTTCGGCAGTAATTATCAACCGAGTGGCAGACCCGCGCTTTCCAAACAATATATCCGATGTCATTTTTCAGCCTGGCGCATTTACAGCAGTCGCCGACGGGCAAATCTGGCTGACACCGAATGATACCGCTAAGAAAGCGGTAATGGATGCAATTAACGGCTGGGATCCGTCAAATGGGGCTCTCTATTATTTTAATCCGGACACAGCAACCTCTGCATGGATCTGGACGAGACCGCAGATTGGAAAGATTGGCAAACACATTTTTTGTAAATAAGGGGGACGCATATGAAACGCCGTTATTGGATTGTCGGTTTGTCTGTCATCGCGGTCGCTCTGTTGATCGGTTTGGGCGTTTGGGGCTATCAGGAGCACCAAATGAAGAAAACAGTGATGATAAACGCGGAAAATCACTATCAGCAAGCTTTTCATGAACTGACTTATTATGTGGACTCGTTAGAAGAATCTCTTGGGACGGCGCTTGCAATGCAGTCACGAGAATCGATGCGTCCGCAGCTTGTGGAAACTTGGCGATTAAGTGCACTTGCTCATGCGGCAGCAAATGAACTTCCGCTTACATTCCTGCCTTTCAACAGAACCAATGAATTTCTCGCACATGTCGGTGAATTTACCTATAATACAGGAGTCAAAACGATTAATGATCGTCCATTAAGCAGTAAAGAGTTCAAAAATCTGACAAAACTTTATTCAGAATCCATGACAATACGTGACGAATTAAGAGATGTCCAAGCGAAGGTAATGGCGCAGCATCTGCGCTGGATGGATGTTGAACAAGCGCTTAAAAGTAAGAAACAAAATCAGGATAATCAGGTCATTGACGGTATGAAGCGTGTGGACGGGCAAGCAACCGAGTACACGCAAAGCTTCAGCCCTGAAAACCCACACAATGTTGTTCTTGAAAAAAAGAAGATTAATCCGATGAAAGGAGCGCAGGTCAAGAGCAGTCAGGCAATAGAAAACCTAAAGAAATGGGTTAATAAACCGCATGCACAAACACGCAAAGTTACTCAAACGGGCAAAGGGTCAAATGTTCCGGCCTACGAGATCCTTATGAATGATAAGGGAAGATCGCTCAATGCATCGGTAACAAAAAAGGGAGGACATATTACCTGGTTTCTCTTTGAGCGTCCAGTTAAAAAAGAAACCATAAATCTCTATGATGCATCAAAAAGATCGGAGAATTTTCTGAAACAGCGGCAAGTAAAGGATATGATTTTAACCAAGCGCAACAAGTATAATCACGTGGCAGTACTGACTTATGTTCTTCAAAAAAAAGGAGTACGGATCTATCCCGCGTCGATGAGAATAAAGGTCGCCCTTGATAACGGTGAAATCCTTGCATTTGATCAAACCGACTATTTATTTAATAAGTATGATCATGTGCCGCTTCAACCTAAGCTTTCGGAAAAGGAAGCTCGGAAACAACTGAATTCCAATTTGAACGTACAGGAATCGGAGCTTGCTGTTTTTCAGAATCCGATGCTTAAAAATGTGCTTTGCTACGAATTTTTTGCGACGCGAAATAATGATACGTATCGTGTCATGCTGAATGCAGATAATGGCGATCAGGAAAAAATAGAACTTTTGAAGGAATAGGCAGATGGAAACTAGATTGATCTGTCTTTAAGGGACTTGGCTGAACCGTGGCTTCTACTGTATAATAAATACGAGATGCAAGACTTTTGGCTTAATCTGGCAAAAGATACATTCATGGTTGAGTGAAAGATACGGGGGAGACGATCATGAAAATGAAAGTCGGCGAAACACTGGTCTTAGAGCAAATAAACGATCATGCACAAATCGTGCGCTATCGGTGCAAGCTTGCCGAAATTAAAGACAATGCTTTGCTGATTGGGTATCCGATTGAAGAAAAAACAGGAAAGACACCGGTGCTTCTAAATGGAACTGCCTATATGGCTATTTATATTAGTGACAATCAAGTCTTTCGCTTTCCAACAACGTTTATTCAACGAATTTCCGGTCAGGTTCCTTTGATGCTCATGAGTTTTGACGGTGAAGACAGCATGGAAGGGATTCAACGCCGAAATTATGTCCGTGTGGAAGCAAGCTTGGATATTGCGATTCATTCAAGCGAAGGAGCGTTCCGACCTTTTGCGACAATGACCAGTGATATTGGCGGCGGCGGATCACTAATCAATTTACCCAATGACACTGGAATCGAAGAAGAGGATCAAATTGTATCTTGGATCGCTTTGCCAATGACTTCCGGCAGTTATCAATACATCAAGGTGCAGTCACGAGTCATTAAAATTTTTAATGATAAACACACCAACGGGAAAAGGGCCGCCATTAAATTTTTGTTGCAGTCAGAAAGAGAACGCCAGCCGATTATACGCTATTGCTTTGAGAAACAGTTGGAGGCAAGAAAGAAACTGCTCGAATTGGAATCGCACAGGCATAAAGGCTGATGAGCAGCAAAAAGTTTTGAAGGATTTAAGGTGTCAGTCAAGACAGATGGGAGCAAGCAGGTATTATGGAGAATTTATTTCAAGTAGCCATTGACGGACCGGCAGCCGCAGGGAAAAGCACAGTTGCCAAAATTGCTGCAAAAAAATTGGGATTTGTTTATATTGATACAGGAGCGATGTATCGATCACTCACGTATAAAGCACTTAGAGAAAAAGTCAATTTAAACAATGGCCAAGCGTTGAAAGAATTATTGGATCGAACAGATATTAAACTGGTACAAGAGGTCGACGGGCAAAAAGTATATGTGGACGGAGATGATGTGACTGATCGTATTCGTTATCCTGACGTCTCCGAACATGTCTCGCTGGTTTCTTCTTATAAGGCTGTGCGAACTGAGATGGTGAGTCGACAGCGTAAGTTGGCACAATCGTGCAGCGTTGTCATGGATGGACGAGACATCGGAACGCATGTACTTCCGAATGCGCAAGTTAAACTATTCTTAATTGCTTCAGTTGAAGAGCGGGCGATCCGCAGATACCGTGAAGAACTTCAAAAGGGCAGACATCCGTCCATGGAAATGTTGAAAGAATCCATCGCACTCAGAGACAAGAAGGATATGGAGCGTGATGCCTCTCCGCTTGTTAAAGCAGCAGACGCAGTGGCGCTTGATACCACTTCACTCAGTATTGAAGAAGTAGTTGAGAAGATTCTGCATTTTGTGAAGGAGAAGCAGCCATCTTGAATCTTTATTCTTTTGGAAAACCAATTGTCAAATTGTTTTATCAATTGACTTTTAAAATCCAAGTCATTGGACTGGAAAATGTTCCGGGGCAGGGCGGTGTGCTGATCTGCAGCAATCATCTTTCTAATTTCGATCCACCGATGGTCGGTGTCAGTCTCTCAAGACCATTGAGCTTTGTCGCTAAATCAGAGCTTTTTGACATACCTGGTTTCGGGCGATTACTGAGTCACTTAAATGCTTTTCCAATTCGACGAGGTACCGGTGATCGTGGTGCACTTCGTTTAGCAATAAAACTTATTCGTGAGGGTCATGCACTGCTTATTTTTCCTGAAGGACATCGAAATTTGGAACATGCACCAATGAAAAAAGGACTGTCCGGAGCAGGATTCTTTGCATTGCAAACGGATGCGGTTGTTCTGCCATGTGCGATTATCGGAAACTATAGATTTAGAAGCACGATGAAAATTATTTTCGGCAAACCGATTAACACGAAGGAAATGAAAGAATTGAAACTGAAATCTTCAGAGGCAAGTGCAGTGATCATGGAGCATATTCAGGCATTGCTTGATGAGCATACAGGGCCAACTGCTTGACAAAAGCGTCTATTTGTAAGAAGTTATGAGTAGGATATTTTCTCGGCTGGTTAATTAAAGGAGGTCCCGGAGAATGGTTGAAGAAGTGAATCATGAAATGGCGTCTTTCGATGCGATTGGTGTAGGCGACGTAGTTAGTGGCAAAGTAACAAAAGTTGAAGAAAAACATGCGTTAGTCGATGTTGGATATAAAGTAGACGGCATTCTGCCGATCAGCGAACTTTCAAGTCTTCATGTAGAAAAAGTATCAGACATGCTGCATGAAGGTGACGAGATCAGTGTAAAGGTCACGAAACTGGAAGATGACGAACTTGTCCTGTCAAAACGCGAAGTTGATGCTGACAGGGCATGGGGTGATCTTGAAGCTAAATTTAACGAAAAGACAACGTTTTCTGTTGAGATTGCCGATGTTGTTAAAGGCGGCTTGGTCGTTGATTTAGGTGTTCGCGGGTTTATTCCTGCTTCCCTCGTTGAACGTCATTTTGTTGAGGATTTCAGTGATTATAAAGGCAAGCCTCTCGACGTTAAAATTGTCGAATTAGACCGTGAAAAGAGGAAGGTTATCCTCTCGCATCGGGCGGTTTTGGATGAGGAAGCTGATCAGAAAAAAATCGAGACACTTCAGGGGATTAAAGAAGGCTCCGTTCTTGAGGGGACTGTTCAACGGCTGACTGATTTCGGTGCATTTGTGGATATTGGCGGAGTCGATGGACTTGTTCACATTTCTCAGCTTGCTCATTATCATGTGGAAACGCCTTCTGAAGTTGTTTCCGAAGGGGATAAAGTCAAGGTCAAAGTTTTATCGGTAGATCCTGATAATGAGCGGATTTCATTGTCAATTAAGGCAACTCAGCCGGGTCCTTGGGAAACAGCAAAATCGAAAATCAGCGCTGGTGATGTCCTTAAAGGAAAAGTGAAAAGGCTTGTTCCATTTGGTGCTTTTGTCGAATTGCTTCCAGGTGTTGAAGGGTTGGTTCATATCTCTGAAATTTCACGTGATCATATCGGAACTCCTGAAGAAGTGCTTTCAGAAGACCAGCAAATTAAGGTGAAAGTTCTGGATGTGAATTTTGATGAACAGCGGGTATCATTGAGCATTAAAGCTCTTGAAGAACCAAAGGCTGAAAAGCACGCGGAACAGCCGGCTGAAGCTCCTGAGATTGAAGAAGCAGCAACAGGTTTTTCACTTGGCGACATGATTGGCGATCAACTGAAAAAATATAAATAATTTAATCCATGCACATAAAAGAGGCGGAAAATGTTTGGAGGCTACCTGCTTCCTGCTTTTTCCGCTTTTTCAGGGCAGTGGTGGACTTAATCTAAGCAATAGGATTTGTATCGTTTATTTCTGCATGGGCAATGATTGAGATAAGCAATCTGAGAACGTTATTATTTCTGAACCTCTCCTGATAAAGGAAAGGTTTCTTTTATGACCGGCTTTTATCTGATTGCTGACGGTTGTTAAAGATGGAGAACATGTTTCAGCACGGATGAGAGAACCTAATGATGAGCAATAAATTGATGAAGATTGCAGGTGAATTTTGCGCCTAATCAAGTCTTAAGTATGATCAGTTGTGAAGGAGGAACACAATGTCTAAACCTACGATTGCCATTGTCGGCCGTCCTAATGTCGGCAAATCAACACTCTTTAACCGTATTGTCGGTGGCCGTATGGCCATTGTTGAGGATAAACCAGGGGTTACAAGAGACAGACTGTATGGAAACGGGTCATGGCTGACCCATGAATTCCATGTCATCGACACCGGCGGTATCGAGCTTGGCGACGAACCGCTGCTCGCGCAAATGCGCGCACAGGCTGAGATTGCCGTTGATGAATCGGATGTAATCTTGTTTCTGGTCGATGGAAGAACAGGATTGACGGATGCCGACGAAGCAGTTGCTCAATTATTAAGAAGATCCAAGAAACCTGTTGTTCTTGGTGTGAATAAACTAGATAATTTTAAGCAAAAAGAGTTGATGTACGAGTTCTACTCAGTAGGACTTGGAGATCCCTATGCGATATCCTGTGCACATGGTCAAGGAATAGGCGACTTGCTCGATGCTGTGATTGAGAAATTTCCACAGTCCGAGCCTGACTCGGAAGAAGATGGTGCCATTCGCTTTGCTTTGATCGGCCGTCCTAATGTGGGGAAATCGTCCCTTGTCAATACAATACTTGGCAAGGAACGTGTGATTGTCAGTGATATTGCGGGAACGACACGTGATGCGATCGATACTCCATTCACACGTGACGGCCAAAATTTTGTTATTGTCGATACAGCAGGCATTCGCCGTCGAGGGCGTGTTTATGAAAAAACGGAAAAGTACAGTGTGCTTCGAGCACAACGGTCAATTGAAGAATCCGACGTGGTTTTGGTTTTGATAAACGGTGAAGAAGGAATTATTGAACAGGACAAAAAAATTGCCGGCTATGCGCATGATGCAGGACGCGCCATTGTCATTGTGGTCAATAAATGGGATGCTGTTGAAAAAGATGGGAAAACCATGGACAAGTTCAAGAGGAAAATTCGTGAACAGTTTCAATTTATTGATTATGCACCGATCGTTTTCTTATCGGCGCTAACTGGAAGCCGTGTTGATCAAATTTTGCCGGTTATTGAGCAGGTAGCTGAGAACCATAGTCTGCGTGTGCAGACGAGCCTGCTGAATGATTGCATTATGGACACCCTAGCAATGACGCCGCCACCGTCAGATAAAGGAAAACGATTGAAAATCTATTATGGCACTCAAGTGGCTGTTCGACCGCCTGTTTTTGTATTGTTTGTCAATGATCCGGAACTTCTGCATTTTTCTTATGTGCGCCATATTGAAAACAGGCTCCGTGAAACCTTTGGATTCATTGGTACACCGATTAAACTATTATCAAGAAAAAAGAATGAGAAGTAAGAGGAGAGGTTTGAATCATGTTGATCGCATTTTCGATAATCATTTCTTATCTTATCGGATCAATCAGCTTCAGTTACTTAATTACAAAGAAAATTAAAAAGATCGACATTCGTAAAACAGGCAGCGGCAACGCAGGAGCAACAAATACGATGCGTGTGCTGGGAACAGGACCTGCCGTAGGCGTATTATTGTTGGATGTTTTTAAAGGGGTTGTTTGCATTTTGATGGCCAATTTACTCGGCTTACCTGATTGGGCAGCAGCACTGTCGGGTTTGGCGGCAATTATTGGTCATGACTTCCCTGTTTATTACGGTTTTAAAGGCGGCAAAGGAGTCGCAACAACAATTGGTGTCTTTTTTATGATTATGCCGCTTTTCGCATTAATTGCAGGTGTGATCACTCTCTTGATTATTGCAGTTACTCGTTTTGTATCACTTGGATCTTTGTTTTTCCTTTTGTTTACGCCGATATTGGGATGGATCATACACGGTTATTCTACAGGTGTTTTAGTGGCGCTCTTTTTAATCACAATTCTTGCATTTTATCAGCATCGGGCGAATATCGTTCGGTTAATTCAAGGTAAGGAAAATAAGCTCGGTCACAAGAAGGCTCAGGTTTGAGAATTTTCTGTTGTTCGCTGTAAATTATGAATCGAGGAGGCAGAGCAATGAAGAAAATAGCAGTTTTGGGAGCTGGAAGCTGGGGTACTGCACTTTCGATGGTACTCGCAGACAATGGGTTCACTGTTTCGCTTTGGAGTCACAGGCAAGAGCAGGCAGATAAGATTTTGAATGAGCATACGAATCAAAAGTATCTGCCGGGTGTTGTACTCTCCGATTTGGTACAAGGTACAGGGAGCTTGAGAGAGGCACTCAGTCAGGCATCCGCTGTTCTTCTCGTTGTTCCAGCAAAAGCAATGCGAGATGTACTGCGGCAGATTCGAAGCATTATCGAGCAGCCGATGTTGTTCATTCATGGTGTGAAAGGTATTGAGCCAGGTTCATTTAAACGGATGTCTGAGGTTATTGAGGAAGAGGTACCTGCATCGCTTCGAACAGCAATTGTGGTTCTTTCAGGACCAAGCCATGCAGAAGAGGTTGCACTGAGACATCCGACAACAGTTGCGGTCGCATCATCTGATTTTAATGCTGCTCAACAAGCGCAGGATTTCTTTTTTAATCATTATTTTCGCGTGTATACCAACGAAGATACTGTCGGTGTTGAAATAGGCGGTGCATTAAAAAATATTATTGCGCTAGGTGCGGGGCTTCTTGATGGACTCGGTTATGGGGATAACGCAAAGGCTGCATTGATTACACGTGGACTTGCGGAAATATCCAGACTTGGAACAAAAATGGGCGCGCATCCGTTGACATTTATCGGACTGACGGGGATGGGCGATTTAATTGTCACCTGCACGAGTGTGCACAGCAGAAACTGGCGAGCAGGAAATTTACTTGGTAAAGGAGAGAAGCTTGATTCTGTATTACAACAGATGGGGATGGTTGTAGAGGGTGTCCGGACAGCAGAAGCCGCTTATGCCTTAGCTAAAAAGATGAATATAGAAATGCCGATCACTACAGCAATCTATCAGGTACTGTTTGATGGCAAACATCCAAAAGATGCGGTCGACGAATTGATGAATCGAGATAAGAAGGATGAAATTGCGCCGCTTTCTCACAGCCTGGCTGAAAAAATAGCGCGTGAACAATAGGTGGCATGTTGCCTCCTTCTCGCATACCATGTAAGGAATGCAGGGTAAAGGAGGATGTTCATTGGATTCTAATAATCCTTTTTTTGATAACATCGAAAAAAAGACGAACGTGAAGAAAGAGGATATCCTGGAGATAGCCAATTCAGTTTCGAATGCTAATTTCAGCGATCCTAAGGTTGTCAGAGAGCTCATTGCTCGCATTGGGAATACAGCAGGCGTACCGGTTTCAAAAGAAAAGGAAGAGGCCATTGTAAAAGCCATTACTTCGGGTAATATGCCGAGCAATCTTACGTCTCTGTCAAAAATTTTCGGCCCAAAACGATAAGTATTGGGCCGTCGCCAGCGGCAAACGAAGTAGGAATAGCATAATGTATAGGTGCGTCAATCATTCTGCAAGAGCGCAAAGGGCGTGGAAGGAATTAGTCATGTGGGGAGAAAACGGCAACGTTTTCTCTCCGTTTTTTTATTCATAAATGGCATAAAAAAAATATTGGACAATAGTTTAGTATAGATAGGCAGCAGGAATATTGGGGCTGCCGGCCCATTATCAACAGATCGCTTCGGAAGATCTCATTTTATTGGCATAATCAATGGACAAAGTCATATGTTTAGAACGATCACCGAGGTAGTTTATTGCAGAAGGAGGAGCGGGAGGGTGCCAACTTTGGAAAAACTTGAACGAGTGGACATTTTCAAAGACATTGCTGAACGTACCGGAGGAGATATTTATTTAGGTGTTGTCGGAGCCGTCCGAACAGGGAAGTCGACATTTATTAAGAAATTTATGGAGCTCGTTGTTTTGCCGAATATTGAGGACGAGGCGGATCGCGTACGCGCGAAGGATGAATTGCCTCAAAGTGCCGCAGGAAAGCAAATCATGACGACCGAACCCAAGTTCATTCCCAATCATGCGGTTAAAGTGAGTGTGGAAGATGGTCTTGACGTCAACATTCGTGTCGTTGACTGCGTTGGCTACGCGGTTAAAGGAGCAAAGGGATTCGAGGATGAAAACGGTCCGCGCATGGTACACACACCATGGTATGATGAACCAATCCCGTTTCAAGAAGCGGCAGAAATCGGGACGCGCAAGGTCATTCAGGAACATTCTACTTTGGGGGTTGTGGTTACAACTGACGGTTCGATCGGTGAAATCGGCCGTGAGGATTATGTTGAGTCTGAGGAACGTATTGTCGATGAATTGAAAGAAGTAGGCAAGCCGTTTATTCTGATCATCAACTCAACGCATCCCTATCATCCGGACACTGAAGCGCTGCGTAAGGAACTTTCAGAGAAGTATGATATCCCCGTACTCGCTCAAAGTGTTGAGAACATGACGGAACACGATATCAATAACATTTTGCGAGAGGCGTTGTTCGAATTTCCAGTGCTGGAAGTCAACGTAAATCTGCCAAGCTGGGTTATGGTTCTTAAAGATGAGCACTGGCTGCGCAAGAGCTATGAGGACGCTGTTAAAGAAACCGTTAAAGATATAAAGCGTTTGCGTGATGTTGACCGTGTGGTTGGTACATTCGGACAATATGATTTTATTGAAAATGCGCAGCTGTCAGGGATTGAAATGGGAAAGGGAACTGCCGAGATCGATTTGTTCGCTCCGGATAATCTGTATGATCAAGTGCTGAAAGAGGTCGTTGGCGTTGAAATCCGCGGTAAAGATCACTTGCTTCAGCTGATGCAGGATTTTGCGCATGCAAAACGGGAGTACGATCAAGTTGCCGATGCACTGAAGATGGTGAAACAAACCGGTTACGGTATTGCTGCTCCATCAATCAGCGATATGAGTCTCGATGAGCCTGAGATTATTAAGCAGGGATCACGTTTTGGAGTACGGCTAAAAGCGGTCGCACCATCCATTCATATGATTAAAGTCGATGTAGAATCTGAGTTTGCGCCGATTATCGGTACGGAAAAGCAAAGTGAGGAACTGGTACGTTATCTCATGCAAGATTTTGAGGATGATCCGCTCTCAATTTGGAATTCAGATATTTTCGGTCGTTCATTGAATTCTATTGTCCGTGAAGGCATTTCAGCGAAACTGGCATTAATGCCTGAAAATGCTCGATACAAATTAAAAGAAACTTTGGAGCGCATCATTAACGAAGGATCCGGGGGCCTAATCGCCATCATTTTGTGAGATTCTTAAATATAAGCGAAACACAAGATCCCAGACGGGGTCTTTTTCTTTTTGTTCAAAATTGCTGGATAAAAGGTACAGATTTATTAATTTTTTGCTTTTGACATGCGATTAAGAAGCAAAACTGCTCTTTTTATTCAAGAAACGGTTAAAAACGCGTGAATATGGCAATATTTTTATAAAAGCTGTTGAATTCTTCCATCACATCGTATATTATAAGCGTTGTTGATGTTTCATCCAGCGCAAAAAGGAGTTATTCCTTTTTAAGGAGGTGAAAGTGTTGAATAAGACTGAATTGATTACTGCGGTTGCGGAATCTGCTGAATTATCTAAAAAAGATGCGACAAAAGCGGTTGATTCTGTCCTGTCAACGATTGCCGATGCTTTGAAAAGTGGAAGCAAGGTTCAATTAATCGGATTTGGCAACTTTGAGGTTCGCGAACGTTCTGCTCGCAAGGGCCGCAATCCTCAAACGGGCGAAGAGATCGAAATCAGCGCAAGCAAAGTTCCAGCATTTAAGCCTGGTAAAGCATTGAAAGAAGCCGTCCAATGATCGATACGATACATAGGACGTAAGTACGAAGGAGTCATCCGTTTTGGATGGCTCTTTTTGCTGCATCGACGATAACTTAGACGATTCGGCAGAAGCTGATAGATCCATTTGTATTGAGCACAATAAAAAGAGAATTGTGTTGAATGAAAACTCAAGGTAAAACAAGAAAAATTGCGAACGACTTTCCTTTATTTTTAAGTTTGCCTATGCTAAAATTTTTTACTAGGACAAGTGATTAACGGTTATATGTAAATTACGGCATAGGCGAACATTAACAAAGGCATAAATGGGCACCATTTAGTTGTGCTGAAGCAGGATTTGCTGTGTTTCCATAAACTTCACAATATAAATACTATGTCTTTTTGAATGCATCAAAAGACGTTTCTGATTCATTACGGCAGGCAGGACAGATTGGGAGGCAAGGGTTAGTGAACGTGGATCATGAAAAAATAGAGAAGGCTGTACGAATGATTCTCGAAGCGATTGGCGAGGATCCGGATCGGAGCGGTCTTATCGAAACGCCTCAGCGTGTGGCTCGTATGTACGAAGAAATTTTTCAGGGAGTGCGGCAGGATCCGAAAGAGTACTTATCGAAAACATTTGATGAAGCACATGAAGAGCTCGTTTTAGTAAAGGATATTCCCTTCTATTCAATGTGCGAGCATCATTTGGTTCCTTTCTTTGGAAAGGCTCATGTGGGATACATACCAAGAGGCGGACGGGTGACCGGACTGAGCAAGCTTGCCCGCGCGGTTGAGGCAGTAGCAAGACGCCCCCAGCTTCAAGAGAGGCTGACCACTGAAGTTGCAGACAGTATCGTAGAAACGCTTCGTCCCTATGGTGTCATTGTCGTTATTGAGGCGGAACATATGTGTATGACGATGCGGGGCGTAAAAAAACCGGGCGCACGAACGATTACTTCAGCTGTTCGCGGCGTTTTCCAAAAGGATTCAACGGCGCGTGCGGAAGCGATGTCTTTAATTAACCATTAATTCCAAATGAAAAGCGAGGAACGGATCATGGAACTTAGGAATGAAGAAGTATTGGGTGATTATTTTGTCATTAAAGCAAACGCGGACGGTGTCAATGTTATTGGATTAACTCGAGGCGCGGAAACACGTTTTTTTCATACAGAGAAGCTGGATAAAGGTGAGGTGATGATCGCACAATTCACAGAGCATACTTCGGCAATTAAGGTGCATGGCAAAGCAACCATACAAACAAAGCATGGTACAATCACGTCGGAATGATGCATCGGGGTCATCACCACTTGGACCGAAGACGACCCCTGTGGTGACTATTTGCATGGGAGGCACTGCATTGTCGCTAAATGAGGAATTAGAATTAGTATATCAACAACTTCGAAATGAACTGAATCATGATTACGTAAAAACAATTTTGCCGGAGCCGGTAATTGATCGTGATAAACTTATGATTTATTATTTATTGTTTCGTCGGCAGGAATCAAGGGCGAACGCCGGTGTCTACGCTAAGAGCGTGATGGTTGCGGAAATCGGCTTAAACACTCACGAGATGATAACGGTCGAGAAACGTTCAGACATGAACGCAATTAAGATGAGGCAGTTAACCGTACTGTCCGGAGATTTTTACAGCGCACTTTACTATTATACGCTTGCACGCCAATCAAATATGGAGGTCGTCAAATGGGTGGCGCAGGCGATTCAAACCTTCAATTTACATAAATTTGCTTTTTTTTATTCGGAAACTCGTTTGAGCTGGCCTGAAACAATAGAAATTGTGATGAAGATTGAGAGCGCTCTTGTCGAGAAGCTTGCACGCCAGCTTGGCTTTGCACGGATTGTTCCATACTTAAATGCCTATTTTTTAATAAAAAGGCTTGTTATTGAGCGGAAAAATCATGGGAAATCTGAGCGAGACAGCTATTTTTCACAGACGATTCAGGGCAGATTTGAGAAAGTGACCGACAGACTTGACCAAGAAATCAAGAACAAGGTTGCCCATTTGACTCATATTCTGAATAGACAGGAAAACCATTCGGAATGGTTGATTCAGGTCATTGATTATTTGCGGGATCAGCTCAGCCGACTGGCTGAAGGTGTTGAGGAAGGGACCTATTAATGATGATGGAACAGGCAGAAAAGCATGAGAAGGTTCACCGTGTCTTTCAACGAATCTATAAGAAGTATGATGTGATGAATTCATTGATCAGTTTTAATCGCCATAAAGTGTGGCGGCAAAAAGCTGACTGTATTGTCGCCGCAAAGCAAGGTCATCAAGTCATTGATGTCTGTTGCGGGACTGGTGACTGGACCATTTCAATGGCAAAGATAGTCGGACCACAAGGTAATGTTGTCGGACTCGACTTCAGCGATAATATGTTGAAGATTGCCGAACTCAAACGGGAAGAAAATCAGCTTGAGAACATTAAGCTTGTTAGCGGCGATGCGATGGCGATCCCCTATGAAGATGCATCCTTTGATCGAGCAACGATCGGGTTCGGACTCAGAAATGTTCCGGATTATCTGACTGTGTTAAAGGAGATCAATCGTGTTCTGCGGCCCGGAGGAAGTCTCGTCTGTCTTGAGACGTCACAAACTAAGCTACCGATATACCGGCAACTGTACTTTTTCTATTTTCGATTCATTATGCCGCTTCTTGGAAAATTGTTTGCCGGAAGCTATAAAGAATATGCGTGGCTTAATGAATCTGCATCAACGTTCCCGGATCAGAAAACATTAGCCGAACTCTTCCGAAAAGCCGGTTTTGAAAATATATCGGTGTGCTCATTAATGGGCGGAATTGCTGCAATCCATAAGGGAATCAAACCGTTGATTCAAAAGTAATTACTTTTTTCAGCAATCGTTTATTGCGTAGTGAACGGTAACGAAAGGTGAAAGAGATGACCCTGACCAGAATTTATATGGAACAGAAAAGTAAGTTAAAACAAATTGAAAGCCGACTGGAGTCGGCACTTAAGGCACCTCAGCCTATTCTGAACGAAGCTTCTCTTGACTTGCTCAGAGCAGGTGGAAAACGAATTCGTCCGCTGCTGACGCTGCTTTGTGCGCAATACGGCGATCCTTCACGAGAAACAGTAATGAAATCGGCAGTCATGCTTGAATTGATTCATATGGCCTCTCTCGTTCATGATGATGTCGTGGATGATTCAAATCTTCGCCGCGGGAAACCAACGGTTAAGGCCCAATGGGATAATCGAGTGGCCATGTTTACCGGTGATTTTATATTTGCCAGAGCGATTGAATTAATTTCTGATTTTGATAATGATGAAATCCATATGAGTATATCGCGCGTCATCCGTGATTTAAGTCTTGGTGAAATCGATCAAATTAAAGAGTTGTATCATTGGAAACAGAATATGCGTGTTTATCTGAGAAGAATTAAAAGAAAAACCGCTTTGCTGATGGCCCTCAGCTGTCAGTTGGGGGCACTGGCTTCAGGGTGCTCCTCTAGGGTAGGATTAAGCCTTTACTATTTTGGCTATTACTTGGGTATGAGCTACCAAATGACCGATGACATTCTTGACTTCGTAGGGACTGAAAAACAATTGGGAAAACCTGCGGGCGGCGATTTGAGAAATGGGAATATTACCTTGCCAACATTCTTTGCCTTGCATAAGTACGGGATGCGGAATGCTATTTTAAGTGTTCTGGAAGATAAAAATCCGAAGCAGTCGGACTGGGATTCGATCATCTGTGCAATTCGAGATTGCGGAGCAATACAAGATTCGGAGCAACTTAGTGATGCTTACTTAAGCAAGGCAAAAACAATTTTGGAGCGTTTGCCACAGCAGCGTGCAACACGCTCATTAAAAGAAATAGCGGATTATATTGGGACAAGAAACGATTAATCAAACAAGCCGCATGAAAGTCCGTACCCGTGACCATTTGTTGTGCACGCGCTCATGCGATGCTGAGTCTAAGTTTAGGGAGTCTGATGATGATGGAACGCACATTTTTAATGATTAAACCGGATGCTGTAAGAAGAGGCCTGATCGGAAGTATCATCGCACGATTTGAGGCGAAAGGTTTTAAATTGATTGCCGGCAAGCTTATGGTTATTTCTGACGAGTTGGTCAAGAAGCACTATTACGAACACGAAGGAAGGCCGTATTACGAGGATCTGACTACTTTTATGACTTCCGGACCGGTGTTTGCAATGGTTTGGCAAGGTGAGAATATTATTAAACTTTCTCGATTCATGATGGGTTCTACCGATCCTGAGAAAGCGGCGCCGGGGACAATACGTGGTGATTATGCCACCCGTATGAATCGAAATGTTATCCATGGATCAGATTCGCCTGAAAACGCAGAACGTGAAATTAATCTCTTTTTTCAGGCTAACGAATTTGTAAGTAATGAATAAGAGAGACAGATATCTTAGGCTGATTGAGGAGATTGTGCGATGAGCGAAGCAATGGAGCAAGATTACGAGCAATTTAAAAGCTTATTTTTTCAGCTCACAGGTATTAATTTGTCTCTGTATAAACAGGAACAGATGAAACGCCGGTTGAATTCGCTTCGAATAAAAAGAGAGATTCCTTCCTTTGTTGACTATGCATACCAATTGAAGGAGAATAAACAGCTGCTTGACGAGATTTTGAGCAGGATGACAATCAATGTGACCGAATTTTTTCGAAACCGTCCTAGATGGAATATACTTGAACATAAAATTCGTGAACTGGCGGCTGAAAATAAGCATCTGAATATTTGGAGTGCTGCTTGCTCGACAGGGGAAGAACCCTATTCATTAGCGATCCTTTGCAGCAAATATATGTCTAAGAAGGCCTTTTCTATTATGGCTACTGACATAGATCAGAAAATCTTAAATACGGCGAGCCAAGGCACATATTTAGAGAAAGCAATTGAGAATTTAACTGCCGATGAACGTCGGCATTTTTCAAAAAAAGGTCTGCTCTTTGAAGTGGAGGACGAGCTGAGACAGACCATATGCTTTATGAAGCACGACCTGCTCTTAGATCCGCTCCCCGGTCATTTTGATATTATTGTCTGCCGTAATGTGCTCATTTATTTCACTGAAGAAGGTAAAAAAAAGATCTATCAAAAGTTGAGCGACGCATTGAAGTCAGACGGGATTTTATTTGTTGGAAGTACAGAACAGATATTCAGCCCTGCTGTGTATCATTTATGTTCAACAGAAACCTTTTTTTATCAGAAAACAGAAAATAACGGTTGATTTTTCAAAGATGTTGCTCATTTATGATTGACAGTTACCAACAAGTTCACTATGATGAATTTACATTATAAGTTATTGACTTGTAGGGGTCGGATTGAGCCGGAGGGCGCGATCGGCCGATTATTTTGAGATGAGAAAAGAGAATGAGCACAGTTGAGAAGAGCTGAGGGTTTCTTACTATTGCCGCTACACCCCACAGGACTCTCTGTGGGGTTTACTGTTATTCACCGATCTATTTATTTTGATCCTTGAATCCCCTCTAAGCAACTCACACCCGCTCATTCCTCAAAAAGAGGAGTGAAGCCCATGTTCACAGAAACATTGAAGGATTTAGTAGCAGGAAAACAGCTTTCAGAACAAGAAGCCGCAGAGATGATGGATGAAATCATGGAAGGAAAGGCTTCTTCATGCCAAATAGCCGCTTATTTGTCCCTTCTCAGTATGAGGGGAGAAACGGTTGATGAATTGGCAGGTTCCGTGCGCAGTATGCGTGCCCATGCCAAACCGCTTCACTATAAGCATCCGCTCATTGACATTGTTGGGACAGGAGGCGACGGTACCGCAACCTTCAATATTTCAACAGCAGCAGCACTTGTCCTTTCTTCTCTGGGTATCTGTGTTGCTAAGCACGGCAATCGATCAGTCTCCTCGACCAGCGGGGCTGCCGATGCGTTGGAAGCACTGGGGATTGATATCCGATCAACGCCGGAATACGCGTCTGAATTGCTTGATCAGACACATATGTGTTTTTTATTTGCACCGCTTTATCATGCATCAATGAAATATGCGATTGAACCGCGCAAAGCGCTTGGTTTCCGAACGATCTTTAATCAGCTTGGACCATTGACCAATCCGGCTGGTGCTGAGCGTCAACTTCTCGGAGTATACAGCGTAGCTCTTGCCGAACGTTATGCGCAGGCGATTGTGAAGCTTGGAACAGAAAAAACGCTGGTGGTGACCGGTGAAGACGGTATGGATGAACTGACCATTGCCGGACGTACGGATGCTTTTCTTATTGAAAACGGGGCGATACAGACCTTTTCATTAACCCCGGAAGATGTTGGTCTCTCTGTCGGTAACGCAGCTGATATCCAAGTCAAAAATCCGAAAGAGAGTGCGGAATTAATTGAAACGATATTTGCAGGCAGCAGGCAAAATAAAACCGCAGCTGATGCTGTTCTACTAAATGCCGGTGCAGGGCTTTATGTTTCAGGCAAAACCCATTCAATCGCAGAGGGTGTCCATGAAGCTCGAGAAGCGATAAATTCCGGAGCAGCTCTCAATCAGTTGAATCTGATGCGCCGGCAAACGGTGGAGACCGCCCATGTCTGAATCCATTCTCAGTAAAATAGTGAAGACAAAGGCGGATGAACTTGCTGTTTTTTCAATGCCGAAAAAAGGTGAGGAGTCAATCGTTCATTATTCTCTAAAGACAGCTCTGACGAACCCAAATCACAAATTAGGATTAATTGCAGAAGTGAAGCAGGCGTCGCCGTCGAAGGGGGTTTTTGCACGCCGAATCGTGGCAGGCGACGTTGCGGAAGCCTATGCGTGCGCAGGTGCCGACGCGATCAGTGTGCTCACTGACCGTACCTATTTTCATGGCTCAATTGAGAATTTAAAAGCTGTCAAGGCGAAGGTTCAACTTCCAGTTCTGCGTAAAGATTTTATCATTGACAAAAGGCAGATTGAGGAAGCTGCCCGCTGCGGCGCTGATGCCATTCTCTTGATTGCCGCTGCTCTTGATCCCATGGAACTCCATGAGTTCTACTTGGCGGCAGAAGAACGCGGTATGGAATCGCTGGTGGAAGTGCACAGCGTGAGCGAATTAGAATCTGTTCTCCAAGAATTTACTCCGGAGATTATCGGTATCAATAATCGCAATTTAAGAACATTTGAGACGAGACTGTCTGTCACGAAAGAGGTGGCTGTTGCTGTTCCAAAGGGAGCGGTCATGATCAGTGAATCCGGAATCCGCAATGCTCAGGATATTTGTTATCTTTTGAAGCAAGGCGCCCATGCCGCACTTGTCGGTGAGGCACTGATCTGTTCGGATTCGCCAGAAGAGAAAATCCGCGAGCTATTTAGTGGGAGTGCTTTTCATGACACGTCCCTTACTTAAATTTTGCGGAAATCAATCGTTCGAAGATACGCAAGCAGCTGTCGAAAGCCAAGCAGATTTTATCGGATTTATTTTTACAGACAAGAGTAAAAGAACGGTAAAACCAAAGCAGGTTGCGGACTGGGTGAAACGGTTGGGGCCAATAATTGACAAGAAATTAGTTGGCGTTTTTGCCGATGACTCCCTTGAGAAGATAAATTCGGTACTGCAAGAAGTTCCGCTGAACCTGATCCAGCTTCACGGGCAGGAATCGCCTGAGCAGGTTGCTTCAATCAAACGGGCAATAAGCCTGCCGATATGGAAGGCAATGCATCACGATAAAATGACACTTTGCAAGATGCGGTGCTATCGGAATCGTGTCGAAGGGTTTGTCATTGATACGAAAGTAAAGGGACAGATTGGCGGTACCGGTATCTCGTTTGATTGGTCAAGCGTACCGGAATATATGCGTGAGGCAGTTCGTCAGCATGTCCCATGTTTTGTCGCCGGAGGAATTACCGCAGAAAACATTTCTAAACTATTGCGCTTTCGTCCAATTGGGATTGATCTGGCGTCAGGTATTGAGCGAGCGCATCATAAAGACCGGAGATTAATACGAAAAATTGAAGAGAAGGTGTGTGGTAATGGTGATAAAGCAGCCTCAGTTGGAGAAAAAGTACAGTACAGATAAAAACGGGCGATATGGAATATTTGGCGGACGGTACGTTCCGGAGACATTGATGCACGCTGTGTTGGAACTTGAACAAGGCTTTAAAGAAGCAATGGATGATCCGTTGTTCTTAAACGATTACCAGCGAATTTTACATGAATACTCCGGAAGACCGACACCGGTAACCTTTTGTAAACGGTTGAGCAATCAAATCGGTGGTGCTCGCATTTTTTTGAAACGAGAAGATTTGAATCACACCGGCGCTCATAAAATCAATAATGCCGTCGGTCAGGCTTTGCTGGCACGCAGAATGGGGAAAAAGAAGATCATCGCAGAAACCGGTGCCGGGCAGCATGGAGTGGCTTCTGCTACAGTGGCCGCGTATTTAGGCATGCCATGCAAGGTGTTTATGGGGGCTGTCGATGTGAAGCGCCAGTCACTAAATGTATTTCGGATGAAACTGCTGGGTGCAGAAGTTGTTCCCGTTCATTCAGGAAATGGAACATTAAAGGATGCGGTCAATGAAGTGCTTCGTTATTGGGCGGCAAATGTTGAGGATACGGCCTACATTGACGGGTCGGTCGTCGGACCGCATCCTTATCCGATGATTGTCCGTGATTTTCAGAGAATAATCGGTGATGAAGCACGGACGCAGATGATTGATAAACTTGGGAGGCTGCCTGATGCTGCTTTTGCCTGTGTCGGCGGAGGAAGCAATGCGATGGGATTATTCACCGCTTTTATCAATGATCCCGTTCAGTTATTTGGTGCGGAAGCAGGAGGCATAGGAATTGATACCGACGCCCATGCCGCTACATTGACTAAAGGAAGTATCGGCATTGTTCACGGCATGAAAACGTATCTTCTTCAGGATCGAAACGGGCAGATTACCGAGCCGTATTCTATTTCAGCGGGACTGGACTACCCGGGAATTGGACCTGAGCATGCCTATTTATGTCAATCACGACGCGTAACCTATGAGGCGATTACAGACGATGAGGCGGTTGACGCGCTGATTAAATTATCGAAACTCGAAGGTATTCTTCCGGCGCTGGAAAGCGCACACGGGCTTGCTCTGGCAATGAAAAAGGCAAAGGCAATGAAACCTGATCAAAACATACTTGTATGCCTTTCTGGCCGTGGAGACAAGGATGTGCATACAATTTTGCATGTGATGGATGAAAAAAACGGCGGTGATCACCGATGACAGACAGAATGCGTGAATATATAACCAAAGATAAGGGCATGCTGTTTATTCCATTTATTACCGCCGGAGATCCTGACAATGAATCAACGATCCAAATTGCGCTCATGCTCCAATCAGTCGGAGCGAACGCGCTTGAACTTGGAATTCCTTATTCTGACCCTTTGGCTGACGGGCCAGTAATTCAACAAGCCTCAAAACGCGCACTCAGTCACGGGGAAACCCTGCTTGATGCAATGACACTTGTTAAGACAATGCGCCGACAGGGCTTAAAGATACCGGTTATTATTTTCACTTATGCGAATGTACTTTTGCAGTTCGGTGTCGACGTCTTTTTTCAACAAGCAAAAACTGTTGGCGTTGACGGGCTTCTTGTGCCCGACCTTCCTTATGAGGAGAGCCGATTGCTCGCAGACTCATGCCTTAAGAAGGATATGAGTCTGATCTCCCTTGTTGCGCCGACAACCTCGAAGCACAGGTTGAGCATGATTTGCCGAGAGGCGCAAGGCTTCATTTACTGCGTATCATCACTCGGCGTTACCGGTGTAAGAAAGAAATTCCATCCGGATGTCTTTCCATTTCTGAGACGTGTGAAAAAGGTGTGTCAAATACCGATTGCTGTAGGATTCGGCATTTCGTCTTTTGAGCAGGTGGAGAAACTTGAAAATAATGCTGATGGTTTCATCGTCGGAAGTGCAATTGTTTCGTTAATTGGGCAGTGTACGAAACAATTAAATGATCCAGCGACTCGTTCCGGTGCCGTTGATCAGATCCGCCGGCAGATTTGTGAAAAACTGATGGCGCCAGTAAATTAATTTTTAATGAAGTATTCCGGTCTTGATTGCCTAATGGCGTCAAGACTTTTTTATTTTCCTCCAACCAACCCCCTTTCCTTTGCTCGTCTTTTAATGAAAATGTACAATCACAGTTGATCCTTCTTGAAGTCAGCCTGAAAGTTGATTATGATGGCTAAAGGGTCATTGTTCGGTTTTTTAGGGAGGAATGAAAAGATGCGTACTTTAGAGACAGCGACTGCACTATTAGACAGTGGACAAACTGAAGAGGGAATCAGGCTGCTTCATGATCTTGTTCTAAGTGGAGATGACCAGACACAATTCGGTGCAGCATCTGTTTATCAGCAATATGGTTTTTTAGATGATGCTCAGGAAATGTATGAAACGTTGCTGAAGCGTTATCCAAACGATAGCGAACTTATTCTGCAGCTTTCAGGACTTTTAATTGATAAAAATGAGGAATCACAGGCGATTCAATATTTACAGCGAATACATTCGTTAGACGAAAACTATTTGAGTGCACAGGTTATGTTAGCAGATCTTTATCAACTTGAAGGGCTCGATGAAGTTGCGGAAAATAAACTTCTCGGTGCGCTTAAGATTTCGCCGCATCAGCCGATTCTGATTTTTGCGCTTGGTGAACTTTACTTATCAATTGGCGAGGCGGGCAAAGCAGTGGATTGCTTCATCGAAGTAAAGGAAAATAAGGAGCTTGCAGATCAGAATGTTCATTTGAAACTTGCGGAAGCACTTAGTCTAAGCGGTAATTTTGAAGCGTCCATACAGGAGTACGAACTTGGATTAAAGAAGGAAAAAACACTTGACGGTTTATTCGGTTTAGCAGTTACAGCGATGCAGATTCATAAGCATCGCAAGGCTATAAAAGCGCTGGAAGCCTTAAAAATGATGGATCCGGGCTATAGCACGCTGTACTCTGTACTTGCAGAAGCCTATGAGCATGAGGGGCAGCTGGATAAAGCAATGGAAGCTATTGAGGCGGGCCTTGTACAGGATGAATATAATGAAAGAATGTATGAATCTGCAGGAATATTAGCCACTAAATTGCATGATAAAGATAAAGCAGCGGAATACTTCAAAAAGTGTCTTGAACAGAATTCGGAAAACATGAATGCATTAACACATTTGGCAGAATTAAATGTTCAGAAAGAAGATTATGATGCGGTGATCGATTTGCTTTCATCTGTTGAAAGCGATGATCCGACACTCATTTGGTTTCTGGCCACTGCATATAATCAAACCGATGATTTAAAAAAGGCAGCTGGCCTATACAGAAGATGCTGCACAGCTTTTTCAAACAATCCCGAATTTCTGCAGGAGTATGGCGAATTCTTAAGAGAAACCGGAGAGCAGCAAGAGGGTTTGATTTTGTTAGAAAAAGCATCACAATTGAGTCCGGAAAATCAAGATCTTGCTTCATTTGTTGAGCGAATCAGGCAGGATGAACAAGGCTGAACGGCGAATATAACCATTATAAAGAATGATAAGTGTGAAAGCGGAACAGGAGGGTACGACAGAATGGAACAGACAGTATCGAATGGACAGAAAAAAACGTTTTTTCGATGGATTTTAGATCGTCATTTGCTTGCCAACCGGGAAATCATTTGGCTGCTCCATTATCTGATGAGCAACGATAAATTGCTTGGTGTGATCCATATTGTTGATGAAGTGGCGCGTGTTAACCGCTCGATCACGATTGCATGCGCTGATGATGATCGTCCTATATTTCGTTATGTTAAAACAACTGTTGAAACCAATGATCCTGAAAAAGCATTTCATGATCTGCGCATGAATCAAGAGGAAGACGTGTACTTGGAACTGGACATTGAAATGGTACGCCGCTCACCAATCTATTTTTCTGTTCTGGAAGAAAACCCGAACAACATAGTAGATGTACATGAAAAGTATGGAACAATGGCGGATTACGCGACTGTTGAAGCTGAACGGAATTTTATTGCTGATCGATTAAATAAGGCGATTAATGAGGCGCTTGACCACGGAGATCAGGATCAATTTTACTTATTGTCCAAGCAATTAAATCAATTGCGGAGACAGCAAAAATAAATGAATAATAAACTGTAAAATGAAAATTTTGATGGCAAACGACTTCAGCGGTCTACTCTTGTCCTATGACTCATATAGTCACTACTAGGAGTTAAAAGGAGGACAAGCAATGAATGCGAAGCTGTTTGCCATATTTATTTCCTTCATTCTTTTTATCGGATTTCCTGTACAGGGACGAGCAGAAAAAGATATACAGGCTGCCAAAGATCATACGGAAGAATTGATCAATTTATCTGATCGTGTCTTTCAATATACCGATGCAAATCAAGATACTGCAGCTTTCAGCTTGCTCAATGAACTTAGTAAGGAATGGGACCGCTCACCACAAAACTATTCTGATAAAGATCAACGTGTTATTAACACGGCTATAGCTAAATTAAAGATATTGATGGCCAATTCAGGTGAAGATCAGCGCGAAGTCACTGATGCTGCCGTTTCGCTGCGGTTAAGCTTCGATGCTCTTGCACCAAATGGGAAACCATTATGGAAAAATTTGCATTCTGAAGTTGTAGCATCTGTATCTAAAATGAAATCCGCAGTTAAGAAAAAGGATCATCAACGTTTTCAATATTATCTCAATGAATTTCTTGATAAATATGCGGTTGTTTATCCGGCAATGGTTATTGACGGACAATCTGATGCGGTCAGTTTGGTCAATAAGCAAATAAACACACTTGCTGATCAGCGAGACAAGAGCTTAAAAACGAACGTAAGAATTCAGCAATTAACGATGATTGAGCACGAATTGAATGATGTATTCGATCAATCTTTGAAAAACAATGAGGAAAGTATGGTGGGGCTTGCCACAGTTATTGGCGGAATTATTGTTTGTGTCCTGGCTTATACGTCCTGGCGACGTTATGTTGGCGAGCGTTTGCGCAGGGAACACATAAGGTAACAAAAGATCTATGTTTTGACAAACAATCAAAGTTTGACTAAAATTGACTATATAGATGTTTGTTCACTGAGAAGAAGAACGACTTGACGAATGCGTTAAACAGTTGATTGCGTATGCTTTAGAAGGGCGTTGCTTCGGTTCGGAACATTTACAAATGATCAGTTTTGGAGGAATGAGCATGATTCAATACCTGATTTATTTAGGCGTGTTAATGCTGATCCCTATCTGGGCGCAGATGCGTGTCCGTTCGACGTACTCACGGTATTCTGAGATCGGCAATTCAACAGGTATGACTGGTGCCGAGACAGCGAGACGTATTTTAGATGCAAATGGTCTTTATGATGTAACGGTTAGGGAGGTTTCCGGGTCTTTAACTGATCATTATGATCCGCGTGATAAGTCGGTTAATTTATCAACCGATATTTACCATGGTGCTTCGATAGCAGGAACAGCTGTTTCTGCTCATGAAGTGGGGCATGCGATTCAGGATGCCAAGGACTACACATTTATGCGGGTTCGCAGTGCGCTTGTACCTGTTGCTAACTTAGGATCAAATCTGTCCTATATTCTTATCCTGGCTGGAGTATTCCTTGGTATGATGCAGCTTGCTTCGCTCGGCGTTTTATTTTTTGCTGCCGCAGTTCTCTTTCAGTTAGTCACGCTTCCGGTTGAGTTCGATGCATCTGGGAGGGCTCTGAAACAGATTGTTTCATTGGGTATTGTTCAGGAGAGCGAACAAAAACAAGCGAAGAAAGTGTTATCAGCAGCGGCCATGACTTACGTTGCTGCAGCGTTGGTATCTGTGATGGAACTCATTCGTTTTATCCTGATGATCACAATGTCCAATCGCGAAGAGTAAGTACACGAAGTAGCTCAATAAATCAAAAAACGCTGTCTGAGCGCAGACAGCGTTTTTTACAAGTTAAGGAAGTTTATGATTTTACAGTAAAGCAAAAGGTCGTGGAACAAACGTGCAGGTGCGAGACGCCTGCGGGATTAGCGTACCAGCAAGACCCCGCAGATTCTTGCCTGTCTGAGGAGGTTTGCGGTGCGCCCGCGGCAAGTGAGTAACCGAAGCGACGATTCAGAACCGTAAGACACAAATCAATCAAACATGGCTGGAGATTAAGGACCGGGCGTTTTTTTGCCCGGTTTTTCTTATGACAAAAAAATAAAATTGACAAACACTTGTTTTATATTACAATAGAGTAGTTTGAGCGAATGCTCACGTGGTTCGAAACCATCCCACGTTTATCAAAAAACTAAGGAGGAGTCTTTGTATGAAGACCATTAGAATGTTGGCGATCAATGCGATTCTAGCAGCATTGTATATCGTGCTTACTTTTTTTCTGCAGCCGATCAGTTTCTCTGCTATTCAATTCAGAATTGCTGAGATGCTGAATCATCTTGTCGTATTTAACAAGAAGTACTTTTGGGGAATTATTTGCGGCGTATTCATCGGTAATTTATTTTTTTCGCCGCTTCTTCCCTATGACTTGATCTTTGGCACGGGACAGTCTGTATTAGCACTTTTAATAACGATCATTGTTTCCAAGTATGTTGCAAATATTTGGGTGCGGATGCTGGTCAATACAGCTATATTTACTGTAACAATGTGCTTTATCGCATGGGAACTGGCCATCGTATTTCACTGGCCGTTCCTGTGGACATGGCTTACAGTCGCAATTGGCGAGTGTGCTGTCATGTTAATTGGTGCTCCGATTATGTACGCGATCAGTCGCAGAATCCCATTTGAAAAACTGATTTAAAAAAGCGCTCGATTTTGAGCGCTTTTTTCTTTTGCGATTAATCCGCCGAAGTATGGCTGTTTTTTATTTCGGATGAATAGTCCATAAAAATTCTGCGATCATTCGATCAACTTGGGGATTTTCATGGAGCATACTGTGCTGTGCGTTCGATCCATACACTGTTTTTTCCTGATAATGAGCATGGTTAAAAAAATAACGGCCGAAAAAAGCGCTCTGTTGTGAAACGACTCCATCACCCTCTATTGGATTTCGCATTTCTCCGGCGATTGCCAATACATTTAAATTTTTCGGCAGGCGGCTGCGATGCTGAAACAAATAGCTGTTCTGCTGAAGTTGTTCAATGGTGTAGTCCTTGTCATTAAGCGGTCCATTGATCCAATCAAACGGGGCAGCGATTGCTACATATTTCTTTATTGAAGGATAGTCAGACGGTACGTTTATTTGTTCAAGATAACAAGTAAAAGCCTTTCCCCCCATTGAATGAGAAACAACATTTACTTGCTTAATCCCATAATCGCGTTTCAGAACAAAAAAGACATTCTTCAGCCAGTCGGCCTGCTGTTCCATAGATTCGTGGTTGCTCGCAAAAATGACCTGAATTAAAGGGATTTTTTGATTCTTCATTTTGCCGCTTGATTTAGTGACACCGTTCGGCTCGACAGTGATTACAATCGCCCGTTCGGGTCCGTCATAATTCGCCTGTAAGCGCTGAAACATCGTGCGAAATGAGCGTTCCGAACCTTTCCATCCGTGAATGAATACGGTGGGAATTTGCTGTTTATTGGTCTGAGCTGCGGCTGTTTTCATCGATGAATCAACGCTTTTCAATTGATGAATGCTTGCTTTGCTGAAAAAGCAAGAAAAGATAACGGTGATTAATGCAATGGCAATAAAAAGTGAAAGAACATGGATAACTTTCATAAAAAACCTCCAATTACTGATCCGTCCGGAGATCACTTTTTCTAGCTTATCGCAAATGGCAGATTTTTAAAACCGTTTATTTGTTCCAGTTTTGAAATTTGTTCATGATATAATGAAGTAAGTTTAAATGAAGAGAGGCATTTTTTTTGGCAAATCAACCGCAGTTATTACTTGTTGACGGAATGGCATTGCTTTTTCGAGCATTCTACGCAACGGCACCCACCGGTCAGTTTATGTTCAATGATCAAGGAATCCCAACTAATGGCGTTCAGGGATTCTTGCGTCATCTCCTGATTGCTATCCAAAGCAGAAAACCAACGCATCTGGCTGTTTGTTGGGATATGGGATCAAAGACCTTTCGCAATGAATTGTTCGACGGATACAAAGCAAACCGAGCAGCTCCGCCTGTAGAAATGGTTCCACAATTTGATCTTGCGAAGAAAATGATTGATGCATTCGGTGTTCCGAATATCGGTGTGTCCGGATTTGAAGCAGATGACTGTATTGGCACACTTGCTAAGAAAGCCCAGGAAGAAATCGATGTCTTTATTGTTACAGGAGACAGAGATCTGTTACAGCTGCTGGATCGGCGCATTCATGTAGCTATTCTTCAAAAAGGATATGGCAATTATCGCAGTTTTAATGAAAAAATCTTCTATGATCATTACGGTGTTACCCCTCGTCAATTCATTGAAGTAAAAGCGTTAATGGGTGATTCAAGCGATGGTTATCCGGGTGTTCACGGTATCGGTGAAAAAACGGCCATTAAGTTGATTAAACAATTTGGAAGTATTGAAGCAATAATCGATCATCTGGACATGCTGCCAAGTGGTCAGCGGAAAAAAATCAGCGTGGATTTAGATATGCTTCATCTGTCACACCAATTAGCAGAAATTAATTGCCATGCGCCGGTTTCCTTGGATTTGGAGAATGCCAGTTATGCGGGAATCACTGATGCGTTTGTTGAGAAAGTTGATCAGGTTGGAATGCGGTTAGTAAAATATGATCTTGTAACGCAGCGATGGCAACGAAAGGGATTAGACAATGAGTTTTTAGCTCATGATTCGTCTCTGTAAATAATAAACGCATGGATGATGAAATGAGTTTGATCTCGTATTTGATCAGTGGACAGATCTTAAAATTAATTATCATTTAAAAAAGGGAAATCAGAACTGATTTTGCTTTTTTTAGCATAAATAATTTTTACTATTTTCTCTATTTCGACAAAAATAGTCGTCTATTGATGAAGGAATTTAACGATTTCCGTTGAATGTTACTATAAACATTAAAAAAATTAGTGGTTTCAATAGCTCTGGCAAATGAAAAAAATACGATAAATGAACTTGAGAGAATCGTTCAATCCATAAAAATACAAAAAGGACGTGGGTCAATGTTAACAATTGAAAATGAGCCGCAGTTATCTCCCAATGATGTTGATCTGTACCTCTTCCATGAGGGAACTTTGCACGAGGGTTACAAAGTATTCGGTGCTCATTATACACAAATTGGCGACACTGGTGGTTTTCGGTTCACAGTGTGGGCCCCAAACGCCTGTGCGGTTTCTATTGTCGGCGACTTTAATGATTGGGAAGCGGGCAAACACAAGATGAATCCAGTGAAACAGTCGGGAGTTTGGACAACCTTTATTCAAGGCATTGGGGTTGCGGAACGTTATAAATACGCGATTGAAACACCTTCAGGAGCAATTGTTTTGAAGGCAGATCCCTATGCATTCTACGCTGAGACAAGACCGAACACGGCATCTCTGACGTGCCGTCTCGATCGGTACGAGTGGCATGATGCCAAATGGATGAGGCAGAGGGAGAAAATTGATGATTACCATCGGCCAATGGCAATTTATGAATGTCATCTCGGTTCATGGAAAAAAGCGGAAAATGATCGACTGATGACCTATAGAGAACTTGCTGATGAGCTCGTTAATTATGTTTTTGAAAACGGTTTTACACATATTGAACTGATGCCGATTATGGAACATCCCTATGACCGTTCTTGGGGATACCAGATTACTGGCTACTTTGCACCGACGAGTCGTTTCGGAAGCCCGGACGATTTTAAGTATTTTGTCGACACATGCCACCGCCGAGGGATAGGCGTCATTCTTGATTGGACGCCCGCACATTTTTGCCGTGATTCACATGGTCTTGGAAAATTTGACGGCACACCGCTTTATGAACCGTGCGACCCTAAGCTTGCGGACCGACCTCAGTGGGGGACGTATAACTTTGATTTCAGTAAAAATGAGGTTGTCAGCTTTTTAATATCCAACGCACGTTTTTGGATGGATGTCTATCATGTCGAAGGATTTCGCATTGATGCCGTGTCGTCAATGATTCATTTGAACCATAATAATGATCTACCCTTTGAATTAAAAAATAAATATGGCGGTTATGAAAATTTAGAAGCCATTGATTTTATTAAAAAGCTAAATGAGGCTGTATATGCTAAATTTCCTTCCGCATTGATGATTGCCGAGGAAGCTACAGATTATCCGATGGTGACAGGACCGACCGACAAAGGCGGACTTGGTTTTAATTTCAAATGGAATATGGGCTGGGTTCATGACATTTTGCAATATATGAGGTTCAATCCCTTTGAACGGCGAGATCATCACAATTTAATTACTTTTTCAATGCTTTATGCCTACTCGGAAAATTTTATTCTTTCATTCTCACATGATGAACTGGTCTATGGAAAGCGGTCGTTGCTGAACAAAATGCCAGGCGATGAATGGCAGCGCTTTGCCAACCTGCGCGTTTTGTATGGTTATTTCATGACCCATCCGGGGAAGAAATTATTATTTATGGGCAGTGAATTCGCTCAATTTGACGAATGGAAGGATTTGGAGCAGTTGGATTGGAATTTGTTTGATTTTCCAATGCATCATGCTTTCCATAATTACGCGGTTGCGTTGAATCATTTCTATCAGAAAACGTCGTGTTTGTGGCGACTGGACCATGAACAGGAAGGATTTGAGTGGATTGATGCCGACAATGCTGATCAAAGCGTGATCAGTTTTATCAGAAAAGGAAAACGAAAGGGCGATTATTGCCTCGTTATATGTAATTTCACACCGAATGTTTATCAAAATTTTAAACTTGGCGTACCAGCGAACGGTAACTATCTTGAATTGTTTAATAGTGATTCGGAAGCTTTCGGCGGATCGGGGCAATGTAATCGCGAATCCATTGAATCGGTAGACGAACCGTTTCATAATCAGGCGCATCACCTAAAACTGACCATTCCGCCGTTAGGAATGAGCATTCTGATGAAGGAGACAAAGAAAAGAAAAACAATGACTGCTTATGATCAAATATGAGAAAAAGAAAGATGATCATCAGTGAAAAGGGAGAGAGAGAGATGAATGTGCTGTTTGCCGCATCTGAATGTGTCCCATTTATTAAGACCGGTGGATTGGGAGATGTAGTCGGAGCATTGCCAATAGCGTTGAAGAAAGAAGATGTACACGTTAGTATTGTTCTTCCTAAATATCAAGATCTTAATTCTGCTTACTTGAAACAAATGACTTACATGAAGTATATTTTTATTCCGGTTGGCTGGAGAAATCAATATTGTGGAATTTTTCACCTTGAACAATCTGGGATTCATTATTACTTTTTAGATAATGAGTATTATTTTGGACGCTCAGGCTGTTATGGGTATGATGATGATGCAGAGCGATTCGCTTTTTTTTCACGCGCGGTTTTGGAAATTCTTCCGCATTTATTTGATAAACCGGATGTGATTCACTGCCATGATTGGCAAACCGGTTCGGTAAGCGTCTTGTTAGACGCTCATTTTAGAAATCAATTATTCTACAAAGACATTCGCACCGTGTTTACCATTCATAATCTGCGTTATCAGGGCGTATTTTCAAAATCGGTATTAAGTGACCTTCTCAATCTTGATTTTTCGTATTTTCATAAAGACGGACTTGAGTTTTACGATCAAGTAAGCTACATGAAAGCAGGATTGGCTTATTCAGATTTTCTGACAACAGTCAGCCGTACGTACGCACAAGAAATTCAAATGCCTTATTATGGGGAAAAACTCGATGGCTTTCTTCGCTGGAGGAGCGGCAAGCTTCGCGGGATCATTAATGGCATTGATCATGAGCGTTATAATCCGGAAACGGATCAACACTTATTTGCAAATTACAGAGATTCTGATGGAAAGCGAGCGAACAAAACAGAACTTCAGAAGCAGCTCAATCTCAATGTTGATACTGAGATACCTATGATTGCGATGATCACGCGGCTGACCGGACAAAAAGGAATTGACCTGGTACTTCGTGTGTTTCATGAAATGATGCGGCTTAATGTTCAATTTGTCTTGCTGGGCACTGGAGATCGAGAGGATGAGGACGCATTTCGATGGTTGGCCGAACAGTACCCGAACAGACTCTCTTCAAACATCTTTTTCGATGACGGACTTGCACGTAAAATTTATGCCGGATCTGATCTGTTTTTGATGCCATCAAACTTTGAACCATGCGGCATTGGTCAACTTCTTGCTATGCGTTACGGTAGTTTGCCCATCGTCAGAGAGACAGGCGGCCTGAAGGATACTGTTCTTTCATATAATGAGTTCACTGGTGAAGGAAACGGTTTTAGTTTTACGAATTACAATGCGCATGACATGTTGTATACAGTTGAACGTGCTGTTCGACTTTTTAAAGATCAGCAATCGAAATTTCACCAATTAGCAAATCGAGCGATGAAATTAGATTTTGGATGGTCGCAATCGGCAAAGGAATATGTTCAGTTGTATCAAAACCTCACCAAATGAAGGTAATTTTTAGATCCTGTAAAAATTCAGAACTTTATCAACAAATTAGCACTCAAATCCTTAAATCTGTTATATAATAGTTATGGAGATAAAATTCCATTGACCTCAGGCAATTATTTGGATCATAAAGGGTAAATTGCAGGAGTTCATTGGGAATGTTTCCATAATTCTTCTTTTTGTGCTTATTGTTAAAAATACGTATGTAAGCGGTTGCATCATTTGCGCCGATCTTCCTATTTTTACCCCAAAAGTTATTTTCTGAATGTGTTTTTTACGATGTTTTTACGTTACCTTTCATATGATGTATTTAAATGAACTTACAGTGAGCGAAGGGGGTGTGTGGAAGAGGGTGGTCTCACCATTCTTTTCCCAGAATGATGAAAAATGAAATGATTGCAATGATTTTGGCAGGTGGCCAAGGATCCCGCTTGGGAAAGCTCACACGAACAATTGCAAAACCGGCAGTCCCTTTTGGAGGTAAATATCGTATTATCGATTTTTCTTTGAGCAATTGTTCTAATTCAGGTATTCGAACCGTTGGTGTTGTAACCCAGTATCAGCCGCTCGAACTAAACAGTCATATTGGCAACGGCTCACATTGGGGACTTGATCATAAGGAAGGCGGTGTGACCATTTTACAGCCGCATTCCAGTCTCGACGGTGAAAAATGGTTCCAAGGAACTGCTCATGCGATTTATCAAAACATTGGTTATATCGACAGCCATAATCCGACTTATTTATTGATTCTGTCTGGAGACCATATTTACAAAATGGATTATGAACACATGCTCAACTTTCATAAACGGAAGAAAGCATCGGCAACCGTAGCTGTTGTTCATGTACCCCTTACTGATGCGTCGCGATTTGGAATAATGAATACGGATAATACAGATCGAATTATTGATTTTGAAGAAAAGCCAGCAATGCCTAAAAGCAATTTGGCATCAATGGGTATTTATATTTTTACTTGGGAAGTTCTACGTCGTTATTTGGTAGAAAGTCACGCAACGGGTCAGAATATGGACGATTTTGGGAAAAACGTTATTCCTACCTTTCTTGCCAATGGAGAGAATGTATTTGCTTATTCATTCGGTGGCTATTGGAAGGACGTTGGTACGATTGAAAGCCTCTGGGAAGCGAACATGGCATTCATTAACCCTGACCATGAGTTAAACATTCGCGATAAAAGCTGGCGTATCTATTCAAAGAATCCGGTTGCTCCTCCGCATTATCTTGCATCCGGAGCAAAGGTTAAAGAATCATTGATCGTTGACGGCTGCTACATCAGTGGCGAGATTAATCATTCAATTATTTCACAAAATGTGAAAATAGGTGCAAACACGGTCATTAAGGACTCTATTGTTATGGCAAACACAGTGATCGGAAAAAATGTGACCATTGATCATGCGATCGTTGGCGAGCACGCTGTATTTGCAAATAACGCTCAGGTCATCGGAGACCAATCAATTGAAGTTGTTGGTTACAATGAAATTGTAGGGGGGCTGAATGATGAGACGGAATAAAATGTGCGGAATTCTCAATTTGACAGAATCAAGGCTGGCTACCTATCCATTGACGCTTTACCGCCCGATTGCCAGTTTGCCTTTTTGCAGCAGATACAGGCTGATTGATTTGCCGTTAACGAATTTGACCACAGCCGGAGTTGAGACCATCGGTGTCTTTACACATGACAATTTGCGTTCAATTTACGATCATGTTCGCAGCGGAAAAGAATGGGGATTGGACAGTATACATGGTGGATTGTTTTTCTTTTCCGATCCGGGTACAGATGGAAACCGCAACGGAGTCAACCATGAGGGAGACATCTACAATTATTTTAATAATATAGCCTTCTTCGATAAATCTGAATCTGAATATACGGTTATTATGGGAACACGAATGCTCTGCAATATTGATGTCAAAGCAGTATTGCGTCATCATATTGAACAAGGTGCGGAAATAACGGTAGTCTATAAATCAACTTCTGTTCAGGATAATGAGGATAAAAATGCATCATGCTTGACAATAGACGAAGATGGTCACGTGCGCGGTCTTAAATCATGCGGTATGAGTGAAAGTAAGGGTCAATTATTTATTAATATGGATATCTATATTTTAAAAACAGAATTAGTAACAAAGTTGATTCGCAATGCAGTGGCTGAGAACGAGCACTGCAATTTAAACGATGTTCTTCATCAAGCAATTGTGAATCTGCCTTCCAACGGCTTTGAATACACCGGCTATTTAAGAAATATAAATTCAGTAGAAGCCTATTATCAGGCTAATATGGATATGCTTGAGGAGCGAAATATGACAGCTTTGCTCAAGGGAAGTCAAAGTATTCATACAAAGGTGAAAAACGAAGCGCCAACCTTCTATTCCCGATCCTCAGATGTCGAAGATTCATTGGTTGCTAATGGCTGCATTATTCATGGAGAAGTTGCACATTCGGTGATCTTCCGCAATGTGACGATTGAAAAGAATACTGTTGTCAACAGCTCAATTATTATGCAAGGCAGTTCAATAGGCAGCGGAGCAGAACTGCACTATGTCATCCTAGATAAACAAGTTCGAATTGAGCCGAATACAAAATTAATTGGAACGAAGAATAAACCCATTGTGATTGAAAAAAATTCAGTAATCAGCAGAATTTCCGAAGGAGTGACTTCGGAAATGGCACAGATGAAAAGTCAGGAAAACAGAGTAAATAAACAGGATGTTGATACGCTTTTCACACACAAATAAAAGGTCTGTAAGAAATCTTCTTCGTCGGAAACTCTGAAAAATACAATTTCTAACCGAATTTTGCTAAGGCGGCTTTTAAAGTCTGCTGTTTTCGGGAATGATCGGTTAATAGCAGAAATAAAAGCCGCGTCCGTCAGTCATCAAAGATCGTTGCATTCTGAAACAGCCGGACAGAATAAGCAGCTGCATGTGCCATTGAAACGATTCGTTGTTTCGTAATCATCGCTGCTTGTTCAGGCAAATTCACGGCTGTTTTTGATTGCTTTTTTAATGGAGCAAGTCTTATAACGATGAACGAAGGATGGTGAAAATATGGATCTATCAAAACGAAAGTTTAAAGAGGATTTTAAGAAAATGCTGACTGAAGTTTATTCAATGGACATTTCGGAATCTGAATCAACAGAACAGTTTTTTACATTAGGCAATTTGCTTCGTTCGTATTCATCAAAAAATTGGAGCCGTACGAATCAGCAATACATTGAAAAACAGAAGAAGCAGGCTTATTACTTTTCGATGGAATTTCTCCTTGGACGTATGCTGAAAAGCAATTTACTTAATTTAGGTATTCTGGATACCGTCCGAAACGGATTGCAGGATTTCGGAATTGATCTCGAACAGCTTATTACCATTGAGCCTGATCCCGGGCTGGGTAATGGAGGACTTGGCCGATTAGCAGCCTGTTTCATCGATTCAATGGCGACGAGTGAAATTCCTGCCCATGGTAATGGCATTCGTTTTAAATATGGTTTATTTAAGCAAAAATTTGTTAATGGTTATCAAGTTGAACTACCGGAAAATTGGCTTCAGAACGGAAATGTTTGGGAAACACGAAAAATGCATGCCGCGGTAACGGTACGTTTTTACGGCAAAGTATGGCTCGAACAAAATGCAGCAGGTGTTCTTGAACCGCATTATTCAGACACTCAAGATGTTTTGGCGGTTCCTTATGACAGTGCGGTGATCGGA
The DNA here is from genome assembly GCF_024125445.1 of Sporolactobacillus shoreicorticis. Taxonomy (GTDB): domain Bacteria; phylum Bacillota; class Bacilli; order Bacillales; family Sporolactobacillaceae; genus Sporolactobacillus; species Sporolactobacillus shoreicorticis. The sequence goes on along the minus strand of NZ_JAMXWM010000019.1, from coordinate 40,931 downwards.
TATGATAACAGTACGGTTAATACATTGCGTCTTTGGTCGGCAGAGATTCCTCCAAAGGATGATATCACTGATTATTGGTCATATATTCACCAACGGAATCAGATTGAAAGCATTTCGGAGGTACTGTATCCGGATGATTCGAATTATGAGGGGCGTTTACTTCGACTAAAGCAAGAATACTTTTTTGTTTCTGCAGGCATACAGAGCATCCTTCGTCATTATAAGAAAATGCATCTGCACATGAATCACCTTGCAGAAAAAGTAGCGATTCATATAAATGATACGCATCCTGCTCTCTGTGTTCCTGAGCTGATGCGCCTTTTGCTTGATGAAGAACATATGGATTGGGATCACGCCTGGAATGTGACCGTTAATGTGATGAGCTACACGAATCATACCATTATGTCCGAAGCTCTGGAAAAATGGCCGATCGACATGATACGTTCATTGTTGCCCCGCATTGATCAGATTATTTGCGAAATTGATCGCCGATTTACGATGAAAATGAGCACTTTGTTTGAATCTGCTCTTGTTGAAAGAACACGTATCGTTGAAGGCGGAAATGTCAAGATGGCTCATTTGGCGATCATCGGGAGTCACAGCGTTAACGGTGTGGCTCAGCTGCACACAACCATTCTTAAAGAGAAAGTGCTTCATGATTTCTTTTTAATCTATCCATCGAAGTTTAACAACAAGACCAATGGGATCGCGCAGCGGCGCTGGTTAATGCTTGCAAATGAACCGCTCAGAGATCTGATCCAGCGAAAAATCGGTAACGAATGGGAAACGACGCCTACTGAATTGAATATGTTAAAGGCGTTTCGTGATGATAAGGATACCTTGCATGAATTGGCACAAATTAAGCAGTTGAATAAAGAACGGTTTGCCGAATATATTAAGCAGACAATGAATCTGGAGATTAATACGGATGCAATTTTTGATGTTCAAATTAAGAGATTACATGCATATAAGAGGCAGCTGCTTAATTTGCTGCATATTTTAAGTTTATATTTTAAAATCAAGGATGATCCGCAGGCCGATATTCAGCCGCGAGTTTTTATTTTTGGTGCTAAAGCAGCGCCAAGTTATACGTATGCTAAACAAATCATCAAGCTCATTAATTCGGTTGCTGATCTTATCAATCAGGATCGAGAGCTTGAGAACAAATTAAAAATTGTTTTTGTTGAGAATTATGGAGTCTCTTTAGCTGAAAAAATAATACCTGCAGCAGATGTAAGTGAGCAGATTTCACTAGCATCAAAGGAAGCTTCGGGAACGAGCAATATGAAGCTTATGCTTAACGGAGCGATTACACTGGCTACACTTGATGGTGCAAATGTTGAAATCAGGGATCGTGTTGGCGATCAAAATATCATGATTTTCGGATTGCGCGAGAATGAAGTCTATCAATATTATCGAGACGGCTCCTACCATTCGCGCAATTACTACGAACGCAATCCTGTCCTTCACCGTATACTTGATGCACTCATTGACGGAACAATACCAGGCGCGGAGGCAGAAGGACATTCAATCTTTGATTCATTGGTTCAGTATGGTGATGAATACTTCGTTTTAAGAGATTTTGATTCCTATGCGGCTGTACAAGAACGAATCGATCATCTTTATCGTGATACGCTCAAATGGCAGAGAATGGCGCTCATTAATATTGCCGGTGCCGGTATCTTCTCGTCTGATTATACAGTGCAGCAATATGCGAGCCAGATTTGGGATGTATCGTCAAAGGTCCATCCTCTTTAAATCGCGTAAAGAACGAGGAAGAAGGAGTTGTTTATGGGGGTTCCAGATGTATATTTTAACTCATGGTCCGAGTCGTTTAGGAGACCGTTTGGTGCGGTCAAAATCGGCAGCATGATTTATTTTTCAATTCGGGCAGCAGGGAGCACGATTACCAAGGTCGATTTAATGATTCAAAAAGATGGCGAGCAAACTCAAGAACAGCATATGGCCAGATCCTCTGAAAACGATTCATTATACTATTTGAAATTTATGACCGAAGGAAAAGCTGGACTCTATTTCTATCATTTTCGAATTTCTTATTTGGAGAATCAGCAGGAAAAGTCTGTTTTTTATGGTAAAGCAGTTGATAATTATGGTGGGGAAGGACGCGCCATTACTGATCCTGCACAAATTGAGCAATACCAAATTACCTGTTTTGACCATCGTGATCCTGCACCGGATTGGTATGTTCACGGTGTCATCTATCATATTTTTGTCGATCGATTCTTTAATGGCGATTGGTATCGTCGTATATTGCATCCCAAAAAAAATACATTTATTTATGCAACAACGGAGGATTTGCCCTATTACATCCGAGATAAGAACGGTGATATTGTTCGTTGGGACTTCTATGGCGGAAATTTGAACGGTATTATAGATAAATTAAATGATTTGAAGAAACTTGGTGTCTCGATTCTCTATCTCAGTCCCATTTTTGAGGCGAGCAGCAATCATAAATATGATACAGCTGACTATTTTCGGATTGATCCGATGTTTGGAGATCGAAAAATTTTTGATAAACTAATTGCTAGAGCACGGCGTATGGGTATTCACATCATTCTCGACGGTGTGTTTAATCATGTCGGTGCGGACAGCAAATATTTCAACCGTTTCAGTCACTATGGCGACGGCGGAGCCTACCAGGATCTGTCATCCAAGTATCATGATTGGTTCACGTTCCATGGTGATCATGATCACTATGAGTGTTGGTGGGATATAGCTGATCTGCCGACAGTAAACAAAGAGAAGCAAACTTATAAAGATTTTATTTTCGGTTCTGAAAATAGTGTCGTTGATACATGGACTGCTGCCGGAATCGGGGGATGGCGGCTGGATGTAGCTGATGAATTGAGTGACACATTTATCGCAGGTATCCGTAAAGCAGTTGATCGGCATGATCAAAATGAGAACGACAAGGTGTTAATTGGCGAGGTGTGGGAAGACGCATCAAATAAAATTTCTTACGGAAAGAGACGGCACTATCTTGACGGAGGTATGCTACATGGTGTTATGAACTATCCGTTCCGCACATTGATTATTGACTTGATTAATGGAAAAATAAATGCACAGCAAGCGGCCCGAGCGAGCTTTACCATCAAGTCCAATTATCCAAGGGATACGCTATTTGCTAATATGAATAATATGGGCACTCACGATACAGAGCGTATTTTTACGATGTTAAGTGAAAATGAAAAGAAAATGAGACTTGCCATTTGGTTGCTGATGGTGCTGCCGGGTGTTCCTTGTATTTACTATGGTGACGAGGCCGGTGTTACTGGAGGCAAAGATCCGGATAATCGTCGTTTTTACCCTTGGGGAAGAGAGAACCAGAAGATTCTGACCATGTTTCGTGAGGCAATTAAGGCACGGCGTACCGATGAAAATCTTCAAATCGGGAATTTCTACTCTTTCTCAATTGGATTGGTCTTTGGCTGTTTGCGCATTCAATCAAAAGATCGATATACACTTTTCCTATTGAATCCTACTTTAGAATCAATAACTTTGGATCTTGATCATCTGATTGATGAGACGAGAGGCGACCTGATTCGTCACTGTCTCAAGGGAATGCTTCAAACAGAAAAAAAAATAGAAGCTCAATCATTTCGTATTGATCAAACAAATTAAGGATGACTATGGGGTGCTTGCCAATCGGCAAGTTTTCTATAAAATATTTCATTTTTAGAAAATATTTTGGAAGATTTATGTTATTATATACGTACACAAAAAAAGGCAGAAGTTTATAGGCAGGGATATTATGAAGCTGCGGCAGACGATGGAAAATCGGCTGGAATTTCTGTTACTATCAGAAACACAAGGAGGAGTTTACATTGTCAGAGGTTTATGCATATTATCAAGGTAAGATTGTAAAAGAGGACGATGTGAAGATCAGTGTTCGCAGCAAAGCATTTAATTATGGTTTGGGTGTCTTTGAAGGCATTCGTGCCTATTGGGATGACGATGCACAACAGCTTTACGGCTTTAAACTTAAAGAACATTATGAAAGACTGAAAGAATCTGCTAAGACGGTCAACTTGGATTTTGATCTTTCCGTTGATGATCTGATCAAAGGTACGGTTGAACTTCTGAAAGCGAATAATTGTCGGACAACTACATATGTGCGTCCAATCGTCTATAATGACGCGCTTGATATCGGACCGACTTTGGATGTAAAAGATGTTAAGGTTGTCATCTACACGCAGCCGCTGAATAAATATGCTGGCAAGTCGGAACTGAGTGTCGGAGTCACATCATGGAAGAGAATTTCTAACAATCAACTTCCGCCGCGTACGAAAGCAACTGCAGCCTATATGAACTCGGCGCTGGCCGCACTGGAAACGAAGCGTGCCGGTTTTGACGAGGCTATTTTCCTCACTGATGGCGATCATGTATGTGAAGGCTCCGGTGAAAATATTTTTATGTTCCGAAAAGGCAAACTTATTACCCCGCCGACTTCCGATAATATTCTTGAGGGCATCACTCGTGAACTCGTTATGAAACTTGCAAAAGAAGAAATGGGACTCGAAGTTGTCGAACGGAGCATTTCAAGATCTGAATTGTACGTTGCGGATGAAGTGTTCTTCAGCGGAACTGCAATGGAAGTTACTCCGATTGTTGAAGTTGATCATCGTATGATCGGAACGGGTCATGAAGGCGAAGTATGCAAACAAATCAAGCAGTTGTTTTTTGGATTAACTGTTGGCAAGAATCCAAAATATGTAGAATCATGCACACCTGTTTACGATAAATAATTTAATCATTTCGATTGATGGATATTAGTAGAACAAGAGAGGGAATGAAAGGAATCTTAAAAATGGGACATAAACAGTCCGATTTTAAGGTTTCAATCAAAACCTCTCTTTTTATTATGATTTTTTATTGGCGAAAACAGCATCTTTGAGGATAATGAAAAACTTGATTAGACCGATAGTTAGAATAATATGACCATGCCTGCCATCTTCGCGTTTGCTGAACCGGGTAGAGCACCGTGAACATACATCTCGCGTTCCATGAACAGTCATGACAGCAATGGTTCACACCACGCCGGTATGTCCAAAAGAACGGTGGAAATCGTTTGTTACGAGTAAGAGCAAATTGCTTTTCCAAGGCAATAAGAATTAAAAAAAATATCTAGCAAGTGAGTATGGAGAACTGAAAGCATCAGGTGCCTGAAACAAGCCCCGTTGATTATATCGTGATCAAGCGAAATGGATCGAGATTTGCGCTGTCTGGACTGCTCTTGGTACAATTAGTTATGGGAAGCAAGTGAGGTAATCGGAAAATATATCGAGTAAAGCGAGGGAAACGATGACGCTAACCATTGAACATTTGACGAAACGATTTCAAGATTTTCTTGCTGTCGACGATCTTAATTTTGTTGCAGAGCAAGGTGAAATTTTTGGATTGATTGGTCAAAACGGTGCAGGAAAGACAACGACGTTTCGCATGATTTTGAATTTGCTTGCCCCTTCATCCGGCATCATCAAGTGGGCTGATGCTTCAGTTCATACATTGGACCGCGATATGATCGGCTATCTCCCGGAAGAGCGCGGCTTATACCCAAAGATGCCTGTAGAAGAACAACTGATGTTTTTCGGGCGACTGCGGGGTTGTTCGAAAGCTGTGTTGAAGGCGCAGATCGATGATTGGCTGGAACGCTTCCGTTTGTCTGATAAACGAAGGGCACTGACTGAAACGCTTTCAAAAGGAAATCAACAAAAGGTGCAATTGATTACCAGCTTGATCCACAAGCCGCATTTGCTTATTTTAGATGAACCTTTTAGCGGACTCGATCCAGTTAACGCCGGCTTACTTAAAGATGCTATTGTTTCACTCAAGAATCAGGGAACCGTGATCATCTTTTCCAGCCACAGGATGGATCATGTGGAAGAACTGTGCGATCACATCTGCCTGCTGAAAAATGGAAAGTCGTTGTTTACAGGTGCAATCGTTGATTTAAAGAAACAGTACGGCAAAATCAATCTAACCGTTCGCGGACCGTTTGCTGAAACAGAGCTTTTGAAACTTCCGGGAGTCATTTCCGTTTTGAAAGACAAGGACATGTATCGGCTGCTTTTATCTGCTGAAGATGACGCGCGGCCGATCTTTCAGACGCTTACCAAAGATGGATTCATCGAGCGCTTTAGCTTAGACTACTTGTCGCTTGAAGAGCTCTTTAAACGAAAGGTGGCGAGCGGACATGCCTAAATTTCTGCTTTTGTTTGAACAATCATACATGAGTAAACTGAAGGCTAAATCTTTTTATATTACGACATTCATTATGCTTCTAGGGGTCACTGCTTTTTTTATGTGGCCAACAATAAGCGGTTGGTTTTCTTCGAATGAAAAACCAATGACGATTACAGTCTCAGATCAGACAGAGAACAGCGCAATAGCCTATTTCAGAGATAATAAAAAAATCACCTTCAAGCCGGCAGAGCGCAGTGTAAAACAAGAAGAACACCAAGTATTGACGGGCAAAATAGATGCGTTGCTTCTTTTATCTTTAAAGTCGGACGGTCGTTTAGATGCTGAACTTCGAACAAAGAAACCGCTTGAACTGAATACGCAGCAAATGCTTGAGGAACAGGTCCGGGCCGCCAGCCAGTTGTTTACCATACAGCAACTTAAATTGACGGCGGATCAGGCGCAACGCGTCATGAATCAAAATGTGTTATTTAATCAAAAAGTGATTGCTCCTGATGCAGATACGGGAAAGAGCAGTCAGCAAAAAACAACTGCGACCTTTGTTTCATATGCGGTCGCGTTGATTATCTATTTATTTGTTCTTTCCTATCTGTCGATTATTTCATCTGAAATTGCTGCTGAAAAAGATTCAAGGATTATGGAAATCATTATCTCCAGCACGTCGCCAATTGTGCATTTACTTTCCCGAGTTTGCGGTGTACTTGCTCTTGCAATGACTCAATTCATTGTTTTAATCGGATCGGCTCTGATCATGGCCCGTAGTTTTCAGTCTGGAAAGTACTGGTATCTGCTAAGTGATTTATTTTCATCGCTCACTGCTGGCTATATTGTTTTCGCAGTTCTCTTTTTCTTCTTTGCATGCATTCTTTACACACTTATGGGAGCAGTGCTCGGCTCACTTGTTAATAAGGTACAAGACGTCGGCCAAGCGGTTATGCCGGTTACGATGGTACTTATGATTGGTTTCTTTATTGCGATCAGCGGAATGAGCAACCCGGACACGCTGCTGATCAAAATTTTCTCTTTTGTCCCTTTTACAGCATCAATGATTATGCCTATGCGAATCGGTGCAACAGACATGAGCCTGTGGCAAGGATTCTTTTCATTGCTGATTCTTATCGCAACCATTTTTGTGCTCTTTATGCTCAGCTTACGTTTTTACCGGGGTTCGGTGCTCACCTACACAAATGGTTCCTTTATTAAAAAAATCAAACAGGCCATTCAGCTCTCCAAATAAACGGTACAAGGTTAGTTACGAAGGATCGGAAGCTTATGCTTTCGATCTTTTTATTTGGCGTGCTATGGTTTTCTTACTGGAATTACTTTGACAGATAGAGTAATCGGTGCTATGATTGCTATATCAGGTAGAGTAATCGATAATGGATATGAGGTGATACTATTCGGAGTGATATTCTAAGGGGACATGTGGATTCCATTATTCTTCGTTTACTCAAGGATGAGGATTCATACGGATACGAATTATCTAAGAGAATCAGTAAGAAAACGGACGGAAGATTTGAAATTAAGGAAGCTACGCTCTACGCCGTATTTCAAAGACTCGAGAAGAAGCAATTGATTGAATCCTATTACGGAGAACGGTCTCATGGCGGAAAAAGGAAATATTATCGCATTACAACGCTGGGGAAGGCATATTTCCGTGAAATGGTTGATGAATGGCGTGAGGTTAAAGAAATTGTTAATTTATTTATGGAGGGAGATTGATTGATGAAGCGTTTGACTGTATTTACAAATAAATTATTTGAAGGCATGCCGGAAGGAGGAGAAACGGAAAAGGTTAAAGAAGAAATCATACGCGACTTAGAAGAAAAAGTATCGGATTTAATCGAAGAAGGCAAGACAGAGGAAGATGCGATCAATAAAGTCATTGTTGAGTTTGGTGATATTGAAGAAATAAAACGCGAAATGGATTTACCTCAAACACCGAAGGATCGCAAACAAGAATTAGCACGTTTGAATTTTGGTTTTTCTTTATGGGGAAGCTGTCTCATTGTTGCTTTGGTTGTTTTTGTGAATTTTTATTACACACCGCATGTCATTTGGTTCATATACCCTTCATTTGGTATTGCTTGGTGGCCGCTTTCGATGTTTTACCATCTGCATCGCAAGAAACTGGAGAACAGGTCATGAGAAAAGACTTACAAGAATTTATTGCCTATGGGTGCATTATGACAGGTGTTTTCTTGTTACTCGTCAATATCTTCACCGGTGTTGGACAATTTTGGGTTATTTATCCGCTGGCTGTGCTTTTTTGCCCGCTGATCTGGCTTTTGATTGAAAATAAAACGGTTGCTGCTTTGATCATTTCCGTACTGTTTTTTGCCGCTTGTGTGATCCAGAATTTAATTGAAATGCCTCAGTATCTCTGGTTTGTCTTCATCATTCCACTGTCTGTCGTATTTCCAATTATTGTTGGTTTGGGCAGGGCTGCCTGGACAAGAGCCACATCCTATATCATCAGCCTTTTTGTCATTGTTTTTTATTTAATACTTAATCTATACTTTGAACCAAGATTTTTTTGGAGTATTTTTATCATTTTTGGACTTGTCTGGTGGCCAATGAGTATGACCTTTTGGAAAAAAACGCGCGTGTTCAGTATTATGAGTGCAGGATGGATCATTCTCTTTTTTTCTGTGCTGAATTTGATGACAACACCTGAAATTTTTTGGGCCATTCATCCGATTTTCGCTGTACTTTGGTGGCCATTCAGTATTTACTTAGCTAAAATGCCGTTTCGATATGGAGTTTTTGGCGCGTTAGTGACAATTGCCTATTTTTCAATTCTCAATGCACTCATATCGCCAAATCAAATATGGGCGGTCTATCCCGCATTTGCTATTGCTTGGTGGCCTCTTTCTGTATATTATTTCGTAAGCTGCCCGGAAAAAGCAAACCATTTTGAAACATAAATACTTTTTTTGAAACATAGTTTGGACAGAATACGTATTAAGTGATACAGTGAGTCGAGAATCAATCACGCATAAAGATGAATTGAGAAACTTTCAATGTATGGTTTGGCTTGGAAAGTTTTGTTATAGATAAAGGAGAGAATAAATGATGAGGTTAGCAATTGATGCTATGGGTGGAGATCATGCACCGGGAACAATCGTTGAAGGAACATTAAAGGCACTGAATGAATTTCCTGAACTTCAGATTACACTTGTAGGTGATCAGGATAAACTGGTCGATCTGATAGGCGGGCAGGATCGTATCAAGATTCTTCATACTACTGAGAAAATTGAAGGTACGGATGCCCCGGTTCAAGCCGTTCGCCGAAAAAAACAAGCGTCAATGGTTTTGGCTGTTCAAGAAGTTCGGGAAAAACGATGCGATGCAGCGATTTCTGCCGGAAATACCGGAGCACTGATGGCTTCCGGTCTGTTTGGTGTTGGCCGTATTAAGGGAATCGACCGTCCGGCACTTGCACCGACTTTGCCAACCATTCATCAAAATAAAGGATTTTTGTTTCTCGACGTTGGTGCAAATGCAGAAACAAAGCCTGAAAACATGCTGCAGTATGCGATTATGGGAGCCATCTACGCTGAGAAAGTAATGCATCGACCCAATCCAAGAATTGGCTTGCTGAACATTGGCGAGGAGCCGGGCAAGGGCAATGAACTGGTCAAAGAAGCATACAAATTATTGAGCAATGCACCGATAAACTTTATTGGCAATGTTGAGTCGCGTGAGTTGCTTGAAGGTCCTGCAGATGTGATCGTTGCGGATGGATTTTCAGGCAACATGGTGCTCAAGAGTATTGAAGGCACAGCTATGTCGTTGATGAAACTGCTTAAGGAAACACTGGGCGGTTCATTATATACCAAAGTTCTTACCGGTCTTATGTATGGAAAATTGAAATCGGTAAAGCAGCACATGGATACATCTGCGTACGGAGGCGCTCTTCTCTTCGGTTTAGCAGCTCCGATTATTAAAGTGCATGGCGCAGCTAAGAGCGAGGCTGTTTATACAGCGATTAAGCAAGCACAGCTTTTGATTAAAGAAGATGTTGTCGGTACAATAGAACACACTTTCCACGATAAACAGTATGACTGGCTGAACAGTAAAGTTTAAAAAATCGGCTAGAACTCAAAAGGCTCGGGCTTATGCCCGAGCCTTTTGAGTTCTCTTCATCAGCCCCATTGATAAGGTGTTTCCTGGTAGACGTAGTAGTTCAGCCAGTTTGAAAATAATAGATGTGCATGAGAACGCCAATTATTTATCGGCTGTTTTTCAGAATTATCATTAGGAAAGTAGTGTTTTGGTAAACCTGGATTCATGTTTTTATTTAAATCACGACGATATTCTTTCGCCAACGTTCCCGTGTCGTATTCAAGGTGGCCGGTGATCATGATCTGCTTTCCTTTGTTTACCATCATCACAAACGGACCTGCCTCTTCCGAACCTGCAAGTACATGGACTTCCGGGTGTTTTGCAAGTTCAGAGCGATCAATATCCGTGTACCGCGAATGGGGTGCGAAAAACACATCATCGAACCCACGCAGCAATTTTTCTCTAGACTCATAAAGGGAATGGCTGAACACACCCGACAGCTTTTCCGGATAAGGAACTTTATCAATGCCAAAGTGATAAAACAATGCTGCTTGAGCACCCCAGCAAATATGCAAAGTTGACGTAACATGACTTTTCGACCATTGCATAATTTCTTTCAGTTCATTCCAATAGTCCACTTCAGCAAAAGGCAGACGTTCCACAGGTGCACCGGTAATGATCATTCCGTCGAATTTTTTATTCTCCACTTCATTAAAAACAGTGTAAAACTGTTCAAGGTGAAGATGACTTGTATTTTTCGATTGATGAGTGGCCGTTTTCATAAAGGAGATATTAACCTGAAGCGGCGTGTTGCTAAGATGGCGAAGCAGTTGAGTCTCTTCCATTTCTTTTTCCGGCATTAAATTCAAAATTAATATATTAAGAGGCCGGATGTCTTGGGTAATTGCCCGATCCTCATCCATAACGAAAATATTTTCGTTTTCCAAAATCTCCCGAGCAGGAAGCAATTTAGGTATTTTAATCGGCATAACATCAGTTCTCCTCATGGTATACTTGGCATTATCATTATAAACTTTTTTAAATGATGCTTCTAGTTTGTTCGAGAAAATCTGTTGTTAAAGAAAATAAAAATAAAGCCTGTGTCTATTGGGCACAAAATAATAGAAGTAAGGGAAAATAGTCAGGCCGGACTTGAATTTTGCACGTATGCAGGCTGGAGCATCGATTTCATTATATTATCATAAATGATAGAAAAAAAGATATTATAATCGCCTTAAATTAAGTTTTGTTTTTTTCGTTTAAATTTGTTTAAGGTCCATAAACTGGGTTAATGAAACATTTTTTTATAGGCATTTTCTGTGTTCTGTTTATTAAAAAACGGGTGTTTCTTAATCAACGAATTTTCAGTATTTGATAATTTTTAGTGTAATCGCTTAACCTGCCAGTCTCATTGCATATTTTAGTTTTGAGATAAAAGCGACTATTCAAATACTTTGTTAGATATTATGACATAGATAATGACTATAGTCTCATAATAAATTATTATGGTTTTTAAAGAGCCGCATTAAAAAGAGAGAAACAATAGAAATAAATTGCGGGGGTGAGTCCTACATAAAACTTTCTGAGTTTTTAGAGTTGTTCCGTTTGTATAAAAAGGAGGGTTAAAATGAACTTTAAGAAAATTATACCATTATTGGCTGTAGTCGTATTATTGCTAGGAGTTATCGGCGGTTGCTCTTCAAAATCAGGTGGTTCAAATGGTAAGACTGTCATTGAAATCGGAAGTCAGTCCCCACTCTCCGGCGGTAGCGCAACGCTTGGCGATGCAATTCGCCTTGGTGCTGAATTAGCAATTGATGACCAAAAAGCAGCATTCGCTAAGAAAGGTTTTACGATTAAGCTGAATTATGTGGATGATCAAGGTGATCCAAAAAAAGGCGTTGCGAATGCTCAGATTCTTGCATCCGACAAAGATGTACTCGCCCTTGTCGGTCACTTAAATTCAGGTGTTGCGATCCCTTCTTCCGAAGTTTATGAAAAAAATAATTTGCCAATGGTTTCTCCGGCGACGACCGCGACAGATGTTACAGATCGTGGATTGAAAACGGTCAATCGTATTTGTGCGCGTGACGATTTTCAGGGTCCGGCAGGTGCGAACTACGCAGTTAAAACATTGAAGGCTAAGAAAATCTTTGTTATTCAAGATAAAACAGCATACGGCTCAGGTCTTGCGGATCAATTCAGAAAGCAGGCGAAGAAGCTTGGCGCTGAAATTGTCGGCTATGAAGGCATCACTGTAGGTGAAAAAGACTTCAATGGCGTACTTAGCCAGGCTATGACAAAGAAACCCGATCTGATCTACTTTGGCGGTGTCTATGCTGAAGGCGGATTAATTATCAAACAAGCACGTCAAAAAGGATTTAATGGTCCGATCATGGGTGGCGACGGTCTTGACTCTTCCTCAACCGTACAGATTGCCGGAGATGCAGTTAAAGGCGTATACCTGACCTCTGTTGCCGGAGATGTTACGAAAACGGAAAAGGGTCAGGAATTTGCTAAAAAATATAAAGATAAATTCGATAAAAATGTTGAATCTTATTCAGCATATGGCTATGATGCTGCCGGTGTCATTCTTAAAGGACTTATGAACGCCATTAATGACAATGACGGAAAAAAACCGTCTCGTGAACAAGTAGAGAAAGCGATTCGTGCGGTCCAAGACTATGACGGCGTAACAACGAAAGTAAGCTTTGATGATAAAGGTGACAATAAATTCGCAAAGGTGTATATCTACAACTTTGAACAAGCGAAATATCCGCCAGTACAAAAAGCTGAAATCAGCCAATAATAGCCTGCTCTTTAAAACTTGAGTGTCTTAATGACATTTATGAATAACTGATGTGGACTAAAAGGGTATAGAGCTACAGGGCTGTACCCTTTTAGGATTTTTTAGAAAAAAATCACATAATACAAGTCAGAGAATGCCTTCACGCATAAAAAAATACATCCATATTAACAACTCGTAAGGAAAGTGGTGAGATAATGCTCGCACATATTCTTCAGAACTTACCCCAAGTACTCATTGATGGTCTCACGCTGGGTGTTGTGTATGCGGTCGTCGCTATAGGCTATACAATGGTTTACGGGATTCTGGAATTGATTAACTTCGCTCATGGCGATGTATTTATGACAGGTGCTTTCATCGGTGCCATTGTTCTCTTTTTATTGATGGGCATGGGCTTCTTATCAGCAATGCCAGCTTTAATCGTTTTTCTGATTGTGATTGTTATCGCGGCTATCGCAACAGGGATGCTCGGTGTCGGCATTGAACGTGTTGCCTATCGTCCTTTACGGCGGAAGAATGCGCCGAAGCTGATTGCACTCATTACGTCCATCGGTATTTCATTTGTACTTGAGGATGCGGTGCGGTTTATTGCGGAGTTAAAAACGGGAAACTATATTGTTACAGCTCCGTCCATGTTCAATCATAAGTTCAATGTAGATGTTCACAGCGTGATTCCGTTTTTTAATAATGCGACATTTCAAGCCTCGTTTTTGCTTGTTTTGATTGTCACAGTCGTTATGCTTGTCTCACTTGATCTGTTCGTAAACAAAACAAAATGGGGCATGGCGATGCGTGCCGTTGCTCAGGATCGCGACACTGCTTCATTGATGACGATCAACGTCAATCGTGTCATCTCTGTCACATTCTTTATTGGTTCTGCTCTTGGCGGGGCCACTGGTGTGCTGTTTATGATTCAATATGGAACAATCGATCCTTACATCGGTTTTATTTTGGGGATTAAAGCATTTACGGCCGCTGTTCTAGGGGGCATTGGAAATATCCGCGGGGCTATGTTCGGCGGTGTTATGCTTGGGCTGCTCGAAATGTTTGCCGCGGCGAATCTCTCAGTTATTACCCATGGTGCAATGGGTGCCGAATACAAAGACGTGTTTGCTTTCATTATATTGATTCTGGTCCTGATCTTTAAACCGGAAGGCTTGTTTGGCAAAGCCGTCGTAGAGAAAGTGTAGGTGACAACTTTGAGTGCATTGTTTGAAAAATTAGCGCAAAGCAAAAAGAATCAAATTATCTTGTTTGTTGCGTACGTCGTATTAACAGGAGCGGGGCTTTTTCTTCTTCCTGATTCAACGATTGCGTTCTTGCTGTTGCTTTTCTCGATCTTGATTTTATATTATCTTAATGTCAATCTAAGAGCGAAATGGATCACAGGCATTGTCATTCTGGCTGCTATTGTTCCGTTTATCGCAAGCCACAGTGATTCTTACCAAACCTACATGGAAGTCGGGACGCTCGTCGGTATTTATTGCGCAATGGCATTAGGATTGAACATCGTCGTCGGTTTTGCCGGACTGCTTGACTTGGGATTCATCGCCTTTTTTGCAGTCGGTGCCTATTCCTATGCGATATTTGCCAGTGGCCAGGCATCAAAATTCATGCCATTTGGTCATTATCCGCTTCCCGGGGATACGTTTTGGCTGTTTATCATTGTTGGTGCGATCGTTGCGGCAATTTTCGGTATTCTTCTTGGTGTACCCGTATTGCGTGTTCGCGGCGACTATCTTGCTATTGTTACGCTAGGCTTTGGGGAAATTATTAGAATTCTGCTTAACAATATGGATCACCCAATCAATATTACAAATGGTTCGATGGGAATAGCGTCGATTGCTCCTCCTAACTTCTTTGGAATCAGTATCGGGAGTTCCAGCCAATTTTACTATATTGCCTTCGGTATTTTTCTGGTGGTTATCTACGTCGTTCGCAAGTTAGAAAATTCAAAGCTGGGCAGATCATGGAAAGCTGTTCGCGATAATGAAATTGCTGCCCAAGCGATGGGAATTCCACTTGTGAAAACAAAACTTGCCGCTTTTGCAATCGGCGCTTCCTTTTCAGGTATGATGGGTGTTATCTTTGCAGCGAAGCAAATGTTTGTTGATGCTACCAGTTTTACATATCTAGAGTCAACAATGGTTCTGGTTATGGTTATTCTCGGAGGCATGGGAAGTGTTCCTGGTGTCATTCTTGGTGCGGCAGTTGTAATCATCCTAAGAACTCAAGTGCTGACAAATATTTCGAACTGGTTATCAACAATGAGTTCAAATTACGGTATTTCGATTCCGCCCGCACTTTCACCAGAAAAAATGCAGCTGCTTATTTTCGGGCTTCTGCTCATCATCTTTGCTTTGTATCGCACACAGGGGCTGATTCCGCATAAAAACAGGAAGGTGGACGTTGAACTGCTGAAAAAGGAGTCCGCCGAAGCCGCACGTGCTCGCGAAAAAGCAACATCTGGAGGTGCCAAATCATGAACATTTTGGAAGTGAAAAATCTTACCAAACAGTTCGGAGGTTTGACAGCAACTTCCAATATTAATATGAACGTTGAAAAAAATTCAATAACTGCTGTTATCGGGCCGAATGGTGCGGGTAAAACAACATTTTTTAACATGATTACGGCTGTTTACAAGCCAACGTCAGGTGATATTCTACTCAATGGGAAATCGCTGATTGGTCTGAAGCCGCATCAGGTTTCACATTTTGGAATTACGCGTACTTTCCAGAATATCCGTTTATTTAATGATATGACGGTATTGGAAAATGTGATGGTAGGTATGCATCAAAATCTAAAAGCACATTGGGTAGGCACGCTGCTTCAATTACCGCATATTCGGAAAATGGAAGAGGCAGCTAAAGTTGATGCGTACGATATCTTGAAATATGTTGGATTAGAGGATTATGTTAATGAGAATGCCGGCAACCTCGCCTATGGCGCACAGCGCCGATTGGAAATTGGCCGCGCTATGGCTGCAAAACCAAAGATTCTGCTTTTGGATGAGCCGGCGGCCGGAATGAATCCAAAAGAAACCGAACGCTTGACAAATTTGATTTACGATTTGCGGTCCAAGCTTAATGTAACGATTATCCTTATTGAACATGACATGAAGCTGGTTATGAAGATATCCGATTTTATTTATGTTCTGGATCATGGTGAACTGATTGCTTCTGGGAAACCTGACGAGATCAGAAACAACACGAGGGTTATTGAAGCATATCTCGGTAAGGGGGCGGTTGCAAATGACTGACACAACTGCAAATCATTTCCTTGAAGTCAATAAAATCGACAGTTTTTACAGCCAGATTCAAGCACTGGACGGCATTGATTTATTTATTGATAAAGGCGAAATAGTTACCTTAATCGGAAGCAACGGAGCAGGAAAATCAACAACTTTAAAATCTATAAGCGGTCAAGTACGACCTAAGAAAGGCTCGATTATTTTTGAGGGTAAGGAAATAACGAAAAATCAAGCTCATCAAACGGCATTGCTTGGTATTGCTCAGGTTCCCGAAGGAAGACGTATTTTCCCGCGGCTTTCCGTACGAGAAAATTTACAAATTGGCGCGTTTTCAGTCAAGGATAAAAATGTGATTGCTGAACGAATAGAGCGTGTATTCACCTATTTTCCACGTCTAAAGGAACGTCTGAACCAAAAAGGCGGAACAATGAGTGGCGGCGAACAGCAGATGCTTGCGATTGGACGCGCATTGATGATGAAACCAAAGCTGTTGATGCTTGATGAACCATCAATGGGGCTTGCTCCAATTATCGTCGAACAAATCTTTGATATCATTAAAGAAATGAATAAAGAGGGAATGACTATCCTGCTTGTTGAACAGAACGCATATCAAGCGCTACAAATTGCCGACAGGGGTTATGTTATCCAAACCGGTCAAATTGTGCTTAACGGCAAGGGTGGGGAACTGATGAAGAATGAGCAGGTGCGCGAAGCCTATCTTGCGTGATTTAACTTTTATAGATTTAATTAATATTGCTCATGTAATTTGTAAATTAAATAAACAATTACGTTAAAATTAAGTTGTACCCTTGTCAAGAATTACTAAAAAAAGATTTATGCTACATCAAAAAGATGATTTTTGTATTAAACAGAAATCATCTTTTTTAAATTCCACTGAGATCTGTAGTTGTCATAGTGAAAGATGTATTGTTTAATTTCCTTTCTCAGCGCCCCATGGATTGTCTGAACTTATAGCTTATATTCTTTATTAGCTTTTGAAACAGTAAGATTTATACAGTGAAATTCTTGATCCGAGTGAATCAAGGAGTCTTCGGTTAGTTTGATGTTCGAACTACGTTTTGTTTTAGTTTTGTGCAGGGGATCTATGGCAATATCCACAGTTTCATTCGTCGAGCTATCCTTAATCGTTAATAATTATTTATCTGTTTGTATTAAACTGACATTCATATGTTTCTAAATTCAGAAAATAAAATTTGAATAATATAATTATTATAAATCCGAAAAAAGAGGTAATATTCTAAATTACATAGAATATAGATAACAATTAAATATATCAAGGGGGAATTTAATTGTTGATTGTTAAAAAGGTCAGAAAAACATTGATACTGGTTGTGGGGGTTCTTTTAATTTGCTTTGCATTATTAATTAATAGTGCGAGTGCAGAATCAAGCAAACCATCTTTATTAACTCCCAATCTATATCCGAACTTAAAAAGTGACAAGTTCGTTAACACTGTTTCACCATTAAGTTCAGGTTGGGATCAATTATATTTAAATACAACTTTTCATTTTGATCATAATTCTTTTAGAAATACAAGTATAGTGAAATCTGGAGGTGGAAATTTTCGAATAAAAACAACTGGTCTTGGTTCAAATAATGATTATCGTATTGAAGTCTATGAGGCTGATGGGGGATCACCAAATCCGTCTAAGGATGATTGGGTTGTTGGCACAACAGGTATAGGGAATGAAGACTTGTCGTATTATGTTCAGCCAGAAGTTGACGGTGCTAATCATAAGGCTGAACTTTATGTTCGTTTTGGTTATTCAGGTTATAGTGAACAAGGAACCGTAGAACTAGATGATTAACAATATTCTAAATTGTTAAAAGTCTAATGCTTAACGATGATGAAATTCAATTTATAATAAGTTTATGAATGGTAAGTTTTTCAACTGGATCAGTTTTTAACTGATCCGGTTGATTTTTTATATTGATTGTTATAGTGTCTAATATTTGATCAGACGATCAAGCAACACGTATAATATATGTAACATCTATTAGTCAAAAGGTGGGATTTATTTATGAACTGGTTGCAAAGATCATTGCTTCACCCTTTGAGCAGATTGTTATCAAGTAATAAGTGCGCACTCTGCCATCAACATGTCTCAGGGATGAGAGAATATATTGATGATCATGGTAATCGAATTAAAATATGTCCTTCTTGCAGTACGTACGCGGAGCGAAGAGCATACATAAAGGTGAAGTGAAAGAAAGGATGATCATGAATGGCTACGCAACAAAAGATATATTCGGCTGAAAGTGCGGATATCAAGCACTTTGTTTCTGGGGAAAAAAAGAAGAACGATCACTATTTGCACGCCGTCATTCATTTTGACAGCATAATAAATGAAAATGTTCTGATCCAAGCAGTTCAGGCGACACAAGTGTCATTACCGCTTCTTTCATGTCGCTTTGTTGAAAAAAATGATCAAGCATATTGGGAAGAAGCAGGCTGGAAAGCACAGAATATGGTATATATGGACGAGGCTGATAATCGTCAATCGGCCATTCAAAAAAATTTAACAATTAAACTGAATGAAAAAGTTGGGCCACAGTTACGAATCGCTGTAATCAGAAAAGATAATCAAGATTCACTTGCGATTGTCTTAAATCATATGATTTGCGACGGTGGAGGATTCAAGGATTATTTATATCTGTTGAGTGACTGTTATTCGCGTATTGCAAGTGGCGAATCATCATTAGAAACTCCGCATCTGCTTGATCCGACAGCGCGAAGCATTTCTCAGATTTTTGACGCAATGGATGAACAGCAATTAGAGCAAATTAAGAACGCTCGGCTTACGAATTATGTGCAGAGTGAAAAGGATCATCTTCCATTGAGCGGAGACGAGAATCAACCGTTTATTATTACTCATGAGACGAGTGCAGCACAATTTGACTCGATAAAAAATGACGCAAAAAGCAAAGGAGCTACCATAAACGACGCGTTGTTTGCAGCTTATGTCTGTGCGCTTTCCAACGTTGTGCGAGCTGATCCGATTGTGTTGGATTGTCCGGTAAATTTGCGCACCTATTTATCTCCTGAAGCGCGACCCGGTTTTTGCAATTTAACGTCAAATATTACATGTGTTGTACCAAGTCATGTAGGAACAACTTTTGATCACGCGTTGCTTAGCGTAAAGAAGGTTATGGATGCAGAAAAAAGCAGCCTTGAGCCCCTTCGCGTTTACTGGGATTTGGAAGAGGCCTATCAGACACATTCTCTATCGGAGGCAAAACGAATTTTTCCAAGTATATACAGTATTCCTGTTAATGGCATGACTAATATAGGTATCATTGACGAAAACAAGCTGACTTTTGCTGATCATGTCGTACGTGATGTCTCTATATCTGGTTCGATCAAATATGCCCCTTATTTTCAAATTGCAGTAACCACTTTTAGAAAAAAAATAACTTTTTGTACGAATTTCCACGGAACAGAGCAGGACAGAAAATTTCTTGATGAATTTGTAAATCGTTTAATCGAATTTTTGCCGCATCAGTATTAATTAGGCAACAAAAAAAGGAAAACGGAGAGGGTTTTCCTTTTTTTGTTGCCTGTACAATGAATCACATCGCATTAATTAATTTACCGAATTTGTATAAAGTCGGTATGCCGCACGGCTTACCGTTACTTGATCTGAGAAGGGAGCAGCCTGTTGATTTCGTATCTGCCGAATTTGATGATCAAGTCCGGTGATCGTTATCTCGATTTGAGAGAGATTATCTTTAGATTCTGAATTATAATGAAAGTAGATCTGATCAGCATGATATTGCATTGCTCTTTTTTCCTGCTCTAAAGCAGAGAGCTGATTGTATGTATTTTTCATCGAATGGCTGGTCGTTATGACTGTCCGAATTTGAGGAATTTGCATTCGAATTTACCTCGAATCAACTATTATCCTTCTTATTATAGTCGTTTATAAACTATAGAAAAGTGACTATTGATCCGACTTTTTGTTAAATTATTTTAAAACAGGAAAATGGTCATGGGTTAAATCTCTTTTTTAATAAATTCCGAAACAATCTTCGATAGCAAAGGTAGAGAAAGGTAGCTTTAACCGTGAGGTCTATTCCTTGAGCAATCCAAATTCCCGCAATTCCCATTGCTCCACGTACGCCGAGCAAATAGATAAAAACAACACGAATGCCCCACATACCAATTGCCGTACTATACATTGGTGTTTTTGTGTCTCCTGCGCCTTGAAGGGCTCCCGCAAGCACTAAACCGATTGCAAGTGAGGGCATAAAGAAGGCATCGATCCTCATCGCGAGCGTTATCATGTCCGCAGTGCTTACCTGATCTGTAAACCATACTGCAAAAAGGGGAGTCATAAAGAAGAGCAGAACTCCTGTAATACTCATAATTACAGTTGAAATCACTGCAGCAAGCAAACCATAAGAATAAGCTTCCTGATATCTTTTTGCACCAAGAGCATTTCCCACAAGCACGGTTGCTGCAACATTCAAACCTAAACCGGGAAGATATGCGAATATTTCAATATTTTCCGCAATCGCATTAGCTGCATAAATCTCGGTTCCCATATGGACAATCAAACCGAGATAAACAACTTGACCAAGTCGCATGATCAGCCGTTCTCCGGTGGCAGGAATGGATAATCGGATAATTTCCCATGTGAGGCGCGTATCACGATTGTTCGTTTGTCTTCTTATTGAGAAACGGACTGGTGAATGGCGAATTGCTGCATGAAGCATGAAACTACCGATAATTCTTGTAAGTACGGTTGCTGAGGCAGCTCCGCCAACTCCAAATCCGGTAAATTGAATGATGCCATAGATCAGCACATAATCAAGCACAATATGAATTAAATTCATCCAAAAACTAATCATCATTGGGGAAACGGTATTTCCGGATGCGCGCAAAATGTTTCCAAAATTGATCATTAATGAAATGACGAAGGCAGGTGTCCCGACAATCCGAAAATAAAGCACTCCTTGACTAAGCACCTCACCACTGGCACCCATCATACGGAGAAGCGGTTCGGCAAAGCATAGAGTAATTGCACCAAAAAGAAGACCGGCAACCAGCGTAATCCACGTTGATTGCCGAGCCGCTTCTCGCGCTCTGTCCGCGTCGCCAGCACCGATATGTTTTGCAATAATTGACGAAGTTCCGATTCCGATCGCCATAAATACCGCAATATAGACAGCAAGCAGTGTATTAGCAACACCGACTGCGGTTACTTCGACTAATCCCAGTCGTGCAACAAATAGTGTGTCGACAAAACCGACGACGGTCTGCAGCAGACTCTCGATCATAGCGGGAAGCGCTAAAGTAAGCACCTTGAGGATTTTCTTCCTTAATACTGCATCCAAATCAATGACACAACCTTCGTCCTTATCTTCTAAAATGATTCTCTTATTGTATCGTTGTCTGTCCAGTCAGTTCTTTTTTTGATACGATGTTCAAGTTCTGATCAAATTCATAGACAACCGGAATGCCGGTAGGAACATCAACATGAATAATTGCATCATCGGATATATTTTCAAGAAACTTAACTAGAGCACGCAATGTATTGCGATGACTGACGACAAGAATATTTTTTCCTTCTGTTAACAAGGGGGCAATTTGGTCCGCCCAGCAGGGAAGGACTCGATCTAATGTTGTTTTTAAACTCTCTCCTCCCGGGAGCAATCGCGGGTCAACATCGCGATAACGCGGATCGTGAATCGGATGTCTCGGATCAGACAAGTCAAGCATCGGCGGAAGTGCATCATAGCTTTTCCTCCAACGGTTGACCAGCTCTTTTCCTTGTCTTTCTGCTGTTTCCGCTTTGTTCAGCCTTTGCAGAGCCCCATAGCTCCGTTCATTTAATCTCCATGTTTTCTGTACCGGCAGCCAATCCTGATTCATTTCTTGCAGAATATAATTCAGCGATTGAATGGATCGTTTCAACACTGATGTAAATGCATGATCGAATACAATCTGCTGCTGAGCAAGTCTTGCACCCGCACGTTTTGCTTCTTCAATTCCTTTTTTTGTGAGTTCTACATCTTCCCATCCAGAAAAAAGATTAGATTCATTAAATGCGCTTTCTCCATGCCGCACAACCACTAGTTTCATCACGATACCTCCCCTCCATATGCGCACTCATTAACCATTAATATCGATGAAAACATTATTACCTTTTAGTATACTGTATTGAAACTATTTTTCCAATTGTTACTTGAAGACAGTCAGTGGCACATATTTGAGTTGTAAAAAGTGAATCAACGGTTTTGATTTTTTACTTGAAAAGAGTGGTTAGAGATCTTGTACCGTTATATAATGTCTGTAAGTCAGCAATGCGAGAAGGTTCAGAGAGGATTGATAAGGTGAAACTTACAGCAACAGAAATTGAAGTCGCAGAAATACTGGAAAAGGATGCACGGCTTACAAATGATGAACTTTCAAAGATGATGAATTTAAGTGTGGATCAGATTCATCAAATAGTAAAAAAACTTGAGAATGAAAAGGTCATTGTCCGTTATGTTTCGCTTGTCGATTGGACGAAAATTGACGGACATCAAGACGTTACAGCAATGATTGATGTTAAAGTAACTCCGAAACGCGATGTGGGTTTCGACGATGTTGCCGAGCGTATCTACCGTCACAGGGAAGTTAAATCGGTTTATCTTATGTCCGGGACCTATGATCTCTCGGTACAGGTCGAGGGACAATCCGTCAATGAAGTGGCACACTTTGTCACTCAGAAATTGTCTACGATCGACGGAGTGATCTCTACGACAACCCATTTTGTTTTGAAAAAGTTCAAACATGATGGAACTGTGTACGATTCAGATGATCGGGATAAACGAATTGTGGTGTCTCCATGATGGCGATTAAAACTTCTTATTTAGCAAAGAATGTCCGAACATTAAAGCCCTCAGGGATTCGGAAATTTTTTGACGCGACAACAGGCATGACTGATGTTATTTCACTTGGTGTCGGCGAACCGGATTTTGTCACCCCCTGGAATGTCCGCGAAGCCGCGATTCTGTCGTTGGAAGACGGTTATACGTCGTATACGGCCAACGCAGGAATGATTGAATTACGTGAGGCAATTGCGAAATATGTGGATGACTATTACTGTGTGTCCTACAATCCGGAACATGAAATCACCGTCACTGTCGGGGCGAGTGAGGCGATTGATATCGCACTGCGCGCCATTCTCGATCCTGGGGATGAAGTGCTTGTCGTTGAGCCATGCTTTGTATCCTATGCACCGCTTGTGACACTGGCAGGAGGTGTCCCGGTCATCGTTGAAACAGAAAAAGAAAATGATTTCAAAGTACAACCGGAACAGTTTGAAGCTGCAGTGACTGACCGGACGAAAGCAATCATGATCTGTTCACCGAATAATCCGACCGGGTCGATGCTCAGCAAGATTGAAATGGAACGTATTGCGGATGTTGCAAAGAAACATGATTTACTGATTCTTTCCGATGAGATCTATGCGGAACTTGTTTACGATGATTTATATACAAGCTTTGCCGCACTTGAAGGAATGAAGGAACGGACAATTTTAGTGAGCGGATTTTCAAAGGATTTGGCGATGACCGGATGGCGCTTGGGCTTTGTTTGCGCGCCGCAGGAGATCTCGCAAGGCATGCTGAAAATTCATCAATATGCGATTATGTGTGCCTCAACAATGGCGCAGCATGCAGGACTGGAAGGATTGCGCAATGGGCGGGCGGATATGGCTGATATGCGCAAAAGTTATCGGCAAAGGCGCAATTACATGGTGCAATCACTGAACGAGATTGGGCTGCCGTGTCACAAACCTGAGGGAGCGTTTTATACGTTTCCAAGTATTGAGGCAACCGGTATGAACTCTGAAACATTTGCAACGCGCTTACTTCAAGAAGAACGTGTCGTCGTGGTTCCCGGCAACGCGTTCGGTGACAGTGGTGAAGGACATGTGCGCTGCTCCTACGCCACATCGATGAGTCAGCTCCAGGAAGCGATGAAGCGGATGTGTCGATTTGTTGAAAAACTATAAAAGAAAAAAGCCGTTTCCGATGATGAGTCGGGAACGGCTTTTAAGATGGAATAGTCAATACATGAATTGACTGTTTTATACCACAGTTATAATTCTTGGGTTCTGCCGATGTATTCCAGTTTAAAATTCTTATTGGAGTTATAAGTCATTTTTGTTACACTACAATTGGGTACCTTGCCAATCGTTAAGTCTTCGCCAATCAGTACATACAGCATGCAGCAAATATAGAGAGAGTGGGTAACAACAAGGATATTTGCAGCCTCAGTCTGCATCATTGTATGCTTAAGTGCGAGAATACGCCTTTTCAGATCGTGAAAATCTTCGGCATAATCAATCGTATCCAGTTTTTTAATCCCCGTAAGTGCTTTAATTTTCTGATCAATTGGTGATTTGCGGCTCATGTCCGGTTCGCCGACGGCTTTTCCGCCTTCTTCCCACATCTCATCGTTATCCGCGCCTTCAAAAAGGCCAAATGATGCTTCTCTTAAATCAAAAAGTTCTTTAATTGGTGTTTCACCATTTCCCGAATGATCGAGAATGACTTGAGCAGTTTGACGTGCTCTGCCGGTATCACTCGAAAAAGCAGCGTCGAAAGTAATGGCCTGTTGCCGCACTTTTTCTCCCAAATTAACCGCCTGCCGGATGCCCTTTTTGGTCAAAGGTGAATCCGCCCAACCTTGCGATCGATTCAATAAATTTAATAGTGTTTCTCCGTGGCGAACGATATAGAATGTTTTCATTTTTTCACCCAATCATTTTTAGTATGCCATCATTGCCATCATCGTATCACGGTCAAATCATGATGTAAACGATTAACAAAATAATATCATATAATACCTTGCATAACGATGTATAAAGAAACTATAATTAATAAAAGAGGTGATCTCATGGATAAAGAGATTATGAGAGGCAGTATTGATATACTTATCCTTTCATTAATTGGAAAGAAAGACACATATGGTTATGAAATGGTGAAGCAACTGAAAGCATCCAGTCGGGATCTTTATGAAATGAGCGAGGGTACCCTGTACCCAGCATTGAAACGACTTGAACGAAAAGAATGGATTCACTCGTATTGGGGTGACTCGGATGAAGGCGGAAGACGCAAATATTACACATTGACGGATCACGGGAAAAAAGCGCTAAATGCTAAATTGAAAGAATGGCACCAAGTCAGTCGATTAATCAAAGTGTGTACGGAGGGGACAGCATGGATAAAAAGTTTGCGGTTTATATCAGCGAGATTATAAGTGAACTGGATTGTGATGAAACGGAGAAGAAGGATCTCCAGGAAGAAATGGGTCAGCATCTGCAACTGCTCAAAGAAGAGTATATGGGCAAAGGGCTTTCTGAAAAAGAAGCTGTCGATACGGCAATTCGGTGTTTTGGAAGGGGGAATGAATTAAAAAAAGGGTTGAATCATTCGTTCTCCCCATACAAGAAATCATTTCTGGTTTTCGTCCGAGTCATGTTTGTTTTCTATGTTTCCACCATTTTATGGATAGTTATTGTACGCAAAATTATTGATCGGCTGCTTCACAATCAATTTTATAACTCATTTGTATGGGCCCCAAACAATTATTTTTTCTATTCAACGACTAATTTTATTCCTTTTAAAACGATTTCATCTTACCTGAATAGCGAGTACATATCTATGTTTCAAGCAGCAGAACTTCTATTGAGTAATTCTATATTATTTGTTCCGCTTGGAATTTTTCTGCCTATTGTATTCAAACGGTATAGAAGTTTACTTCAAGTGATTAAAATAACATTGATCGTAGGTGCAGCGATTGAAATTCTGCAATTTTTCTTTCGATATGGAATAATGGATATTGATGAAATTATCTTGTATATGATTGGATCGGTTACTGGCTATGCTTTTTTTGTGTCATTAAAAGGATTAAACAGGAAATGGTTTAGAATGCATGCATAAAATGGAGTCACCTTTTTTCATCGTGTAATCAGTTAAACTTCTCAGCAACGGGATGCTTTTTAATTCTATTTTTACCTTCATTCATTTGACAAATAACGCTGTATGAGCTATAAAAATAGTATTAGCACTCCTTATTGATGAGTGCTAATCGTTACGTAAACAACCAATTCGTATAGAGATGCACGAGAAAGGGGATTACTAATGGCCACGAAAGAGTTTAAGGCAGAATCCAAAAAATTGCTGGATATGATGATCCACTCGATCTATTCACAGAAGGAAATATTTCTAAGAGAGATCATCTCGAACTCAAGCGATGCGATGGACAAAATTTACTATCGCGCGCTTACCGATGACAAAGTAAATTTTGACAAAGACAGTTACTATATTCAAATCACTCCCGATAAGGAGAATCGAACACTGACAATCTCTGATACCGGAATCGGTATGACTGAGGAAGAGCTTGAAGATAATCTCGGAACCATTGCACAAAGCGGTTCTTTGAAATTTAAAACGGAAAACGAGTCCAAAGACGATCATGATATTATTGGTCAATTTGGTGTTGGATTCTATTCTTCATTCATGGTTGCCGATAAGGTGACTGTGATCAGTAAAGCGTTGGACAGTGATCAAGCGTACAAGTGGGAATCCGAGGGCGCGGACGGATACACCATTACTCCGGTCGAAAAAGATTCCGTAGGCACGGATATCATTTTAAAATTGAAAGAAGACACCGAGGATGAGAAGTACAGCGAATATCTCGAAGAATATCGCTTGCGGCAGATCATCAAAAAGTATTCCGATTTCATTCGCTACCCAATTAAGATGGAAGTGACCGAAAGCCGGCCGAAAAAGGACAACGAGAAAGAGTTTGAAGAGGTTAAGGAAATTCAGACCATTAACAGCATGGTGCCTATTTGGCGCAAGAATAAATCGGAGCTGAAGGATGAAGATTACGAAAACTTCTATATGGAGAAGCATTATGGTTTTGACAAACCGCTTCGTTATATCAATATACAAGCCGATGGCATGATCCGCTATCACGCGATTCTGTATATTCCGGAAAGTATTCCGTTTGATTACTATTCGAAGGAATATGAGAAAGGGCTGGAACTGTATTCGAACGGCGTCATGATTATGGAAAAATGCGCCGATCTTCTCCCGGATTATTTCAGCTTTGTCAAAGGGATGGTGGATTCCGAAGATCTGTCGCTGAACATTTCACGTGAAATTCTCCAACAGGACAAGCAGCTGAAACTGATCGCCAAGAATATTAATCACAAGATCAGAAAAGAGCTTGAAAAACTGTTTAAAGAAGATCGCGAGAAATATGAAACGTTCTACAAGGCCTTTGGACGCCAATTGAAATATGGCGTTTACTCGAATTACGGTCAGCATAAGGACGATCTTCAGGACCTTTTGATGTTCTATTCATCGAAAGAAAAGAAAATGGTTACTCTGGATGAGTACGTTTCGCGCATGCCTGAAGAACAGAAATACATCTATTATGCTGTCGGCGAGACGAACGACAAGATCGATAAACTGCCGCAAACCGAACTCGTTGCCGATAAAGGCTATGAAATAATCTATTTTACTGAGGACATTGATGAATTCGCGATCAAAATGCTTCAGAAATATAAGGAAAAAGAATTCAAGTCGGTATCGAGCAGTGACCTTGGTATTGAAGACGAGAAGGACAAGAAGCAAGATGAAGCCGAAGAAAAGGCAAACAAAGGTCTGTTTGATAAAATGAAAGATGTGCTTTTCGACAAGGTCAAAGGCGTGCGCGCTTCCAAACGTCTCAAATCCTACCCGGTATGCTTTGCAACCGAAGGTGAAGTGTCGATTGAGATGGAAAAAGTGCTGAATCAGATGCCGAACAATGAAAACGTCAAGGCAGACAAAATTCTTGAAATTAACACAAACCACAATGTGTTTAAAGCACTTAAAACTGCTTACGATTTGAATGATCAGCCTAAGGTTGATCTTTATACCAATCTGCTTTATAATCAAGCACTTCTAATCGAAGGTCTTCCAGTTCAAGATCCGGTTGCATTCTCGAATAATATTTGCGAATTGATGGGCTGATTGACCTTAGCAAAAACTGCTTATCTCTCCGAATAAATGGAGATAAGCAGTTTTTTTCTAAATTCAAGGTCATTCTGCTGATTTATTAATTATTCATTCAGATATACAGAGGACGTTCACTTTTTCAGCAATAACTGAATCTCGTTTTCAATCGCTTCCGGTTTTGTTCGTGAGCCATAATAGTGCATCACGCTACCGTCACGACCAATTAGAAATTTATTGAAGTTCCAAGTAATCTTTTTCTCACCTGATTCTTCTAACAAATCATGAAAGAGCGGGTTCATTTCTTTTCCTTTCATTTTTGACTTTTGAAAGAGAGGGAACGTAACACCGTAATTCAGTTTGCAGAATTCGGCGGTTTTTTCATTGTCGGCAAATTCTTGATTGAAAAAGCTGTCACTGGGAAAACCAAGTACCGTAAAACCTTGATCCTTATACGTCTCGTACAGTTTTTCCAAACCCTCATATTGAGGTGTGAAGCCGCATTTACTTGCAGTATTGACGATGAGAAGCACTTGATTTCGATAATCAGACAAAGGTATTGTCTTACTTCCTGTGAGCTTCGAGAACGAATAATCATAGAGGGTCATGAGCTATCCTTCTTTCTAAGTTTGTCAGGGTTATCTATAGTCTAGGCCGTTCCTGCGCAATCTGCAAAGAACTTGCGTCAGAGTATAAAAAATTGTGATAGACTTTTTAATAGAAGTACTTAGGCAAAGGGGAAAACCGTTTGAAAAGATTCATTGATTTGAGAGACGATCAAGAGTTATTGGTTGAAGTAACATCGGTGAATGATGATCAATACATCCTGACTCGATTAAGGCAAGAAGCTTCAGGTACGATGCGATTCTTTTCTATCTTTAACACAAGGACAGAATTCGAAAGACCACTGAATACAGTTGGTGTTCCGTGCAATGTTGGTACGTACGGCTATTCATACCTGCTTGATGGCGATCGGTTATTAACGGATGTTTCCGAACCAAATAAGACGTCGATTTATTCGCTTAATGTAACGAACGGTGCTGTAAAACAATTAATCTGCATGCAAAGAGAAGTAAATGTGACGATTCTTGATGGGCACTATGCGTTGCTCACTGAGGATCTTGAACCGGATGATGAAAATTTTGATGTACATAAAGAGATTTGTGGTGACTATCAAAGCTGTTCTTTGCTTGATCTTAAATATCAAAGAGAATATCCGGTGAATGATGCTAAGCTGCGACTCGGGTTTCGCGATTATCTGGTTCCGTTTCATGTAGAAAATAAAATCCATCTTCTTTTTGAGGAAGCCTATATGGATGACTATGAACTCGAAGATGCATTCAATAAGGGAATTAAAAAAGAGGATTTTTTCAATCATGGGTATCGTGAAAGCATCAACATCATTACTTTGGAAAAATTTGTTGAAGCAGTAAAAACGGGCCAACAGCTTCCATTTAAAATACTGCATCAATCCGAATGGTCGGGAAATACAAGATATGTCGGAATGAATGAGACACATATTTTTTATCGTGTTCACAATTTTGGTGACGATACGGTGTCGATTTTTTCAGCAGACAAAAGGGATTTTGAACCAGCACAAATACGGACTTTTACTTTAAGAAAAGATTGGGACCGGTTAAATGGGGATGTGGAAAACTGCTTAGTTTACCAAGAAAAATTTGATGAAACAGAAGAAAATGCTGAAATTGTTCAACTTTTTCCAAGCAGGCAGAGCTGTCAATTTGCCGCAGTCGCTCATGAATCTTTCATCATCCAAATCGGATCAGCAATTTATACACGGTATTGGTCTGAGAATGAGGACGGTGCAAACTACCAAGAATTTGTGCGCATCATTGACGCGAACAGCGGCCGGTTTCGATGCTATAAAGGAGACATTGCCGTTCGAGGCAATTACATTTTTTTAGTCAACATGCCCGACTTTGAATAAATGCACAGTGCCAGTGAATGGATTCTTGACAAGGAGATGTAGGCCATGGGACTAAGCAAACCGCTTTATGATGAAATGAGTGAGGCTTAATCACCGATGTTTTCGGTGTCACGGTCGGCCATACAACGATTAGTTCGGACAAAGTCAAGACAGGAATGACCGCAATTTGCCTCAGCAGGACAATCTGTTTTTGAACAAGCTTCTGGCGGCGGCACACGTGATCAATGGTTTTGGAAAAAGAGTGTAGGGCTGATCCAAGTAAACGAGCTTGGATCATTCGAAACGCCGATTGTATTTACGAATACCTTTAGTGTCGGGACGGCGGTCAAAGAAAAACATGTTTGTAAGGCAATCAACGCGGCCGAAACTGGCTTTACAGAGGGAGCAGTCGGTGCAGGAACCGACTAGCGCATTCAGTCAAAAGTTGTAAGTATACAATATTGGAAAATATTGTTAAATTGGTATCATGAGTGAATTCGTTATCAAAGCAGTAAAAAAAATGGCTGGCACCAATGCAACGCCAGCCTCCAGTATATTTGTTTATTCATTACAGATCAAAACAGGCACTCATTTAGAGAATCTGCTGGTATTGATTGGAATGCTTATCTAATGCATTAGCAGCATTGGCAATATCTTTAAAGGATTGAACTGCCGACGCAACATTTTCACGGCTCTCATGAACATTCTTTTGCACCATTTCTGTTCCTTGTGTCATTTCATCAACACTGGAAATAATCGAAGAAGCCTGTTCTTCAACTTGTTTAATCGATTGTTTTACTTGGTCTGAAAGTTTCTGCAATTCCTTTGCGACAACGACAAATCCCCGTCCGGTATCACCGGCATGCGAACCTTCAATAGCGGCGTTAATTGCTAAAATGTTCGTTTGATCGGATATCTGCTTAATAACATCGACAATTCCGCGGATTTGTTTTGCCTGTGTTTGAAGTACTGCCAATTTTTCGGTATTTGCGTTTGAATACGTTTCAATTCTGTCAATCTCATTTAATAAATCATGATTTTTACTGTTTCCATCGGTAGACTGAGCATTTAATTCAGCCGCCATTTCACTGAGCTCTTGCGTGAATTTTCTTATCTGTTTTTCTCGCTGTGTTATATCTGTTGCGACTTTCAAAACGCCGATAACCTTTTGCTTCGCTGCATCATAGATGGGCATATAGGTGGCTTCAAGCCATACAGACTCACCTTGTTTATTCTTGCGCTCAATCTTATCTTGATAACTTTTTCCGTCCAATAAACTTTTCCAAAAGATCATATACTCCGGACTGTCAGTAAAGGAAGGAAAACACAATGATGAGTGATCCATACCAATCATCTCATCCTGTTTGTAATTGAGTGTATGTGCAAAATTAGAGTTTACATAAATTACTTTATGTTTTGTATTGAAACTGATTAAAGCCAAATTCTTATCAATTGCTGTACTCAGAAGACTGAGATTAAAATTTTCTTGTATCTGTGACATAATGAAATGCTCCCTTGTTAAACTGATGAAGGAATTATAGCACTGTTTTAACTAATTGACGCAAATTAGTGCTATTTGTCACACTATGTTTAGAAATGATATTATTTTTGGCTCATTCGTTTTATTCTTGAGCGAAATTACTTGCTATTTCAGTGCGTTTATGTCCAAGTAGAAATTTTTTTAAATAGTCCAGGTATCATTTATAATGTAAGTAGAAACACCACAGAAAATCAGGTTTTTAAGGGATGATTTAAATGGATGGCACAAAACGCGCGGATATTCATATTGGGGCAACGGTGATGGTTGTGCAGAAGCAGGATCAAAGGACGGGTAAGCTGACTAAAGGAGTGGTTAAACGGATTTTGACAAATTCGGCGGTTCATCATCACGGCATTAAGGTTATGCTGGAAAATGGAATTGTCGGTCGGGTTAAAGAGATCAGATAAGTGCTTGGAAAACCTTTCTGCATGGTTGTTTCGTTCCCCGCAAAAAAACAATCCTGTCCTATATTTAGAAAGTTTACTTCCACACGACATATCTCTCTTCTTGTAATAAGAAGATCGGATTTGTCATCTTATTTATAGAGAGAGCAATTTCTCAGACCGGTAAGATTTTGCACGAGTGCGTGTCCCATAGCAATTGGGATGTCAATCATCTGGGAGGTACAGCTTATGAAAAAACCGATCATACCTATTGCGCTTGCCAGCGGTGTCGTTCTGTCCGGAACGTTGACTAGTCAGATCGCCTTTGCTGAGGATTCGGTTGTTCTTGCCAAGAAGGAATTGAATAGACCATATCAATGGGGGCAAAATGATTGCTCGGGATTCACGAAAAAGGTGTTTGGAAAGCTGGGGATTGACTTACCGCACAGCTCGGTACAGCAAGCGAGATTTGGCACACGGGTCAGTAAAAGCAATCTGAAGCCGGGGGATTTAGTTTTCTTCAATACATCCGGCGAAGGAATTTCCCACGTAGGCATCTATGTTGGTGGAGGATGGATGATCAGCTCTGAGAACAAGAAGACAGGAGTTCGAGAGACTCAGATATTTGGTGCAGGCCCGGCAAGTTATTGGGAACCAAGATTTGTAACTGGACGCAGGCTGCAACGCAAAGCGTTTGGCAGTGTAAAGACTTATGTCCATGCAAAAGCTGATAACACAAGTCTTGATTTATCAGCGAAAAAAAGTGAACAGTCCCTTGGGAATCTGCTTGAACGTTCTCATGCCAAGTCAATGAATGATACCATCTATACGGTCAAAACAGGAGATACGTTATCGGAAATCAGCCAGCATGTTTCTGTGCCGATTTCAGAATTGAAGGCACTTAATCAATTATCAAGCGATTTGATCATACCTGGTCAAAAGTTGCGGTATAAGGCTCCGCATGACACGCCAAAATTTCCTTTTTCAGAGAAGGATTCAGCGATGAATAATAAGGCTATGGAAGATCAATCAGATGAACGCATAAAAAGCAGAAACGCTGATGCATTTTGGTCGATACTCGCTCGTCACGGGATTTTTTTAACAAAATTTCAGAAAATAAATCAAAAGGAAACCATCAGAATTTTTCCCGGTCAAAAGCTGTATCTTCAGTACGAAGCTATGGGCAATAATTAGAGTTTCTTCTTTTTACACACAACCTGAATCGGATTGCCATCCGGATCTCTGATCCATCCAGATCGCAAATGGCCTAAAAAGTCATGTGGTTCAGATAATAACTGAGCCCCATTCTTTAATAAGTAATGAATTGCTGAATCTGTATTTTCCGTCCAAACGACCAGTTCACAGCCGGAATTAGCACCGGGAATCAGTCCATGAACTTCTCTGGCAGAGTCTTTCGTAGCAATACCTAAGGTAAACCCGTCCATCTGTAATTCGTGATGAACTGCTTGATCTTCGATTGTTGCAGTAAAAGTTAAAGTGAATCCAAGTTTTTCATAAAAAGCTTTCGATACATCCAAGTTCTCAACGTAAAGATTAATTTGCGGTGTTTTAAACTTCATAACTCGCCTCCTTTGATTTGTACAATCCCATGGAACGGCTAAGTTTGTTCTAGCAAATCTTTTCAGAATCAACAACAAGGTCAAGTGCTGCCAGAAATGCTGAGACAACAATCTTTGTCCGAGAACTGATAAAAATACCAGCCATCTGATCATCAAGAAATGAAATGAGAATGAAGTTGATTGACAGAGCAATAAGGAAAAGAATGACCCATTTGGTCTGCTTAAGATGCGCTTTATAGTGATTGATCATGAAAATAGATCCTTTAAAAGGTATATCGCTGAACAGGCTTAATGCGCAATAAAAAATAGTAAAGGCAAAAAGGGAATTAAAATTATCGTAGTAGATGCCCAGCAAGTTAAACATACCGATAAAGCCGAAAAAGATCGCACCAAAAGAAATCAGCAGCGCTCCAATGATAATTGATGCAATGAGTATGCCAATCACTATTTTAATGCCGATAGGCAGGCGTTTTTCATCATCTTTCATTTAAGTCACTCCATTATTGGATCATTTCTCAGAAAAATGCTTATGTATTTTAAAAGTATAGCATAGAAAAAACATAATGTGCTTGACTCAATCATTTGCTGTTAAAGTTTAAGCAGGAGGGAGGGCTAATTTCTAAAAAAATGGATAGAATGGAGTGGAATATGTTGAACCTTGTGAGGCATCAAGAATGAGCCGATGTTCTCGTGGTTTGTTCGTTGCTCAATCGTTCATCATGTTTGACTTGCCTACTCGCAACAGGTTGGCAGATCTGTGCTCAAACAGCTCAGCGTATTCGCTGAGAAGCTGAGCAAAAATGTGATCCCAGCTTTGTGACCGGGCATGTTCTATAGCGCATTGGCTCATTTTGTGACGTGTGACCGGATCCTCAAGCAAAGGAATAAGCGCATCAGCAAATTCACAAGCAGATTTAGGAGTACACAGTTTACCGTTCTGATCATCAGTGATAATGTTTTTCACCCCGCCGGCATTTGCGCCGATCACAGGTGTTCCGCATGCCATTGATTCCAAGACAACATTGCCGAAGGTTTCAGTTGATGAAGGAAAAACCATTAAATCAGAAGCGGCATAAACCGCCGCTAATTCATCAGGTGTTAAATAACCGGTAAATAGGACATTCTTGGCTGCCCGAGATTTCAGGTCCTTTGCGAGCGGACCGTCACCGGCAATCAGCCATTGGACTTGGTTTCCGATTTTAGTGTTTACGATGTCTATAATTGATTGCAGCGTATCAATATCTTTTTCGGGCGCCAGCCGTCCTGCAAAGCAGAGCAAATGCTTTGCGGTAATTGAGTATTTGTTTCGAATGGTGCCTGAATAACAATCAGGACGAAACAAGGTACAGTCAACACCCCTGCTCCAGATACTTAAGTGTTCAAAATGTTTTTTCTGCAACTGTTGGAGTGTTTCATGAGACGGAACAAACGTTTTTTGCAGTGAATTGTGAAACCAGCGGAGATAATTCCATAATAGTGGAGAGAGAAATTCCATTTTGTAGTAGATTAAATAGGCATCGAAATCCGTGTGATAGGAGCCTACAAGTGGAATTTTAAGCTTTCTTGCATAATATTTTCCAAGCAATCCCATCGTGAACGGAGTCGCTACATGAATGAGATCCGGCTGGAAATGCAGCAGCGTTTTCTTAACAAGATGAAGATTTGGTACGGCGAGGCGGCATTCGGGATAAACGGCAAACGGGATACTTTTTAGCTTCTGTACATGGTTACTTTTATTTTCGTCTTTTACATTCAACGGTGCAAATACGGTATAGCTTATCTGCTTACGATCAAAATATTTTGTCAGATGATTCAAGGTTTTCGCAACACCGTTAATCTGCGGTGTAAAGGTATCTGTAAAAAGAGCAATTTTCATCGATGAATCTCCCCCTTAAATCGGTCAGTCAATGAATAAGGATCTCTTGGCTTCACGAGAAGAAGTTTATGATCACCTTCTAGTTTAATAAGAGATCATTAAGTTTGTTCTGTATGTCGTAAATCTGGTTCAAAAGAAATGTAAAAAATACAACGAATCCATAATGGTTTTATCCTATTGAGCTATAGTAAAAAGAAAATCATTTTAACTAGTCGTTATTAAAAATCATTAGGGAGGTTGAATCCCCATGCTTATCTATGAAAATAGGACAAGAAAAATAGAAGCTTA
Organism: Sporolactobacillus shoreicorticis; assembly: GCF_024125445.1. Classification (GTDB taxonomy): domain Bacteria; phylum Bacillota; class Bacilli; order Bacillales; family Sporolactobacillaceae; genus Sporolactobacillus; species Sporolactobacillus shoreicorticis. The sequence goes on along the minus strand of NZ_JAMXWM010000019.1, from coordinate 4,967 downwards.
TATGCTGGATCGCGAACACTGGGATGATTTTGCTCTGTTATTCGGCGAGCGGGGAGCATGCGGCGGATGCTGGTGCATGTACTGGCGCTTGAAGAAAGCACAGTTTGAGGCGCAGAAAGGGGAGAAAAACAAGCAGGCGATGCGCCAGCTTGTTGAAAATGGTCAACCTGTTGGTGTTTTGCTTTACATTGACAGTCAGCCAGCTGGATGGTGTGCGGCGGCTCCCAGAGAAGAATATAAAAGACTGTAGCGGTCTCGCATATTCAAACGAGTAGACGATCAACCGGTATGGTCGATCAGCTGCTTTTTCATTGCCAAGCCGTATCGCAGAAAAGGGCTGTCTTCAGAATTAATTCAAGCTGTGATTCACTACTGCAGTCAGAAAGGAGCGACACATATAGAAGCCTATCCTGAAGTTCCTTATGATGAAAAAGTTCCCGACGCTTTTCTTTGGAAAGGTATTCCATCGGTTTTTGAACAGGCAGGTTTTCACGAAACGGTGAGACGTTCAAAATGGAAACGGATGATGCGTTATCAAATTGAGCCACAATGATAAATAAAAAGCAGCCGGTTAATATAAGCAGGCTGCTCCGTCAAGCTTTTTGCAGGCTTGAAAGAAAATTAAGCGATTGGCAATCCGCCTGTAACGCCGTAAATTTGTCCGGTTACATAGCTGGATTCATCGGATGCCAGCAGGACATAGACTCCGGCAAGTTCTGCAGGCTGTCCGGCACGTTTATATAAAGAAGATTGACCGAACTTTGGAATGTCGCTTTGAATTTGTCCCCCGCATACTTGAAGCGGCGTCCATATCGGTCCTGGCGCGATTGAATTAACGCGGATCCCTTTTGAAATCAATTGCTTCGCGAGACCCTTGGTAAATGCGGCAATCGCACTTTTTGTCGGCGAATAACTCAGAAGCTCCGGACTTGGATTGTATGCCTGAACAGAACTTGTGGTGATAATTGAAGAGCCTTTTGGAAGATGGGGTAACGCGGCTTTAACGATCCAATAAAGTGAGAAGACATTTGTTTCGAACGATTTGCGTAAAATATCTGTAGGGATTTCGGCAATACTTTTATACGCCTGCTGCATACCGGCAACAAGGGCGAGCGTGTCCAAGCCGCCAAGTTCGTGGACTGTTTTCTCAACCATTTGCTTGCAGAACGCTTCGCTGGTTATGTCACCGGGAATCAGCACGGCTTTTTTCCCAGCATCCTCAATCAGCCTTTTAACGTCCTCAGCATCTGATTGCTCATAGGGCAGATAATTGATTGCAACATCTGCGCCTTCCCGCGCATAGGCAATTGCAGCAGCTCGGGCAATTCCGGAATCTCCACCTGTGATCAGAGCTTTTCTCCCTTGAAGTCTTCCGGATCCCCTGTAGGTTTTCTCTCCGCAGTCCGGCACCGGAGTCATCCGCGACTGCAATCCTGGAGCAGGCTGTTCCTGTTTAGGATAAGTGCTTGATGTGTATTCTTTCGTGGGATCTTCAACAACTGTTTGAACCATAAATCATCCCTCTTTTGCTTGTTTTTCTCATTCATAGGATGTGCTAAATCATCCGTTTTATTTACAACTGCATCTTTGTGTCATTCAAAGTATACTTAATTTAGCTTTTGGACGAACATAAATCATTATCTGAAATGAAACACATCGCAGATAAATTTTTATTGAAAATAATTAAGTGATAAAAGGATGAGGTAGATGATAAGAGGTCCATTGGAGTTACTTCGTGTTTTTCTGCTCATTATTGTTTTCGATTCACTGATCTCATGCGGTATTATCTCAATTTACCACTTCATGCATTTATCAGTTGGCGGCAGAGCATATCTGCTCGTATTCTTAGCAACCTTAATGTTTCTTTTTGTCCTATATCGAAATAAACTTCAATTCAATGGATTTTTTCGAGGGAGACAGCGCCACAGGCTACCAGAGAATTTGACACGCGTCTTGATTATTAGTGTAGCTTTACTGATTATTCTAGCTCCAATAATCGGTTAATTAATAAACGGTTTTGTTTCCTAGCTTCTTCTGTAATTCAGAACAATTGAAAATGACGTTTGTAATTTTTGTAATTAGTGAACTAAAGTAAGTAATTGAAACGTGATTTAAAAAGTTTACAGATCACATAGAAAAATGTACAATGATAAATTGTTTTCTTACTTAGATGGATAAGGGCCGCAGAGTGAAAACAGAAATATAATTATGTAAACTAATAACATGACGCGGCCGAACGTCTGCTCATTGTGTAAGACGACGGTTTTCTACATAAACCCTATCCCGTAAAAAAGAAATATGAGGAGGAACTGTTTTGAATTCAATTATGGCAAAAATACCGGGGATTGTTCTTGCAGCAATTCTTGCTCTCCCAGCTTGGCTGGCTGGACTTTATCTGCCGATCATCGGGAGTCCGGTACTGGGTATTTTGATCGGAATCATTCTTTCATTTTGGAAAAAACCGATCTTATTTAACGCGGGGGTTGCATTTACAGGCAAAAAAGTTCTTCAATATTCAATTATTTTGATGGGCTTTGGTTTGAATCTCTTCAATATTATCAGGGCCGGCGGACAAACACTGCTCTTAATGATTTTTACTTTAACAGCGGCCTTTTTAACGGCCTATTTTGCCGGAAAATTATTAAAAACGGAGAGTAGAACAACGACATTGATTGGCGTCGGAACAGCAATATGCGGCGGTTCTGCGATTGCTGCAACTGCGCCGGTTATTCACGCAAAGGATGAAGAGGTAGCCCAGTCGATTTCGACGATCTTTTTATTTAATGTAATGGCTGCGTTCTTATTTCCATTTCTTGGTCATTTGTTTGGAATGAGTGATCATCAATTCGGTCTTTGGGCAGGTACGGCGATCAATGATACTTCATCAGTTGTTGCCGCCGGTTACACATTCAGTCATGGTGCTGGAAATCTTGCGGTCATTGTTAAACTGACACGCACACTGATGATTATACCCGTAACACTGGTACTCGCCTTTATTTTTGCGCGGAATGGCAAAGGACAAACAGCTACCTATCAAATTGTGAAAATTTTCCCATGGTTTGTTATTTGGTTTGCTATTGCTTCGGTGATCAGCACGTTTCTTCCACTTCCGCAGGTATTACTGCATGTGCTTGTCAATGTAGGTAAATACATGATCGTTATGGCCATGGTCTGTATTGGTTTAAATACAAACTTGGTGAAACTGCTGAAAAATGGAATTCGCCCAATATTGCTCGGCCTGATTTGCTGGTTTGTACTTGCTGCGGTCTCGATTTTTGTCCAATATTGGCTTCTATAAGCAGAAGCCGTCGATAAGTATTTGAGTGAAAATTGTTTATTAAGTAGGAATACTCCTGATGAATGTGTAAGGTATGTATAACAGCTTATACTTACAAGAATTCGGAGGGATTTCGATGCGTGCAGACGAAGACACAATCGGGTATTTTACAAAGCTTGCCTCTGAGAAATTGGAAATTACTAAAAACAAACTCAGACATTTGACGATGGCACTGGAGAAATATGATTATACGTTCACGAGAAATAAAAGTAATCAAAGAATTTATTTTCGCGAAGACCTCGATAAAATAAGGCAATTGCTTGAACAGGTGAAAAATGGGCTTACGATTGATGATGCGGCTCAAACGATTTGCAATAAAACCGATTTGTCACAGCTTCCTGCTAATGTTGCCCATGATCTGGTTGCGGGACGTGATGAGGTCAGCTTAGCGTCTGATGAGATTCATGCAATGATTGAAGAAGTTGCCGCATCTGCAGCAAAACAAGCAGCTGATCGAGTTATAGAAAATTTTGGTACGGAGTTTGAGCGCAGGATAGAGCTTCGAGATAAACAACTGATGATGCGATTGAGGGAAGCTAGTGAAACAAAGAGACATAAAAAAGGACTGGTAGCTAAGTTATTCGGTTATTAATTGAAAAGGACAGATGTGCAATTATTTCGTGCATATCTGTCCTTTTGTCAAATCATGATTTAATTTACACGAGTACAAGGCCCGGATTGATTTTCACTATTACTCTTTGTTAAGATCTGTATTGAATTCTTTGATACTCTTGATTTCGTTCAAACGAGACTTTAGCATATGAGCAAATCGGCGAAACTTGTTTTTGCTCAGAGATCGCCAAGTCAACAACGGCTTGAATCAGCTTCTGTGCAATATGCTGACCTCTATATTTGGGGTCAACATAAGTATGGTTAATACTCAGAACAGAGGGCTGATCTTCCGTAAAGGTTACTTCACCAATTTCATTATTGCCATCAATAATATAAAAGCGATTGCTTCCTTTTTTTAATTCCATAAGTCAAACCTCGATTCTATTTCTATTGTGATCGCTCACCAGCCATTTTACTTCAAATTAATCAAAATAATCTTCACTTTTATTTAAACACAAATGTAAACGTTTTATCAAGTGAAACCGATACAAGGAATTGATTTTTTACAATCGATTGATTCGAAAAATGTACTGATGAACCAGATACTCTGTCCATAGCCAACAGAGCGACATGTCATACGCTATTTATGTAAGCTCAATAAACAATCAAGGAGGAGTTATTGATGGGTTGGAACAATTTTGTATATGGACAGCAGTCCAGTTGCGGTTATGGTGGCAACAGCTATGGCAATCAATACGATAAAGGATGCGACGGTAGTGATTTGCTGGAGGGTGTCTCTAAAAATGATTTTATTAAGGTGTTTTTGAAGAGCTCCTGTCCGGTAGAAGGCTTCTTCGCAGGAGTGTCTAAAAATGTGCTGACACTGTTCGAATGCGGAAAACATAAGATTTCCACAATTGATATTTGTCTGGACGATGTTGTTGCTGTTAAATCATTCGGACCTCGTTTTGATTTTGATGATGATCGTCATGACGATCATTGCGGCTGCAAATAACAGTTAAATTGTTGAATGCGAACTTAAGGTAACCTTAAGTTCGTTTTTTTCAGTGTTTTGAAA
>NZ_JAMXWM010000018.1 GCF_024125445.1 Sporolactobacillus shoreicorticis | reverse complement strand
CAAAAAGCAGGGCTGAGAATCACGCTCAACCCTGCTTTTTTGCATCTCTATAAGTTTATAAGCTAAGATTATATCTTGAATCGTTTGATTTCTTCCTGCATCAGTTGAGCCTGCTGATCAAGATCTCCAGCTAATCGATTCAGTTCTTCCATTGAAGCCGTCTGTTCCTGTACAGAAGCACTCATTTCTTCAGTACTGGCCGCAGTCTCCTCACTTGTTGACGCAATGGCTTGAGATCCTTGAGTTATTCGCTCAATCTGTTCATGCGTCGTAATAATTGCCTTGGCGATTGTCTGCATCCCTTTTACATTAAGTTTGATGGTTTTTTCAATTTCTTTAAACGCATCATTGGATTCGGCTACGGCCATATGTTGTTCTTGAAGCGTTTTGTTTGTTTGCTCACAATAAGTGACTGCCTGCTGGATTTCATGATTCATTGATTGAACCGTGTCGGTTACTTCTTTTAATGAATGATTCGTCTGCTGTGCGAGTTTTCGAATTTCTCCGGCAACAACCGCGAAGCCCTTTCCATGCTCACCTGCATGTGCAGCTTCGATGCTCGCATTCAGAGAAAGCAGATTGGTTCTTCGCGCAATGCCATCCAGCACATCAATAATCTGATGTACATTTTTCGCATGTTCTTCCATTTTCAGTACGGTAGTAATAATCTGGTGCGTCGTATCTGCAGACGTCTTTGATTGGGCAGATAGATGATCCATCTTTTCAAGCCCGCCATGCGCATAGTCCTTCATCCGCTCAGCCCCGTTGAGGACTTCCGTACTTCGATTATCAATTCGATTGACCTCATCCAAAAGGCTTTGCATTGATGATTGGCTCTCATCAATTGATTTAGACTGACTTGATGCTCCAGCGGCAATCTCCGTAACCGTTGCACTGATTTCATTCGCCGATGCAACATTTTCTTCAGCACTGGCTACCAATGTTTGTGAAGCGCCAATAATTTGATACGACACATCGTACATTTTCTTAAAGGCTTTGCGGTTCGTATTCGCAAGTGCATTAATACTTTTCGTCAGTTGGGACAATTCATCATTGCCTTGAACCGGTATCTTAACCGTAAGATCTCCTTGTTCAATGCGTCGCGCTGCTCCTTGAAGCTTTCTCAAACGTGTAATGATATGTCCCAGAATATAGAGTGTAATCAAGATGGCGACAATAATAATAATGATCAACATTGCAATGGATGGAAGCGTAATGAGGTTTGCACTGTTCGAAATCGCACTTTTATCAATAACACCTAATAACGTCCATCCGGATGTCTTATTCGTACGGAAACTCACCAATTTTTGTGAACCGTCAATCTTCGCATAAAACATGCCGCTCTTTCCCATGTCGCGCATTTTCTCATAAAAGCCTTGACCGGCGACACTCTTGCCCACCTGATTCCTTTTTGGAGAAGCAATGTAGGTGCCCTTGCTGTCAAGAAGCGTCACATAGCCGGAATCCCCAAGCTTCGCTTCCGTTACTTGCTTGATAAGGGACTGAATAAACAGATCCATTTTAATGACGCCCTTGACTTGACCGTTATCCACAACAGCTTGCACGACACTCACGACATTTTGCTTTGTCACTCTGTCCGTATAAGGATCAGTCCACATGGATTGGCCGTTTTCTTCTAACCCGTCTCTATACCAGTTTTCTTTGGTAGGATCATAGTTTTTGTCAAAAAAATACATAGGTGAACGTACGACTTCACCTTTTGAGGATGCATAAGTAATTGCCTGATATTTTGTATTCGAACTGAGTACGTTTTGAAAGTCTTGTTGAATATCTTCGCTATTTTTCTGCACATTATCAAGCATCTTGCTCATTGTAAACTGTCGGGTAACCGATTGTGCATCATCAAAATAGGTATCAAAAGTTTGATCCGTCGCCTTCAATTGCTGCATCGCTGATTGTGTCATCTGATCACGAATCAGCTTCGCACCATATATGTAGCTGAACAGTCCGCCGATTAAACCGACAATCACCATGATACTCACAATTGGAATCAAGAGTTGTTTTTTCACACTCATTTTTTCTAGAGCGCGCCCATTCAGAATTTGCGGTAATTTAACAAGAAACACCCTTGCGGATTTAACTTTTTTTTTCCACGCAAAGGTCTGTCTCGTCGCCTTCTTTACTTTTGCCCCGTCTTTCTCTTTTTTCATGTGTTCCGGCCCCCCGAATACTTCGCTTCTTTTTATCTGTAAATGCAACGTCATGAAAGTCCTGCTCGTTACTTAAGACAGCTTGTACCCCTTAAGAGCATTCTGAATAATCGCAGCATCTGCTTCCAAATCAGCTGCAAGCTTATTCAAGTGTTCCATACCTGCGGTCTGTTCCTCGATTGAAGCTGTCACTTCCTCGGTTCCGGCAGCTGTTTGTTCACTGATTTGCGTCATTCCGTCAATATGTTCTTTAATTTTCTGCGTTTGCTCCACCATGTCTTTGATCGAGGCAGAAATCTTGCTGATCCGCTCTTTATTTTCCGACACGGCTTCGGCAATTCGTTTCGATGCCTTTTCAAATGCACTGACAACGACAAATTGTTCCTCCAGCACTTTGCTTGTCTTTCCTGCGAATTGAACCGTGTTTTCCGTATCCAGACGAATGCCATTCATTAATTCGGAAATTTCTTTCAGGGCATGATCAGTTTGTTCCGACAATTTTCGCACTTCGTCTGCAACAACGGCGAAGCCTTTGCCCTGTTCTCCCGCACGGGCAGCCTCAATCGCTGCATTTAAAGCAAGCAGATTAGTCTGACCGGCAATTTCAGAAACGGATTCAATGATCTTGCCCACATTCTTAGACCGTGAATCCAATGAAGCAATTGCGTCAATAATATCCGCTGTTGTACTGATCGTCCGCTCCGAATGGTTGCGCAGCTTAATTACAGATTGCTGATTTCCCTCGGAGACCTTGGTTAACTGCTCCGCGCCTTGCTCCATCAGATGTGTCTGTTCCGTAATGCTGCCCATTCTCTCTTTTAATTGATCGGTCGCCTCTTTGTTTTTGCTCATTAATTCGGCTTGTTCGGAAGCGCCGGCAGCGATTTCGGTCATCGTTGATCCGATCTCGTTCGATGAAGCCGTATGCTCTTCAACGCTGGACACCAGTGATTGAGAAGCATCGTTCACTTTTTCAGAGACTTGTGTCATGCTGTTGATCACACTGTGATTCATTCGAATCATGTGGTTGATCCCTTCGGCGAGCCGCGCCAAATCATCATTTTCTTTATCGTTGATGACGACACTCATATCGCCGGTTTCTGCTCTGCCGACAGCAAGACGCAGGTTACGTACACGCTTGTTGTAGCCTCTGAAAACAAAAACAAGGGCAGCAAGGCCTACGACCAATGTCGTTCCGCTTACAATGATCGCGGGAACAAGCATCCCCTCGGTACCAAAATAATAAAACACCCCAGTAACAACGAATACACCAATAAAAAAAACAGCAAAATAAAGGCTTTGAAGATTAAAACGCCTTTTGTTTTGACCTTTTTGTTTCTCTTTTAAAGTCATGACCAATCCGTCCCTTCAAGCCCACTTCACCTTCACAATTCTCGCACAGCCCATCATTATCACTTATTATATCGGCGTGTTTCATCGAAAAGTTAATTCAATTTTTCTTATTTATCCATGTTGTTCGGCACGAAATCGCGAAGAATGATGGCTGCCTGTATAAAAGAGATAGTAATAAAGATCAAGTAGAAACACAATGATCATTGCTAGGATCATACCGGCCAAATCAAAGGTGAATGTGTCGATTAAGTGACCGGTTCGTCCCGGAACAAAAGTCTGATGCCACTCATCGAACATTGCATAACAAATGGCAATCGCCGGGCCGCATAAATAGCAGAGCAGTCGAGGCATAACGGTCGTCATAAACAGATTAATAATCATGAAGGTTAAAAGACAGTATTCCGCTACATGACTCGCCTTGCGAAAAACAAACTCAAACAACGCATACGGTTCGTCGGACGTAATGCGTTCCCCGCCATAATTAAAATCGACATGCGGAAACGTTTCCGATGTCCACTGGAAATGCGCTTTTAGGAACGGCTGCATATTCTGATCGGCATAAGGAGTCGATGACCCCTTATAGATCATGCCGACAATAAATATGATGAGAATAAGCCAAAAAACAAATGCTTTAGGATTCTTAAACATCTTGTAAACCCCCAGAAATAAAAGTGCGTGTCCCTAAAGTTACTCAATTCGCTTAAATAAGGATCCGTCGTATCATTACAATGTAAAGAACATCAAACAAATTCTTAACTATTTTTTAATTATAGCGCAATTGCTTCGCTATTTTGTAGGTGTATTTTCTCATCACAAGTTTAATTTAATTAATTCGTCTGAATAATATAAATTATGTCCGTACCGTTGAGCAAAGCCTTGAAAAAAAGCACATAAACCATTGCTGATAGGCACATAATAATTTATGTTTCACACATTGAAGGGAGTTTTTCTATGAATAAAGAGCAGGAATTCAACCGCCAATTTAAGGCGAGGGAAAATACAGGTGAACATCGTAACGGACGTCTCGCCCAACAAAAAAATCACATCGATGGAAATCGTGTGCCGAATGAATTCACCAGTGATCACCAAAATAAGGATCGTTAATCTTAATTTCTAGCGGGAAGCCTGGGCATAATAGGCTTCCCGATTCGTTTGCGGAACCATTCCGCCTCCGGTTGCCCAAAAAAGGTGGGTTACATCGGCTGTTTTTTCCGTCAAATGATGCTTTTCTAAATAGTTCTTACCCGCCGCGCTGCCCAAAAGCATCTGAGGACCGGCAATACCTGCGGCTGCCGATGGTTCAATCCAATGGTTTTCCGTATCCTTGAGCGTTTTTAAATAACGGAAAAGGCGGGCATCCGCCACAGTAAAACACCCCGAAATCAAATGACCGGCTGCTTTGCCTGCGAGTGCCGATGGACGCGGAACAGCCAATCCATCGGCCGCTGTGCGATTATCAAGTCCAAAATCGCGTACGGTTACCCGGTCGTTCAATCCTGTTAAAAGGCCAAGTAAAAAGCACGGCGCATGCGTCGGTTCGACGAAAAAAGCATGAACATACTTACCAAACGCCTGCTTTAATCCAAAGGTCACACCGGCCGGACCTCCGCCGACACCGCACGGTAAATAAACAAACAGCGGATGATCGGCATCTACGGGAATGCCTTGCTCATAAAATTGTTTTTTCAGGCGGTTACCCGCGGTTGCATAGCCGACAAACAGATCCTTTGAATTTTCATCGTCAATGAAATGGCAGCGCGGATCCAGAGCCGCCTGCTCACGCCCTTCCAAAATCGCCACACTGTAATCCGCCGCATATTCTTTAACAAAAGCTCCTTTTTTGCGGAGCAGTGCTTTCTTCCATGCGCTTGCGTCCGCCGACATGTGCACGGTTGTCTGAAATCCGAGCGTCGCACCAACAATTCCGATGCTGAGGCCCAAGTTACCCGTTGAGCCAACAGCAATCGAATAGCGTGAGAAAAATTGCTTGAATGAATCGGCCGCCAGCATCGCGTAATCATCAGATTCCCTGAGCAGATCGGCGTCAATTGCTAATTTTTCCGCCGTTTTGAGCACCTCATAGATTCCTCCGCGCGCCTTAATTGATCCGGAAACCGGCAGCTCACTGTCTGCTTTCATCATTAACCGGCCAGAAATTCGTGTGCCGGCTTCTTCTCCCAAAAATGTCTGTAACTTAGCTGTTGTATAAATCGGCGATTCAATCAAGCCTCCCGCTTGCTCAGTTTCCGGAAAAACGGTTGCCAAGTATGGCTTGAATCGATGCAGACGCGCTTCGGCATCAGCCACATCACGAGTCGTAACCAACCCCGCGTCACGTTCGCCATACCTTGGATTCAGCCACAGCAGCTCCCTTTTTTCTCTGATCTCTTTTACGATCGGTTCAGCTTGTTCCCATTCTACCAATGTTTTATCGCCAATGCGTTTATCCATACGTCTCCCCCTCATATGTTTTCCTGAGCGGCTTTCTGCTGTTCCAAAGTATCCAGCAAATCAAAAATCAAATGAAAATTCGAATACCGCTGCAGAGAATGCGTGCCTCTTTCAATAAAATCCCAAGTGTCATCAATTGACCCCCTGACAGCAAAGGACTGATCATGGAAGAAATGATAAAAATGTTCCGGTTGATCATGGCAGGCACGTTCAAATGCGCGCGATTGATTAATCTTTTCTTCAATAGCCATATTACGATTATTATGCATGACATGGTCCAGGTTGCAAGAGAAATAGAAGATAAAATAGTAGATTCCATTCATAATCACGTCTTCCGAACACATTGTCCGCAATTCAGAAGCCTTTATTTTATTTCTCTTTTGTATATACTGTTGAATCCCTGAATTGGCAACCACAATTCTCGATTCGCGGTAGATCGGAGCTCGTCCAACCGAAGCATTCACTTCAATCGCTTTATCGTTTACAAAAGCACCGTCCGTATCGGTAAGCTGAATGACTGCAAGAATCTCCTGTTTCCGGTATTTCGTTTCATTCATTATTTTCCGAATCTGATCCATGACTCGGGTCTTCACATTTTTTCGCATGCCGGGTCTCGTGAACATGTCTCCACGGGTTATATGAACATACACGCTGTACTTGCTCGGCACATAATTGCGAATGGCGGCGATCGTCCTTTCGTCGGACACACCTTCCACAATAAACACAATGACCTTCTTTTCAGCCATGATTCAACTCACCTGCTTCATCGAATGCCTCCATGATGTCATAGCGATCCGTCGGTTGATAAACGTCTTCGCCATCGTGACCAAGTTGGATCGCTCGAATATAGACATCGCGAATATTCGAGCTGTCGCGGATCCCCTTCAATACAATGTAGCGATTTTCAGGATTAGCAGATGTAAACACCAGATTCTCTCTCTCCAGCACCTCAAGAAGCCGTAAATTATGCGACGTAAACAATAACTGCCCTTTGCCCCCGTCATTCAAAATCTTCACTATTTCACCAAGTAGAAATTCGTAGATACCGGCATCAAGTTCATCGATCACAATGCACGCATTTTCATCATTATACATCACGATGAGTGAGCTCAGCACCGTCAGCAGCTTTTTGATGCCGTCGCTTTCACATGCAATCGGAAGTGAACGCCCCTCGCGCGTTGCTACCAATTCAACACGTGCTCCACTTCTGCCGTCATGCAGCAGCTCATTTCCCAGATTCTTTGCATCCACAGACAGACCGGGAACAATCTTTTTTAAGACCTTGCTGATTGCCGTGAACATCGTACGCAGCATTGCAAAAGTTTCCATATCCACTTTTTTAGGGGCGTCAATCGGGAGGTCAATGACCCCATAGCCCCGCTTACTAGGATTTAATGCGGTATTTTCGCAGTGAATCGGTATCGACAGGTTGGCGAGCGACATACCCGATTCATGGTTATTCAATACAAACAATCGTCTGGCAAAGACATTTTTGAGTACCTGAAGCAGATCAAAAGATTTTTGATCGAGAATTCGTTCAAGCAGATCAAACCCTTCCTTTCGAAAGAAAACGGACGCGCACTGCTGATAAGCCAACTGAGCGTTGACTTTAAATGCAACCACTAAATTTTCTTTTCTCGACCTCAATTTTGCCGCAACCGTTTTGGGAGCAAGCTTCTCATCCCCATCTTCACGCAAAAACGCAACCATCGTTTTATAACGCGCACCCTTGGTCAATTCCTTGTAGCGAATCTCTTCATGTGACAAAAACACCGGATCCGGGACGCGGTCATTCGCCAGGTTTACCGCGTCGTCCGCATCCAAATCTCGCTTCGTCATTGCCACATCATAAACAGCCTCATAGCATTGACGCCCCACACAAATCAAAAAAGTGAAAATGAAGGTTGCCGTGTCGCTCCGCTGATAGATCAGCCGATCAATTCCCGGATCGAGCGGATTTCCGCCGAGCAACGCGCGGAGCACCTCAAACGCCGAGACAACCGCCGTTTTCCCCGAACCATTTTGCCCATACAAACCAAGCACATCCGCCCGCTTCATTGAACGGTTTCTCGAACATGGAAAATACAACTTGCCGCGAACGACATTTTTGCAATCATGTATTTCGACACTTGAAACGCGTACCTTGATATTCATAAAATAGTGCTCCTTAAATAGCTTCAATTCAGGCCGTTACAAAAAGGCCCCTGCACATTCAGTATTTTGGAAAAGAGGGAGTTCTATACACATGAATCAAATTTTATCAACACTTGATCACTACGATCAGTTTTATCTTAATCCATTTTCATCGAAATTTTTTTGAATTCCGAGATATTAAATTATTTAGTAGTAATTCAAATTTGCCGCTTAAATCATATTTAAAATCATGTAATCATAAAGAGTACGATCGGAAAGCCCCTGCTCAAAAGAAAAAGGAGCGGAACATTTAAGTTCACGCACTCATAAAGAGCGCGATGTGATAAACATGAGTGATCGGTTGAGATATTTAAAACATTTAAATCCACGCACTCATAAAGAGTGCGATCCTTGCACAGATAACGGTGTGCGCGTTGGTATTTATATTTAAATCCACGCACTCATAAAGAGTGCGATAAGAAAAACCAAAAGAGGAAGAAGAGTTGATTATTTAAATCCACGCACTCATAAAGAGTGCGATGCTAACTCTGCAAGAGCAAAGTTAGCTAATAACTTATTTAAATCCACGCACTCATAAAGAGTGCGATGCTATACGAGTCCGCATGTCCACATTAAGCCGGTCGAAGAATTTAAATCCACGCACTCATAAAGAGTGCGATTCGATTCCTTGCGCGGGATTGGCACGGCCGCGCAATTTAAATCCACGCACTCATAAAGAGTGCGATTACTGCCATCGTGTAGTTAAAGGATGGGCAAAGTATTTAAATCCACGCACTCATAAAGAGTGCGATGAAAAGTCAATACGGATTCGCCCTGCTCATGAATATTTAAATCCACGCACTCATAAAGAGTGCGATGACATACCGGATGTACCCGTACAAAGCGTAAACGGAATTTAAATCCACGCACTCATAAAGAGTGCGATGCTCAGTGTGGGTTCCTTTTTAATTATCTGTATAATTTAAATCCACGCACTCATAAAGAGTGCGATGCTTCCAATTACCGTTTGCTTTGTTCCAAAATTATTTAAATCCACGCACTCATAAAGAGTGCGATTTGCTTCAACTTGGGCTTGAGGGTAAGCCAAGCTATTTAAATCCACGCACTCATAAAGAGTGCGATTGCTTCCAATTACCGTTTGCTTTGTTCCAAAATTATTTAAATCCACGCACTCATAAAGAGTGCGATTAGACTGTTATGTTGTCGTTTTTATAATAGTCACATTTAAATCCACGCACTCATAAAGAGTGCGATCATTTCGCACATGCCGGAGCATAGCACATATTTGATTTAAATCCACGCACTCATAAAGAGTGCGATCCAATCGATAATGTCAGTACGCCTGCTTGGACGATTTAAATCCACGCACTCATAAAGAGTGCGATAGGGCCTTGCCTACGCAGTCGTTAATGGCGTGGAATTTAAATCCACGCACTCATAAAGAGTGCGATTTATCTGCTCCGGGTCGCCATGCGCCAGTCTCTTATTTAAATCCACGCACTCATAAAGAGTGCGATATGGTGGATTATTTCGCCATACATCATGAAAAAATTTAAATCCACGCACTCATAAAGAGTGCGATACGTGATAAAGATTCGCACATTTCTTCATATCATTATTTAAATCCACGCACTCATAAAGAGTGCGATTATCCTGGTCATCTGATTGAGCAGGGGAGTAAAGATTTAAATCCACGCACTCATAAAGAGTGCGATTTTTAAACAATAAATAATTAGGAAAGGGAAGATATTTAAATCCACGCACTCATAAAGAGTGCGATTAACTCGCCACATCGCAGACCGGTATTAATATCTAGATTTAAATCCACGCACTCATAAAGAGTGCGATTTCTCTTTTTCATTTCATCTTTGTATAATCAAGTTAATTTAAATCCACGCACTCATAAAGAGTGCGATCTTTGCTTAATGTAAACTTTACTTATCGAAAAGATTTAAATCCACGCACTCATAAAGAGTGCGATTGGTGTTCTTCAATCCAAGCGCGATCAAAAATCTATTTAAATCCACGCACTCATAAAGAGTGCGATGTCCGTACTGCTCTACCCTCGGCGGTCTCTTGCAAATTTAAATCCACGCACTCATAAAGAGTGCGATGCTGAGCAGCTAGATATTTCGCTTAGCACGTTAAAAATTTAAATCCACGCACTCATAAAGAGTGCGATTACCGGATTGCCCACATGAGGGGCACGGAGAAATGATTTAAATCCACGCACTCATAAAGAGTGCGATTTCTGGAACTTTCAATTATTTCCCCTTCTTTGTTATTTAAATCCACGCACTCATAAAGAGTGCGATCGGCACAAGTCAGCTTCGGAGAGTGGCGTCGATCCATTTAAATCCACGCACTCATAAAGAGTGCGATTACGAAGCAAATCATCCCCGACGCCATCCGTGAATTTAAATCCACGCACTCATAAAGAGTGCGATTATGCACCGCTGCCGTGGGCACCACGAAATGAAATTTAAATCCACGCACTCATAAAGAGTGCGATGTTTTATTCTTGGGCAATGGGTAGCGGCGACTGATTTAAATCCACGCACTCATAAAGAGTGCGATATACCACCAAACTGCCGACGGCACCAACCGCAGTAATTTAAATCCACGCACTCATAAAGAGTGCGATGATTTCGGCTGCTGGGTTGACGTGATCGACACGAAAATTTAAATCCACGCACTCATAAAGAGTGCGATGGCGGCCGCGATGATGATGTAGTGGCCTCTTTGCAATTTAAATCCACGCACTCATAAAGAGTGCGATCCGAAGTAATCGCCCTAGGCGACATCGATGAGGAAATTTAAATCCACGCACTCATAAAGAGTGCGATGACGCAGGCCATTAACCAGATGCACAAGCCAAAGATTTAAATCCACGCACTCATAAAGAGTGCGATAATTTCTGATAGGTGATTGAGTTGACCTTATCAAATTTAAATCCACGCACTCATAAAGAGTGCGATCGTTTACAATTTTTGCAATTGGATGCGGGTCTCTATTTAAATCCACGCACTCATAAAGAGTGCGATCGTGTCGTTTCCTCACTGATTCCCTTTTCAAAAACATTTAAATCCACGCACTCATAAAGAGTGCGATCGATAAGGTTCTACGATTATGCCATTTTCATCGCATTTAAATCCACGCACTCATAAAGAGTGCGATCCTGTTCACCATTAAGCCCCCCGAAATGCAAAATAATTTAAATCCACGCACTCATAAAGAGTGCGATCTAGACTATATCGACCCTTCGTCACTCGACTATCAAATTTAAATCCACGCACTCATAAAGAGTGCGATTCCGCAAGAATATAAACCGGAAGTGACACAATCATTTAAATCCACGCACTCATAAAGAGTGCGATCTGAAAGAAGATAACAAACGGATTAGCTATGTAATTTAAATCCACGCACTCATAAAGAGTGCGATCGGAAGTGCCTCTACGTTAAGGGCAGCGGCAGAAATATTTAAATCCACGCACTCATAAAGAGTGCGATAATAAACAAAATGCGCATTACCCGTAGCAGCTCTTATTTAAATCCACGCACTCATAAAGAGTGCGATAGCTCCGTAATAATTTAGTTGCTTCAAAATCAGTATTTAAATCCACGCACTCATAAAGAGTGCGATCTTCGGTATATGCCTTTAATTCATTCATAAGGTGTATTTAAATCCACGCACTCATAAAGAGTGCGATTTCCATAAACCGGCACATCCGAAAGATACGTTTTATTTAAATCCACGCACTCATAAAGAGTGCGATAAGCCCAACGCACAAACTATATGCGTTTATTTAGATTTAAATCCACGCACTCATAAAGAGTGCGATGGAACTGAACAGGGAGAATTACCATTCGATTGAAGCAGATTTAAATCCACGCACTCATAAAGAGTGCGATCAAGGGGTCACATTTATATGCCGAGTTCTATGATATTTAAATCCACGCACTCATAAAGAGTGCGATGGTGTTTCGGCTTAATCAACATCGTCATAATTAATTTAAATCCACGCACTCATAAAGAGTGCGATGATTTAAGAGTTACACAAACAGCTATCTAGCGAAATTTAAATCCACGCACTCATAAAGAGTGCGATCAGATCCAAACGAATTAACGGTTCAGGTCGGGTTATTTAAATCCACGCACTCATAAAGAGTGCGATACGAATCAATCATCGCGACAGTTTTCCCTGAGCATTTAAATCCACGCACTCATAAAGAGTGCGATCATCTCCTAAATTGGATAATCCAAGTGATTATAAATTTAAATCCACGCACTCATAAAGAGTGCGATACTGGAACAGCGGCAACCGGAACAGCGGCTACCAATTTAAATCCACGCACTCATAAAGAGTGCGATGTGTCGTAATCATTGCGTCGGACAACAATCCGCGATTTAAATCCACGCACTCATAAAGAGTGCGATTGTCAGCACCGGCGACGAGTGCAGCATAATCATCATTTAAATCCACGCACTCATAAAGAGTGCGATTACCCTCACAACAAGATACGGAGACGTTGCAGGATTTAAATCCACGCACTCATAAAGAGTGCGATGGTGCATTTGGCGTCTGAAAACGATTACCTAAAAATTTAAATCCACGCACTCATAAAGAGTGCGATATTTGACGGAGTTAGAATTGACCGACGCGATTAAATTTAAATCCACGCACTCATAAAGAGTGCGATCCACTGTTCCAGTTGCCACTGTTCCCAAGTCCAATTTAAATCCACGCACTCATAAAGAGTGCGATTCGTGGAATCCGACACGATGGAACTCGAAAAGCTATTTAAATCCACGCACTCATAAAGAGTGCGATTGTCTCAGCTATCATTTGTGCCGGATGTCGACAAGATTTAAATCCACGCACTCATAAAGAGTGCGATATCGAGCGTGTATCATCTCATTTTCGGTACACGATTTAAATCCACGCACTCATAAAGAGTGCGATTCCATTCAATATGGGACCAAAACCCATTTTGAGATTTAAATCCACGCACTCATAAAGAGTGCGATATTGCAAGATAAAATGGCGACGACTACCGATTTATTTAAATCCACGCACTCATAAAGAGTGCGATCTGATCTGCTGTGACTTCCACATTTCCACCTCCCATTTAAATCCACGCACTCATAAAGAGTGCGATGGGCAAGGCGCTCGGAAATTTTATACTCGGAGCAATATTTAAATCCACGCACTCATAAAGAGTGCGATAATTCTCTTTGTCTCGTCGGAGCATCGATCAATAATTTAAATCCACGCACTCATAAAGAGTGCGATGCGGATCGCACGATATTGCTACCACAGTTACAGATTTAAATCCACGCACTCATAAAGAGTGCGATAGCGAAATCTGACAATAATACGTCAATTCTTTCATAATTATTATTGATTCCACCAAGAAAAATCATATTTTATGGAAAATAATTGGCAAATAGTTAACTTCAAACTATAATTTTGGAATATATTCACATATTAATGGTGCGAAAGCTCACGAAAAATTATGTGCACACCATATCCGCACCAAAGATGTAATTAGGTACCTCTCTTGAATTCTAAAATAATAGAGGACCTTCTAAATCCACAGTTTCTTTAGATCCAATATGCTCAATCTTGTTTTTATAATTTTTACCAAGCTGATAAAACCGCAAGCTATCTGTAGATTCATTAATTATTTCTGTTAATTTACCTTTCAGACTAACAAATTGTGTTGAATCAATAATACATTCAAACACTGAGTTTTGAACACGTTGTCCATATCTTTGGCAGATTTTTGCCACTTTTCTCAGTCGTTTTTGTCCGGCACTTGTTACAGTACTGACATCATAAGTAATGAGAACAAGTATATTGAACACCTCATTTCCATAAAAATGGTGGATATTCATCTAAATCATTTCGTAAATGTCGAGCTAATAACAGGGCTTGAACATGCGGAACAAGTCCCCATGAAATCTTCTCGTCCAAAAAGGGATGAGTCAATTTTTCTTGTTTTTTTGTTTGCCACGTTTTTAAGAAAAGTTTTCTTGCATCCTCGTTCATGATTACAGCTCCATTTTCCTTTTTCATGAAGTCTTCATTATGCAAAACTCTCTTATTAATTAATGAAATAACAAACCTGTCAGCATAGACACCTCGCAATTCTTCCATAACATCTAACGCCAAGGATGCACGTCCGGGCCGATCACGATGCATAAAGCCAACGTAAGCGTCCAGCCCAATGCCCTCAAGAGCTGCCGTTACATCGTTTGCTAGTAGCGTATATGCAAATGAAAGCATTGCATTAACATTATCTAAAGGAGGCCGTCTTGATCTGCCCTTAAAAATAAAATGATCTTTTTGCTGCAAAATCATCTGATCAAACATAGCAAAATAAGTTGTCGCTGCTTGTCCTTCCAAACCCCTTAATCGCTCTAAATCATTACATTTACGAATTTGTCCCAAAACAGCGGTTAACTCTTGTGAAGCATTTTTAAATGCATTGACATTAATTCGTAGAGGGTAATCTCTTGTTATTCGTTCAAGTACCCACTTGTGGTTATATACCTTTCCCAAAATGAAGTTTCTTGCAATCAAACTCGATTCAGTGAGGTTATCAGAAACCCGGTACTGCTTCTTTCGAAGAACAACATTTCCCCGACTCTCACCTATTACCCTTGCTAAAAAATGTCCATTCATAGTAAAGAAAGTAAGAGCAATATTGTTTTTTGCGCAATACCCCATCAATGCAGGACTAGCCCCTATATAACCAAATGCGATCACCGCTTCCAGATTATGAAGCGGGACTCGTCCCAGTTTCTCTCGCTCTTTTTGCAGTACGATATTACCGCCATCAAGGGAAAGATACACATCGGGTTGAGTGATATATAAAGTGTTAAGCAGTCGTTTCATTCATATATTTTCCCTTCAATATAACGCTTTACTGTCTGTTTCTGCATTAATTTTGGTAAGCATATATTTTGCAGCGAACAACTCAAACAAAATTTACCCGTCCTTACTTTTGGTGTGTATTGACGTCGATAATAGTCCTGCATCTCCGAAATCATTGAATGAACTTTCTTTCTTAGTTCCTCAGTAAATTCAACGGACACTCGGTGCTTTAATTCATTGTAAAATATAAAGCCCTGTTTCACATCGCAAAGAAGCATTTCTTCAAGACATATTGCCTGTGCCGTTAATTGTAATCGATCTGAATCATCTACTTTGGGTTTGCCATGTTTATATTCAATTGGAAATGGAACAAATCTTCCATCCATCCCATTAATTGTGACGCCATGTGTCTCATCTCTCACAAATTCAACGACATCACAAATACCTGTAATCCTCAACTTATTTGACTTCACTGGCATTGCCCTGACAACCAACTTATCTCCACGTTTTTCTCGGATAAATGGTTGATCAGCTTTACGATGTAAAAATTGCCCTTCAACAGTTCGGACGTTTTCCTCCCATTGCTGCTCGATATGAATTAATGCCCATTGTCGTCTGCAAAATTGAAAATGTTGGATTCCTGAAAGCATCAAATAATCATCTTCATTATCTGCCTTCAATAACTTCCACATCCAAATCATCAAGTTTATCAAGGGTAATTTCGTAGTCTTCCAATTGTTTTGGCATGTCATTAGCTGGTTTGACTTCAAGTGAATGATGAACTTTAGCCGAAGAATATTGTCCCAATTTACTTCTATGTTCCCACCAATAGAGTTCATAAACTGACATACTTCCTTCAGGGCGTGCAGACGAGGCGTCATTTTCAAATAAAGAAAGTAGAGCCTCTTTTATTTTAATGGCATCTTCATTAGTAAAACCCGTCTTTTCCGCTAACTGTGTATTGATGCTTCCATTAAAACGATAAAGACCAAAATCGACTCGATGCTTCATCCCCATCGTATCCGACCCCTTGCCCTCACCCGGTTCCGAGTTGACGCTTTTTGTAATTTGCATGCTTGATATATCAATTGGTGTCACACTTACCGCTGTTTGTATGCTTACGGGTCCGCGTACTCCAACAGAAACGCCCTTGCTGGATCCCCCTTTAAAAGCAAAAACTTGCCCAAAGCTACGAACATCAAACCATGTTCTACATGCAGTTTCAGCAAAATCATCATTTGTTTTCTTCTTATCTTTAGTGATTGCTTTTAATTCTTCATTGCCATCCGCGCGTTCTCGCAGACTACCAAATTGATCAGCCTGTCGATCATTAGATTGAACAAAAATAGACTCCCCCATATCTTGTAGACGGTTTCTAATTTTGCGTTTAATGGCAACATCAGAAATTTCTCCATAACCATCATAATTCTGTCTTGGACGATTTCCGTTTAGTGGATCACCATTTGGATTAGCTTTCGTAACCGTTATCAGAACGGCAAAATCAATTTTATGATCAAGAACAGTCATTTTTAAAATCGCTCCTTTTATTTTTGTTCTTTATTTTTCTAATTGAGCAGCCAGTGGTTCTTCAGATTTCTTTTGATACAGTTGATGTCGTTGACTGTAAAATCCTAAAAGAAATTTACCGGATAGCGGCCGATCATTAAATTCATCTGTTTGAAACATAGCACCTACTTGATCAATAAGTTGAGTTAAGTACCATCCGCCTCGGCTAAGTTTCGCCTGATAGGGAATAAGATTGGCTTGAATAATTGCCCATGTTCGTTCCGGATGCTTAGCAAAATCATTCATATAACGCATCGCATTACTCATTCTCCAATCCTCGGACCTAAGCGCTCGATGTTCCAGTACGTCTGCAATTGCAAGCAGACGGCCAAACAAGTAACTTCGATCATTTAATTGTTCATCAAGAGCCAATTTAAATACCCTCTTTCGTTCATATTCTTGTTCTTGTCGATTAATTAAAGCACAGGCAATGCTTAACGTTTTTTCCCATTCGTATTGATCCTTGACGAGCGGGTTAACTGCACGATTAAACGTTGCCGTAACAATATCTTTTGGAACATGGCGACAATCAACAATGCATGGCAGTAATCGTTCTATAGTTTCTTTAATAACCTTTTCATTTGCGTTGGGACCATAAGCAGCATAGGCAATATCTATGGTTGATGGTGCACCAATAAATTCTATTAATTTCTTGTCTTTTTTTCTGACATAGCGATGTTTCCAAATACATTGGGCATGCCATTCTTGTAAACCTTTTAAATAAATTTCTTTTTGTATGTTCCGATCATACAAAATAGCCATTCTACCTGTTGTTGCAGAATCAAGAATAAGAATATTCACTTCACTTACATGACTCAAGTCATTTCGAAGTCCATCAATCGCCCTTCTAAATTGTTCGGCGAAAGCTTGATCAGTAAACGCGGTTTGTTCGACTATTTCCTCTTTATTATCTGTCAAATTTGCAAGATCAAAAAAATCTTCGTCTGGATCCGGCAATTCTTCACCAGATACTGTCCAAACCAAAAACACACGATTATCAATAATTTTTCCTTGTCGCCTTATCAACCATTTCAAGGCATTATGTGCTTTTTGTGATACTTCATAACTGATATTCGCTGCTTCGTGGCTTGTCTGAAAAAGTCCCCGAAAAGTAAAACCACTCGTATCATTTGCGGATATTAATTTTGCTTTATCACCAGAATTTCTAATTTTATTTGCATGCCTCTCCGTAAATGGGACAAATTGTCCCGTAACATAACACAGATCACGATCACTTAACTGATGACTATAAAATTTAATGAAAGAATTATAGATATCTTTGTTTTTCCATACCTTAGGAGCAAGTTTATTCTCATGATTTGTGTAAACCCCAAATCGAATAAACGTACTATATTGTCCCCCAGCAACAATGGAAAATATTTCTGGTTTTTCTCCTCCACAAATGGATTTATATTGATCTTTCCATTTATCAATTAATTTCCCGTTCTCATCCAGCCACAGAATATGCTCATCAATCAAATCCTTAATCAAGCAGCTCTTTTTCAGATAAGTATAGATACTTCTTATTTGCGGTTGCGTATATTGAGACTCAGCCCATAATTTTAAGTTTGCAATGTAATGGGAGAAAGGTTGATCATTACTGTCTTTTATTTTCCCACCAAAGGCAACAAAATCACCCGCAACATAGCTGATTTTATCGTGTAGTGGATAGGGCGCAACGGCTGCCCCCGCTCTACTTGCCGAAGCCTCTGTACACGGAATCACTGTTTCACGTTCATTTTTATTTGAAATGATTTCCGCGGTATGAAAATTTCCATCTTCAGTAACTGTAACTTCAATATGAGCCGTCTGTGTTGTATGGGAAATCGGTAAAAGCGAGTAGTTTCTCCCATTTCTCTCTTCTTCTACGCCTACAAATGATTGATTTGCCTCATAGATTTTATATAGATTTAAAAAGCAGCTCATCTTGTTGCCCCCTTTTCAAATTCATCAAAGAGTGCATCTACTGTTTGAATTGATGACAGATCAAATTGTTTTGTCTGCATCTCTCCTATTTTTCTTACCAAATTACATGTTTCAGGGCGCGGGAAATGAATGACGCCGTTTTTCATGACCGGTTGCCATAATCGGATCGCCAATTCATCCTTGCCCGTCTCATCCGGATAAGAAATACCATGCACCATGGTACCAAAGTGAACCTCATCTATTAAATCGTAATCTCCTTTTTCCTCATCAAATGTACATGGCTCAACATACCCCTGACATTCACGTGTTCCTAAGAAAATATCACGACGCCCGCCTGCCTTTAATGAGCGCTGAAATATGCTGAAGTGTTTGCCCTCGTTGCGGTCACCTTCAAGATCCGGACGGTTCAGATTAAACTCAAAATGTCCCTGAACTACATACCTCGGATTCTTGAGATAAGTATAATTAGCTAGCGTGTTGCCTCCACCGTATTCAATTGGTCGTACACCCTTAGTCTCCATTCGAATTGTGTGCAAAACACGTATTGAATCAATGTAGTGAATGAGAGTAGGCTTCCAGTAAACGCTTTCAACTATTCCTTTTAAAGCTTCATAGGTCGGAACTTGATAAGTAGATTTTTCTCCACCAATTCTGGTCAGTGGATCCGTAAACAGGGCATAGGGTGCGTAGACCACAAAACAATAACTATTTTTCACATTTTCACCTCCATAAATAAAGATTAGTTATTCATAATGAATTTTATGGATATTTTTTACCATCCATTTAGCCACCCTCTTTTTATCAAATTAAATTACTTTAACAATATAGTGAATCTAACTTTTTTAGAAATTTGTTTTACAGCCTGAAAACATAATGTTTTTTCAGAAATCTCTCTTAAGTCAATTTCATTAACACAAATCACATTATTGTCTAAACGAAGTTGTTTCATTTCCAATTGAAAAAACTGTTTGACACAGATTTTTTATTTTCCATGCTAATCCTCCTCATATCAGTTATTCATATTTTGGACACTTATATTATTTTTATTCATTCGAATTAAGTTAAAATTAATATTTTTAATTATCATCAAGTTTAATTAAGTTATTTTGTGGATAAAATATTAATGTCGCACATGATGCGTGGATTGAAATGAATTAAGTTATAATTGTAGCAGAGCCCTTAAATGGGCTTTTTTTAAAATACATACGCACCAACATCACCATCTCCTCCTAAATCCAGCCCAAATTCATCACTATACGCCGCTTCTCTTAAAACTAATACTTGTTTTTCTAAAAATGGAATGAGCAAATTTTCTTTTTCCAGCTTTCTTTTGTCCTGATCATATATATTAATTGAGAAATGCTGCGCATTTTTAAATAATTGACTGAAGTCTTCAATTGTACTCGCACTGTTTAAATCAGCAATAATTTCTTTTCCATCGCCATAAGGAACAATAACACTGGTTGTTTCATTGATAACATAAAATTCTTTAGCGGCTGTTTTCAAACTACTTGGCAGGAAAAGTGGTGGAACAAAACCGTTTTTTTCTTTGTAACTTTTTACATATTCACTGTGCCTACGGTCTGAATTTAAAAGAGAAACGAGTGTCCCTTTATAATGACGCATGTTAAAATCTAATTTTCCTTCAAGTTCATTAAAATAATTTTTAAAATACCAATCCATTGCCGCATGTGAAAGAATATCATTTTGAAATCGATTTGAATTTTCATGGAATTCTTTAAGAATCATTTTAGATATTGATTTCCCTCTACTGATTTCAAATAAATTAGCCAGTTTTTCTTCCTCATGATCAATGATAAAGACCTTGCGGTGACCTGGATATTCCCCGTTCCGATTGCAACGTCCGGCAGCTTGAGCAATTGAATCAAGGCCGGCTAATGATCTGATGACGCACTCAAAACTCACATCAACCCCCGCTTCAATTAATTGCGTGCTGATACACACCATTTTCACCTTGCGTTTTAGGCAGTCTTTCACCTGTTCAAGCATGACTTCACGATGTTTCGCACACATTGCTGTACTAAGATGAAAAATAGTTACTGGACGATCCGGCTGTTTCATACATTGATAGAGCTTTCGCACCACTGATTTGGTATTAAGTATTACAAGAATGTTGTTTACTCTATCTAGCTGTTCATCAATAAAATCAGCAAGTTTTTCTGTATTAAAAGATTCTTGATAAGAACGATCAATGATTTTCACACGTATAAAAGCATCAAACACATGATCCAAGTTCTGAATAAGCTCTGGATGTGGATTTATATCTAAAGCATGTCGGACATAATTAAGTGCCGGTTGCGTGGCTGTACAGAGTAAAATACTGGATTGACCGAATGTTTTCAAAAAATTAACTGCTTGGTTAAAAAGCGAAATACAGTGAATGGGGACTTTTTGAATTTCATCGAAAATGATAACACTGTTGGTTAAATGATGAAGGCGTCTGATATTGCGTGAACCATATTTATAAAAAGTATTAAGAAATTGAACCATCGTTGTTAAAATAATTGGGCAATCCCAGTTATCCTTGGCTAGTCTTAATCTCTCTTGAACAGTCATTTCGCCCTCATCCGCATCCTGAATTTCCTCAGTTGATTCCATCACATTTGAATGATGCTCCAGTATATTTGCATCATCTTTTAATATTGAGCGGATGACCTTTGCATTTTGTTCGATAATCGTCGTGTAGGGAACGATATATATAATTTGTTTTCGATTGTAACGCAAGGCATGAGCCAAAGCATAGCGCATACTGGCTAAGGTTTTGCCGCCACCAGTTGGAATAGATAGTGTGTAAATACCAGAAGGCTTTTGAGCAAATGTTTCACATTGCTCAGACATTTCGCTTCTTAGTTGATTAATCGACGTACGTGCTTCCTCGCTCAATTTAAATGAATGGAGCTTATCTTTTAACCGCTGATCGTAATGTTCAAAAAGAGTCGTTACTTCCACCTGTGGGAGTTGATGATTTTCTTCAAATAATCGTGTATCCGTTCGATCCGCATCAATGAGACAGCTGTAAACAAATTGAGTCAATAAAATGGCTTTTTCAATTGGATTGCCGGAATTGAGTTGAAAAAACGTTTTCAACTCCTTTACAGCTACATCAATATAGTTCATCAATTTATCCGTCGAAATTACTTCTGAGTGAAATCGATAAACTGCACTTTCATATTCGGGAAGTTCATTTTCACCTTTTGTAATACGCTTATAAAAGGGAGTCTCTGCATCGGGACTAAAGTAATCATGGAGGTATGAGTGGTGTGAAACAATTGCATTACTTACAATTTCAGAAAGTATATATTCAAACGGCTCGCGATGCTGATCGGAATGCAACAGTTCAAAAAGGTGTTTTCCACCAGCTGTTGCATGGTCAACCGATCCACGTTTAGGAGCATTTTCGGGTGTGAATACAACCCGATACAGATAGTCCTGAAATTCATTTGAGTATTTCCCAAGATCATGGAGAAGGCCAGCTAAGCCGGAAATATGACGTACGCCAACTTCTTTTCCGTAGTCTTCAGCCAAGTTTTTCACCGCTAATAAATGTTCCCTTACCGTCTGAGGTTTATGATCATTTTCACGATAATGAGCTATGTATGAACTCATTGGTCTCACCTTCCATGAATTAGGTCGTTAAATGTCAATTAATGTTTGTAAAACTCGAATATCATATATAATTCAAGAAATAAAATATAAATCCTGCTAAAATAGTACTTTTTATTCATTCATTTTAGATCAGTTTTCTTTATTTGTTATTCTCGGTAAAAAGGTTTTGCTTTAGATAAACTTCTTAAAGTACTTAATTAAAAAATACAAACTTTGAGTTCCAAGTTTTAGGATGTAATATAAATGCGGTTTGAGTCCATAAAAAAATCCCCTATAAGTCCAACAGCTCTTTATTACTTCATCTGTCGACCATAAGAGAATTTAAAATATTGTATATTGAGATTCCAAGTGTTAAATTTATTTGCTCATTTGTTTATCAAGAGTTTACTCCTCCAACTCCGCCTCAATATATGACGTTTTCGATGATTCCTGCATGCGCCAGTAAACGATCAGGCTGACAAAAACGCAGGCGGCAACATAGAAGAAGAACAGGGCTTCGATGCCGATGCTCTTGAACCACAGAGCGACGAATTCGGCAGTGCCGCCGAAGATGGCAACAGTCAGGCCATAAGGCAATCCGACACCGAGTGCACGGATTTCGGTTGGGAACAGTTCGGCTTTAACAATCGCATTGATTGAGGTATAACCGGTAACGATGATCAGACCAACCATCATCAACAGAAATGCGGCAATAACGCTGTGCGATGAGTGCATCAGCATGAACAGCGGTACGGTCAGCACCGTCCCGGAAATACCGAAAAAGAACAGCAGCGGTTTGCGGCCGATGTGATCAGATAGCAGGCCGGCAAGCGGCTGTAGGATTAAGAAGATAAGCAGTGCGACAAAATTGATAATGCTGACAACTTCCTTATCAAGTCCGACTGAGTTGATCATGAATTTCTGCAAATACGTTGTGTATGTGTAAAAAGCGACCGTGCCTCCAAGTGTTAGTCCGACAACCGTTAAGACAGCACGTGGATATTTCATCAATGCTTTGATTGTTCCGGCGCTCTTTTTCGACTTGCCGGACATGTTCTTAAATTGATCGGATTCATCCATCGACAGTCGAAGCCAGAGAACAGCCAGCGCGCCAAGTGCTCCGATCACAAACGGAATGCGCCAGCCCCATAATTTGAGCTGCGCCTCGTTCAATAACAATTGAAGCACAATTTGGACACCAAGTGCGACTAATTGGCCACCGACCAAGGTAACATATTGGAAGCTGGAATAAAAACCACGGCGGCCTTTATTCGCCATTTCGGACAGATAGGTCGCTGAGGTTCCGTACTCGCCGCCAAGAGAAAGCCCTTGGAAGAGCCGGGCTAAGACAAGAATGATTGGTGCGAAAACACCAATTGTCTGGAAGTTCGGCGTGACGGCGATCACCAGTGATCCACCGGCCATGATCGTAATCGACAAGGTCAGCGCAGCGCGACGACCATGGCGATCCGCATAACGACCCATGATCAAACTGCCGATCGGCCGCATTAGAAAGCCGATCGCAAAGATAGCGGCTGTGTTCAGCAGCTGTGATGTTGTATCTCCTGAAGGGAAAAAATCAGTCGAGAAATACACTGCAAAGGCAGCGTATACGTACCAATCGTACCATTCAATCATGTTACCTAATGATCCTTTTAAAATATTTCCTGCAATACGGCGCGATTCTGCGCGTTCCACATGCTTTGCGTCAGCCACATGAACATCCCCTTTAAACATGAAAATTCGCCCGATCCTTATCAATGAAGAAATAGATTTTCGCTGTCAACAAGTTAACTCTATTAACTACTTTACACGACTCGTCCTGTTGAAGGGAAAAAATACGCTCAAAAGATTTGGACGCACAAACTCCACCCAAAACGATGTCGGTTTCCGTACAACATTCTCGGTTCGGCAATCATTCTTTTTTGTTATCAATACAATAACATACAAATCATCATTATTCATCTATTTTAGACGATAATTTCAAATTTTTTTCATTTTCTTATCATTCTATCGAAATTTTCTTCGACATTCTATTTATTATTAAAAACTTATATCCAGGATGAATCCTTAATCGGAAACGGGATTACGCCTCCAAATCCGACTGTTCTCCCTTATTTTGAGCATTTGATCGCGTTCTCTGAAGTGCCGATTGATTTTTTCCAATAAAATAAGCGGAATTTTTCCGCTTATATGCATCACGGCACTTGTTTCACGGGTAAATAAGAGTAATTTTTCCGTTTATTCAAAGAAAAGCCCTCCATTTTCATGTTTTTCGATTCGATAAACGGAATTTCTCCGTCTATTTAAACAATTTCTCTCATTCATTTTCTATTAAACGGAATTTTTCCGGTTATTTCGCAGATTGGGCGCTTACCTGATCACCCAACTGAATCTTATAACCTTATCGTCGTATCAACAGGCCAAAAAGCCAAACTCTCTTATCTTGTAAAAAAAGAGAATCCATTAATGGACTCCCGAAAAATTTGACTCGATTATATTACAATCCTACTTTTTCAAAGGCCTGCTTTAAATCGGCAATAAGATCATTGGCACTCTCGAGTCCGACACTGAACCGCAGAAATCCATGTTTTCGGAACTCAGCAGGATAAAATTGAATGCGTTCATCATCAGGACCGGTATAGACGATCAGACTTTCATCGTGCCCAATCGAAACAGCGGAAATGATCAGCCTGAGCGAATTCACAAAATCATTATGCAGCGCAACGTCACCGTCAATCCCGAAAGAGAGGACACCGGAATAGAAACCGTGCATCTGTTTCTTGGCAAGTTCATGCTGCGGATGACTCTTGAGTCCCGGATACGCAACGAACGTCACACCAGGATAGCTTTCCAAAAATTCGGCGACCTTAAGTGCAGTCTCGCTATGCTGCTTCATACGAAGCGGCAGAGTTACAACGCCACGGGTAATCAGCCATGCATTGAATGGACTGATCGCTCCGCCGATATTGACCATCGCTTCACGTTTAATTCTATCGATCAGCTCTGTTCTCCCGATCACCGCTCCACCCATTGCATCACCGTGACCATTAATGTATTTGGTAAGGCTGTGAATGACAAGATCCGCACCAAGTTCAAGCGGTCGCTGAATATATGGTGAAGCAAATGTGCTGTCCACGGAAACCAGCGCCCCTACTTTATGAGCGATTTTTACGATTGCAGCTATATCACTGACACGAGTCGTCGGATTTCCCGGTGTTTCTAAATGAACCAGCTTCGTGTTCGAACGAATCGCTTGCCGTACTGCCTCGGGATCCGAAGTATCTACAAGAGAGACGTCAACGCCATATTTATTCGGAAAATATTCATGGAGCAAACGATAAACCGCTATGTACGAGACATCGGTGCAGATGACATGTGCGTCCTTGTCGATAAAGCTGAAAAAGACACCTGCCAGTGCCGCAACACCCGTTGCAAGAACCACACAATCCTCACCGCCTTCAAGCGAGGCAAGACGTTCCTGCAAATAAATTTGATTTGCAGATGTGGTTCGTGTGTAGATCAAATTGTTCGGATCACTCCAATTGAGTGTCGACGCATCATCCGGCAGACGATAACTGTTTGCCATGGTAATTGGTCTGCGGATCGCCCCCGTCTCACGATCAATATCATTACCGACATGAATGCAGCGCGTGATAAAATCAGATTTGCTAAAATCAGCCATGCCTTATCTCCTCCTCCGACCTGCTTAAAAATCACGGTCACTTTGTTGATAATTCCATCGTATAAGTCATCAATAAAGAAGTCAATCATTATTCACAGTATTCAGCTGTTAATAATTTTGTATTTTCTTTATAACAAACGCAGGATTCATGGGTAATTCAGAAATAACTTTCCCTGCACCTAAAAAACAAAAAAAAAAAAATAATGTCCGTGACCAATTGGTCCGGCACATCACTTTGAATAAAACAATCGTTTTTTTACAAAGAATAGCCGCGCTGCTGCTCAGAGCCCTTGCTTTCCTTTGCGGTTCGCCAATAAATCAGCTCAGTCATCAGATAAGCGATCGTTGACTCAGCACCTTGATTTTGATTGATGCCGCCCGCCTCTAAACCGTCGCGGCCGCCGCATTCTTCAGTGTCTGCAACCGGAAGATGCAGATCGTTTGCGCCATGGAACCAGTTGCGGCAATTTTCAATGACTCCGAGATATTTTTCCGGAGTACTGAGGGCGGAGACGGCTTGTTCTGCGGCAAGTGCCAATTTCATCACTTCAAGCGGCTGCTGATCCCACTGAGCGCTGCATTCCCTTGTGCACCATCCATGATTGCCGATCGGATGAATCAAACCGTCCTCACGCGTCATTTTATTCATGAGAAAGTCAAGCGATTCCTCCGCAATGAGCAGCGTGTCACTGTTGCCACTGACGCTGAATGAGTGGAAAAGCGCCCAGGGCAGCACTCCGTTTCCATAGGTCATCACCGGTTCAAACCAGTGCCAGCTCGTATCTGAATGACACTCAAACAGAGCAAGCAGCCGAGCCTCCAGTTTTTCAATACATTCCGGCATTTCTTCACGAATAAAATTTTGAAATTCAGGTGCCCAACTTAGTTCGCCGCAGCGAATGTTAAGCAAACTCGCTGCTGAAAGAGCATAGGCTATTCCGCGCGGAAAGTGCAATTTCTTGATCGACTGAAATGCTTTTTGAAACAGTGCTGCTGCAGCCCAGCGACTATCCGGATTCGGAAGATCAAGACAGGCGACCGCGCAGGCCCAAAGAGATCGCCCGAGGCAGTCCTCAGAGGGCTGTTCTTCTTCCGGAGTTCGATCATAGGCGTAATTATTATGAAAATGTCCATCAGCTTGCTGCGCGTATTCGAGAAAGGACAGGTAAACGGTGGAAAGCCGGAGCAGCTGCTTACTCTCCATTCTTTTCAACGGATCTGCAGCAAGCAGCTTTTGCCATTCGGTGGCGAGCCACAATGCGCGTGCATTATCGTCCGTTGAATAGCCCTCGCTTCGACGTGGAATATTCCCGAGCGCATGCTCGACCATTCCGGTATCGTCGGTCATCCGCTCCAGATGTGTCAGTTTAATCTTGAGTCTTGGCAATCGACTCCACCCCGATTGACGGCTGATTCACTGCCGCTTCCGAAAAAACTTTATTGTATTTTTTCCCGACTTGCGGCCAGCTCATCGGCATTCCAATATGCGCCATTTTTCTTTGATAGGCGGCAAGCAGCGTGTCATTAGAAAGCAGCGCATTCATCTTTTCAACCCATCCGGCGTGATCGTCATACGCAACAAATAATTCTTCACAGCCCTTGAGCAGATCTTGTGCGTACCGGTACGGCGTCGACAAAACCGGCCTGCCTAAGCCAATCGCATAGGCCAAAGTGCCGCTCGTAATCTGATCAAGTCCCGGATAAGGAGTAATATATAAGTCGCATGAAGTGATATAACGGACAAGATCCTGCTCCGTCATGAATTCATCAATCATCTGCACATGATGTTCCAAATGATGCTGACAAATTAATGCCTTCAATTCATTACGGTAGGATTCGCCTTCCAGCTTTTTCACATTTGGATGCGTCTGCCCGATAATTACGTAAAGAGCTTTGGGCACCTTTTTAACAACTTCGGGAAGCGCGCGGATCACGGCCTCAATTCCCTTATTCCTGCTCAGAAATCCGAACGTCATGATCACCTTGCGATCCTGCCAGCCGATCTTTTGTCGAAAATCTGCACGCTTTTTCATATCCGCAATCGGTGTACCGTGGGGAATAAATTCAATTTTATCTTCAGTGATGTGAAAACTGTCTTTTAAATAGGAAATCGCCTTGTGGTTCATCACAACAATTTTGTCACTGCGCTCAGCAAGCTCGCGTTGGATTGATGCATAGGGTTCCACAGGCTTCTTGAAGACAGTGTGAAAGGTTGTGACAAGAGGTTTTTTCAGGGCACGGACAAAATCAAGAATATAGCTGCCGGCTTCGCCTCCGAAAATACCGAATTCGTGCTGAAGCGAAACGACCGATACCAAACTCTTATTCAGCCGCTCAGCGACTTTGGCATAGGCCTCTCTGTTCTCCTTCACAATTGCCCAGTTGAAAAACGGATCATTCGGATACTTTGTATCCTTGTCTTTAATGACGACAACCGGATCGGCCAAAGATTTACGCTTCGCCTTCTGCACTGTCTGTCTCAAATGATACGTGTATGTGGCGATCCCACACTTTTGAGGAAGATACGTACTTACATAGGCTACCTGTTCACTCATATCGAAACCGCACTCCTTTAATTTGATCTTCACCAGCGATACAGGAAAGGTAGATTAGCACTCGAATTGATCGACTGCTAATTCAAGCGTAGTCTTTTTTTTCGGAAAATTCAAGGGGGTACCTGTCCGAAACCCCCCGTCCCTGTTGGCTTGGTGGCTGTTAGACCATTGAATGATCAGGGCAGAGCGGTGTACGAAATGATCAAAAATTTACTTCACAGCAGATAAATTAAAATCAGCCTATGTCAGCGCATACATTTATTTCACAACAAAAATCCTTCACCTATTTGGCAACAGGTAAAGGATGAAGGGGATTAAACATCTGCTTTTTTTCGCATCAAAAAATAGGGTTCAACCGGCGCATCGATGGTCATCGTCACGGTCATCATCGGATTAGGCGCACGATCAATCGGTTCGCCGTCCTCGTTCCGCAGATCACGTACTGTCTGTTTGAAATGGACAAATCCGGGTCCGTAAAATTCAACTTCCTCACCGACACCGAAATTGTTGCGCTGCTCCAATGTCGCGATCTTCGTATTCGGATCGTAATCCAAAACCTGGGCCGCAAATGTGTATTTCGGTATTTTACGCGCCCTACCGAAGAGCTGTTCCTTCTCGGTCGGTACGCCATAATAGAACCCGGTCGACAGGTCGCGCTGGGCAACCTTCCAAATTTCCTCATCCCATGCCGGATTAAAGACAAAATGCTCCGGATCACTGCAGTAAGCATCAACCACATTGCGATAGACATTGGCTACCGTCGATACATAGTGGATCGATTTCATTCGTCCCTCGATTTTCAGACTGTTCACGCCTGCGTCAATCATCTCAGGCAGGTGATGAAGCATGGACAGATCAACCGCGCTCATCGAAAAGGGTTCGTCTTCGCACAAATGGCTGTTCGGTTCACCGTTGTCCATATCGAACAGGTCATATTTCCAGCGGCACGACTGTGCGCAGCCGCCGCGATTTGCGTCGCGATTCACCATATGATTGGAAAGTGTGCAGCGTCCGGAATAGGCAATACACATTGCTCCATGAACAAAAGCCTCGATTTCGATATCCGTATGGCGGCGCATTTCACGGATTTCTTCAATCCCGACTTCCCGCGCAAGCACCACACGTTCAAGTCCGATGCCTTTCCAAAATTCAAGCGTCTTGTAGTTCGTTGCCGAGGCTTGTGTCGACAAGTGGATCGGCAGTCCCGGTGCGGCGTTGAAACAGACAACAATCAGCGCCGGGTCGGAAATAATGACCGCATCCACGCCAATGGATTGCAGCGTTTTAAAAAATACGTCTGCTCCGTTACTGTCGCCTTCGTGCGTTACCATGTTTGCCGCAACAAAAACCTTCGAGCCATGTTCATGAGCAAAAGTAACGCCTTCGGACATCTCTTCATAGGAAAAGTTACCGGCACGTGAACGCAGCCCGAACGCTTGCCCACCAATGTAGACCGCATCCGCACCGTAACGAATCGCTATTTTCAGCTTTTCTAAATTGCCCGCCGGTGCAAGTACTTCGGGCTTTCTTTCAATCTTCTTCATCATTGTTCTCCTTCTTGCATGCGATAATCTTAAGAAAAACCGGGTAAGAAACACCTGGCTTTGAATACGCTCCGGTTGCTCGCAACCAACTGGTGCGCTCGCGGGCAGTCCGGAAGCCTCTTCAAACAAGCAAATGCCTGCGAGGGAGGGCTCCTCTGGCCTGCATTCCCGCAACAGTCTCACATCTGCATGTTTATTCCACGACTTTTTGCTTTACTGTAAAATCTCATATACTTTTTTAACTTGTTCGAAAAACTTGGCAAGGCCAAATTCTTGAAATCGGCGGAGCCGTAGCTTTTCTTATCCTTTTAATCACTTAAGAAACCTTCAATTAATGAACATCTTCCGGATTTTTCAGGTAAAAACCGGTACTTAGCGGCCGATACGCAGGCTGCAGCTTAACTAAACGATTGCAAAAGCTCTCCGGTACAAACGCGCCGGATTCAATTGCCCGTCTTGCTTCATCAAAAAGTGCCGTGATTTGAACAAAGCGGCCGCCATGGAGCAGCACGCCGTCAAGCTTCCATTTAGTCAATCCGTTCTCATACATTAATTTCAGCTGTCCCATCAGTGATAAATCATCCGTTGAAAAGATATGCGTCCCATCTGTATCTTCAAAAATAGGATAGTGGCTATCCGAATTTTTCGGATCGCGCAAATACAGTGTCTGATCGTTCTTCGGCACTTCGCCGGTGTAGTTAAAATAATTCTTTAGAAGCGGACGTCCGGATTGATGAATGCACGTCGGCCCGTATACCTGAACCTCGATGGGGCGATCCAACTTTTTCTGCATCGCGATTAATTCTTTCAAGGTCAGTTCACGGGCGGAAATTGCGCCAGAGGCGCCCTGGCTGATCCAGAAAGCGATCTGTTCCGCCGAAGTCACCAAGGTCCCGGCATCATAAATAAAAGGCAATGGGAGGCCCAATTCCCTCAAAATAAAAATGGCGCCCGGATCTCCAATCGAAACCGTATCCACGGCGAATTTTCCAAGTTGAGACAAGTACGGTGCCAATTTATGAATCTGTTCGTTATGCATCAGCGCGTTGCAAGCGACCGTGATTTTCTTTCCATGACGATGCGCCAAGTCGGCGATCTGACCGATGCTTTCTAAATTGAGCGGTTTTGGAAGGCGCAGACCAAATGGATGGCCGCCGACATAGAGCCTGTCCGCCCCGGCGTTAATAAGCGCTTCAGCTTGTTCCAATGATTCGGCCGTAGCAATAAGTTCAATCAAATGAAAACCCCCGTATCCAAACATTCATGCTTTACATTATATCATGATCGTTTGCACTCGAAGCAAGTCGATGTGTATTTACGGACTTTTGTGCTATTCTGACTGTAGAGAATACCATCTAACAAACTGTCAAGAAGATTTGGCTGAACAACATACGCAACATGAGACCTTCTTTGAACCTTTGTATTTCATTATTTTTGATTCAATAAGCAGCAAACAAGGAGAGATGAACGATGATTGGATTTATTGGAATCGGCATTATGGGCAGCCGCATGTCCGGCCGGTTGCTTGATGCGGGGCATGAATTGATCGTTTACAATCGTACCCAATCGAAAACTGCCGCGCTGATTAAAAAAGGCGCGCTGTCGGCGGATTCACCTAAAGACGTCGGAGCACGCGCCAATATCGTCTTTACAATGCTCGCGGATCCTCAAGCGGTAGACGCGGTCGCTTATGGCAACAACGGATTGCTTGCCGGTATGAAACAAGGCGCACTCTGGATTGACAGCAGCACGATCAGCCCAACTCAATCAGTAAAATTGGCTAACGATGCAAAACATGATGGTTTTCGGTTTTTGGATGCACCGGTCGCGGGTTCAACGGGACCCGCTGAAAAGGGCGAATTGATCTTCTTCGTCGGCGGCGAATCCCGAGATTTGGAAGATGCGCGTCCACTGCTCAGCATCATGGGAAAAGAAATCCATCATAAAGGGCAAAATGGAGCAGGGACGGCGATGAAGCTGGTCAATAACCTGATGCTTGGACAGACCGTCGCCGCTTTTTCAGAGGCGCTTGCTTTCGGTGAAAGCCTCGGGTTGGACAAAGCCGATGTGATCAAATCGCTGTTTGCCGGACCCACCGCCGCGCCGATTCTTCATTTCAAAGAGAGCAAACTCATGAAGGAAGACTTTGAGAATGCGGATTTTAAAGTGAACAGTATCTACAAAGATATGGAACTCGCTTCTGAGGAAGCATATAAGCACGGCTTTGCCCTTCCGCTGTCGAACTCAGTAAAAGCAATGTACGGCTTATGCCAGCAACAAGGCAAGGGCGACTACGATTTTGCGACCATTTATGATTTTCTGAAGAAAAAATAACTGCATAATGGTAAACGGGAGCGGGGAACAATCCCCACTCCCGTTTTTATATATGCCGTTTGCGCCATTTTTTAGCGGCAGTGTGCTTTTTCCGATCGACATATTTGATCTGCTCGGCGGCCCGTCTAATCTTTTCCATCAATGTAAGCATCGGTTCCGGATCAATGATTACGTTCACATTGTGTGTTTTCGCAATCGCGGCCGCCTGTAAAGCGACACCAACAGCCGCATCCTGAAGAAGCAGAATTAAACTGCAGCGCGTGATGCTCCGTTTAACGATTGACCATTCATTATTTCTAAATTCAACACCGTTGTTTTCAAGGAAAAAAACGATTGTGTTTCCTTTCTTTTTGCGACTGATCAGCAACTGCTTTTTATGTTTTGCGTGAAGGCCCCGAACAGATTGATGCGCTCCGATTACCATGATCGCCGGATTTTTTCTTCTGCCGCTCATTTATACCGGATTGGACACAATCAAGTCTGTGTGACCAATGATCTGCAGCGTTTCAACAGAAGAAGGCACAACAAGATGATCGCCTTTCTTTAACTCATACGCCGTATCCTCGATCTGAAGTTTGCCCTCACCATTCAAAACACTGATGAGCAGAAACGGCCAGTTTTTCTGAATCGGGTTCGTGCGGCCGCGTACCTCCCAGTGAGAAACGGTAAACAAGTGCTCACGCAGCAATTCGGTGAATTTCGCCTCGGCTTCCTGGTGCACATGATAGGTCAGCTCAGGATCGACATGTGGACAGTTCGCGACATCAATTGACTGTTGAATATGAAGTTCGCGCGGTTTTCCGTCCGCTCCCGGCCGGTCATAGTCATAGACGCGATAAGTTGTATCCGAACTTTGTTGTGTCTCAAGGATCAGGCAGCCGCCGCAAATTGCGTGAATCGTCCCACTTGGCACATAGAAAAAGTCTCCGGGTTTTACCTTTATACGGCGCAGCAGGCTGTCCCATTTTTTCTCGGCAACAGCCTTACGAAATTCCTCCCGCGAGTGCGCCGTATGTCCGTACACAATTTCCGCATCCGCGTCACAGTCAATAATGTACCAGCATTCCGTCTTGCCGAACGGCACATGCTCTTTAGCCTGCGCATAGGCATCGTCCGGATGAACCTGCACGGAAAGATCCGTACGCGCATCAAGAATTTTAGTCAGCAGCGGAAAATCATCTCCGGCATAGCTGTCGAACAATTCTCGATGCTCTGACCATGCGTCGGCCAGCGTTTTACCGGCGAGCGGCCCGTTTTTAATGACAGCCGGGCCATTCGGATGCGCCGAGATGCCCCAGCATTCTCCCGTCGTCTCACTCGGGATCTTATAGCCGAACAAGTCGCGCAGCCGCGTGCCACCCCATATTTTATCGTGAAGCGCCGGTTCTAGAAAAAGCGGTAATTTATCCGTCATTGAAATCGTCCCCCGTTCTATTCAATCCGTTTTTATTATATCATGATTTTAAAAA
Source organism: Sporolactobacillus shoreicorticis (assembly GCF_024125445.1). Taxonomy (GTDB): domain Bacteria; phylum Bacillota; class Bacilli; order Bacillales; family Sporolactobacillaceae; genus Sporolactobacillus; species Sporolactobacillus shoreicorticis. The sequence goes on along the minus strand of NZ_JAMXWM010000018.1, from coordinate 46,692 downwards.
GGAAATGATTGCGTCTTAAATAGTATTGATTGTTTTACAAATCCGGATTTCTTCAGGATTTCTAATTTACGGAAAAACGAACCGCTCCAGTAAGACGAGTGATACCGGCCACCTTCCTTGTTTCTCCACCAATTGCACTTTAAGCCAGAAAATTTGAAAGATGATCGAACACAGTATCGCAGTTTTTGTCAATTTATTATAAAATTTGAAGTATTACTTCTCATAAAAAAGAAGGCTGAGCTATCATTTTTCTTATTCTCAAATTTAATTGAACAGGAGTGTGTTTCATGGATGCAACACAAAAGCCGGGGAAAATTCTATCCTTAGGCATCCAGCATATGCTGGCGATGTACGGCGGCGCCGTGATTGTGCCGCTGATTGTCGGCGGTGCGGTCGGTCTGAGTGGTGCGGAACTGGCGCTGCTCATCTCGATTGATTTAGCCGCCTGCGGTCTCGCGACATTGCTGCAAGCTTGGAAAAACCGTTTTTTCGGTATTGGCTTGCCCATCGTTATGGGCTGTACCTTCACAGCAGTTTCGCCAATGATTATTATTGGCAAGTCGTATGGGATGCCCGGTATCTGCGGCGCCATTCTCGTTTCCGGTCTGGTCGTTCTCGTTCTGTCGACTTTCTTCGGTAAAATCGTCCGATTCTTTCCTCCGGTGGTTGTCGGCACGGTGGTTATGATTATCGGGCTGACGCTGATTCCAGTCGCCGTCAATAATTTAGGCGGTGGTGTCGGCGCGAAAGACTTCGGCAGTCCGCAGAATTTGATTCTCGGCTTCGGCGTACTCGTCCTGATCATCATCATGAATCGCTTTTTCAAAGGATTTTTGCGCACGATTTCGATCCTGCTCAGCATTGTCATCGGTACGATTGCTGCGGCATTGATGGGTATGGTTCATTTTTCCTCGGTCGCGGATGCGGGCTGGTTCAGTATGATCAAACCATTCAGCTTCGGAGCACCGACTTTTCATTTCGACGCGATTATTGCGATGTCGATCGTCGGCATGGTCAGCTTAATCGAAACCACCGGTGTCTATATGGCCCTCAGTGATATCATCAAACAGCCGATCGATGAAAAATCGATGGAACACGGCTATCGCGCGGAAGGGTTGGCGATTCTCGTCGGCGGCCTTTTCAACGCTTTTCCGTACACGACCTTTTCGCAGAACGTCGGTCTCGTTCAGATGACCGGTGTCAAAACGCGTAAAGTCGCGATCGTATGCGGATTCTCTTTAATCGTCCTTGGTTTGATTCCAAAGATCGGAGCGCTGACCGTTCTCATTCCCAATGCGGTTATCGGCGGCGCGACGCTGGCCATGTTCGGCATGGTGATCGCTTCCGGCGTTCGTATGCTTGGTAAAGTGGATTTCGCACAACAGGACAATCTCTTGATCGTTGCTTGTTCCATTGGTGTCGGTCTCGGTGTTACCGTTCAGCCGGCGCTGTTTGCCAAGCTGCCGAGTCTTGTACAGATTCTTACCAATAACGGAATCGTTGCCGGCAGTCTTACTGCGCTTCTTTTAAATTTTGTCTTTAATGTCGGCCGGAATCAAACAGAACGTGAATCAACGGATCTCTCAAAACAAATGGTCGCTGAAGCAAGTGCCGCAAAATCTGAATAAGAAGCAGACGTTCAAAAAGAATACGCGGAGAGAAAAGTTGAACTTTTCTCTCCGCTTTTCTTGTTTATTGGAGGAATCAGGCTTTCCCGCGATGCCTCAGCCTGGCTTTCTTTTTTCTCAGCTGATATTCCTGTTTCTTTAAAATCTCTCTTTCTTCCCTTTTGTGCGCGTGATTTATTTTCTTTTTTTGTTCAAATGCTTCTTTCAACGCTTTTTGCGCTTTTGTCCCGATCCCTGAACTCCGTGACTCTTTTTCAGCCATCCGTCTTAATCGTTTCGCATTGATCCGTTTGCGCGGGCGTCTTGTTCTCTTCGCCGAAGGCATAGATAGACTTTGATCAATCAGTTGATCCAAATCACGAAGAACAAAAGATAAGACATCGGGATTGCTCGGTTCAGGTCCGAACACATGCCGCGCGATCACCATCTGTCCCTTTTTTTCTGCTTCAACAACACCGACCCAATACTGTTCATCGAAATACACCGTTAATTTCATAGAAAGTGCCTCCTCAGTTGTTTCATGAAATGACGGACATCCCGAGGAGGGAAGGATACTGATATCATCATTGATACATCCGGACTACCGACCGGATCGTGTTTTTTCATCTCATAACATGATTGAAGCATAGCAAAAGAATGCTGTCAACGCCGTTAGCTGACCGGTGACTTGCGGAATTCAAACAACAGATTTATAATGACTATACAGTCAGTGAGTAAGGAGTCATTAAATGAACAAGCGAACGCAACAAAGAGAACAGACACGCATAGAAATTCTTACTGCCGCCGAACACATTTATGCAGTCCATGGCTTTATACGTCCATCGACACAGATGGTTGCCAAAGAAGCAGGAGTCGCTCACGGCACGGTTTTTCTCCATTTTCAATCGCAGGAAAAATTAATCCTGGCAGTGATTGAAAATCTGGGACAGTCGCTGACCTCGCAAATTCATGAATCATCAGTACCGGGGCATTCTCTTAACGAAGTTCTGCAAACATATCTAACCGCGATTGAAGCAAACGAATCACTTTATACACATTTGATTATGGAATTGCCGCAATTGCCGAAAGAGGCACAACAAACAGTAATTGGTATCCAATCGGTAATCGCCCATCATTTGGATCAGGTCATGAGTCAATTGAAGAAAGAGAAAAAAATAAAGGATCTCAGCTTTCCTTTCTTGTTCAATACATGGATCGGACTCATCCATTACTACTTGATGAACCGCAGGCTGTTTGCACCACATGGATCAGTTCTCGCTGTTTATAAAGATCAATTAATCGCAAATTTTATAACACTGCTGGAGGTGGATTGTACATGAATATGATGGACTTTTTTATGAAGGAAGCGCCTGAAGCCGCACAAGCATTTAATGGGCTCATCAAATCGCTATCAGAATCTAAAGGACTTGATCCCAAAACAAAGCAGCTCATCTATGTCTCGATGAGAACGGCGCAGGGAGATACGGCCGCCACGGTCGCCCATGCCCATATGTTGAGAAAACTTGGCGCCTCGCGTGATGAGCTTAAAGAAGCAATTTTAATGACGCTGACCGTATCCGGGATCAAAGGCGTTGCAACCTGTTTGAAACCAGCACTTAACACCTTTGATTCGGAGGTCGACGAAAAATGAAACAATGCATCGCATGCGGCATGCCAATGAGAAAAGTTGACGATTATCCACTTGGCGACACAACGAAGAATTATTGCAAATACTGCGCGCGAGCGAATGGAAGTATGCAAAGCTATGATGAAAAACTGGCATCAATGACCGAGTTCATCATACGAACTCAGGGGCTCGATGCTCATGTCGCTCAAAAATCTGCAGCGTTCATGATCAGTAAGCTTCCCGCGTGGAAGCGTGGTTCCGATGACTGAGCTATCCGGTCTGCCCAATCTCGGTCCGGTACTTATTAAAGAATTGTATCGAATCCATATCAGCACTGCCGAAGAATTGCGTGCTGCGGGAAGCGAGCGCGCCTACCTTGCAATAAAAGAAATTGATCCGTCAGCCTGCCTATGCAAACTCTACGCACTGGATGGAGCAATCCGCGGAATTCGCTGGCATTCGCTGCCCGCCAATCGGAAAAAAGAATTGAAAAAATTCTTTAAAAGTCATACGGGAAAGTGTTCATAAAATAAGAAAGCCCGGGCAAAAAGCGTCCGTTCCTCGCTTCCACAGGACGCAATGGCTTTCGCGTTGCCCCGTATAAAATAAGCGGAGATTTTCCGGTTATATGGATCATAGCGCCTGTTTCACGGGTAAATAAGGGTAATTTTTCCGCTTATGCAATGCAAAACCCTCCATTTTCACGTTTTTCGATTTGATAAGCGGAATTTCTCCGTCTATTTAAACGATTTTTTCATTCATTTTCTATTTAAGCGAAATTTTTCCGTTTATTTCTCAGATTTGGCGCTTACCTGAGTCGCCTAACCGAATCTATGATGCTTATCGTCGTATCGGCAAAAATTTCTTTACCCCAAAAAACATGAGTGGGCAGCTGCTCACTCATGTTTTTTGCCACCTATTTGTTTTGGAACCTTTACTCTGCTCCGGAAAATTCAGCACCTGCGGCAACCTGTTCGCTGCGCATCATCACACCATATACAACTCCGGTAATGAGCACACCAATTGGCCATGAGAATGCGGCAACCGCTGAAAACACCGGAATGAGCGCCAGGGGAACCGTAATGATAATTCCTACAATAAATGCAACGAACGCTTTTACATGGTACCCGTTCTTATACCAGTAGTCGCCCTTCTTCTCTTGATACAGCACCTGTACATTAATCCGCCCGTGCTTGATAAAATAGTAATCAACAATAATGATTGCGAAGATCGGTCCGAGAAAAGCACCGAGTCCACCAAGAAAATAGTTGACGGCAACTGGATTGCTATACACTTGCCATGGCATGACGACGATGGAAAGAATCGATGTAATCATTGCGCCGCGACGAAAGCTAATATGCTTTGGCGCCAGATTGGCAAAATCATAGGCAGGAGACACAAGATTTGCGACAATATTCACACCCATCGTCGCAATGATAAAGACGATCGCCCCCACGATGAGAAAAAAAGGATTGCTGATGCGCTGAATGAGAAGAACCGGATCTGTGATCGCTTTGCCGAAGACAGTAATGGTTCCGGCCGTTACAACAACAGAAGCCAATGAGAAGGCGGTAAAGTTGACCGGCAGGCCCCAAAAATTACCGCGTTTCGTCGTCTTTACAGACGGTGAGAAACGAGTAAAGTCACTCACATTCAGAATGATTGTTGAGAAATAGGCAATGACCAGTGAAATAGCGCTGAAAAATTGAATCACTGCCTGTCCGGACGAAATTTTTACCGGACTGATACCGATATTGATTTTTCCACCGGCCTTTACCGCAATCCAGCCAATTAAGATCAGCATCATCAAATAAACAACAGGCCCGCAAAAGTTATCGAATTTACGAATGAATTCCATGCCATAATTAAAAATGACGAATTGCAGCAGCCAGAGAAAGAGGAAGCCGATCCAGCCGGGAAGCGAGAGGCCAAGGAAGGTATAGCCCATTAACGATTTCATATCCGGGAAAATAAGAAGTAGCATTGCAACTACAGCAACCGATGAAAGATACGTCTGAATTCCATACCAGAAAATAGCGATAAATCCGCGAATCAATGCAGGCACATTCCCGCCGAACACACCAAATGAGATACGCGACAAAACCGGATAGGGTACGCCAAGCTTTGTTCCCGCGATACCGGTCATATTTGCCAGATACATGACAACGAACGCACCGATGATTTCCGCAACGAGCACTTCCCAGCCTGTCAAGCCAAGGAAAAACAAACCGGCAGCAAAGGTATAAGTACCAATACTGTGCACATCGGACATCCACATTGACAATAGACTGTAAGTCGTCCAGCGTCTTTCTTTGGCCGGAGCCAGATCTTGGTTGTACAGGCGGGAACTCGGTTCCTTGATCGTACCTTTGAAAATTTCATGTGAATCCATACTCATGCCTCCATCATCCAGAATATTTTGATATTTTCACAGCCAAACGAACCATCATCGTCCACCTTTCTTCCAATGTCCTTTCCCTTTTGTAAAAGTTCCCGTCATTGTTTCGTAATCTAACAATATACGTTAAATTATATTACACAAATTATATTAAAGAGCATTTACTAGTTTGTCATTAGCCATAATGAATAAAAAAGTATTTCTTTTTTTGTACTTATTCAACTATTTCAGCAAAGCCGGATAAAAATAATGTTATATTTTATAACACAAAAAGACCGTGTCCATTTAACACGGTCAATTCATTACTATTAGGTATATAGGCCATTACTTTTCCGGACAAAGCCATTTTCCGGCAGCCGCACCATTGATGCCATCTGCCTTAGAATAGACAATGTTCCCACGATTAATTGTCAACTGAATGCTTGAAGAAAACGTATGCCCCTCGTACAAACTGAATTTATTTTTCTGATAAAGTTTATCCTTTGTCACTCGTTCAGGTTTATCAAGTGCGACAATCGCCAGATCAGCATCAGCGCCTTCGCGTATCGTTCCCTTTTGCGCGGCGAGTCGAAAGCGCTCTGCCGGCCGCTTTGCTGTCCAATCCGCCACCTTGGTGAGTGGCAGATGATGGGTCAAAGCAATTTCAATCGCGCTTAATAACGAAAACTGACCGCCGCTGATGCCGCCCCAGGCAGAAAATATATTTTCCGCTTGCTTATCTTTCCATTCGCATGGCGAGTGATCCGAGGAGATCATGTCAATCCGCCCTTGAAGCAAAAGATCGACCAAACCGCTCCGTTCGGCCTCCGAACGAAGCGGAGGCGCACATTTGCCCACGACACCCGCTTTGCAAAAATCTTGATGATTATAGAGCAGATAGTGCGGACAGGTTTCCAGTGTCACATCCTGTCCCCGCTTCTTCGCAGCTTGAATCAACGCGACTGCTTTTACCGTGCTGATATGAACAAAATGCAGCGGGCAGCCGGTCACTTCCGCGAATGTCAAAGCTCTCGAAACCGCCTCCGTCTCTGCCTGCACCGGTCGAGACGCCGCATAGTCATCGTACCCTGTCAGCCCTTCGGATTCTTTCTCTTTTTGAAGAAATGTGACGAGCGGCGCACTCTCCGAATGAAGGGCAAGTACCGCTCCGGTTCGCGCGATCCGCTTCATCCCTTCAAGAAGCGACGCATCATCAACAGAATGAAAATAAGGGTTCCCCGAGGGCGACAGAAAGGCTTTAAAGCCAATCGCGCCCGCACCGGCCAAATCGTTCAAGTCATTTAAATGCTCCGGGACAAGTCCACCCCACAGGCCGAAATCGATATGTGATTTTGCTTCGCCAATCGCCACTTTATCGACAAATGCCGCTTGAGTCACCGTGGACGGGATTCCGTTAAGCGGCATATCAAAAAAAGTGGTGCATCCGCCGGCGGCCAACATCGCCGAACCGGTTTCAAAGCCTTCCCAATTCTCTCGACCCGGTTCATCAAAATGCACATGAACATCAATCATCCCCGGAAAAACGGTCATCCCTTCCGCATCAATCGTCTGCTTTGCCTGATTGCTCAGCACGTCGCCAAGATCGGCGATTTTCCCGTTTTTAATGCCGATATTAAGCCTTTTCACCTCATCCGGCAGCACAACATCACCATTTTTGATCAGCAAGTCGTAAGACACAGTCTTCACCTCCTTAAAATGAAACGATCCGAACCGTTATTTTATTCAGCCGCTTCGTCGTAGACATCCATCGCCGCCTGCAGCCCTTCTCCTCGATTAACGGAGACGCCGCAGCGAATCAGTGAAGCTTCCAATCCGGCAAGAACAGCGAGCACATTTCCTTTGCGGCAGCCGTAACCCATGGTACCGATCCTCCATATTTTCCCTTGAAGTGAACCGAACGATCCAGCAATTTCAATACCGAATTGATTCAGCAATATGCCGCGCACATCATCGGCATTCGCGCCCTCAGGGACCGCCACGCAAGTGACTGTCGGCATTTTGCAATCCGGATCCCCGAACAGCTCCAGTCCCATCGCTTCGATGCCTGCCATCAACGCTTTTTCATTTAATTGATGCCGGGCAAAACGCTTGGTCAGCCCTTCTTCCAAAACAAGCCGCAGTCCCTCGTGCAGCGCATACTCCATCGACGTCGCTTCGGTATGATGATTCAGCCTGCGTTCGCTCCAATAATCCTGAAGCTGGCTTAGATCAAAATAATTGCTTCGAATTGGACGAGCGGCAGCTGCCTGCTTGTCTGAATCCGTCGCAATCCCGCGTTCAACTTTCTTACGGCTTAAAATAACATGTTCCACGCGTTCGTTGTACGTGATCGGCGTGATTCCCGATGGTACGGAGAGACATTTTTGCGCGCCGCCGATCACCGCGTCAAGGCACCATTCATCAGTGCGGACATCCGCACCTCCGAATGTCGCAACACTATCGACAACGAGCAGCGCATTCAATTCTCGGCATGCATGACCAATTTCATACAGAGGCTGCATTCGCCCAGTCGAGGTTTCCCCGTGAACAAGTGCTACGACTTTTGGCTGCACCTTTTTTATTTCATCAATAACGTCTTGCGGATCAAAAACCGTTCCCCACGGACAGGTCATCGTATGAATGTCCGCGCCGTAACGCTCGCCGATTTCAACAAACAAGTCGCCAAAACGGCCATAGATCGGGACAAGCATCCGATCCCCAGGCTCTATAAGACTGGCAATAACAGCTTCAAGTCCAGCACGCGAGGTCCCATCAATCGGATAGGCCCAATGATTTTTTGTTTGAAAAGTCTCACGCAGCATAGTCATGACTTCATTCATGATCTGCGTAAACGCCGGATCAAACTGACCAAGAATCGGCAGTGACATCGCGCGCAGCACACGCGGATCAACCTCAACCGGTCCAGGAGTCATAATTTTACGTGGAGGCACATTTAGCATTCGTTGTTCCTTCGTCGTTTCCATAATTCCACTCTTTTCCGCAAATGATTGATTTAGTAAGCCATTTCGTGCAAGATCTTCATCAGCATACGGACACCGGTAGCCAAATCGTCTATTCTTGTAAACTCTTTAGGAGAGTGGCTGATTCCGTCATGACTGGGCACAAACATCATCGCCGTCGGACAATACACGCCGAAGATTTGCGAATCATGACCCGCGCCGCTGACCATTTTTTTAAAAGGAACACCTGCCCGCTGAGCGATTTTTCCGTGGCGCTCCGTCATGGATGGGTCCATCTTCACCGGCGCGTCATCAAGCCATGTTTTGATATCAAGTTCAACAGCCGCTTTTTCTGCAATCCGCCGAAAATTTTCAAGCTCCTTCGTGCAGAAATCATGGAGAACATCGTATTCATGATGACGCACATCGAGTGCAAACGTGCAGTCGCCGGGAATTACGTTGCCGACATTGGGCCGAATGCTTATCTGACCGACTGTAGCAACTAATCCGTTGCTCTGTTCTTTTGCATGGCTCACCACATCGAAAATCATCTGTGACGCAGCGTACAGAGCATCTCGGCGATCTGCCATAGGCGTTGTGCCTGCATGATTGCTTTGTCCGGACAGGCGAATGATGATCCGTTTCATCCCAACAATATGACTGACCGGTGCCCATGCCAGATGTTCGCGTTCCAGAATCTGTCCCTGCTCAATATGCGTTTCCAAAAAGCAGGCAATGTCCTCGCGTCTGGCCGGCGGATATTTGCCTTGCCCGAATCCCATTTGATGCATGGCATCTTCAAGAGTTGTGCCTTGTCCATCCGTCACCGTACGTGCGTCGTTCAATTGATAGCGTCCGGTAATTGATCCGGATCCCCAAAAGGCCAGGTGAAAGCGGCTGCCTTCTTCTTCGCAGAGTGCGACCGTCTCAATCGTTTTTTTCGGCGCCCCATATTCCTGCTTCAATCTGCTGACTGCAATCATTGCCGCAAGAACGCCAAAGGCTCCGTCATATTTTCCTCCGTCAACAACTGTATCAATATGCGATCCTGTAAGAATCACGCGATCACGTTCTTCTGTTCCTTCCACTCTTCCGAAAACATTGCCGACATCGTCAAAATGAGTGGAAAACCCCATTTCTTCCATCGTCTTCTTTACGGCAGTCTGGGCACTCAGCCATGAATCGCTGTAAAGCAAGCGGGTCACGCCGCCGTTTTCGGTTCGTCCAATCTGCCCTAACGCATTGATTCGTTCAGCGATCTCTTCCGTTAACGGTACTGAGGTTCGAAAAGTCATTCGACGAGCCCTCTTTCTGTGTTAAGTTACATAACATCTATCAAACAGCTTCATTTTAGCAAATTTTTATCGTGTGACCATTGACACAATCTCTATTTTTTTGATCAGCATTCAGTTAAACTGCACAATCGATCAGTACGAATGATTCATTGGGTTCGACTCATCAAGGAGCGACTTTAAGCGAAAGGCGAAGCGAATCACAAAACCCGTCTCAGGATCTTTCAAATCCTTCCCCAGAAGCTGCTCGCATTTATCGAGCCGATAGATAACTGTGTTTCGGTGAATAAACAGTTTCTTAGCAGTTTCTGATATCTGGCAATTCGATTCAAAAAAGACAATCAGGGTATGAAACAATTCCTTATCTTCTTCCCTTTCCGGAAATGCCAGCCCTTGAAAGGTTTCACAGTACAGCTTGTTCAAGTCATCCATCGGAACCATACGCAGAAGATCGGAGAAACCCTTCGACTGATAGATTTGAATAAATTTACGACGCCCGGAACGCAGGCCTGCCTGCAGTGCATCGACCGCCGACTGATACGCGCGCGGCAAATCGGAAAAATCCACATGGACGTTGCTGACACCGAATGATAAGGTTTCAGAGAAGTATTGCTCAACTCGCTCTTGAACATGACGGAGATAAGGAGTCAATCGGCGTGAATCGTTTGTCCACCCCTCCCCAACATCAAGCAGACAGATGCAAAAGCTGTCTTTCACAAAACAGTAGCCGTGAAAAGGAAGATTTTCCATTTCTCCTTCAATAAACTCACTGACTTCATTTGTTTTCGTTCTGAATGTTGTAAAACTGATTCTGCTGTCATCAAGATCAAGTTTCCCAACAACGGCAATCATCTTCTGCTCATCAGACATACCGAACTCTCGTGCCCGATTAATGATTCCATCTTTGGAACTAAATTCACCTGCAACAAGCTTTGATAAGTAGGCATCGCGTATTTTTCGTTCACTCTGCCTTAACGCCTCATCCTTCATGAGTTCGAAGGCAAGGACATTAGCCGCCTGCTCAATAGTCAGTACCATGATTCGTTCTTCTTGAGGGACAAATCCCTCTATAATCAAAAAGTGACGCTTCATCCTATACGTATAAAGAGGAAACAATGTAAATACTTGACGCGTTTTTGTAACGCAAAAAGCATTGTAAGGTTCCTTCATTTGCGCAAAGGATGAGCCTAGTTGTCTGAGTATACGAAAACGGTCCGTTCCATCTTTTTCACTCGCATCACTCGAAGCTGCGATTGGTTTGAAAAACGTGTCCAGAAGTGCGGTAGGACAGCCAATGATTTTCGACAAGTCCAGTAAAAGGCGTTCAACTCCCTCGCCATTCATAATGTGGTTGGAAAATTGCTGATGCGTATCAATGGCAAGCTGTAATTCTTCCGTACGAGCGTGAAGGATAGAAGTCAGTGTTTGATTAACGATATCAACCAATGGAATGCGATTTGGAATAAAGATCAAGGGAAAGTTAATCTGATCGGCAAGTTCGATCACTTCATTTGGTACCCCATTCATGAAACGATCCGTTTTGATGCCAAGCGCCGCGCAGCCCTTCACTGCCATTTTATCGACAAGTTCAAGAAAGAAATCATCCTGATTCTGCAAATGATATCCGGAAGTAACGAGCCAGTCGTTCGGCTTCAGATAATCAATAATATCCGGCGCATCCATCATATTAATGTTGCGAATTTCTCTTTCTCCGCCTTTTTCTCCTGCAATCCATTTAAATCCTTTAAAAACGGGTTCGGAAAAAATATCGCGCACTTTCAAAACAAACACTCCTATCCACATCCTTGTTACTCATCATTGAACCATTTTTCGAATGTTTTGTCGATTGTGCATCAAAAAAGGGTTATCAAAACAATTTGTTTCGCAGAAAAACGCGCCTTATTTTGCACAATCAAAGACGCGTTTGCTTTCTATAATGCGAATCAACATTCTCTTCTGATTAATTGGCCTTCTCCCGATGCTCCAACCACTGCTCCGTTCACCGCAATCACTTGACCGCGTAAAACAGTGCAGGTGGGTAGCCCCACTCCTTTATAACCGATAAATGCGGACTGTTTATTTAAATAAGCTAACTGATCTTCCTTAATTTCCCACTCAATTTTGGGATCAACAAGAACAAAATCAGCATCATATCCCGGAATCAGTTCGCCCTTTCGCGTTTGCATACCAAAAATTTCCGCTGGATTTCGCGACATTATTCTTGCAAGAATGGTTGGAGACCACCCTCTTTTCTTTAGTTCGTGAAACATAACCTGCAAGCTTGTTTGAACGCCGCTAATCCCGCCCCATGCTTTAAAGGAACCTTCGGATTCCGATTTTTCTTTCGGCGCGCAGGGAGAATGATCACTCGCGATTAAATCTAAAGTACCGTCTTGCACATAACTCCACAGCGCCTCGCTCGCCTCCTTACTTCTTAGCGGAGGGGCACATTTAAAATACATTCCTTCTTTAAGAAAATGCTCCGCATTGAAAACCAAGTAGTGCGGACAAGTTTCAGCGGTAATCGGAACGCCTTCATATTTAGCGCGTTTGATCGCTTCGGCGACTGATGGATGCGACACATGGCAAATATGCACACGTGTGCCGATTTCGCGCGACAGCTCGATAATTGATTGTACGGCGATTAACTCAGCAGCCACAGGTCTTGCCTGCAAGTAGTCTTCTCGCGATACGCGCCCGCTCTTAACAGCAGCTGCTTCATTATAAGAAATGATGCCGAAATCTTCACAATGAAACCCGGCAAGTCCATGAAACTTCTTTATCATCGCAAGTCCCTTTCGTACCCTGCCGTAATCAAGTGATGTATAATCGCTTGATACAGGAGCAAGAAATGATTTAAACGATGTCACGCCGCATTCATTTAATTCATTAAGTTTATCAAGGTTATCATCAATCATTCCGCCCCAGAATGCATAATCGATATACGCCTTATTCTTTAACAGCCGATGTTTTCGTTCAAAAATGGTTCGATCCGTTAGTGCCGGATCATTCTGAAGCGGCATATCGACAACAGTCGTCACTCCTCCAAGCGCGGCAGCCTGCGTCGCATGAGAAAAGTCTTCACGCCATTCGAAACCAGGATCATTAAAATGCACATGCGCGTCAATAAATCCCGGGAAAAGAAAGGCATGATCTGCATCGATGAATGAATGGGCGGGTTCGGCCGTATCCGCTGGCAGCAGTGCCGCGATTTTTTCTCCGCTCACTGCGACACTGCCTGAAAAAACACAGTCAGCGCTAATAATGTTTGCATTTCTTACAATTAAATCAAACAAAGGGCGTCACTCCCGTTTATTCATTCACTTCAATTAACTTGCTGTCTATTTTTTTAAGTAAGCTGGTTGTAGAATAACTGCTCAATGCCGGCACTTTTTTAATGTTTTTATTTGCCTTCATGAAATTCCCCATAACGCTCGCACTGTCGGTAAAATCTTTATTCCAAGCCATCGAATAATTATTTTTTGCCATGATTCTTTGTGCGTCACTCGTTGAAATTTTAATCTTTTTCGCAACTATTTCCGCAGCTTCATCCGGATGTTCATTAATAAATGCGGTTGCCTTTTTTAGCGCACGTAGAAATTTCACCGCTTGATCAGGATGCTGTTTATAAAATTGAGCAGACACTGCCGCTGTCATATAAAAATTGAGCCAATTAACATCGCCTTGTTTATCCGGCAAATATGATTTTTTACCCGTAAACAGTATCTTCCCTCCAGCGGCAACTGCTTTTCCTACCCAAGGCTCCCATACGGCTATAGCGTCCACATTGCCTTTTTCAAGAGCAGTCAGCTGATCGGCGGCTTGCAGATTGACGAATTTAATCTTGCTGTAATCGACACCAAGCTCCTTGCACATACTCTGGATCGCAATAATGACTCCCGATCCGGTGGTAGCACCAATTTTCAAGTTTTCGAGATCTTTAGCAGATTTTATTTTCAAACCTTTACGAGCAACAATACTTTGCGTATTTCCGGCATTAGCGAGCGGAGCAATTAATTTTGCATGGACACCATTGGCCGCTACCGAAATATTATTGTAAATGGATCCGAAAATCACTTGAGCACTGCCGCTTGAAATGAGCGAAGCGTTCTGATCTGGGCCAGCCATAAGATGATTTTTCACCTTCAAGCCCTCTTCCTTAAAATAGCCTTTTTCTTGAGCAATGATTTGTTGACCCGAGACTTGCGGATCAAGTTCTCCGTAAGCCTGAATAACATTTGAATTTTTACTTGATGAATTCCCCGATTTATTTGATGATGCGCATCCCGCCGTAAACACAGAGATAACGAGCAGCAATATAATTGCTAAGATGAGTGATTTATGCTTCATAAATGGTTTCATTTTTGTGATTTCCCCTTTTTCATTTCAGCGTTCAACTGCACTTTGAATTCCGTCCTTTTTCCAGCGAAAGAGAACAGATTCCAAAAATAACAAAATATAATTAAACAGTGTATAAAGCAACCCAATTAGCATACATGACATGAACATGTCATCTAGCTTAAACCAGTTTCTTGCATTGACAATAATAAAACCAAGCCCCTCACTTGATCCCATCATTTCAGCAACAATCAATGCGCCGAAGGCAAGAGCAAGACTGATTCGCATTCCGACAAAAACATTAGGAAGAGCCGCTCGTAAAATAACACGGGTAAAAATTTGATAACGCGTTGCTCCTAAAGTCATCGCGCTCCGGATCCATGTGGGATTGACATTTTTTATACCATCCATCGTGTACGTCAAAACAGGTAAAAAAGTCGCGTAGGCAATCAGCATAACCTTCGACAGCTCACTGATTCCAAACCAGATCATGAAGATTGGAAGAAAAGCAAACACAGGAATCGGACCAAGCATGTTGAGCACAGGACTAATCAAATCGTTGGACAGTCTCGATTGGCTCATCATAATGCCGAGAAGAACACCGACGAGTGAGCCAAACGCAAATCCGAGCAGCACTCGAATGACACTGGCACCGATCGCTTGAATCAGCGTCCCATCGAGCAGATAATCCCATGTTGTATGTAAAACAATCATTGGCGATGGAAAGAATTGAGGATTGAACCAAATAAAATGTGCATTGATAGCACTGAAAAATTGCCAAAGTATTAAAAATACAATTAATGAAAGTGCCTGAATAAATTTTGAATGATTTTTTCGATTGACACGTTTACCTGACGCCATTGATTTTTTGGCGACAGCCTGAATTGGGCCTTTCGTCAATTCATCAATCATTATGTCACCCCTAGCCTTATCACTTGATCTTTCTTATAATGCACACGTGAAGTAATGCGTCAATCCAGAACAAGTTCATCATGTTCAAACAATACTTTTTCGAATTTCTTTGTATAATCCATGAACTGAGGTGCATGAACGGAGCGAGGACGCTCTATTTCAATTTTTTCATCCAAGCAAACACTGCCTTCTTTCAACACAATGACTCGATCTGCCAAGTAGACAGCCTCGGCAATGCTGTGGGTAATAAACAGGATCGTTTTTTTGGTCTCTTTCCAAATGCGCAGTATTTCAATCCGCATCTTTTCCCGTGTCATCGCATCAAGCGCACCGAGTGGCTCGTCCATCAAAAGCAGCTGTGGATTCGTAGCTAATGCTCTTGCAATGCCAACTCTTTGAGCCATACCTCCTGAGAGACTGGAGGGAAATACCTTTTCATAACCTTCAAGATCTACCATTTTAATCAGACGTTTTGAAATACGATAGGCATCCTTATTTTTTAGCGCCTTGGGACCGAATGCGACATTATCTAAGATGTTATACCACGGAAATAAGCCGTGATCTTGAAACACAACACCTCTTTGTGACGAAGGTTTTGAAACGAACTGTCCATTGACACTTATTTCACCCTTATCCGGCTTAATAAATCCCGCCAACAAATTTAACAAAGTCGATTTTCCACAACCGCTGTGACCGAGCACACAAACAAATTCATTCTCGTTGATCTCAAAACTCACATCATTAAGAACATATTTTCCAGCGTCACCATAGGATTTAAAAAGATTCCTCACATTAACAAACGGCACTTTTCTACCTCCTTCGTTTCAATTTTCTCCTCAATTTTTCATCACTCATATTTCAAATCAATTGTCTAATAAATCATAAATTAATAATAATTCCAACAGCACATGCATGTCATTATACATAACACACAAAATATGAATATACTATTGTGTAACTTATACATACATATATTGTTAAGTAATTTAACGATTAACAGCATTAAAAAAACCTCTGAGTCGCAGATCATTTATTCACTGCACACTCATAAGGCTTTATAAATGAATTGTTATCAATTATGTTTAGATGGTTTTAATATATTGGAGCAGCTTTCTGTCCGTCCCATAGCCTGAAACAAAGGACAAACCAAGCGGGCGCCCACAATCATTGAGCGGAACGGTCACTTGCGGCAGCCCGGACACTCCGGCGATACAGGTCAGTTTCATCGTTCGGGCACGCACTTTTTCGCTCTCTTCAAAGCTGGCATCGCGTTTCGGCGCCGATCCATATGTGGTTGGAATGATCAGCACACCATCAGCGCGGAGAAATGTCCGAAGCTTATCAGTGAACTGTTGTTTCAGCATCGCCGCATGATGATAGGCATCATCTTTTCTCATTTTTGAAGCCGCAATAAAACGTCCTCCTACATCTTTAGCGAAGTGCGGATGATACTGCTCAATCCAAGTTCCATGCGACTGCCAGGCCTCATAGCCTTGCAAGATCCGAAAGGTTTCCGCAAGCTCGTCAGGTGCTGGTTCTGAGAGTGAAACATTTTTTAACTGCTCATTCGAAAAATGTTGATCAATAAACGTACGCAGCGCTTCTTGAGTAGACTCGGAATCAACTTGGTTCCAAGCTTCATTTAAAAGATAGAAACGTTGAAACGGTGCTGTAGATTCTGATTCAGGGAGCAGACATCGGCCCACTCGTTCGAGAATTTCCGCATCCCGAGCCATCCAGCCGACCGTGTCAAAGCTTGGTGCAAGTGGAACAACACCTTGCGCATGCGACGGACGGATGCCGAACAAGCCGCAATATGCGGACGGTATGCGCACCGAGCCGCCCGTATCGGTGCCAATTGCAAAGTCGACCGCTCCGGAAGCCGTTGCAACGGCGGACCCGCTTGATGATCCACCGGAGAAAGCATCTGGTACACGGGGATTAATCGTCGGCGGATAATGAATATTATCTCCCTTAAGGCTGTACATCAGTTCATCAGTTACCGTCATGCCGCGCAGACTTGCTCCCTGATCCAATAAACGATGAATAACCGGAGCGTGATTTCTTGCTGCCGAATGCGTTTTTCCCCAAAGCGGATTACCGGCGCTGTTCACATGCCCCTTCACGGCAAATAGATCCTTTGCTGCGAATACCAACTCGTTGAGTCTGCCGCTGCCTGTAGGTAATATGTTCATTCCATCTCGTATAAAAGCACCAAATGTTTTTTGCATGTCCAAAATCGAGCCTCCCCAAAGCAAACAATTCCATCATGATCAGAATAATTGAAAACAGCAGCTTTGTCATGATTGAATATGCACAGGCGCTGCTGTTCTATTTAGGCAAAGTGACCATTCTGCCGGCCAGAGGATTGCAGTCTACGGTCACCTTCCTCGATAACGTCGCTAAGTTCTCATACTTTTGTCTGTACGTAATTTTAGCATGCACCTCTCGACGATTCATCTCTTGGCCGTCCGTAAGAATTTATAAGGGGGAGCAGCTAAGAAAACTCGGTACTATACTGCTGAGTTGAAACAACAGTTTGGATTTTTTTTAATGCCTACACCTTGAATCAGCTCCTTGCAGCACCAGTATGCGGGATACTGATCATGATTTAGCGGAGGTACAAATGGTTCTTTAAACAAAAATATAAATTTCCAAAATTTATTAAGCCAAAGAAACTTTTCAAACAATCATATCAACGCAAAAAAATCAAGCAAACACGAAACAGATATTTAAAATGCCTCAAATTAGCGATTCTTCGTTTCTGAGCCACGAGTACCCTTCCTGAGACCATTAAACCGGTGACCATCAAGCATCGTTTACCGACTAATACCATGCCATTCTTTTTGTTGAAAGTAAAAACCAAACCTTCACGAAGACGAACGAATCTATTGGGTTTGGTGTTGGTGTTTCCGGTATTCACATTTGGACAGTTTAAATTCGCCTTCGTTGACAAAGTTTCATATAATGGACACATATTCACGTTTTTCATAGATTAGAAAATGCTCAAAAAGATAATTTTATCATTGACTAAATTTTCCCACTGAGCGGAGGAGAAAGATGAACAACGACATGGATACTAACAATCAGCCGCTTGCTATTAAAGCGACCGGATTAGTTAAATGTTTCGGCAAACATCGTGCAGTGAACGGGATTGATCTGGCCATCCCGCAAGGCACAGTATACGGTTTTCTCGGACCGAATGGCGCTGGAAAAACAACGACCATGAAAATACTGGCCACCTTGCTGAAACCTGATGAAGGTCAGGCTAAGGTTATGGGGCATGATTTAATCAAGGAAGCGGATGCTGTTCGCAGCCGAGTCAGTCTAACCGGGCAGTTCGCTTCCGTCGATGAAGACTTAAACGGAATTGAAAATTTGATTTTGATCGCGCGATTGATGGGCTACCCTTCGCGATCTGCAAAAAAACGGGCATCTGAAATACTTGAGGCATTCGGTTTGCAGGATGCGGCAAAACGCCAAGTTAAAAAATATTCAGGCGGCATGAGACGGCGTTTAGATATTGCAGCCAGTATGATTGTACGACCGGATCTGCTTTTCTTGGATGAGCCGACAACAGGACTTGATCCGCGCAGCCGCAATCAGATTTGGGATATTGTACGTGCACTCGTCAGTACGGGAACAACGGTCTTATTATCCACACAATATCTGGATGAGGCAGATCAGCTTGCCGACCGGATCGCTGTTATCGATCATGGAAAAATTATTGCCGAAGGAACAAGCGGTGAACTCAAGGCATCGGTTGGATCAGGAGTGCTTCATGTTCGGCTTCTCGATCCGTCAACGCGCGACCGGGCACAGCAGCTTCTCTCAGAAGCGCTCAGCGCTCCGGTGCATCTGTCTTCCGATCCTGTCGCCCTTTCCGCGCAGCTTACAAGAACAAAGGCTGCTTCAGAGGCACTTGCCGCGCTCGATGCAAACCAAATTGAAGTCAGCCAATTTTCGCTTGGTCAGCCAAGTCTCGACGAAGTGTTCCTCACACTGACTGGTAAACGAGCGGACAGTGAAAAGCAGAAGGAAGGTGCGAAATCATGAGCGAGGAACAGAGTATGACCAAAATGCGTGCTGCACTTGTTGAACAAGAACGTCCACCGTGTCCAAACGGAATCGCAACATCGCTTGCCTTCGCTTGGCGCGCTCTTCTGAAAATTAAATACATTCCGGAACAGCTGCTCGATGTCACTTTTTTCCCAGTGATGTTTACGTTAATGTTTACTTATTTATTCGGCGGTGCGCTCGCCGGATCAACGAGTCAGTACTTACAGTTCCTGATTCCCGGAATCCTGGTCCAGACGGTCGTCTTCACCACGGTGTATACCGGTGTTTCTTTGAATGACGATATCTCCAAAGGAACCTTCGACCGTTTTCGATCGCTGCCAATTTGGAGCCCATCGCCATTAGTCGGTGCACTGATCGCGGATACGGTGCGTTACATGATTGCTTCAATAATCGTGATCATCTTGGGATTGATCTTAGGATTTCGTCCGACCGGCAGTATCCTTGGAATAATCGCAGGTATCGTTCTCGTCCTAATCTTCGCGTTCAGTTTATCCTGGATTTTTACGGTCATCGGACTGATTCTGCAAACATCGAAAGCGGTAATGGGCATCAGCATGACACTTCTGTTCCCGGTCACATTTGCCAGCAATATTTTTGTCGATCCGGCGACCATGCCCGGCTGGCTGCGCACGGCAGTCAACATCAATCCGGTGTCGTTGCTGACCACCGCCGTTCGCGCTTTGATGGGCGGTCACACTGCTTTTACAGAAATCGTTTGGGTACTTATCGCCTCGGCAGTGCTGATGCTCATTTTTTCACCCATAACCATGTATCTCTACCGAAATAAACACTGAAATGTGAAAGAATGCGAAGCCGTTTTCACGGTCGCATCCTTTTTATTATAAGCGACTCGAGTGAGCGGACACCGTCAGCCTTTTCCGACCATAGAGCGAGAACATTGCACCGTAAATGATCATACCGAGAAAAGCAATGGTTCCAAGAATGACAAAGGTCCATGAATAGCCAAACCAAACCGTCATCGGTATGGCAAGCGGAGCGAGCGATCGTCCGAGTGAAAAACGCAAGCCTGATGCTGCAAAATATTGAGCACGTAACTGCTTCGGTGCCAGCTTGGCGATGAAGCTGTCTTGAACACCGACAGTCATCAGCTCAGCCCAAGAGAAAAGCACAATGCAGAAGAGCAGCAGCCAGATGTTCGATGTCGAACCCATTAGAATCATAGCTATACCGTAGCACAATGCAGAGCCCATGAACACACTGCTCTCGCGATATTTCGTCATCCATTTGGTTACAATGACCGTCAGAAGTGCTACGCAGAGTCCGTTCATCGATACCATGACACTGAACAGGTTTCTTCCACTCATCTTCACTTGCCAGTCCCCAAACGAAAACAAAGTCTGAAGCGGCACCTTGTCGGTTGTATACACCGCAATCAGCATATCAAGCTGCAAGAATGTCTGAGCGACCAGAACGCCTGCCAATATGTAAAGTAGAAAAACGTGATCCGTGAAAATCACCCGATAATCACTCAGCTGAGCGACCAAATGCTTCATCCAGCTTGACTTTATCCCTCGATGAATTTCCCGCTCGGCTTGTGGTGCCGTCTCATGAATCCAGTGCTGAAGTGCCCAAATTAATCCGGCACTCACGACGGTACAGATGATCAAAAACAGAAAACGTTCATTAAAAAAGAAGATCGCCCCCAGCAGCGGCCCAATGACAACCGTCACGTTAATCGACGTATAAAACACCGCAAACACACCCGCCCGATGTCGCTCAGGAACGACATCGGCAATCATCGCGCTGCTCGCCGGCCAGTACAGCTGCCCGAACAAACCAAGCCATGAAAAGCTGATGAAGGTCAGCCATGGCGAAACAAGCCACGGTGAATTCGCAAAGGCGAAAAAAGCGAAACATACCGTCTGGCCAATTGCAGAAAAGACCATCATCCGTTTTCGCCCAAAATGATCGGCGCAGTAGCCGCCGAATAATCCGATCACTACGCCAAGAACCTGCGAAAGAATCAGTAGCAGTCCGGCCATTTCCGGACCGAAATGCTCAGAAAAATAGATCGACATAAATGGAAAATACATCCAGTAAAGAATATTAAATAGTCCTTCACCGATCAGCCGAACCTTTAAATTTATATCCCAATCACGCCATTTCATGAAATAAACCACCTTTACGACAAATAAAAAAAGAGTCCGAGCACAGCACCAAAGTGCCAGGCAGCAGACTCTTCTCATTTAAAAGTCATGTTACTTTACTGGCACAGCTACCTTGCAGGCAACTCTCCATATGTTTTCGCGGGCAAATCAATCGCGGGTGTGATTGTACTAATTCGTTTGTCGTTGAGAAAATCATAACCGTTTTGCCCAGCCATGTTCAACCCTCATTTTTTAATAATTGACTCTGTCAAATTTGGCTTTTGTTCTCCGCCTCAGCCAAGTGCATCAACCAGACACGTCGCAAGTATGACCCGTGATCCTTCTCGCGCAGGCGTCTCGCATCTTCCGCTCAAGCGGTGGAGCGGCAAAGCAACCTTTATTTAAACAGAGCTAAATGATCAATAAATAGATACATTCTGATTAAAGAGCAGTTCTTGCATTATACTTCAATTGGCTTCAAATAACAATTGGTGATCATCAACTTTTGCCTAACCGCTAAAAGCACATTGTTCACACAAGAAAAAACAGCTGGTCGTTTTCGCTCGAAACAGCTGCATTGTTTACGATCTTCTGTTGAAAATACGGTTCAATCAAAGCTGGGCTCAGCCACTTTTAAATGATCAGGCCTCTGCAATGAATTGTTCCACATCAAGATTAAATGCGCGAAGCAAGCGCAAAGTGATCAGCCCTGGTTTCCCATCACCGACGGACTGGTCGTCAATCCGGATGACTGGGGTGACACGCACACCGGTGCTGGTAATAAATGCTTCATCCGCATTCCGTAATTCTTCTGTTGTGTATGTACGTTCCTCAACCGGGATACCGAGCCGTTCCGCAAGTTCCAGCACAAAGATACGCGTGATCCCATTTAAGATGAAATGATCGGCAGGATGGGTAATCAACACGCCGTCCTTAACTATAAATGCATTGCATGTTGTGCCCTCAGTAACCACACCGTCACGATGAAGAATCGCATCATCGGATCCTTGTTCAAATGCCTCTTGATTGGCAAGCACATTGCCGAGCAGATTCAGTGTTTTAATATCGCAGCGCAGCCAGCGGATATCATCGAGAAGACTGACTTTAATACCGTCTGCATGCAAATCCTCATCTTTTGATGCTGCTTCGACGCTTCCGGTCAGCACACAGTCAATCTTCTGCTCCGGAAAACGGTGTTTCCGTGCAATCGCGCCTCTGGTAATCTGAAAATACACATAGCCGTAATCTATTTGATTTTCTCGAATCAACCTGTCCAGATTCTCGGCCAGATGATTCGTATCATATGGGAGTGAAAGTCTCAGCTCGCGTGCACTCCGATTCAATCGTTTCATATGTAGATCAAGCAGGAACATTTTCCCATTATAAACACGAAGTGCCTCATAAATGCCGTCACCGAACTGATAGCCGCGATCCTCCATGTCTACCTTGCCTTGTTCTCTCCTGAGAAACGAATCATTATACAGAATTGTACTCATATTCCCTGTCCCCTTCCTTATTGAAGCTTTTTTGCCGAACTGCACATCGCATCAATAAACGTGATTCACTCTCAGCTCATTATAACTTGCGTGAAGCCCGCGCCACAACTACAAATATTGTGTCAATTCTACATAAAAAAACAGAGACAGTAAGTTGTCTCCGACTGATGTGCCCTATTTAGATTATACGAGTACTTCTTTTAAAATCGGATCATCATGCAAAATTCTGTGTGCAAGCTCTCGATAGTCGGCTACATGTAAGAATGTATAACGCATCGGTTTCATTTCAGGTGCACGGTCGATCGCCATATCAAAATCATCCATCGTCATGCCGACCGTTTTAGCGAATGTGAAGAAACCTGTATCTTGAAGCACTTTCGTAATTCGTTCATAGCGATGATTCTGAACCTTGCTCATCAGATAGGTAGCAACACCGACTTGAATGCCGTGCAGCTGCGGTTTCTTCGAGTAAGTATCAAGTGCATGAGAAATCAGATGCTCGCTGCCGCTGGTCGGCGCACTGCTCCCGGCAATCTCCATTGAAATCCCGGCCATAGTGAGCGAATCGACCAATTCTTTTAGAAATAGGTCGTCTCGAATCGTACCGAAATCGGTGCGAACGAAACTGTTGACTGCCTTCTTCGAGAGCATCATCGCACAATCGTCCACGCGCGTGCGTCCGTTCTGTTCTTCAAAAATCCAATCCTCAGCCGCAGTAATTTTCGATACAAGGTCGCCGACTCCCGAATAAATAAAGCATTCCGGCGCATTTTTAACGACATCAATGTCAATCAAAATTCCATATGGCATTTTCGCATGTACAGAAATGCGGCGGCCATGAATCGTCAGGGAAGTGTTTGAACTTGAAAATCCATCGTTGGATGTCGAAGTCGGAACACTGATAAACGGCCATTTCCGCAGCAAGGCAGTGTACTTTGCCGCGTCCAGCGCTTTCCCTCCGCCAATACCGATCACCGCCTCAGTCTGAAACGGTAATTGAAAGGCGTGATCAACAACACTGTCAATATCAATGTCGCTGACCTCTTTTGTTTCAAGAACCTCAATTCCGGACGCTTTCATCGATCCGAATACTTTCTCACCAAGCATTTCTGTTAGGCCCATACCAAAGAAAATAACAACTTTCTTAAATTGGTGACGGCTGAGCAGCCGTCCGATTTCCGCCATATTTCCTTTACGAACATCAAGCAATGAAGGAACTACAATCTGATGATTATCGGCTCCCATTAATTATGGCCTCCTCATGAGTATCTAGGAACTGCTCTATATCTTTAAAATTATTGATGGCAACATAATCTTTATTTTCCTGATCGAGCAGCGGTTGAAGCTTTCCCTTGGCAAAGACCGTATCAGCCAGCATGGCAGCCTTCAAGTCCGGAAGACTGTCTCCGGCAAAAAAAACAGTATCATAATCCTTCATCAAGTCGCGCGCCAGTTTTTGCTTGTCAATCCCGTAAAGTTCGGAAAAATAGGGTCCGTTCGGATCGGGGCGCAACTGTATGCCTCTATTCTCATAGACGCCGGGATTGGAATAAATTTTCACTCCTGTTATACCCTGTTTTTCAAAAATTCGTTTAATGTAGTAGTCTGTACCAGCACTAATGACAACAAAATCACCGCCAAGTTTCTTGACCTGTTCAATAACCTCTTTTGCATCTGGATCAAAAGGAACAGCATCAATATCTTCGTCAATCTGAGTTTGATCACGATCTATAGAACGGAACAAACGGCTTAAATACTCAAGGTCAGTCATGACTTTCTTATCCCAGTCATCGTAGAGTTTCTGGCGCTGGTCCGCAAAGTGGCGGTCAATGATGACGTGAAAAAAGTCTTTATCAGATAAAGTGCCGTCAAAGTCGGAAAGAAAGAGGAAAGATTTTGCCATATAATAATGCTCCTTTTTTCATTCTGTTATATTACAGAAATAGTATAACAGAAAAATAATTAATTTGAATTTTATGGAAGCGCCATCAATGTGTCAAAGTAATGACGTTCAGAAAATTTATTTCTTTTTAGTATGCCATATCGATTTGCTTTTCATCGCTTCATCAGCCAGATAAACAAAAAAATACCCCGATGATTTGCGAGGATCACCAAGGTCATAATATCAAGTGATATAGGTTCGCTGATTAGGTTTCATTTTCGATAAGTTCATCTTCAGACAGATTTGAATCAATAGAATAGGTTCCGTTACTCTTAAATCCGATTTTCTTTGGAATCATCTTTTTTTCCGATTTATCAACCGTGTTGTATGATGAAATTCGCTCACGGAGCTGATGCCGATATTGCATCGCACGCATTACACGCCCGCTGAACGGTCCGGGGTTCATCGGCAATTCAATAATCTGGCCATTTGTTAAAGAAACTGCAACTTTATTCTTTTTATCCACTTCCCTCCATTGACGAACATGAATGAACGCGATCCATGCACAACGATCAGAGCGCTCGGTCATTGAGGAGATGAAGACAATTCCCAATTCCCCACATACACAAATGGGCGGCATGCTTTTATAGCCCATTTCTATGGCTATTTTTTTTCTGCCTTTATAAGTTGACCCATAGTAGCCGCATGACTTTTCAACAATTGTTTTCGGTGATTCCACGACATAATGTTCACGGGTTTCTTCAATAACCAGCGTCCCCAGACTTCCATCAGAAAAACAATAGGGAAGCAAAGCCATTGTCTCCGGACGAATAATATACTGATGCAATAGTTTCATTCACATGCCTCTTTTCTTTGTTTGCTTTTGCTGCATTGATTAAGATTGCTCACAGACAAAATCGACTCTGCATGAATTTGGAATGAACCGCCCTCGGGGGAAAGAAGAAATTCGGCGATTCTCAAAAAGGAGAGAAAAACAAAAGAGAGTATTTAGCCCTCTAGGTTTATACCTATAATTATACAATATATGTAATTGAACTCAATATTATATTTACATTATATTCTGATCTATTAAGCTATTTTCACAATTTGTTCATAAATGAACGAATACTTTCGTTCTTAATATCGTTTCTGCCCCGCATGATCATGCGAGAGCCATCCTCAAACAGGTACTCTCAGACAAGCAGTAATTGCGGAGCCTTAGTTGCGCCTTCAGTAAATTCCTTTAATTTTTTATTCTTTCTTTTTGCACACAAAAGACCCCGATGTTCTAAGACATCAGGGCCCCTTCCAAAAATAAAACGTTTATCATGCCTTTTCTCTGTAATCTTCCTTTGAGTACAAGTGCAGCTTGGTACGGCACAGCCATTCGAAAAACCAGCCGAGTGCAAATGGAAGGATAATAAAGACAAGAACAATAACCAGCAGATTGACCGCTGTTGCTCCGCCCGGCATAAAGCGAATAGCATTGATCGGTCCGACGAGTCCGGAGAATCCGAATCCAGCACTGATCGGCGTACCTTTAATTTGAAACACGGCCGCTAAAACACCAAGAACAGCCGCATTTAAAATAACCGGTACTAAAATAACCGGTTTGCGCACAATCGCCGCAATCATAATTTTTGGTGTGCCGAGCAGTGCCGACAATGTCAGTCCAATCGGGTTGACGCGCAGGCCGCCGATGAACATGCCAACCGCTGCGGCGACGACACCAAGGTTGCCCGCTCCCGATGCAATGCCGCTCATACTGATTGCTGTCGCAATCGCAACAGTCGAGATTGGTGAGACAATGATAATGGAAAAACTGACGGCAACAAGTATGCCCATCAGAATCGGCGCCAGTGCAAAATAACTGTCGACCAACTGACCGACCGCCATTGTGATTTTGCGAACATAAGGCAGAATCCAGAATCCGATACCGCCGGAAACCACACAAACGATCGTCGGTAAGACAAGTGGCGCGAATGCCTTTAACCGGTCACCGATAATCAAGACAACACCAACGGCTATACTCGCGGTCAGCAACGTGTTAATTAAGTCACCCATTCCAGTCACAAGGACACCGTTCGGCGTAAAATTTAACGCACCGGAGCCGATATAGGTTGCAGATGCCACCGAAACCATTTGAATCGGATTGAATTTGAAACGGAATGCAATCGCAGTTCCAATCAGCAGTGGCACTGCATACATGATGATTGTCACAATTTGTAAAATAAAGCCAAAAATTGGCGCGTGCGGTGCAAGCGCTTTACATATTTCGCTAAGTAAAGCCGACGGAACTAATCCAGCCACAATCCCAACGGCGAGGCCGGTCAGCACATTATTGGTGTAGGACTTAACCGTCAATCTTTCGTTTTCCATCGCATTTGTCAACTTAATGCAACCTCCATCCTTTTGTACGAGCATCCTTTATTGTTATTACCCACCCTGCAAAATATACCTGCGCCTGCTATTCTATCAAGTAATGCCGCATTTGTCGATACAACCTTTGCATCATTAAATCCGTGCACTAAAAAAGCTGCCGGAACCACAAACCTCTTGTGATTCCGGCAGCTTGCTTACTCGTTTAGAGACGGACGGGAACGTCTGCGGTAAAATAAGCGTTCGGAGGACAGGTAGACTGTATATGCGGCCACCGAGAATAAAGCAATGACTACCCCGGATGCAAGTCCCGGAGTCCGATAATTGAATCGAATGTGGTTCTCACCATCGCTGACCGGAACAATCATCATCCCGTCCGCGTCAATAATCGATACAGAAATCCCATTAACTTTTGCAGACCAGCCCTTGTCATAGGGCACACTGAAAAAAGCGAATTTATCGGTATTTGCTCGAATGTCTGCTGAAAAACCAAAACGATCACGACGGAACGAAGTCGACGATTCCTTTGCACGCTCCTGAAGATCCTGCCGATATTCAGTTTTTGTTGTCGTAAACATTTCGGACTCGGGCAGCGGCACAAGATAATTTTTTACCTTTGGTACGTCACTGTCCTTAATGACCACGGCCCGAAGCATGACCTGCGGTTTATAATCATCCGTAATATGCTGAAATTGACTTTGCGTCACATAGTAATCATAGGTAAAACCGATTGGTAAAGCATCCTTATTTTCATAAACATAGACCATCCCCGTTCCGTTATAAAAGTTTGTGTAGAGTGGGTTGCCTTCCATTTTCACCGTATTCACAAAAAATCGCTCGGAAAGCAGCGGTTTCAGCGCATACGCATCCTCCGGAATAATTGTCTTCACTCCTCTGGGCGATCCGATTGACTTGTAGAATTCAAAAATCGATCCGTTCACCATGCTTGTAAATGAATTAACGGTCGGCAGGTCCGCGACCATCGCCAAGTTCCAACCGTCGTCACTGATGCCGATACGATAGTCCTCCGTTTTCGGCAGGCGCCGTTTCAATTCCTTACCTGTTTTGACCACCGTATCCTGAATGGCCTTGCCGTCCTGATAATCATAAATGCTGTGTGTTGCAAAAATATTAAACAATCCTAATCCGGCGCAAAAGATCACGGTCAGCGCCAGAGCGGATGCATGCCAGTGTCTGGCACCGCGGAATCGCCAGACAAGATAATAGACTGTAATAAGCCCGGCAGCAGCCGCAATCAAGTAGAACAAAAACTGATCATAGTGATAAACCGCGTTCCGCTGCGTCTGGCTCCAAGGATAAAAAAGCAGGAAGGCAGCCAGAACTGCAAGTAAAGAAGCAGAAATCAACAGGCTCTTTTTCACTGGGAGTGTGTTCCTCTGTTCCAGTGCCACAGCCGACATCAAGGCCATGATCAGCACAGGCATATAAAACCAGCGCGCGTAATACGATGCATTCAGAATATAAAACAAGCTGTTCAGGAGCGGCACCCCCGCCATGGTCAGGCAGCCGAGCATCACCCGCCGCATCCAAGTTCTGCGGCCGAGCATCAGGGCAATCATCAGCACCGGACCGAACAAAGGCAAATAGGCGCTGCTCGACGAGAAATCGGACGGAAAAATTGCCGACTGATGTGGCATCAGATCCGCAGGCATGAGGAACGATTTGACAAGCTGGAGATAGCGGCTGCCGGTATAAGCAAGTGCGTTTGGTCCGTATAAGAATGAGTCCAGACGCGGGTTCTGAAGCGTAAACAGAATTGCCGGAACAAATAATAAGCTCGCCATGCCGATCCCAAGCAATCCTTCCCAGACAATTCGCGGCAGACGGCGCAGATAAAGTTTCCAATCCTCCGCCACATAACGAAGCACGTAGTAAAGAATTAAAAAGATCACTTCGCCAATGAAGAAAAAAAAGTTTAAAAAAGCGTTTAAAGCGACCGCCGCAGCGAACCATCCTTTCTTCCGATCCAGCATCAGCCGGTCAAGTCCGGCAAGAAGCATGGGGAAAAAGGCGACCACATCGTGAAAATGATTGAACATCAAATTGACCGTTGAGAATCCGGAAAAAGCGTACAGCAGTGCGCCAATCATTGCATATCTGCTGTCCGACACATAGCGGCGCATGTAACCGTACGCCGTCATCCCGGCTGCACAATACTTCAACAAAAACATCGGACCGATGACATACGGAAAAAAAGAAGATGGAAACAGCAGACTCAGCCAGAAAAACGGGCTTCCCAACGTATAAAAGCTGTAGGAAGCGATAAAATTGCTGCCAAGATCAGTCGACCAGTTCCAAAACCAATCCCCGCTCTTAATCGCATGATTGCTCAGCATATTAAACGGGATCTGCTGATAGTTGAAATCTCCGACTAATGTGAACAAGCCTTTATTGGCAATAATTGATGGAAGAAACATCATTCCGGAGGTGACAAGACAGAGCAGAAAGACTTTCATATAATTAGAATGGATGATTTTTTTCATAAACACAGAACGCATCACCATGCAGTAACTCCTTGTCTTTCATTCTCGCAAATTTGTTTGATTGATATTTTTTATTTTACAGCAGCAAAGTTTGATATAAAGTAAAAATAGTTGGAAGATTGATCGAAAAAATATTCAGTTTGACACCATATCATTCGTATGTATCGTAGAATTGTGGGATGATCATATCATAGAAACAGAGCAGAATTTTACTTTTGATTTTGTGCACTCGTTACGTAAAAAATGAATGATTGATACGAAGTGAGGCCATCACACATGAATTTTTGATATCCGACCGCTCATTGCAGAGTTAGAAATCCATCAAAACGAGGGAAACGCGCAGTCGATGGAACACTACATGCGTAGTCAATTCCTATTTTTCGGTATCAAAGCTCCGGAACGGCGCGTGATCATCCGTGATTTTATTAAAATGCATGGGTTACCTGAATCGGACCAGCTTTCATTTGTTGTCAGGCAGCTATGGAATCATCCGATGTGCGAATGCCAGACCGCTGCTGTTGATTTGCTCGTACACGCGAAAAAGCGGCTGAATGCAAATCACCTGCCGTTATTGGAATGGATGATCCTCACAAAATCATGGTGGGACACGGTTGACTTTATCGCACCTCAATGCTGCGGGCCACTCTTAAAAAAAGATCCGTATTTAACGGAACTTTATCCAGACAAATGGATTGTCGATCCAAATATCTGGCTGCGGCGTGCAGCACTATTATATCCATTGAAGTACAAGGAGACGACTGAAAAAGCGCGTTTCTGCTGAATGCAGGCTCCGATCAATTTTTTATTCAAAAAGCAATCGGCTGGGCGCTTCGCGAATATTCAAAAACAGATCCGGATGCAGTACGGCAATTCATTCAGGAACACGAACTTAAACCGTTGAGCAGTCGAGAGGGTTTAAAGTGGCTGAATCGTCATGATTGATTATAAGGAGCGTGATTATTAATGGAATGGAACGATTATGCGCTTGATAGCGTAATGCAGGAAGTAAAAAGGCGATTAATCAAGCTTCCTGATGGGGCTGAAATTCCGGTGATCGGTCAAGGTACATGGCATATGGGGAACGATCCGTTTCATCGCGCCTCGGAACAAGAAGCACTCCGCCTCGGGGTCCGTCTTGGTTTGAGTCTGATTGATACAGCGGAAATGTATGGCGAAGGGCGATCTGAATCACTCATCGGTGAATCGATCACTGACAATCGTGACCACATCTTTCTCGTAAGTAAAGCCTATCCTAATCATGCGACCCGAAAAAAACTCGCCATAGCCTGCGATCACAGCTTGAAACGGCTCGGTACCGACCATCTTGATCTTTATTTGCTGCATTGGCGCGGGGCGACACCCCTTGAAGAAACGGTTCGAGGAATGGAAGAATTGAAACAGGCCGGTAAAATTCTGCGCTGGGGCGTCTCTAACTTCGATACGAAAGATATGGAGGATCTTTGGGCGGTTCCGGACGGAAAGCATTGTGTCGTAAATCAAGTGCTCTATCATCTCGGCTCGCGCGGAATCGAATTCGAACTCCTCCCCTGGATGCGTGAACATCATGTTGCGGTTATGGCTTACTGCCCACTGGCAGAAGGCGGATCGCTTAAATCTCAATTGCTCAAAGATCCCGCTGTAATTAAAGCGGCTGCCGACCATCAGGCAACACCGCTGCAAATTCTTCTTGCCTGGGCAATTCGCAACGCTGAATCCGACGGCATTGTTGCGATTCCTAAAGCCGGCCGCTCAGAACATGTCCTGTTGAATGCTCAGGCAGCGGCAATTCGGCTGTCAGAAGAGGAGCGGCGCTCATTTGACCTCGCGTTCCCGCGTCCGTCACGCAAGCTGCCGCTGGATATTGTATGAAGGAACCATAAACGGAGACAAAAGTAGAAAACCACCGAACAATATCGGCGGCTTTCTACTTAAATGGGTTATAATAACGACTGCCGCGTTTCATTAAGATCCAAACGGAAAGGAGCAGTAGCAGAACCGTAATACCTATCGCCAAGTAGTCGCCACGTGTAAACGACCGTTCCTGATACCATGTTCGTTTCTTTTTCTTTCCAAATCGGCGCAGCTCCATTGCATTGCTGACAATCTCAATTCGGTCGAGGCTGGAAAAAATCAGCGGGATGATGATTGAAGCCGCTTGACGCATCCTGCGGCCAAACTTTGCCTTTTTGGACAAATCGACGCCTCGCGCCTGCTGTGCCTGAGCAATTTCATGATAGCTCCGCTGCACGTCCGGAATGTAGCGCAGTGTGATTGAAACTGCGTACGCAATCCGGTAGCTGACGCCGATCCGATTCAACGATGCGGCAAATTCGCTCGGTTGTGTCGTGACGATAAATAAAAGTGCAAATGGGGTAACCGCGAAATACTTGATTGTGATATTCAGTTGGTAGAAAAGCTGCTCAAGTGTCAGCGAATACCGGCCAGGCAAAGGAAAAACAACATGACTCGTTCCGTAAATGACCGTCCCTTGCTGAGGTGCAAACGCGTAAATCGCCAAATCATTGAGTAACAGAAAGATCAAGATAAATGTGAGAACAAAGGAAACCTCACGCCAATGTATTTGAGACATTTTGAAGACGATGAGGCCGACAATGAGCATAACAGCAAGAATTTGTGTATCAAACGTGCTCATAGCGATGACCGACCAGAGTATAAAGCAAATCAGCTTAGCCGCTCCTGTCAGACGGTGAATGGCAGACGTGCGTTCAATATAGCTGAGCATTCGCAGATTCATCAGCCGCGCGCCTCCCCTTCTCATCGGCAATAAAATGACGAACAAATGAAATCGGATCATGAAAATCTACCTGCTCCGCTAATTGAAAAAGCGAAGTGGTTTTCAAATTTGCGCGTTCCGCAGCTTTAGAATTCGACAGCAATTCGGCGGGCGGTTGATCGGCAATCAGTTTTCCATCCGCCATGACAAGCGCGCGATCCGTGTATTCAAGCATGAGGTGCATATCATGAGTGATCATGATCAGCGTGACACCACGGCTGCTGAGTTGTTCCAGAAAATGCATCATTTTCGTATAATGCCGATAGTCCTGTCCCGCAGTCGGTTCATCTAAGAATATTAGTTTGGGTTCAATGACTAAAATAGAAGCGATCGTCACACGCTTCTTCTGTCCGAAACTGAGTGCGGATATCGGCCAATTTCGATACGGATACAGGCCGCATATTTTCAATGTTTCATAGACACGGCGCCGTATTTCCACCGCATCGACGCCGCGCAGCCTGAGCCCGAATGCTACCTCGTCGAAAATCATATTCTGCGAAATCATTTGATTCGGATCTTGCATGATCAGGCCGACCTGCTCCGAGCGTTCCTTGATCGTCTGCTCGCCGATATCCTTGCCATCAACATAAATGGTACCCGAATCCGGCCGTTCAAGACCGCAGATCAATTTTGTAAGCGTTGACTTGCCCGCTCCGTTCTTGCCGACCAGCGCGATTCGTTCCCCTTTGCGAATCGAGAAACTGACATCTGCAAGTACCTGCTGGTCCGGCTTATAACAGAAGTTGATGTGGGAAAGCTGCAAAATCCGCTCACCCAACAGCTGCTCACGTTCCGGAATGTCATTGCTTGCCCATCGAAGCAACGACTCCCGGATACCACCCAGGCTCATTTTATCCAGACGCTCCGGATGGAGCTGCGGTGTTATTTGGATGCCGGCGCGCTTCAATGCAGTCAGGTAGAGCGGCTCGCGGATACCATACTCCTGAAGTATTTCCGAAGCCAGCAGCCGATCCGGAGACTCATCGGCAATGACCCTGCCGTCTGCAATGACCAGAATGCGGTCAAGATCAATCGCCAATACCTCTTCAAGCCGGTGTTCAATGATAATCACTGTTACGCCGGTCTCACGTTGAATTTGATCAATCAGACGCATCGTCTGTCTGCCTGAGGCGGGGTCAAGATTTGCGAGTGGCTCATCGAACAAAAGGATCGTAACCGGATCAACCAATACGCCTGCCATGGACACCCTTTGCTTCTGTCCTCCCGACAATTTCTGTGGCGACTGATTGAGAAAATGTTCCATACCTACTTTTTCAGCAGCTTTGAGAACTGCCCGCTTCATCTCGTCCAGCGGAACTGCGTCGTTCTCCAACGCGAACGCGATATCTTCACCAACGGTCAGCCCGATAAATTGGGCATCGCTGTCCTGTAAGACAGTTCCCACTTTTTTTGATAAGTCAAACAGGCTTACATCGCTCGTGTTTACATCCATCAGCGCTAATGAACCTTTGATTTCACCCTTCAAAGCATTCGGAATCAGCCCATTGATGCAATTTCCGAGCGTGCTTTTTCCCGATCCGGACGGTCCGGTGATCAAAATCCGCTCGCCCTGATGAAAATCCAGGTTGATGTCTCTTAACGAGCTGTTCTCCTGACTGTTATATTTAAAACTGAATTGTTTAAAAGAAACAACGGTTTTCTTCATAGCAGTCCTTTTCTTACCAGAATTTAAGTTAGGCTTCTTTTTTCAAGCTTCCTGCCTTCGTCCGTGTCCGAGAGTAGATCCAGATCAGCAGCGTTCCGAAAATACCGACGGTTACGATATCCAGAATTCCTGCCACAAAACCTTGAGCAAATACTTTATTTGCCGGTTCTCCATAAATGATGATGTCGAGCACGGGGGCAACAAGGAACCATCCAACCGCCTGCGTAACTACTTGAAAAGCATTAAAAATCGCGATCGATTTCCACCCGAATTCGCCTGTCGATAATTTAAGAAAATGAGAAGCGAGACCAAATCCAACACCGACAAGTGCCGAGACAACAACCCAGCTCCACCAGACACTGCCGTACTGAAGGGCATCACCAAGTGAATGACCGATTAATCCGATCAGCCCGCCGGCAACCGGTCCGTAAACGACAGCAATTAACGCAAGAAAAATATAAGCCAATTGGACCGTTGTGTTTGGAACAAAACCAACCGGGATCGAGATGTAGCGAAGAATAATAAAAATAGCTGCGCCGATACCTGCGGCGACAATCGTACGAATGGATAACCAATCTTTTTTCATCGAATCATTCCTTTTATTTAGATTAGTAGAAATAAATAAGTTCATCTGCCTTGATTGTGCTACACGATTCATGAAAAGTATAAATCAATTCAATGCGATAAAATATATTTTTTTCAAAATAATCTTATTTTTTTGGATCACCTCCTGTCGAATGATAATGTGATTATTGATCATGATCGAACACCACCTCCTTTTCGCTTGCATTTTCAGGCTTTATCAATGGATATGTGCCAGTTTGTTCCTGTGCCAATGCTGTATGCTTTTGCGAACGATCCCTGGTTAATAGCAATACCAACATTTTCAAGCGAATTGATGTAGAGCAGCGGTTCACCGATCGCCACCTCAGCAAAAGATCGTGCGAATATCATTGTATTTTTATAGACCGTACGTGTATCGTTCTTGATCTTGATCGTCAATCGATCGCTGCGTGACACATTTAATTCATGAAAAAGATGATGATCGATATTTGTCCAAAGGTTGCCGAATCGAACATCCAGTACATCAATGGTACCAATGACCTGACCGCCTTCCCGATAAGAGGGAATAATCGGCAGTTCCACAAGTGAATCTACCGAAACCGATTCGCCAAAATCGTCATAATCGATGATTCCGGAAGCAAGTTTTGCACCATTAAAAGCATAAATGTCTCTCCCAAAAAATGTGAACGATTCTCCCGCTGTCGGCAATTTGTTTGCCCGCTCATCAAAGGTGTGCGCACTTTCAATCCCCTCAATCCGCTTGATATGGGTGAGCGTTCCGTTGTCCGGAGTGATAATGTATTGATTCCGGCGCGTTCGAACAATCACACTGCGGCGTGTGGACCCTACTCCTGGATCGACAACCGATACAAACACTGTTCCCTCCGGCCAGTAATCAATGGTCTGCCGCAATCGATAGGAAGCTTCCCAAATGTTGTATTGCGGGATATCATGCGTCAGATCATATATTTTCAACTTCTGATCAACTGAGTTCGCTACCCCGTACATCGCGCAGACCGCTCCGTCTGCAAGTCCGAAATCCGTTTGAAACACAAGTGCTCTACTCATTTCAATCACCTTTCCTTTTACCCTATTCTTAACTTTTAAACAGTCAAAAACCCCCATCCTTAATCGAATGACTAAGGACGGGGGTTGTTCCGCGGTACCACCTTGTTTTACCGGACACTCACATGACCGGTCTCAGCGAGTACATCCGCACAAAGGCGCTATACTCCGGTTTTTACAACAAGAACCTTAACTCGTCACAACTTACTTCGGCAAACAGCCGTCGTTCGGTCATGCAGCTCAGAGGCCATGTTCAAGGCTTGTTTTTGTTCCTTTTCACCAACCGGAACTCTCTGTGGAAAAACGTCGCACTCTACTTCTTCTCTTCATCGCTTTTTTTATTTTTGTATATCCTATTATTAGTTGTCTTCATTCACTTGTCAAGCATAACATTATGCTTTTGAATGTTTTACATGATGAAACAATTGCGGCATGCGTAAATGCTTCATTGATTCACGCTTCAAATGAAGATGGATGCAGTGATCAAAGAACAGGATAAAATAGCCCATGCATAGAAAACTGATTGCCGTACCGAAATTAATTCCCAGCAGCTGATGGCGGAAAAGACCGACCGATAAACCCAATGCAAGAGGAATGCCAAGTGAAATACGCTGGGCAAGAACCACATTGCCCTTCAGGTATTTCTCACGCAAGATTTTAAGCAAATCATCAAAAGGATGCAGCACCAGGTTGACCTGAAAATAGATGGACAGCGCCGCGGCAATGCAAAGAACGCCTAATACACAAACAACAGTGCGAAGCACCCATCCATTTACCGTCACCGACTGCATAACAAAGAGCCATGCATCGATTAAATAGCCGAAGGACAGCATGTAGAGAAAATTAAACACATCCTTGATTCCATTCCAATGCCGTCTGAGAAGATCATCTGCGATCAGAACGATAATGCCCATAATAATCAGGACATTGCCCACCGTCAAGCCTGTAGCATTCGAAATATTGATGCTCGCCGCCGTCCATGGTGCCGAACCGAACGCTGCCTTCACCGTCAGTGCATTCCCGAACGCATTCAAGAATACGGAAAGAATCAGCCAAAACACACCTTTTGCCATTACTTGTCATTCCTCCATCAAAGCTGTCATGTCGCTTTCACCGCCACGCACGTCAAGTCGTCTGTTCCTTTTTCACCGTCTGTCAAACGTCCATCCTCGTTATACAACCGATTGCGTGAACACGCATTTTTTATGCTTCATGCCATTCAGAAACCTGAACAAAGTACAAACTTTTCGTACTCACATTCTATCAAGTTCTTTCTAAAAATGTAACCACCAATTTTCATGAAAGTGTATTAAATAAACAGCGAGGAAAAAAGCATTCACTTTTCCTCGCCGCAAGTACTGTCATTCTATGCAATTGGGTTTTGATAATCGCTTAGACACTCATTTATTTTTCAAGATTTCCAAGTTCGGCCATTGCATCCGCATAGATTTCCGACGCCAGCAGCAGATCGTCTACTTTGACATGTTCATCCACCTGGTGACCGGTGTACGGATAGCCCGGCATGCAGGCGCCGAACGCAACCCCTGCGTCAAGATACTGCGCGTAAGTACCGCCTCCGCTGGTGAGCAGTTCGACATTCTTCAGACCCATATGCTTTTCATAAACATTCTTCAAAATTTGCACGGCCGGATGCTTTGGGTCCATGTACAGCGGTTTGCTTGTTCCAAGTTCGCCAATGGACAGACCGAGCTTTTCTACAGAAGCTGTGAGTGTCTTGGTTAATTCATCCAATGAGGCTTTGATCGGGCAGCGAATATCGAGCGAGACGGTGCCGCCCGCTTCTCCAAAGCGGATCACGCCGACGTTCACGGTCAGTTCACCGGAAACGTCGTCATGGTACTTGATTCCAAGGCGTTCGCCGCCAAAATCATTAGTCAACGTATCAGCGAGCAGATCAATAAACGCCTGTTCAGTTGGAATAAGCGGCAGTTCTTTTAAAGCCGCGGCGAGCAGAAATGCCGCATTGACACCGCCCGCTGGTTCCGAGCCGTGTGCCGATTGGCCTTTTACAGTCAGCTTTATTCCCTGTTCTGTATTTTCCACAGTGAGCGGTACTTTTTTTGCTTTAAGTTCAGCTTGCGCATGTGCAGACCACTTTTCTGCTTCTGTACCGGCCAAAATAGCATAGGCATGATCCGGCACCATGTTAATCCGCTCGCCCGAGTAGAAGGAGCTGATATGCACCGGAGCGTCACCGACAGTCTGCGGAAGCTTGATCCACGCACGAATTTGGCCTTTTTCAGCAAAAATCAGTGGAAATTCGGCATCAGGAGCAAAACCGAACAGCGACATCGGTTCCAACTCATTATACTTTTGCATGCATGCACAGCCGCTCTCTTCGTCTGTTCCGATGACTAGGCGAATTCGATTCTTAATCGGCGCGCCGGATTCCTTCAGCGCTTTGAGTGCGTAATAAGCAGCCATCGTCGGTCCTTTGTCATCAATTGCTCCGCGCGCGTAGAGGGTCCCGTTTTCCACGTGTGCGGTAAACGGATCATGCGCCCATTTGCCGGTCGCAGGAACGACATCCACATGACCAAGCACGGCGATGTAATCCTCCGCATCTTCCGGACCGTACTCAATGTAGCCGGCGTATCCTTGAAGCATTTTTGTGCGAAACCCATCCCTGTCGCCCATTTCCAATATTTTTTCCAATGCAGCGAGCGGCCCCGGTCCGAATGGAGCGCCCTCCTTTGCCTGACTTGCATCCTTCGTGCTCGGAATCGAAATGAGCGCGGAGAGATCTTCCAAAAACGCATCTTTATTTGATTTCACGTTCACTTGGCTCATTGTTAACCGTCCTTTTTATCAAATAGTTGCCTGTTCGCAAAGTATTCAAGCGATAATCCTTTGACGCGAACAGCTCATCTATTAAGCATTCTAGCACAAAGCAGTAAACAAGGAAAAATTCGGAAACGTATCTTGTGCTGCTTTGCAGCAAATCAAAATTGGTTTAATCATTATTTTGTAGTACAGACATGGTGCGCAATATTGACATGGACTGAATGAATCAGGTTTCTTAACAGAGGGGGCAAGAGTTGGAATTACATTAACGCCTTAATAAAGTTTCCAACGAATCAGCCACCGAACGCCACGCTGATGACGACGGATCAATAATCTTAAAATGATCTGCTTCCGGACACACGATCAAACCGGCCCTATCACCCCATTCAATAGCCTTTCGATGATAGTTAACACTCAATTCAACTGGAACATCGCAATCAAGTTCACCATGAACTAAAACTTGCTTAATATGCATAGGCAATAATTCATAAGGTGAAGCGAAGCAATAGCGCTCAGGTACTTCATGTGGAGTTCCACCCATAAAAGAAGCTACGGGACTACTAATCCCCTTCTTGATATCACTTTCCCACATTTTTTGTAAATCCGAAACCCCTGCCAGACTTAGGACACCTTTAATTGGAATCTGCAAAACATTGCCCATTTCATCCGCCTCAGTCTTACCAAGTCGAGATGCTAACCAAAGAGCTAAATGTCCTCCCGCTGAATGTCCGAGAATAATCACACGAAATATATCAAGTGGGTACCGTTCTACAAGCTTGTTCAAATGATTAACAGCATCCACGACATCATGAAATGTCCCTGTCCACCCTCCCCCGTCTTCTCCTACACGACGGTACTCAATATTCCAAGTAGCGTAACCACGTTGAACTAAATCTTCATCAAGAGGGTCAACTTCTTCAAGACCGTATTTTGATTTCCAGAATCCCCCATGAATCGTAACAACGACAGGACAACGCCCGGTCAACTTGGGAACACGTAATACGCCAAATTGTGATTGGGCATCTCCATATGCTAGATGAACAGGAGAACCAACTGTCAATGTAGCCACCCCTTTCTTATTACTGTTATCTATTAAACATTTTCCACTTACTACGAAACTAAAAAGATGACAAATCGTTTCCCAATTATTCTTAATTAATGAGCCATAGATTATAATTGTGGGGCGCTGTGTAAAATTTCAGCCAATGAAAAAGCGGATAAAAAACGCCCGGTTCTTACTTCCGCAGGAGGCCGTGGCTTTCGCGTTGCGTGCAGGACGTACTTTCACAGAACGTGATGGCTTTCGCTCCAAATGCGGTTTTGAATCATCAACCTTGAACAGACATTTCTATTTCATAAATCACTTTGGTTCTTCATTAAGTAACGAAATATAAACGGAGATTTTCCAGTTATTTCGCAGATTGGACGCTTACCTGATCACCCAACTAATCTTATGATCTTGTCGTCATATCAACAG
The DNA here is from genome assembly GCF_024125445.1 of Sporolactobacillus shoreicorticis. Classification (GTDB taxonomy): domain Bacteria; phylum Bacillota; class Bacilli; order Bacillales; family Sporolactobacillaceae; genus Sporolactobacillus; species Sporolactobacillus shoreicorticis. Next base: position 6,759 of record NZ_JAMXWM010000018.1, on the reverse strand, counting down.
TCCAAAATGCTAAACTTTCTTATCTTATTAGAAAACTTGGCTTCGCCAAGCCTCTGACGAAGGCGAAGACTTAGTTGCACTATTTTCCTTAAATTTATATACTTTCTTATAATATTAGAAAAACCGGGCAAAAAACGCCTAGTCCTCTGCGGCCGCTCGGGACGCGACTTGGATTCTCAATCTTATTCCTGAGCGACACTTCAGCTGCTCGCTTGCCGCAGGCAGTCCAAGAGCCTCCTCAGACAGGCTGAGATCTGCGGGGTCTCCTTTTGGCCTGCACTCCCGCAGGCGTCTCGCGCTTACGTATCTGGAATGAACTTAGTGTTCAAATGCCGCTCAGCTTGCATCTATTTTATCCGCGCACCTGTGAACAATTCGCTTCGATGTCTCCCCACTTCATGTACTTGCGGTCAATGTCCTCTTCAATCAGTTGACTGCCGATCTGTACCTCAATCAATTCGAGTGCTTCATCGGCTTTAATCGCATGAAGTGTTTCTGCTGTAACGATGACAACATCGCCAGGCCTGATCGAACGGATCACGCCGTTTTCCGCATAACGGCCGTTTCCTTTGATAATCGTCCATACTTCCTTGCGCATGTGATGGCAATGATAGCTGAGGTTCACGCCTTCTTTGATCACGATCTTTTTAGTCAGTACTTCTTCATTATTAACCGAGTAACGTGAATAATCGAGAACGCGATAGGAACCCCATTGGCGTTCTTCATACATCGGACGCTGATCAAAGCCCTTCATCACTTCTTTAATGCGCGGACTCTGTTCCTTATCCGATACGAGGATGCCGTCCGGGCTGACCGCAACAACCGCATTGGAAACACCGAGTACTGTAACCGGCAGATCAAGTTCATTAATCAAATTTGTGTTTTCCGAATCGTCGCTGATGATGCCTTTGCCGATCTGCTTGGTTGCCATCTCTTCCGTCAGCGTATTCCAAGTACCGAGATCCTTCCAAAAACCGTCATACGGAAGCGCGACAATGTTCTTCGCTTTTTCCACAACCGCATAATCAAAGCTGATTTTCGGCAGCTTGGTGAACTGCTGTGAAAGCTCCTCATAGTTGAATGGCAGACCAAGTGATTCCAAAATAGAAATGACATAGTTCAAACGGAATGCAAACACACCGCAATTCCAGAGAGCGGAATCTTTAATTAGCATCTTCGCCAGCTCCGCATTTGGTTTTTCAGTGAAGTGGTCGACTTTAATAAACGCTTTATTCGCACCTTTAACGGGAACGATATAGCCATATTTTTCCGACGGATAGGTTGGTTTGACACCCATCAGTGCCAGATCGGCCTTCGTTTCACCGAGCAAATTTTCCAGATCAAGGATACGCTTAAAAAAGGCGGTGTCGACGTAAGGATCGACTGGGAGCACAGCCACCGCATCATCAAGTGATGTGTCCATCATTGTATAGAGATAGGCAGCGGCAAGTGCAATAGCCGGAAAAGTATCCCGACGTTCCGGTTCAACAATTAAGGGCACGTCTTTGCCAAGCTGGCTTTCAAGCATTTCCACCTGACCTTTTCCGGTGGCGATCACTGTTGACTTTCCAAGTCCCACTTCTTTCAGCTGGCCGAACACTCGCTGAACCATTGAAGACAGCTTATTATCCTGGTCTTCAAGGACTCTCAAAAATTGTTTGGATCGCGCATCATTAGACAATGGCCATAGTCGTTTCCCTGACCCGCCCGACAACAGAACAAAACGCATATTCATCTCTCCTCATAATCTTTTATCTGCATAGACTGAGCCGCTATAAAAATTCACATCATTCATCGTTTTTCACGCAAACGCTCATGACAATAAAAAAAATTTGCCATAGCTTCATTATGACACTAAAAGGAAATGACAATCAATATGCTATCGGTCACATCGCTTACTTTGATCCCGTACGGATTCGATTCATTAAGTATCTCCCCGTTAGACTCTGCGAATTTTTCGCAACCTGTTCTGGAGTTCCTTCTGCAACAATTTTCCCTCCGAACGGACCGCCGCCGGGTCCGAGATCGACGACGTAGTCGCAATTCGCAATCAAATCAGGATCATGGTCGATCAGAATAACCGTCGAATCCTCAGCCATCAAACGATCCAATACACCAAGCAGCGTCTCAATATTTTGTGGATGCAATCCTGTCGACGGTTCATCAAGCACATAGAGCGTTCCCGGATGATGTTTCTGCAGCTCACCGGCAAGTTTCATACGCTGCGCCTCCCCGCCTGAAAGCCCCGGTGTCGATTCACCAAGTCGCAAATAACCAAGACCGACGCTTTGGAGCAGACGGAGCGGTTCGGCTAATTCAGGAACATTTGCAAAAAAGGCAGCGGCTTCATCAATGTTCATTGCCAATACATCGGCAATCGACTTGCCGTGAATTTTAACCGTCAAAGTTTCCTGTTCGTAACGCGTGCCGCCGCAATGCGGACAGCAGACGCGCTGCTCCGGCAGATACTGCATGTCAAGCGCCATTTCCCCCCGGCCTTCACAAACCGGGCAGCGACCACCTTTCACATTAAATGAAAAATAACCGGCAGCCCATTTCTTGCCTGCCTCCGCCGCAGCTTTGGCATACAGAGCGCGAATCAGATCAAAAATTCCTGTATAGGTCGCCGGAGTGGAACGTGCATTGCGGCCGATCGGTGCCGCATCAACAATGAGAATACGTCGGATTTCGGTCGCGCCGGCCAAATGGCTGACCGATATCGGCAAATCCGTTTTATTAAGATGGGCACGGATCGCCGGAACGAGCGCTCCCTGAACCATTGCCGTCTTTCCCGCTCCGGAAACACCGGTCACTGCTGTCATTCGATTAAGTGGAAAGCGCGCCGTTACATCATGAAGGTTGTGGAGATCATGAACGCTTATCTCCACAAAAGACTGATTCCGCTTAATCGATCGTCGTTTTCGGCCATGTACAACGCGGCGTCCTGATAAATAGTTGCCGGTCAATGAATCCGGCATGTGTGCCACCTGATTCGGTGTTCCCTCGGCAACGACCTGTCCGCCCTGTTCGCCGGCTTGCGGTCCCATCTCGATCATGTAATCGGCTCCGCGAATGATTTCCAAGTTGTGATCCACGACAACCAGACTGTTGCCGTTCGTGACCATCCGCCGCATGACTCGCTGCAAACCGGCCACATTTGCTGGATGCAAACCGACAGAGGGTTCATCAAGTACATAAAGAATGCCTGTTGAATGGCTTTTCGACATGTTAAGCAATTCAAGCCGCTGCCGTTCTCCCGTTGAAAGGGTCGCGCCGGAACGATCCAGCGTTAAATAGCCGATTTCAAGCTCCAGTATCGGAGCAATTTCGCGGCGCATCTCCTCCGCCAGCTTCTTTGCGACAGGCTGAAGCGACGCTTCCAAATAGTTCGATAAATCATCTGTAAAATTCTTCAGTTCATCAATCGTTAATGCCGCAGCCTCTGCGATGGACAGCCCGCACAGCCGCGTGAGCAGCGCTTCCGGTCGCAGACGTATTCCATGGCAATGATCACATCGCCGCACACTTAGAAATTTTTTCATGCGTGCATACCGGGTCTGATTGCGGTCGCCGGCGAGCAATTGCCGCACCGCTTCAACAGCATTGTCGTAGGTAAACGTGATCGGATATTCCTCGCCTGTTTCACGGTTGTGAAACGTCAGCGGACGCTTTGTCTGTTTGCCATGAAGGACAATCTCGCGCTCCTTATCGCTCAGCTCCCTCCATGGCACATCAATGCGCACACCAAGCTGCGCAACCAGACGCACCGTATAGCCTCGGCCTGCCGCGCGCCACGAAGCCACTGCGCCTTGTCGAATCGTTTTATTGGCATCTGCGATCACAAGTGCCGGGTCTACTTCCGCGCGTTCACCGAGTCCGCCGCATACAGGACACGCACCAAGCGCAGAATTGAATGAAAATGCTTCGGCGCTTGGCAAAGGAAACGATGCACTGCATTCCGGGCACACACATGCTTCATTTAAAATAGCCGTCAGAGACGGAGGAACCCTATGTCCATTGGGACATTGATGTGTGCCCAATCGAGAAAACATAAGTCTCAGGAGATTATAAATCTCCGTTATGGTTCCGACCGTACTGCGGCGACCGAGCAGCGGAGGACGCTGGCGCAGGGCAAGCGCAGGTGGAAGAAATTCAATCTTTTCTGCATCTGCACGCTCCATCTGATGAAGCTTGCGCCGTGTGAACGCCGACAGTCCTTCGAGATAACGGCGGCTGCCTTCAGCATAGAGAACCCCCATTGCAAGTGAGGATTTTCCCGATCCCGAAACACCGGCGATTACAACCTGTTGACGTAGCGGTATCTGAACAGTCACATCCTTTAAATTATGGGTACACGCGTGGTCTATGTTAATCGTTTGTGGCAAATTTTCTTTCCGTAAGTGCATAAGTAAACGTAATGGGCAGCGGATCACGTCTCTGCGACTCCGCATTCACTCATCCTTCCTCCCATCAAAAAATTGATTTTGTTTTCATTATACCGTTATTTAACTGCGCTCACCCATTGAGCGCGGCTTGGTACGGCATATCTTTTTCCGCACAAAAAAGCGCGTCGGAATGACCGGCACGTCTTAGCTTTTTCATTTTATGAAATTGTTTCTTTCTTTAATTGAACAGCGTTTTTCCAGGCTCCGAATAACTGCCGGACTGTCCTGCCAGTCATTCCTTTCCACGGCAGCTTCGGAATCATCGAGGAGCCATCACCGACAGCGCATGCCCCGACACTTAGAAAGTTCGTACAATTTGATACATTGATGTCACCCGCAACCAGCAGCGGAATTTCACTGAGCGGACCGTGAAGACTTTTAATAAAACCAGCACCGACGTAAAAGTCCGAAAAATCACGTTTGATTAAGCTGCCTCTAAAGACTCCATCGTAATCTCAATCGTATGAAAGCACCTTGCTGCAACAAAGGGCACACAGAAACAACAAATGCAGCTGTTTCCTTACGAAATAAGGGCACAATATAAGGGCACAATCATTCCTCCTCCGCGATTCTCTTATTTCCCAACAATGATCTCTTTGTTTGCACCGAGTGGATCATTATCTGAAGAAATGTTTTTCCCCGCCTTTACGATTACGGTGAAAATCACGGCGATGCCTAAAGAAACAGCCATAAACATGTAAGAAGCTGAGAATCCACCGGTTACCCCATTTAAGAAACCGACAAAGTAAGCGCCCACAAAAGAACCAAGCGCACCCATACTATTAATCAGAGCCATCGCTCCTCCTGCCACATTTTGCGGAAGCAGTTCAGGAACAATGGCGAAAAACGGTCCGTAAGGCGCATACATGGCACCGCCGGCAATGACCATTAACGAAAAAGAAATCCAAAAATGTGACGGACCGATAAGATATGAGGCATAAAATGCCAACCCGCCGACGAACAGGAACGGCCAAACAAATAGTTTTCGATTCAACAATTTATCTGAAAAATACGAGGAAACGACCATTAAAATAGCTGCCAGCAAATAAGGAGCGGAGGAGAGCCAGCCCGTTTCTACGATACTGATGTTTGGCGCCGATTTAATAATCGACGGAAGCCACATGACAAAACCATAGACGCCGATGCTCCAAAAAAAATATTGCAGACACAGATAAATGACATTCTTTTGCTTAAAAGCTGCCCGATAATTCGGTACCGATTTAAAGCCTTTTTGTTCGTCGGCCAGAACTTGCTTCAATGCCTGTTTTTCATGATTCTCAAGCCATTTTGCTTCATTCGGTTTGTCATCAACCAGTTTCCACCAAATGAATGCCCATAAAACAGATGGCAGTCCTTCGATAATAAACATCCAGCGCCAGCCAAAGCTGTTTAATAGATAACCGGATACAACCGACATCCAAAGCACTGTAATCGGGTTGCCTAAAATTAAAAACGTATTTGCCCGCGAACGTTCTTCATTCGTGAACCAATGGCTGAGGAAGATCAGCATAGCCGGCATGATCGCCGCTTCAACAATGCCGAGCAAAAAGCGAATCACAAGCAGCATATAGATGTTTGTGACGATACCAATTAAACTCGCTAGGGTCCCCCATGTAATCAGCGACCAGAAAACAAGTTTTTTTGCACTTCTTTTCTCTGCATAGCCGGCGCTTGGCACCTGAAAGAAAAAATAACCGAGAAAAAAGAGAGCACCAAGCAACGAGGACATACTTGCGGTAATATTCAGATCATGCGCCATACCTGAGGCAGCACCAAAACTGTAATTTGCTCGATCAAGATATGCGAGACTGTACGTGAAGAAGACAATAGGAATTAATCGAGCCCAGCGGACGGACGGCAAGCCATTACTTTTCATGGAATAGACCTCTTTCCTTATTTAAGGTTTTGTCGTTATATGCTGATTAAATGCCCAAACTATCTGTTAACGATTACCCGAACTGTCCTTTTCATTACTGCCATGCACCTTGATCTGTTTTTATTATTTCTATATATTCATTGGTAATGTACCAACCGGTTCAACGTGTTTTGACTTGTTAAATCGTTCTCTAATTCTTGACACAGGGGACAAACAGCCCCTCGCATACCGCAATTCATCAAAACAGTTCCATATGCTCCAGAAACAAATTTGCAATAAAAATCTTTTTTAGCGATTTTATAGATAGCGCTTACATTTTGTTGTTGGCTGAAGGATGTCTCGTTCCTCTCTGATCCAAGAAAAAAGACATCCCTCAATTTAACTAAATCGATTAATTAATGAATCATTTGACACTTTGCAATGTTCTTCTTTAATACA
>NZ_JAMXWM010000017.1 GCF_024125445.1 Sporolactobacillus shoreicorticis | reverse complement strand
AATCGGATCGCTATAAAAGAAGCATATAAGTGATTTTGGGCGAATCTGTTGCGCGTTGGAGATGAACGAGGGCTGCCTCCATTATCGATGGGGCTATGCGTAAAATGCTTGCGTTTTGTACTTAATTCATCTTCTTATCCTTGCTTCAAATCACTATATCATATTTGTCATTACCGATTACTTTTTCAACTTCATCAGATTTTAAAAATTGCTTCACATGATTTTCAACTTTTGCAGTAACTTGACGTGCATCTGAATCAGTGGGAATTTAAGGACAATGTTATATCAATATTCATGGTATTCTCTGTTGCTTCACTTCCCACCCCTTTTATGTTGTATTCCTTTTTTGCCATCAGACCCTCGGCAATTGCTGTAAATATCGATTCCCATCGTCCATCTAATTTTTGTTCTTGCAAATTGAATTTACTAGACTCAATCGGTAGTTCTTAGAGATTGTATTTTTTTGCAATGAACTTAATTTTTTGTTCTATTTCATCTGTTCTTTTCTCGTGGAGGGGCATCAACCAAGAAAAGAATATCCGAATGTTTATCTGGGCTTAAAACGATATCCAACTTTTTGGGGTCCATCTATTCACTGCTTTTTTTCATTTTTTCTTTAATTGATTCGTTGATGATCTTTAGAATTAATAATAATTTTGTATTTTTTACCCCCGATTCGCTTTTGAGCGTCCTCTGATTTCAAAAAACTGTTTATGAGTTGCTCTATTTTAGCGGCAGTTTTCTTTGACTCCTCATTCACTTGATCATAAGTAGTAGTAATTATGAAATTCATCGTATTTTCCTTAATCGAATAACCGAACCCTTTCACATGGTACTCTTTCTTTGCAAGAAACCCTTCACCAATTGTGGTGATGAGCGGGTACCATTGATCATCCAGCCGTCGCTTCGCCATGCTGTAAGTTGTAATTTTAATCGGATCATCATCCATATGATACCGATTGACAACTTCCTTAATTTTTTGTTTGATTTCACCTACTCTTTTTTCTGTGTCCGGTATTTGGACATCAAAGGCCTTTATTCGAATGCCGACAATTACATCCGGGAAGCCTTTAAGGGAAACGCCTAGTTCCGAAAGTACTTTCGTCCTTTTTTCCTCTTCAGGTTTCTCTTTTATAGGCTTGCTGTCCTCCGTCGAATCAACCGTTTGAATTGAAAACGCATCAAAATCATTTTCTTTTATCACGACGCGCTTCAATACATCAGCAGCTTCCTGCCTAAGCTCTGGATCGGTGCCATCTTTAATGCTGACAACAATTTTTTTATCCTTTCCAAAAAGTATGCTAATACCATCGTAAGGAATATGCTTCGCATCGAGTGCCTCTGCAACCCTCGTGCTTATATCTTTATGATAAATCGCATTGAGAAAAGGAATTTTCTGAGCGACATTAGCCATCGCCGGTGAAACAAATGGAGAATCTACCAACAAACAAAATGCAAACAAAACCGCAGCAGCAACGGCTACTCCTTTTTTCTTAATACCCCATTTCCTGCTTTTAGCAGGCTTTCCATCATGCATTGCCTGCTCAACCCCGGCAACCACTCTCTGGTGCAGTTCATCAGGAATGTCCATGTCTATCATGTCATCTCTTAATTGATTCATAGAAACTGCCCCTCCCCGTAATTACTTCTGATTTTCGATAAGGCACGATATAACATTGATTTCACAGTGCTCTCGGGTGTATCAATAATTGTTGAAATTTCTTTAAATGTGTACTCTTGATAATATTTCAATATAAGAACCGCCCGCTCGTCAGCAGATAAAATGTTCTCTATGACGTCTTTAAGTGACAAAGATAATGCGAGATCTTTCTCCGCAGGGTTCACTACCTGTGCCTGATTTTCATTTGTTTGTGTCAAATAAATAACTTTTTTTCGCTCGCGCAGGAGATCAATTGCACTATGTATCGCAATGCTGAACAGCCAAGATTTAAACTGCTCTCTATCTTTCAGCGTATGAAACTTCTTAAAGGATCGATAAGCGGTTTCTTGGACAACGTCCAATGCGTCTTGCTTGCTTTTGACATAGACAAAGGCCATTCGATAAATATCTTTCTCGTATTTTTGGAACAACTCTAAAAAGAGCTTTTTGTTCTGCTGATCTCCTGTTCCCCAAAACAAATAGACTCACCTTCTTTTCATCTGATGAAACGGAAACATATAGGAGTGACAATCGTTAAACAGTGTTGTTTCTTCATATGTGATTTTCTTTTCGGCCGCTTTTGGCCGAACTCATTTCATAATAACCTTTATAGTGATCTAATTGCTTCTTTTTACAAATGAAATCATCGACACAGCGTTCAAGATGTTACGTTTCATCTGAGAACCGTCGCCAAAATAGGTAAAATGATTCGAGATTGATGAAGATGTGCGTCGTACCTGTAAGTAAACGGGGGCTCGAATTTTTCCAAGCAATCTGATCAAAGGGTCTTTGCTTAATTTCATTTTAACGCTCTTTACCTCCTTTTTGATTTATCTTTTATTAGACGGGCAAGAAGCGATTTTAGTCGAATAAAAAATATATTTTTTTAAAATCAATTTGAATAATGGAATATTATTCATTTTAGTTGACTGTATTAACTAAATACTGTTATCATAAAATAGTTAACACAGTTACCTATCGAGGAGTTGTTGTCTTATTGAAACATGATACGATCCAAACCTTAATTGATGTTTATGAAGACATATCTATTTATAAGTCGAATAAAGTGCACGAAGCCGTGGATGAAATTATTAAAACACATGGGATCACATTTGAACAGCTATGCCTGATGCGTATGTTAAAAAAGAAGCCCGGGATGAGTCCCAGCCAGATTGCAGCGCTGCTGGATATTAACAAAAGCGGGGTCAGCATTCGTGTGCACCGATTAATTGACAAGCATTTTGTAGAAAAACGAATGATTGATAATCGCAGTTTCGGTTTATACAACACCGATCTTGGACAGTCGCTTTTGAATAAGACAGAACAGAAAGTACGCAACCTTGTAGGCAATTGGATCAATGAGATTGGTGAAGAAGATTGTAAGGAATTTATTCGTATTTGTACGAAAATCAATGAAACGATTGTAAAACAAAAGGAGAAAAAATGAAAAAAGTTATTAAATGGCGATGGGTATTGCTCGGAATCTGGATTCTCGGTCTTGCAGTCCTTATTTTTACTGCTCCAAATTTTAATGAACTTGTCCGTGATAAAGGCGGGTACTCAATGCCTGAAAATTATCCGACACAGCAAGCCGCTAAGTTAGAAAAGAAGTTCAGCAAAAATAAAGATACAACTGCCTATGTAGCAGCTTTTCATTCGGACAAGGGCTTATCCAAAGAAAATCTGAACGCCATTGAGAAGACGCTAAATCGTGTGAAAGACAACAAAGGTTCCCTTAAGATCGAAAGTGTCATTGATGTCTTTGATCATAAGGATTTAAAAGATCAACTGGTGTCAAAGAACAATAAAACGTTAATGGCTATGTTTCAGGTACAAAATGTAAATCCGACGGCTGTTCACTCACTTCGAAATAAAATAGATGCCGAGCTGAAAACAGAAGGTGTCAAAACCTACTTAACAGGTCAAGAATTGATTAATGATGACATGAGTTCGGCTGCTGAGGCAGGCGTACAGCGGACAGAGGGGCTGACACTCATTTTCATACTGGTTGTCCTTTTTCTCGTCTTTCGTTCTGCTGTCGCTCCGTTTGTACCGCTTATTACAGTAGGCATCAGTTATATTGTTGCCCAATTTGTTGTGTCTTTTTTCGTAGACTCTTTCAATTTCCCGGTTTCAAACTTCACTCAGACCTTCATGATCGCTATTTTGTTCGGTATTGGAACGGACTACTGCATTCTCCTTTTAAGTCGATTCAGAGAGGAACTTGCAAAAGGAAATGATAAGTATCAAGCAACTCAAACAACGTTTCGGACGGCCGGGCTGACCGTATTGAAAAGCGGAATCCCTGTTTTTATTGCTTTTCTCTCACTTGCGTTCGTTGAATTCAATCTGTATCGTAGTGCGATTGCTGTGGGTGTCGGCGTCATATTCCTGCTGCTTGCCCTCTTTACGCTGCTCCCGCTTTTCATGACCACATTGGGCAAACACCTCTTTTGGCCGATGGGCGGGAAAATCAAAGAGCCGAAAAGCGACCTGTGGGCAACCGCAGGTAAACTTGCCTTTGCACGCCCGATCGTCGCTTTGCTGATCGTCGCTTTATTTACGATCCCGCCGATCATCACCTATAATGGGCAGCTTTCCTTTAATTCACCTGAAGAACTGCCGAATTCCTATGGAGCAAAAGCCGGATTTAATGTCATTTCTAAAGATTTCGGCGCGGGAAACATGTCACCGGCAACAATCTACCTGCAAAATGATGATAACATGCGCACATCGGATTATGTCGCGCTGATTGAACGCATCTCCTTAGACATAAAAAAAGATCCAAATGTTGATAAAGTGATGAGTGTTTCACGCCCGCTCGGAAAACGATTGAATGACATTTATGTAACCAAGCAGTCAGATACCGTTCATAAAGGGCTGAAAAATGCCTCCGGCGGTTTGGGAACCCTGCAAAACAATCTGCAGACAACAAGTAAGAAAATCGACAAGTCTCAGCCGCAATTGAATTCTGCAATGAACGGAATCGACAAACTGCAAACCGGAACATCAGCGACAAAAGACGGTGTTCAGAAAATGCAATCCGTCCTATCACAGATTTCAGCCGGAATCAAGTCAGGTTCAGCCGGAACAGGAGAAATCCGAAAAAATGTTCAAGATGCACAAAAACAGTTGAAACAGCTACAAAGCGGTCAGGAACAGATTCAGAACGGCTATCAACAGGTCGCTGACAATTTGCAAAAAGTCTCGGACCAGCTCAGTCAATTTTCATCATCCAAATCTGGAAGCCAGCCCGCTATTGACACAAGCGATCTGGAAAAGACACTTGGTCAGATTCAAATCAATCTGCAAGCGTACATCAAAGCTCATCCGGAAGCCATGCAGGATCCGAATTTTGTTCAAATGGCAACGGGATTAAAGCAATTACCGACAGTTATGGAAAGTCTTCAGAACAGCATCCAAACGGAGATATCCAAACAAACCAAAGCCGCTAAAGCACAAATTACTCAGCTAAACAGTGGCATTCAAAAATTGGCCGATGCCATGAAGCAATTGAACAGCCAGTCTGCAAAAGTGACGCAGGGGATTAGCAGCTTCCAATCCGGGCTTACCCAACTCGATGACGGTCTCGGCCAATTGGAAAACGGATTGAATCAGGCAAGCAGCGGCCAAGACCAGGTCATTCAAAACACACCGCAGCTGACTCATGCACTGACACAGATCGCTTCCGGTCAGAAACAGCTGAAGAGCGGATTTGGCGACGTTCAGGATCAAATGCAGACACTGTCCGGTGGGCTTGCCAAAGGCGCTGACGGTGCAAAGAAGATTAAAAACGGCGTTAATTCAGCGAATGATTTTATTGGCAACTGGACTAAGGTCTCCTATGAACAGTCAGGAATTTATGTGCCGGATCAAATCTTCACGAATAAAGATTTCAATGATGCTCTTGACCAATATATGAGTAAAGACGGAAAAATCACAAGCATTCAGGTGACCTTGAAAGCTGATCCTTATTCAAATAAGGGAATTGCTCATTTTCAGCAATTCAAAAAAGAACTTCCGTCTATTTTGAAGGGAACAAAGCTTGAGAACGCACACGTAGGAATCAGCGGTATCTCCAGCTTTAACAGTGATTTGAAGCAGCTCTCAAGCTCTGATTATCAAAAAGCCGTTACTTTTGTCATCATCGGCGTCTTTATCGCACTCGTCATTGTCCTGCGGTCACTGACGATGCCGATCTATTTAATGGCATCGCTGCTCCTGACCTATTTCTCGGCAATGGGCTTTTCGGAATTAATTTTCTCGAAACTGTTCCACTTCTCCGGATTAACGTGGACTACTCAGTTCTTCGGCTTCATTGTACTCGTCGCACTGGGCATTGACTATTCAATCTTTGTGATGGCTCGATTCAATGAATATGCCAATCGGGCGATTCGTGAGCGCATGCTGCTGACACTGTGGCATATGGGCAGCGTCATCTTCTCGGCGGTGCTTATTTTAAGCGGAACCTTCGCAGCAATGATGCCTTCCGGTATGCTCTCACTTGCTGAAATTGCCAGCGTCGTCATTATTGGTCTGATCCTTTACGCCGTGGTCATTATCCCACTCTTTGTTCCCGTAATGGTCAAATTGTTCGGCCACGGCAATTGGTGGCCGTTCTTACCGAAAAAATCGAAAAAGATCACAACTGATCAAGGCCGTACTTTTTAAGTAGTATCCGTTAACTATTCTGTTGTATTGTCTGTTCATTGTAAATTTTATCGCTTAACACTTGATCATTTAACGAAAGAGCCGTCATATCACTGGACGAACGAGTGATATGACGGCTCTTATTTTAAAAAAAAGAGGACAAAGATTTATTCGTGAACTTTAAACACGGAAACGAGCTGCTGCAACTCATCTGCCAAGGCAGACAATGTTGTTGCACCTCCGGCTACCTCTTCCATGGCAGCTAATTGCTCTTCAGTGGCCGCCGATACACTTTCCGAATTCTCACTAGCCACAGATGTTAATTCTGCAATGCTAACCATAGCTGTGTTGACATTTTCTACCTCTGTGGTGATCGAATTAATTGAATGAGTTACTTTGTTCACTTCTTTTGAGACCGTATTCATTGATGATTGAATATCGCCAAAGGATAAACCGGTTTGTTCCATCATCTTAATTCCTTTATCGATTTCGATTTTACCGCTCGCCATTGACTTGATTACTGCTGCGGATTGTTCTTGAATTGAGCGAATCACTTCAGAAATTTGCTTCGTTGATTCTGCGGATTCTCTCGCTAACTTGCGGATTTCCTCTGCAACAACGGAAAAGCCCTTACCTTCTTCTCCGGCACGGGCCGCTTCAATCGCCGCATTTAAAGAAAGCAAATTGGTTTGAGCGGCAATCTCTTCAATCAGACTGTTTATTTGTCCGATACTGCCTACTTGAGTCACCAATCGGTCAATGGTATCTGACGCCTGTGTATTCGTTGCCTTAATATTTTTCACCTGAGTAACTGCTTTTTCAAGAGCCTCTTGCCCGTCATCCACTTTCTGCATGGTTGTCTCAGAGGCTTGGTCAAGTGTTGATGCCATGGTATCGATGACTTCAAGTTCTTTTGAGATTGCCTCAGATGATTTTTTGGTGCTTTCAATTTTGGCAGCTGAATCACCGGCTTCGCTTGCAATTTCTTGAATTGAATGAGCTATTTCATCCGAGGTCGCCTTATTTTCTTCGGTTGATGCGGATAGTTCCTCAGAAGAAGCCGCTAATGTTTCTGATTTTTGCGTGATTTTTTCCATGAGACCTTTTAATTTATCAATCATTTGATTGGCGAGGCGGCCTAAATTTGCGAATTCACGATTAACCTCAATATCTTTACCCATTCTATGAGTCAGATCACCGTCACTGATCTTCGAAAATAAGGCAACAAAATGCTCCAGTGGTTTAATAATATACCGCAAAATATAAAAGAGTGCCAAACTTGAGAACAGAATCAGCAGTGCCGCAGCAATTAAAATGATCTTGAATAACAACGGATTGACGACAGCCCTTATATCTTGATTAGCCATGACACCGCCAATCTTCCATCCGGTTTCAGGATTCGTCGTATAAAAGATGATGTTATCTTTATTCTTCTCAGGGTCCTTAATCATACCACTTTTGTGTTTAGATAACGGTTTGAATAAATCGGGATTGGCTTTTGAACCTGTTTTCGCAACTGGATCAACAACCCACCTTCCTTCATCATCAAGAATAAACGCATAGCCACTTTTTCCTACAGTCATTTGTTTTGTCACTTTCTGAAGTGCGCTGATATCAACGTCCATACCAATGACAGCTTTTTTATCAGCAGTTGCCTTAGCCACCAATAGTGTCATTTTGTCTGTTAGCGTCGATTTAAAAGGTGGGGTCGTCACAACTTGATCAGGATGCGCCATTGCCAGTTTGTACCACGAATCTTGATTTGGTTTGATGGTTAGCGCCGCATCAGGAAATCGGACGTAACTTCCCTTATTATTGCCGACCGTTATTGCCTGGATGCTGACATGCGTTTTCTGGACATCAGCTAAAAGCGTTGCTATTTTCTTTTTTTCCAATAAGTCCCCGGACAATTGACTGCTCACTTGATTAACAGCGAAAGTATCTTCATTAACAAATTGCGCTATATTGTTGTTCAATGCCTTAACATTGCTTTTGGCTTCCGTATATAATTGGCTGCGAAGCGCTGTATCGACATCCCTGTATACAATTGAAAAAATAATTAAATCAGGAATAACAACGACAAAAACAATAATTAATATCTGTATCACCTTAAGACTGAATTTAGAGTTGCCTCTTCTCTTTTTCTTCTCCGCCATTCTCTTTGCCCCTTCTCTTGCACGATTTTGCTAATCATTCCATCTGTCATTGAAAGTTAATACAAATCCTCCTTGGCTTGTCCTCAAAAACATTTAACTCAAATGTCGCATGGGGACATCATTTTCAATTTAATTATCGGATCTTTCAATGGCTACATTTACTTGACGCGCATGGTCACTAACCGTGTCGGTGCATCACAAGTGAGGACGAGAAAAATCACAAAAAAAATGAACATGCGAAAGGCACTGAATAGTTAAGTTTTTCAGTGCCTTCCATAGTGTTTTTAATGTTTTGTTGTGGTAAAAAATGAAAGCCATAAAAACGGATGGATCAGTTGCTGAACCATTCACTAAAGATCAAAGCATTTTCTGCAATATATACTGGCATTCGCCTTTGCCAGGATAATCTCCTATTCTCCCAATCACTTGAAAGCCAAGCTTCTGATAGAACAGCGGCGCCTGATAGCTCATGGTTTCGAGCAGAACCATGTCACAATGATGTGCACGCGCTTCCTGCTCAATTCGTTCAATCAGCTTTGTCCCGACTCCTTTTATCCGATTCGCCTCGCTCACGGCAAGCAGACTGACATGAAGTGCATTCCAGTGAAATTCAGCGGCTGCTCCGCCAATGATTTTTCCTTGATCATCATACATGGCAAAACTGATTTTCCGAAGTCTTCTGTCCGCAAAGGCGGGCCGTTTCTCTTCTGTATTTACTTGCAATTCATGATCAACCCAGCTCTTGATTTCATCATAATTCGCTTTCCTTATTTCCACTCAAAATTCCTCCGGCAGTCATAACTTCAAAATTTAAATGCACCTGACGCATAATAGTAAATTAATGTCGCGATCACGTCAATTGCGCAGACAACAGCGATAATGGTTACGATCTTGCTTCGCTTTGCTTTTTCTGCATTTGGTTTTGCTTCTTTTTTGTCCATTTGTCCGCCTCCGGCTTGCGTCATTTTATTTATTTTATCACATTTTCTTCAATGATTTATCAAAACCGACTGATGCACTGCCTCCATGTTTCTTTTTTTATAAAGTGGGGATAGTACATATGAAGTCTCATATTTTTTACATATTAAGGGGCGATTACTTGGATACACCCATGGGAGACAGTGGAAATTCAATTCTTTTCCAGCTCATACTTATTGCTCTATTAACTTTAATCAACGCTTTTTTTGCGGCCGCCGAAATTGCCTTTGTTTCGTTGAATAAGAAACAAGTTGCGCATCAAGCCGATCAGGGTGATCGCAAAGCCGTTCTCTTAGAAAAATTAATCGGCGACCCAGGTAATTTCCTCGCAACCATTCAGGTTGGCATCACCTTTGCCAACCTGTTTTCAAGTGCATCTGCCGCAACCGGACTTGCAAGCCGATTTGCGGATGTGCTGCCGATCCCTTATGCCCAAGAACTATCGATTGCAGTGATTACCATTCTGTTGTCTTATGTCACGCTTGTATTCGGCGAACTTTTTCCAAAACGGATTGCCTTGCAAAACACGGATAAGATTGCACGTTTTTCAGTGAGTCCGATCCTCTTCCTTAGTAAAATCGCATTACCGTTCGTTAAGCTGCTCTCGTTTTCGATCCATTTGCTGGCAAAGCTTGCACGAATGGATCGAAATCAAACGAGCGAAATTACCTCACGTGAGGAAATTCAGATGCTTGCTCAGACCGGAGAAGATGACGGATCAATCAATTCGGATGAACTCGGCATGATCCGAGGTGTGTTTGAATTGGATGTTAAAAAGGCGCGCGAGATTATGACCCCGAGGACGGAAACATTTGTGATCAGTGTGGACACACCGCCTCATGAATTGGCACAAATGATTTTAAATGAAAACTATTCGCGAATTCCTGTCTATCAAACCGACAGCGATACGATTGTTGGAGTGCTCAATATGAAGGATTATTTCAAAGCCGCGCGTGATGTTGGTTTCGATCATGTTGATCTGGCTTCTCTATTACGCGAACCACTCTTTGTTCCGGAAACAAAATATATCGACGACCTGCTTCATGAAATGCAAAAAACGCACAATCATCTATCCATATTAATTGATGAATACGGCGGCTTCTCCGGCATTGTCACCATGGAGGATCTCATTGAAGAGATCGTCGGTGAAATTGACGACGAGCACGATGAAAGCGAACGAAAAATTACACGAATTGATGATCATAACTACCTCATTAGCGGTTTGCTTGAGATTGACGAGTTTAATGAACGCTTCGGCACCTCGATTCAAGGAGCAGACATCGATACGGTTGCCGGCTTTATTTTGAGTCAGATCGGGTCCATTCCTGAAGAAAACGAGCAGGTCATCGTTAGTTATGAGAATATGGTGTTTAAAGTCGTTTCTGTCAAAGACAACCGGATTGGGCAGATCCATATTACAATTCAAGACAGGCAAGCCAACAGAGATGACACGAATGATTGACGAAACGGAGCTGCTTCAGGCATTTACCAGCTGATTTTTTGCAATACTGATCATCAGCTTAATCCGATTTTCTTGATTGACACGACTCGATCCCGGATCATAATCAATCGATACCAGGTTAGCATTCGGATGTTTCTGCTTCAATTCATGAAACATCCCTCTTCCGAGAATATGGTTTGGCAGACAGGCAAAAGGCTGCGCGCAAATAATATTGTTAATTCCCGCATCCAGCAATTCAGCCATCTCTCCAGGAAGCAGCCAGCCTTCTCCCATCTGGTTTCCGATGCTTAAAATACCGGCAGCCCTTTCAGCAATAGCCTCAATTCGGTGAGGCACCGAAAAGCGTCCGTTTTTTAAAAGCGCCTGTCTGATCGGATCGCGGTAATGCTCAATGAAACGGATCGCAGCCGTACCTGCAAATACCGGCAACTTTCCCATACCAAAATGATCGCTGCGGAAATGCCGGTTATACAGGCCGTATAAAAAGAAATTGACAAAGTCCGGAGCGACCGCCTCACCGCCTTCAAATTCGATTTGATCGATCAATTGATTGTTGGCAAACGGACTGAACGCAACATATATTTCACCGACAATACCTACTTTCGGCTTCTGGACATCATTAACCTTGATATGAGAGAAATCCTGAATCATTTGGCTGATCATGCTTTTATAGCGTCTCATGGAAAACCGTTCCAAGAGTATTGAGCAGCGTGCCAGCCACTTTTGATAGAAAGCGTCTGTGGTTCCTTTGTTGTTCTCATAAGGGCGCACGGCAAACCTCAACCTGAGAAGAAGATCGCCCAGGCAGGCAGAAACAACTAATTTCTTGATTAAAGGAAGGGTTATACGAAATCCCGGCTGTCTTTCAAGACCTTTTGAATGGTTCATTGAGATCACCGGAATATAAGAATACCCGGCATTAATTAACGCCTTTTTCAGAAGTGCTATATAATTCGTGGCGCGGCATCCGCCTCCGGTCTGTGTTAGGAGTACCGCCGTTCTCTGCAAATCGTATTTCCCCGATCTGAGTGCCGATACAAGCTGGCCGATCGTGATGACAGCCGGATAGCATGCATCATTATTTACATATCTGAGTCCTTCTTCTACCATGTCTGGTGTCAGCGTTTTTAAAATCTTAAAACGATAACCATTAAGTTCAAACGCTTTTTGAAAAAGAGCGAAGTGTGTTGGAATCATTTGCGGTGCCAGTATGGTATACTCTTCTTTATCCTTTTTTTCGAATACAGGAGCACCGTTTGACTGCATTTTTTTCACGCGCTCTGGACGTTGCTGTTTTTGCCGTTCATTAATTGCCGCTTTCAGCGAGCGCAGACGAATTCGGATGGCGCCCATGTTGCTGTTTTCATCCATTTTGATCCACGTATAGAGCTTATTTCCAGACTCTAGGATCTCCTGAACCGCATCTGTTGTAATCGCGTCCAAACCGCAGCCAAAAGACGTAATCTGAACGAGTTCAAGCACTTGATGCGCCTTAACTGCTTCCGCAGCTCGATAGAGCCGGCTATGATACGTCCATTGATTGACAATGTGCTGCGAACCCGATCCTTGATCCAGATGGCTGACCGAATCCTCTGTAAGTACCGCCATGTCCATCTTGGCTATTTCCTCTGGGATTCCATGATTGACAAGCGGATCCAAATGATAGGGATGACCGGCAACCACAATGCCCTTCTTTCCCGACTGTTCAAGTTCCGCGATGACTTCATTTCCTCTTTGCCTGATCCAGTCATGAAACCTGTTTTCTTCCTGCTGCGCATGGATCAGTGCCGCATTCAATTCCTGATGAGGGATATCAGGAAAACACAACTGTAATTCTTTTGCCAGAGCAGGCATTCTTTCCAATGATAGAAATGGCTGAATAAAACGAATGCCGTCATCCTTTAATTGCGCCATATTGACACGGATAACCTCCGGATAAGAGGAGACGATCGGGCAGTTATAATGATTATTTTGATATTCACTTTCCTTTTTTTCATAGACAACTGCGGGGTAAAAGATAGACAGAACGCCTTTTTCAACAAGGTTGATGATGTGGCCATGCACGAGCTTTGCCGGATAACATACACCTTCAGACGGAATCGTTTCCATCCCTTTTTCAAAACTACGCTGGCTGAACGGATCAGACAGAACAACTCTGAATTTCAATTCGGTGAAGAAACGATGCCAGAACGGATAATTTTCATACATATTGAGTGCCCGCGGGATGCCGATCGTTCCGCGAACGGCTTCTTTTTCATTGAGTGACGGACGGTCAAAGAGATAATGCAGCTTCTCATCCATTAAGTTGGGGACGGTTATTTTCTTTTTTATTTTTCCGGCACCGCGCTCACATCGATTGCCGGTTATAAAAATCCGTTTGTCGGGAAAACGTGTAATCGTCAAGTGGCACCGATTTTCGCAACCACGGCATCTTCCATGCGATGTTTTCACTGTAAGATGGTCGATTTTATCGATAGGCAATATGTCGGAATTCTGCCCTGCTCCGCTGCGTTCTTTGGCGAGAATCGCGCAGCCATAAGCCCCCATAAGGCCGGCAAGATCCGGCCGTACGACTTCTTTTCCAATCATTTTTTCAAATGCTCGAAGCACAGCATTATTTAAGAAAGTGCCTCCCTGAACAACGATATGCTCGCCAAGATCTTCGACATTTCGCAGCTTAATGACTTTGAATAAAGCATTGCTGATGACCGAATAAGCAAGTCCCGCTGAGATATCCGCAACTGCGGCTCCTTCTTTCTGAACCTGTTTGACTCTCGAATTCATGAATACGGTGCACCGGGACCCCAGCTCAACAGGTGCTTCAGCCTCCACAGCCATAGCGACAAATTCCTTAAGCGGAAGTCCTAATGTATCAGCGAAATTCTCAAGGAATGAGCCGCAACCTGATGAACAGGCTTCATTCAGTATAATCCGATCAATCGCTCCGTTTCTGACACTCATGCATTTCATATCCTGACCGCCGATATCGATAATGAAAGCAACATCCTGCTGAAATTGACGTGCCGCCTTATAATGAGCAACAGTTTCCACTTCACCGCTGTCAATCTGAAACGCTGTCTGAATTAATTTTTCTCCATAACCGGTGACGACAGATCCGGCAATAATCACTTGATCCTTTTTTTCCTGATAGAGTCGCTGCAGGCCGGTTCGAACGGTTTCAATCGGATTCCCTTTATTGGGTTTATAATAAGTAAACAGGATTTCATTTTGCTCACCCATCAGAACCATTTTCGTTGTTGTTGATCCGGCATCAATCCCTAAATAACTGTTCCCGCTGTATGTCGCAAGGCTGCCTCGCGGGACTCTCGCTTCAGCGTGCCGACGCTCAAATGCCGTTCGTTCGCCCTTATTTTCGAACAGCGGCGACATACGCAGAGCAGCGGATTTGTTCCCATTCCATGCATTTACTTTGAGCTGTCGAATCAGCGATTCAATTCGAATTTGGCTATGCTTCCCTCGCTCCATCGCCGCACCAATTGCAACGAAATACTGCCCGTCATGGTCTGCCATGACATGTTCTTCCGTCAGGTTCAGACTGACCATAAATCGATGCCTGAGCTCAGGAAGGAAAGTCAGCGGGCCGCCAAGAAATGCTACATTCCCACGAATCGGTCTTCCGCAAGCCAGCCCTGATATTGTCTGATTAACCACTGCTTGAAAAACAGATGCTGCGATGTCTTCGCGACGAACCCCATCGTTAATCAGTGCCTGAATATCGGTCTTCGCAAAAACGCCGCATCGAGACGCGATCGGATATATTTTTTCAGATTTAGACGCTAATTGATTCAATCCTGCCGCATCCGTTTGCAGCAAAGAAGCAATCTGATCGATAAACGCTCCGGTACCGCCCGCACAAGCGGAATTCATTCGCTGCTCCATACCGTTCGTGAGATAGATTATTTTCGCATCTTCACCGCCAAGCTCAATAACCACATCACTATTTGGATTTCTTTCTTTAACCGCTTGCGTACAGGCAACCACTTCCTGGACGAAGGGAATGCCCATCTGTTCAGACAAACTTATCCCGGAAGAACCGCTTGCATGGAGATGCAGATCAGCAGATGGAAACTTCTCTGCAAGCCGGTTTAAAAGGTTAATGACCGTCTGCTTTATCTCTGAGAAATGTCTCAGATACGATTTAAAAACAAGTTGATGTTCTTCATTTAAAACAACCATTTTCGCTGTTGTTGATCCGATATCGAGTCCGACCTGCAGTTTCATCAGGAATCCCCTCACCTATTTATTTGATTCATTGTCAGAATTGAAGGCATATAAAAACGAACGATTGATTGAATCTGATCATCTGTCGGAAAATCAACTGTTTCAGCGGCTGTCAGGATTCCGTCAATAAAAATAAACGTGAGCAGCCCCCCAATGTACGCACGGGCAGCTATTTCAGTGTTATTAATCGTGATAAAAGATGCTTGATTCGCTTTTTTAAGCAATTTCTCTACATTACGAAGTCCGCGCAGCGGCACAGCTTCACGAAACAGTTTACCAAGCTCAGGAAATTGAACGATTTCAGAAACGACCATGCGAGCCATTTTCAAATAATCCGCTTGCATAAAATGATTCAGCATTTTCTTAGAAAAAACGATCATCGATTTTTCCGCTTCTTCAGGAGTGGAGAAACTCAAATCATTTAACACTTCGGAAAACGCATCATCGGAAAGCAGAAAAAGCTGATGCGCAATCACATCAAATAACAGTTCTTCTTTTCCAGAGTAATAGGTATAGACGGTTTGCTTAGAGACGCCCGCATATTCTCTGATTTGATCCATGCTTGTTGCCGAAAAGCCATTCTTTAAAAAGAGTAGTTTCGCTGCCTGCAAGATTTGCATTTTCTTACGCTGCGCACGAAGTGATCTCGGACTACTGTTATCCATGGCGCCAACTCCTAATCGATTGCGGTATCGAATTAAAAACCGTACCGTTCAGTTTGATTTTAACCTTTATAATTTCAGAAGAGAATATTTTCCATTGATTCTTCTTAAAAGTGACACATTCTCCCCATCATTTTCATCAGTAGCATTGCATTTCCGTTACCAGTCACTGCTGCAGTAAAGTGCTGCAAGGTTTCTGACCTGCTTGGCTACCTGACTGCGTAATTCATCTGGTTTTAACACTTCAACCCTTGATCCATAATAAAGAATTTCATGCACAGCCTGGTCAATCGTTTCAAAAGTGACGGAAATAAGCACTTTGCCTGTCTCATCCTGCTTTAATATTTTGAGATTCAGATATTTATTGTTTGAAAGTTGCTCAATGATGGAAGAGTCAATGCGAAGTACACAGAACACCTTTGGGAGACTCTTTTCAAATGATTGATACCAATCATTCCAAAAATGGGTGATCTCAAAACTGCGGGGAATAGCAAAAAATTTCTTTATGTACGTAACCTTTTGAACGCGGGACACGCGGTAAACCCTTAATTGCTGATCATGCATCGCCACAAGGTACCACTTATCCGCCTTTGCGACAAGACCATAGGGTGCAACCTCTCTCAGAATGATCGTGCCCGTTTTCTTACGATAGCTCATCTGGATTAATTGATGACGCACAACTGCCACTTTAATCATCGACAAACAAGGAACCTTATCCAACTGATCAAACCATCCGCTATGATCCAGATAGATGCGTCTTTCCCATGTACCAACCTCTGGATCATCTTTTGAAAAATTGACGAGGAGCCGATTAAGAAGATCACGGTTCACATGTACATTTAGATCATTAAATAGCTTCGGCGACTGTTTGATGCATAACGCATGTATTTCCTGCGATGTAATCGCCGGAATATTAAGTGGCAACCTTTTCTCCATTGCAAAACCGCCATGCGATCCTCTGACCGAATAAATCGGCAGGCCGGCAAAGCTGAGTGCATCTATATCACGATAAATGGTTCGCTCGGTAACCTCAAGTTTTTCCGCAAGTTCTCCGGCTGAAACGATTTCTCTTGTCTGAAGAAGCAAAATAATTGAAAGCAAACGGTCTGCGCGCATCATCATCACCCTTTTTTAAGTATATCACTGATATCTGACAGAAGATGTCATGATTATTTCTTAAAGTATAAATAATGAACTGACAAAAGGAGTGACTACTCACGAACAGATTACAACGACTGCTGCCTGTTTTCAGCCGACAAACATGGTGGCTGCTCACCGGATATACTTTATCTCTAATTGGTACAGGAATGACCGAACCATTTCTCATCATCTATCTGCATCAGGTCCAAGCAATCTCATTGTCTCTTGCAGGGGCTGTCATTGGTTCAAGCGGTTTAGCCGGTGTAATCGCGATTCCAATTTCCGGATGGTTAACAACGCATATACGAACAAAACATGTCTTTCTTATTTCCTTAGTGTTCAGTGCCGTTGGACGATTGTTTTTTTTATTTGCCGGAGATGTCAAAACCGCATTTATCGCATCTATTCTGTCAGGAGGAGCCGGCGCGGTGCTGTGGAATACGTTATCGATAATTATTGCCGATTCTGCTGATAGAGCGCAAACCAGAAGTATCTTTGGAACTGCATTTGCCTTGCAAAATTTGGGTTCAGGAGTTGGTGCCGCACTAGGCAGCACAATCATTCACTCAAATTCTGCTTTTTCATTTAAAGCGATTTTTATTTTAGATGCATGCTCTTTTCTTTTATTTTCATTGTTCGGTCAGAAATGGGTAAAAAATGGGCCAAAAGAAAAGTTTCACCGGCAAATGAAACAAAGAAGAAAACAATCGTGTTCATCTGCGCCGCAACAGAGCAGCATGATCGTGCTCTGCTTCTGCTACACTATTTTTGCCGTTGTCATGACCGGACTCTCAACTACCTTGTTCCCTCAGTGGGTAGCGGAAAACGCGCAGACACCCCTGCGCGTCGTTGGTCATGCATTTTTTCTCAACAGCTTGATGATCGTAATGAGTCAATTGCTCGTCCTTCGACGAACCACCGGCATGCGGAGTACTCGTGTCATCAGTCTCGCTGCCTGTGTTTTTGCCGCAGAGAACTTCATGATTCTTTCTGCAAGTTTGCTTCAATCCGGTTTGGCGTCCCTTGCATTCATTCTGGCATTTGCCATTTCAGCAATCGGTGAAAACTGTCTTTTTTCCGGTTTACCCGCGCTGATCAACCGATTAGCTACTGAAGAAACACGCGGCAGCTATAACAGTGCAATGAACACTGCCTGGCAGATCGGCTCTATTTTAGGACCCATCATTTCCGGCGCTTTTTTGTCGCAGGGTATGGCCGTTCCATTATTTATCTTATTTATTGGCGCGCTTGTCATTCTTGTTTTCCTGTTACACATTCTAGAACGAATCATTCCGTGCGAATGGAACAAAGGAGCGTGAAACATCTATACTTATAAGACTCATCTGTTATTCAATCTCAAAAAATTGCTCAGTCCATGGTTCAACCTCAGTAACGTTTTGGCGCAATGCTTCAGCAAGTTCTGCAATTTCCCATTGCGCGCCATGACCATGTCGGCGTTTTTTATAAAAATCGAGTAAAGCACGCAAATTGGCCGACATGACAATATTTGTCACCGTGGCATTAGGCAGCAGCGCACGGCTGTCTTCAGGAGAAATTCCCTTTTTTCGCAGCACATCGTAATTCTCCTGTAACTGTTTCATTGTTGATTCAAAAACAGCCAACGCATCGCCGCCTGCGCGCTTCACCGACTCCGGTACAACATATTGAAATCCACCGGATTTATCGCTGCTTCCGAGCCTTGTATATCTTTGACTTTCTACAGAAAAAGAGAAGCCGACTCGGTGTCTGGTCAGCTGGGCAAGCAGCGCACGACTGACATCCTGAATGGAGAAGGTGAAGGATAAATGCTCCATCGTGCTCAGATGACCGCTATGTATAATTTGCCGAAACAACCGTTCGGCATCCGTTCCGCTCTTTCCGTCTGATGCCTTCTTGCCAAAATACTTCTTGTATTCTTTCATAAAAATTTCACTTGGATATGCTGAAGAATAACAATTTCTGATTGCGGTCAATGCAATCACCTGTCCGTCGGACGGCTCACTGATTCATTTACAATTTTTTTTTTGAATGCCGGACTTAATTGTGTGTGCGCAAGTAATTGTACGTCCAATCGAATGCCTCCATTATTAAAATCTCTTTTTTTACATTTTAGAAATTATCTTTGCTCTTCACCAGCCTTAAGCTGATAGAAAAAATCTATCATTTTTTATACAACAAAATAGATAAGAAATGCGAGTACAGTCACAATAGCGAAACCCGTGGTTTTCCAATATTTATAATAGAGCGCCTCGCTGATTCCATAAATCATAAACAGAAACATTGAAATGACAATCGGTGGCTTCACGTAAGTATGAAAGAAATATAGGCTTAACGAAACGACTGCAAACACAAGCCCAAAGATCCTTATCATAATTACTTTTACTCTTATATTACGGTCCGGCAAATGAGAAGGCAATTCTCCATGCTATTTTCTTGCTAAAGAGAGTCCATTACGTTTCACTAAATAAGAACAATTCAACAGAAGCTCACTTACTCCCAACGTCAATAAAAAAGCCCTTAAAATTTCCTCAACTAATGTCATTGGTTTCCCGCCTCATCTAAATTATGAATGATTCTTTGTAACGCTTGAATCAATCGATCTTTTTCTTCTTTATTGAATCCCACTAAAGCATTTAGTGACGTGCGGCGAGCCAGTTTTTCAATCTGCTTTACCATTATTTTTGATTGTTCCGTCATGCAAATCATATTAGCGCGACTGTCCTTTATACTTAAACGCTTAACTATCAGATCTTTTTTTCTTAGTCTAGTGACAATAGAACCAATGGTTGCCTTGTCACTTTTTAGCTTATCTGCAATTTCGGTCTGTGTAAGCTCTCCCCATGAATCAAGCAGCTTCAGCACAGCCCACTGTGCCGTCGTTATTTTAAAATCGCTTAATTGTTTCTCCATGTCATGTTTAATTAATCGTGCACTCGTGTTCAGCAAATAGCCAAGTATATTTTCAATCTCCATAAGAAACGCCCCAAATGAATAGTATGTATACATATTGTATGTGCACATACTATGTTACACAAATTATCCTGTTTCGTCAAAAGACATTCAATGCATTTCTGTTAGAGATTCTTCTATTCCGCAACCTTTAAACAGATGCACTCAAACTTTTAATCGAAAAGGATATATAATTTCTCCACCTTTAAAATTGCACAAGCATTTTGAAAAGAAACTGCGAAAGAAACAATGGGGTTGGAAGGTTGTAAACAAGTGAATTTTATGACAGCTACTGCATTACGGGCATAAAAAAATCAGTTGATTGAGAACAACTGGTTCAAGTTCAATAAAGGTTTTATATTAGATATTCATTCAACCAAATTATTGCTTGTTCATAACTATCAAAAAAAAGGCTACTTATATTAAAAACTCTCTATCAATTTTTTATACTATGAACTCAATTTATAAAAGATAATAGATAATAAATGTGACAGTAGTAGCAAGCTTCCTATATCAACAATTTATGAAATCAAAGAGGCTGTCTCCCAGTCTAAGCGACTATGAGACAACCTCAGAGAGGGGGAGCATCATCTGAAATAGCTTATCACATAAATGGCTCATGGCGGAGGTTGGAGGTTGTTTATTAAAAATTAAATTCTTTTGACCAATCAAACGTTCCAGAATCCTCTACACTTTTTGGCCAATGATTACACCATGCTGGTACGGTTGGATTTTCGATTCTGTCAAGGCTCGGCGTATAAGGTTTTATGTCAAGAACTGGGCTATTGTTATCAGCATCAATATATGCAATTTGTATACTACCGTTGTCATGGTCGATATCAAGCATTTGGGTTGTTGTCAATGCAATGGGGTTTGGCCTCAAAGGTGATCTCGTTGCAAATATCCCCATCGTGTCTGGTAAATTTTTATATGGCTTGGGATTTTCCAAAACACTTCTCATCTCTGTGTCATCAAAACCATCAAACCACCAAATGACATTTATGTGGCTAAAAGTATCCAATTCTTTTAATGCAGGAATATACGCTTTGTCCAGTTCAACAAACATGCCGGAATCCTTGATGCTGACAATTCCGATTTGATTTACAATAAAATGGTTCATGTGACAACCTCCATTTTCCCACTTGATTTTTGGGTTCATTTACAGCTTAAACCCTGACATGATGTGAGAGTCAACACACACAGATAACAGCTGGAAAACATTTGAATTGTAGGACAATTAAGTTTTTTTACCCAAGGGTATTTGTATTTCCGTTAGGTAGTTATCTTCAATTTCTTCATTCCATGGACCGCGATGACATATCTGTCGACTTGGATACTGCATATTATAGCGAGGATGTTCCATGAGCCATATAGCAAATGATAAATAAGCTTTAGCAATGTTTTTAAATGAACCATAAACCATTGTACATGCCATCAAATTTACTTCTTCTGTTTGTCTGAATGTAAAATTACCTGTATTTTTTCCAATACCGTTTACAACTGCACAAATTTCAACATCTATATTTTCATCTTTGAAATCCTCATCATAATAAATTGCAAAATTAGTCCTATTTGTGATGAGGGCAACCTTATTTCTGTTTATAAATGCGAACATTTCCTTCCACAAAATGCCCTCGCAAAAATGATTAAGAATAATGCGCCTTAAAGAAATAACGGAGTATCTGGGTACTTGTTTTATCGTGAATTTGTATTGATTGGACATTTCATCTCTTTCAATACTTGCAATAGCCGAATCAATTTTTGCTAGCCTTTCTTCCTCTTGACTGATCGTGTCAAGAACCTCTAACCTTTTAGATTTTAGGTTCACTGATAAGAAATCTTCATTCCAATTATTGATGACAACTTCAATTTCCGAAACAGAATAACCAAAATTACGAAGCATAACAATTTTTTGTAAAACTGAGATTTGTTCTATAGAATACTTACGATAGCCTGTGCATGGATCAACGATTGCCGGTTTTAGCAGTCCTGTTTCGTCATAATAACGAAGCATCCGAATTGATATCTGTGTTAGTTTCGAAAACTCTCCGATCCTTAAAATACTGCTCACTTCCTTTACTCTTTTTCCCTCTAGTTGCTGGTATTACTGCGTCATCCTTTAATCATGCCAAAAAAAAGTTAAAATTGGTAGGCATTGGATAGAGAAAAAGTTAGTAAAGAAAGCTAATTCACGATCATTAGGAAATTATGAACAGGTGAAAGACACATATACTTGCAAAAAAGAGTAAAATTCGATTTTCCTTCTTTTATTGTGACAAAATTCATTCAGCACTTTTAATCACATAAGGATACAAGTTCTCCCCGTGGTGGATGAGTGGTGAAAAACCGTGTTTTTTCATCACTTCGTATCTTTCGACATCATGTTCAAGACACTGTACAATTATTTTATTCAAACGGTAATCAGTAAAAAATTCATCTGTGCACTTCAGTATATCGTCAAAGATTTGTTCTTTTGCATAATCGCCAATTACATCAATTCTCAACACACCATCGTGGAATTCATGATCAGATAACTGTGTCAGATTTTGAACAAAGGTACCCGGCTTTTTATGCAAAACTTTTTGTATGTAATCCGTAGTATCCGGTATTGAAGCGATCTCAATTGTACCGATCACTCGATTTCCGTCTTTCGTTTCGACCATCCATCGATAATATCTGTCTTCCTGCCGTGCCTGTTTCCATTCTTCAATACACCGCGCCATCTCGTCTTTATTTTTGAATTGAAAAATCGTCTCGCAATTATGATCGTCAATATACTCCTGGAGGTAGTGATCAATGTAACAATTAAATAATTCACGTTCCCATCCCTTACTAATCGGGGAGAAGCGTAAAAATTCTCCTTTAAAACCTGCTTTTTCTAAACACTTATTTTCATTCATAACCATCTCTCCTTTTCTATTTCTTTTATTATAAAATATTAATAGTGACAGCTATATGGCACGATTAGTCATCGATAATTATGAAACATAGAAAACGATTTAGGAGTGTCATCACATGAAAATTGACCGGTTATTAGGCATTGTTGTCTTTTTACTGAATCATCGTCAAGCTACAGCTAATGAATTGGCAAGCACATTCGAAGTATCTGTCCGCACAATTAAAAGAGATATGGATACAATCAATCTGGCAGGTATCCCAATCAACTCTACTCTCGGTGTAAATGGCGGATACAGCATTGAACCGCGTTTTACATTAAATAGGCAGTATACCACAAGACAAGACTATGCGACGATCATCACTGCGTTAATGGGTCTCGAGTCATCCTATCACACGAAAAAAACAGAACAGCTCTTAAATAAATATCTCCATTTAATTGGCGATTCGGATCATGCGGCTGGTCCAATTTATCTTGACAATAGCATTGCACGAGAAGGCATGCTCGTGCAGCATCATCTTCAATTATTGGAAAAGGCGATTCTTCATCGACAAAACGTTCATTTATGGTATCGAAATGCGAAGCAAGAAACTTCTGAAAGAATGGTGCAGCCCATTGCTCTTAGCTACAAATGGTATGACTGGTATTTATTCGCTTATTGCGAGAAATCAAAGGATTACCGACAATTTAAACTCGTCCGTATGAAGCAGTTGGAGTTGCTCGATACATTATTTAATGAACACAGGAATGTTGAAAACCTGATGCATGAACACGAACAATCCTACTCGGAAACCAGTATCGCCATTGATCTGCTTGTTCAGGACAAGGACCGTGATCTATTGGCGGAATATTTTCCAAAGGGAAGCTTTACGCGTATGAATAACGAGTGGATGATGCGCGTCTATCTTCCTGAGTATGAAATGATGTGGAAAGCGAAGCTGATCGCACTAGGCAGTCGTGTAAAAATTACGCGTCCTGAATTTCTTAGACAAGAATTAATCACCACCGCGCAATCGTTTATTGCAAATAATGAGACCCGCTTTTCCGTAAAAAACCTTCCCTGACTTATCGTCAAGGAAGGTTTGACTATCGTACATGGTTCATTGTGCCTGCCCGCAATTTAAGCAGGTAAGCAATAATTTCACGTCTTCGGATCATACCGATAAAAACACCGCTGTCGTCAACAATTGGAACGAAGTTCTGAGTCAAAGAAGTCGCTATAATGTCTTCAATTTCGACATCAATAGAAATCGCTTTGATGTCCCTGTATCGCGGCACATCTTTCAACGCAAAGGTTTCAGTATCCCTGAAGTCCAGATCTTCATTCTGTTTCAGATTCCAAAGAATATCACCCTCAGTTAACGTGCCAATATACATGCCCTTTTTATTCAAGATTGGAATCGCCGAATAACGATAATGTTCCATTTTCTCCAACGCCTGCCGAATTGTCCAATGCTCATAGACAAATTTCACTTCACTTTTCGGCGTAATTAAAAATGCAGCGTTCATTTATGATCCGCTCCTTATTTGTTAACAACTTATGCCGCTAAATTCGTTCGCTGTAATCGTTTACGTTATGACCGATTTTAACAAATGATTATATAAAGTCATCATTTACCTTTGCAGGAATGTTTGATTTCACTTTTGTGTTCCATCATCAATTTTCAGATTGCCCGCATTACCTCCGAAAATAGGCCACCAAGTGAGACAGTCGGCACAGAAATATGACAAATCGGACACTGAACCGGATCTTCAAACCGTATTCTTTTCGAAGTCGTTTGGGATGCATCTGATTCAAGCATTCCAGATAAGTCCATATCATGCAAGTAGAACAAGTACGAAATTGAATCGCACGTTCAGGCGAGTCGAACCTCCCTTTGCCTTGTGAATATTGGCATGATGCAGGAAAGTTCACCATCTTTGCTTGTGGAAAAATTGACCGCAACACACAAGCATTTGATCTTCGTAACTGCTAAGGATAAGAAGGACCAATTCTCGTGGCAGGTAGCGCTTTTGTACCTTTCGTTACCATGCAGAGCACTATTTCTTTATGAAATCGAACCCTTATTAGTTGCTTTTGCAAAAGGAAATGTCAACAACCGGTCTACTCCTTCCTTCACTATATATATCGTATTTCTCAGTGAAAAGTAAAGAGAACTGCCGTTTATGCGCCCATTTAAATTCGCTGAAATTGTTCAGTCTATCGAAATATATAATTTGGATGATTTTTTCCGTGATATCTCCAACCACCGTACAGGAATCATCTCCGCCCCATAGTTGCCGGCCTTAAACTTTGGAGACTTATCCCGCAGCAGTTGAGATGAACGTGTCATCATGATACATGCAGCTCCGGAACGAACATCTTGATCTGCGTCGTCAAAAAAAATTGACAGACAGCAGTGACCCTCTGTAGGATAGTTATTGGATTAATTCTATCCATTTCCGTTACGGAAAGTAGCTCAGCTTGGTAGAGCACATGGCTGGGGGCCGGAGCGCAGTTTAAGCATTCTTGCTTTACTGTCTCAGCAATGCTTTTCAGGAAAAACTGCCGTGTTCATGTTATTCGTGACATATGTGAAGCTCGGCAATCTTCGCTGTTTCGCACATTGGCTAGAAAATGAAGGGCTTACCGAGGAGTACACAGCAAAGGGCGTTAAAATGGCGAAGCTGGACGAGAACCCCCGTATTGTCCGCGAGGAAGATATAAAACTTGCCTTGCGCTATTTACGCAAGCAGAGCCGCCGGGAGAAAGACTTTTTCTCTATAAGAGACCGCACCATTATTCTCTTTCTCGCAGGTACGGGGTTGAGAGCTTCTGAAATGTGCCGTCTTGACTGGCAGGACATTGATTACAGCTCAGGGCTGATTAGACCAAGGCAAGAAAGTTCAGCTCTGTACCGTTGTCTGACAGCATAGCCCGTGAGCTGGCACTGTGGCGAACTTTCTCGGAGAGACAATTCAAGGACGGTCTGCCCGCTCACCCTCACTAGACCCCATAGCAACGAGCTATTCGGTATCAATCAGCGAGGAAGAAACAGCCAGAAGCCCTATGACAGCGGGCTTTATGGGTGCTTACTTGTGTAGATATACCCAAATAACGCGAGTGATAACCCCTTTTTGTGCTTCCTCGCGGGCTTAACAAAAAAATTACCTCCTCCGCTGGTTGTCTGGCGGAGGGTTTTAGTGTTAAATAGAGTAAAATACATAGACAGAAAATGTAAATAGGGTAAAAAGGAGAGGTTTTCACAATGGAAAATAATATAATAATTAGAGAAACAGTGAAAGATGATGCTCCTGAAATGCTTACATATCTTGGTCAAATTGGTACGGAAACTGATTTTTTAACATTTAGATTTGGCGAAGAATTGCAGTTAAGCACAGCAAAGCTTGAACAGAGTATTGAGTCAATTTATAACAGAAAAAATGCACTAAATTTGGTTGCTAAATGTGACGGAAAGATCATTGGTAATTTAAAGTTTTCAGGGGGAACAAAAACTAGAACAGCTCACACAGGTGAATTTGGAATTACTGTCCTGAAAGATTATGGCGGAAAAGGAATTGGGACTAGGTTATTATCCAAATTCATAGAGTGGAGTAGAGATTCTAAGCTCATCAGAAAAATCAATCTGAGAGTGCGCACCGACAATGAAAAAGCAATTCATCTGTACAAAAAATTTGGGTTTGTTGAGGAGGGAATAATAAAAAGAGATTTTTTAATTAATGAGGTATTTTATGATTCTATTGCAATGGGGTTGCTAATTGACTAAATATGTGCACCATCAAGCAGTACGCCCCCACTACGCAACAGCCCCCCTCCTCGCCAAAATATTTTACTGACAAATTACACCAACATAATTCGCTGAAACAGAGGTTTTCCGCATGGGAAAGCCTTTTTTATATCGCAAGTTAAAGCCGTACAGTCCGGCTCGCGGTGAAGCTCTGTTGTGTTTTGGAGCGTGCGGAGTCATAGCGAAGCACGCGACCTCACATGAAAATATGAGGTTCCTGGTAGTGGCTGAAAAGACTTTCTCGCGGTTCCCGCAAGGTCAATATGTTTCAGGGGAGTCGTGCTTTCTTCTCATAGATTTCAATAAACAAAATGCGAGGTAGCCTTCTTGCTTCCCTCAATCGTTCAGCCAGCGCGCTCCGCGCAATACCCGCGCTTCTGGGCCGACACAAAAGAGGTTCCCCGTCCTTGTTTTCCTGTCAAGTTGCTGGCGAGTCGAAGCTATACAAGATAAAGAGGAAATTCAGAGGTGTGAAAGTGCTTAACCCTTTATGGAGGAGGAACACACAAATGAAAAATAAACCGTTAAGAATTGCCGTGTTCGGTGTAACTGGCGGGTTTGTAGACAGTGCCCTGCTCGCGGTCAGTGACGAAGAAAAGCCTTCAATTACCCCGGAGCCGGGAAGCTATTCGTATAGACTCGTAAAGCTGAACGAGCAGGAACAATTTGAAAGATTTTATGACGAATATGTGACCAAGTTCGGGGGGACATTGTAATGGACGACAAGACCAAGCAACAAATGAGTAAATTGATGCAGAATATAATTACGCTACTCACAGAAAAGCCAGACATTGCCCTCTTTCTCTCTTACCGTGATGCCCTTGAGCGACTCGCTGGCGAGGACTTCACAACGGAGTTTAATTTATGCCATATGTGAGGAGAACAAAGACCGAGCCGGAACACTGGCACGGTTTTACCTCGAAAGTCTAGGAGGTGAAGAAGCACATGCCAAGGTTTAACGAGCTTCCCCACGACTACCAGCTTAAAAGTGCGCCAGCTCGAAAACTACACCAACACGCTCGGTAAGGACTCAGAAGAAGCCCGCACGCTCTACCGGGAACTGGGACGGTCTCAGCTCGCTTGCTTTGTACTGAGACAAAAAGACGGGAAATTCACGGTATGTAACCGCAGGACCGTTGAAGGCAGAAACCGCTGTCAACTCACGGCGGGCTTACACTGAAAGGCGTAGAACGGACAGACAGTGGGACGCTGAAAAGCACTTAACACCACCGGGGCGGTTCATTTATGGCGCCTCCCTGTTGCTTGATAAAGATAAAACTAGCCAATGGCTTGAGTCGCTGACTGATGCAGAAATTAAGTTTATGACGGAGCTTGAAAAGAAAATAAGAGCGAGCTATGAAATACCCGATGACGGCATAGCTGATGTGATACTTGACGGTCTCATTACTCAATGTGTCCTGCATTATCGCTACCTCAGAAAAGGACGTTATGACAAGAGGAGCCGTCATGTGGCTAACCCGCTCGCAGAAGTGATGAAAACAGCAAAAGAAATGGGTTGGATTCGGAAAGCCGACAAGGACAATAACCAGAGTAACAAGCAATTTGTCAATAAATGGATGAATAAACTAGGCTGAGAGCATTATTCGTGCTATCGGCTCTTTTTTTTGCTCTTTTCCGCGAGGTAGCCCCCCTCTCTTTTCCCTTCTCAGATCTTACCAAGCTATGAACGCTTGACAGGTTAAACTTGACCGCTTATCACGAAAATATCAGATAACTCCCTGCTATGGGGGTTTTCGTCAATTTTTACTGTTAGAACACGGAAAGTAGCTCAGCTTGGTAGAGCACATGGCTGGGGGCTATGTGGTCGCAGGTTCAAATCCTGTCTTTCCGATTAAAGGCTTCACAAAGGTTTTTTGAGGGTGTCATGAGGGAAAAACACCTAGCAGTCTATGACATACCCACATTGACAGTTTTTCTGACCTCTGAGTAGGTACTATCTGGTACATTACTTGGAGGTCATTTGTTATGCTGATGCTAAAAATTGAAAATAATAAATATCTTGACAAATAGAAAATTAATTAGCGCTCAGCCCGTTTCCTTATTCCAGCGCCGTATTTTCATATCGCCCGGCAATAATGCTGAAAACAATCCGACCAGTGGAAAAAGACTGCAAAGAATCATAACAAACCGGATACTGAACAGATCCGCAAGATTGCCGAACAGTACGGCGCCAATCGCGCCCATTCCGAAAGCAAAGCCAATCGTTAATCCGGAGACCATGCCAAGTCGCCCCGGCATTAATTCTTGGGCATAAATAACGGTGACGCTGAAGCTCGACGTGATGATTAAACCAATCAGTAAGAATACCGGAGCAATCAAATAAAGCGGCAAATAAGGCAGCATGACCGTCAAAGGTACTGCCCCGACAAAAGAACCGAGAATAACGGTTTTCTTGCCGAAACGGTCAGCCAGCGGACCTCCTAGAAAAGTGCCGACTACTCCAGAAACCATGAAAATAAAAATAAATAGTTGTGCGACCGGAATCGAAAGCCCATAATCATGAATCAAATAAAACTGATAAAAATTAGAGATACATGTAGAATACCAAGAACGGGCGAAAATGATAAAGATGAGCAGTACCATTGCCGCAACCACCCTTTTATGTACAAATACTTCTCGTTTATTCCGTTTTATGTATTGAGTATGCTTCTCGCGCGGAGTACGGCTTGTCTGATGGTTTTTATACCAGACTGAGACAAAGAATAGGACAATCATGCCAATAAATGCAAAGACGGAAAAAGATAAAACACCTCTCTGTCCAAATGGAAGAAAAATAAGTGCGGTCAGAACAGGAGCCATCGATTGCCCGAAGTTGCCGCCAACTTGGAAAATTGACTGTGCCAAACCTCGTTTTGCGCCCGCAGCCATATGTGCCACACGCGAGCCTTCCGGATGAAAGATTGAAGAACCGATTCCAATAAAAAAGACAGCAAAAAGCGCCCATACATAACTGGGAGCAAGCGCAAAAATAATCAAACCGACCAGACTGGTCAAAATTCCAACCGGCAACAGAAACGGCTTCGATTTAATATCGGCGTAATAACCAAAAAACGGCTGAATAACCGATGCGGTCATATTAGCAACAAAGGCAATCCAGCCAATTTGTGCATAATTTAAATTTAGTGTCTGCTCAAGAATTGGATTCATGGCCGGAATAACGGCCTGAATAGAATCATTGAAAAAATGACCGCAGCCAATTGCGAAGAGCACGCCATAGAACGTACGTTGGGCAATGACTTGTTCTTTCTCTGCTTTTTCCATTGATAGTCTCTACTCTCTCTAGTTGTTTTAATTATTATATAGAATCTTTATGTAAATTAATAGTTAATTGTTCTTTTTTCGATCACTGACCACCAAATGCATTTAAAATTGCGAATACAGCATTTTTTTATATCTATCTTTTTTTACAGATAAGATCAAGAACATATGTTCCTTTTCGGCAGTATATGGTACAATTAATTTAGTAATCAATAAAAAAACATTAATTGTTTTGAGGTGAATGGAAGGAGATGTATTGAGACGAACAAACCAAAACACTACAGAAAAATAGCTAACTTAAAGAATATCGACATGTTTTACTTTGATACAAATACTGATGGACCGGTAATCCTTTGTCTCCATGGAAGATGGGGACGAGCAGAAACATGGATTGATTTTATCCGACACTATGGAGAACAATACAGAGTAATCGCTCCAGATCAACGAGGGCACGGCTTAAGCAGTAAACCGATAGCGAAATACACAACTGAAGAATTGGCCGAGGACATCATTGACCTGCTAGATTTTCTAAAGATCGATAAAACGATTATAGTCGGTCATTCCATGGGTGGCGCTATTGCCGGCTATTTAGCTGCAGAATATTTGGATCGGGTGAACGCTGTAGCAATACTCGATAAGTCCGCTTCAGGACCTGAAGAGACAAATAAACAGCCTTTGAATCAGATTAAATCAGTTGATCCTTTGACTAATGATTGGCCTATGCCTTTTGCTAGTCTGAGCGAAGCAATGGATTTTATTCAACAAGCAACTGATTCAGATTTAAGTTTCAATTATTTCATGAATAGTTTAGTAGAAACGGTTGAAGGATACCAAATGATGTTCAGTTCACAAGCTATTGCAGCCAACATTGCGTACTATGAAAACTGGTTCCATCTCCTTCCAAAAATCAAGTGTCCCGCATTGCTCATTCGTGCAAAAGGAAATAACGCGGTTTCAGATAACGATTTTATGAAAATGCATACCTTAATTCCAAGGTGTTTGGCATATGAGATGTCAAATACCGACCACAATGTTCATTTAAGCGATAAAAAAGAGTTTTATCTTTATTTCGATGTGTTTTTAAGGAGTTTATCAATTAATCAATAATATGCGAAAAAAGAAACGAATGTCCCTGTCTTGTTTTATATTCAGGACTCAATCAACTTCGCCACACCATCATCGTCCGTGATTTCACATGTGAATCACGGACGATTTTCACTTCCCCATTCGGCCATTAGTGTAAGAATGGGGATCAGGCTTTTTCCTCGTTCGTTCAGCTGATATTCGACCTTTGGCGGAATCTGTGCATAGTCAATCCGGTCAATCAAGTCATCATCCCGCAATTCACTCAATACCTGACTGAGCATTTTATGAGTAATTGACGGCAGACCTTTTTTGATTTCGCCATACCTCATCACTTTGTTTATAGAAAGTTTGTAGAGGACAAGCCACTTCCATCTTCCGCCAGCTACGGAGAGCGTGTATGAGATCGAACAATTTCCTTCATCAATCGACCATTTTTTCATCATTACTTTCCTTTCGCATAGTATCTCACTTTAAAGTGCATACTTCCTTTTCTTTTCACTAATATATACACTTACTTACGAAAGCACAAGGTTTTAAATTTATGGTCTTATTATATTTAAGGGGATGGATCGACATTGAAAAGCATGTGGAAAGTATACGTCTTGGCACTCATCAGTTTTCTCATTGGTACTTCACAATTTGTTACATCAGGATTTCTTGATCAGATCGCTTCGTCCATGGATATTAATGTTTCTCAAGCCGGTCAATTTACTACGGTCTATGCTCTGACCTATGCAATAGGTACACCTGTTCTCATATCACTTACAGCAAAAATGGATCGACGCCGACTAACACTTTACGCGTTAGGTGTTTTTATCATTGGGAACTTACTGGCATACTTTTTCCCAAGTTTCGTTTTTTTTACCGTTTCACGAATCATCGTTGCGCTCGGTGCAGGAGTAGTCATTGTTACCGCACTCACACTTGCAGCTAAAATTGCACCGCCGGGAAAACAGGCAAGTTCCATTGCTACGGTTACCATTGGCTTTACTATGGCCCTCATTATCGGCGTCCCCATCGGTCGTTTATTGTCCACTGCTTTCGGCTGGAGAAGTGTTTTTCTGGATATTTCCTTATTTGGTGCGCTTGCAACGATTGTTATTGTTGCGATTATTCCAAAAGTACAGGGAGATGAGGCTATTCCGCTTATGAAACAGCTTGCCCTGTTGAGAGATCCAAAAGTGCTGTTTGGCTTGTCCATTACCCTCTTCTGGTTAAGCGGCTACGCAATCGTGTATATTTATATTTCTCCGTATTTGTTAAAAGGCTTAAGCTTATCTGAAAATTTATTGAGCCCTGCATTATTAGTATTTGGCATTGCGTGCTTAGTCGGTTCAAAAGCCGGTGGATATTGTGCGGATAAATTTGGAATTACCCGCACATTAATGATCGGCATGAGTTTCACTATTCTTTCACTTATTTTCCTTTCATTAACCGCTCATCATCCAATCATCCTATTTCTTTTTCTTTTTCTTTGGTCGTGCTCAGTATGGAGTTCTCAGCCCGCACAGCTGTATAACTTGGCTACAATTGTGCCCACTCAGTCAGGCATTATGCTTAGTTTGAACCAGTCCGTCAGTCAAATATCGATGGCGATTGGAGCCGCCCTTGGCGGAACGATGATAAACACGTTTTCCCTCAGTTCTTTATCCTGGTTTGGAACAATTGGGGTAATCATCGCTATAGTTCTTGTATGGGGGTTGCATCGAGTGAAAAATAATTCTTCCGGAATTTAGCTTCTTGCTTAAAATCTGATCGATAGAAACATGTGCTAATCTCTTTTTTCAGCTGTTTCTGATAGCAGAACAGCAATTTGTCCGGAAAGCTTTCAATAATTTGATCCGGGACTTTTTCAGACGGGACAGTTTCATTCTCGAAGGTTGATTAAAGCCGATCGATGCGTTGGGGAGAGCGCTTCAATACAGATCTACCATGAAATAAAACGTGTCCGTACTTCTGCTCACAATGCTGCATCGCAAGCATGGGATAGCCGATTGCCACGGAGATCGTATGTATGAAATCAAATGATTTGGTGATAGAGCAAAATTAGGAACTTTTCCAGTTGATCTTAACGCTAATGCTGTAATAAAATTATATTTTCGAAACTTGCAGATATTTCCTTTGTATGATACATTGTAACTATGTTTTCTGAGGGGGAGTGATCGACATGAAACGTCGGATGATACATTTTTGGGTGATCAATAACTGAAAATCCGCAGGCGCTATGCACCTGCACAATGCGATATTCTGTTACGATTATAGCTGTTTTGCTTTCAATAAAAAACGGTCATGATAACCGCAGGCGTATTGCTGAGCGGTATTTTTGCGCCCAAAAATGAAATGAGGAACCTCTCTTATGATGAAACTAAAAAATCTTTTTGACAATCGCGACTTAGCAATGATGCTCTTATCGTATTGGGACTACGATACCGACCATTTGGAAGTTCTGAATCAATTTCGTGTCTTCTAACGCAGTGTATCCCTTCTATCATAAAAAACAGCTTTCCTTTTTGCGATTTGCGCCTGTCGAAGAAAAAACACAGGAATCGGTACAGGCGGAACTTGATTTTCTCGAATACCTGCGAGAAAACGATTATTCCGTCGCTGAGCATATTCCGTCAAAAAAAGGGCTGAATGTTGTATTAAGCGAAACACCTTGGGGAAAGTATGTTGCGGTAGCTTTTAAAGGGGCTTGCGGAAACAGACTCGATCAACTTGAGTGTTCTAACGATCTCTATTATGGGCTTGGAGCATCGCTTGGCCATCTTCATTTGCTCAGTGCGGGATATCATGCTAAAGACAACCGGCGAACAGATTGGAAACAAAATCTGAACTGGGTAGAAACGATTTTGAAAAAGTATTCAGCACCCGCGCAATCTTTAAAGGAAGTAACTTTACTACGTGATTTTTTTGAAAAGTTACCTGTAACTCCGCAAAATTACGGGCTTATACATTATGATTTTGAATTAGATAATGTATTTTGCGACGAGGAGACACATCGTTACACCGCGATTGATTTTGACGATGCTGTTTACCATTGGTTTGTTATGGATATTGACCAAGCAATCGACAGTATAAAAGACGAACTACCGAAACACGATCACGAACCGGCAGAGATTCAATTTCTCTCGGGATACCGATCAATAATGGAAATTGAGGATTCCATGCTCGAAAAGATGCCGATATTCAGAAGATATGCCAACCTTTTTAGCTATGCGCGTTGTCTGCACTGTCTAGCTGATACTTGGGATTATGAACCGGAATGGATGGTTGGATTACGCAACCAAATAATCATATCCATGGACAACAAGAGTAAGACTTTCGGTGAAAATGTAATTCCTGTAGGATAACCATGTTCATACGTTGATTTTTGCATACCGTGCAGCCCAAATCAACTTCTTTAAGTTCAAAAGATCTCCAGGTGCTATCGAGCTTGGAGATTTTTTTAATGCATCATTAACCAAAAAACCTTGATCAAATTGTCTACACGAGACGATTCTCTTTTCCCCATTCGTTAGCCCGAGTATGAGTCTATCTGTCATGGAATCTAAATGCAATAATATTGTCATTAATTGATATTGATAATCATTTACATTAATACTAAACTAAACTTATCATTAGTAGAAAACACAAGGAGGAATGCCATTTGAGTGAGTTAGCGCAATCGAACATTCAAAATACAAGATTATATATAGTACAAAAAAACAAAGGGTTAATACTAACGCTGCTTTGTCTCGTTTTTATTTTGCTCGCCTGGCTATTTGGGACTGTTCAACTCGTTTTTCTTGAAATTCTTTTCTATAGTTTAGCGTATCTTTCCGGTGGTTTTCAACAGGCTTATGATGGGTTAAAAACATTAATCTTTGAAAAAGATCTCGATGTTGACCTATTAATGGTTGTCGCCGCAATTGGTGCGGCGTGCATCGGCTATTGGATGGATGGCGCCATTCTGATTTTTATCTTCTCGCTCAGCAATACGCTTGAAGGATTCACCATGGAGAAAACCAATAAGGATATCACATCAATTATGAATCTCCGCCCCGAAAAGGCAACTCTTATCGTTGAGAATAAAGAACAAACGGTCAGCGTCAGTCAATTACATAAGGGCGATCTCATTCTTGTAAGACCGGGAGAACGGATTCCTGCTGACGGCGTCATCGTTGAAGGAGCGTCTGCCATCGATCAATCATCGATAACGGGTGAATCAATACCTGTTGATAAAACCATTAATGATGATGTATTTGCGGGAACGATGAATCGTCAAGGCGCTTTAAAAATCAGTGTTTCAAAGTTGGCGAATGATACCATCCTCTCCAAGATCATTCACCTCGTTCAGGAAGCGGAAAGTGAACTGCCGCCGAGCCAAATTTTTGTGGAGAAGTTTGAACGTATTTATGCCAGAATTGTCGTTTGCGGCGCACTTTTGTTAATGGCTCTCCCGCCTTTCCTGCTTGGCTGGAGTTGGGACAATACCATTTATCGAGCCATGATTTTTCTTGTGGTTGCTTCACCCTGTGCGCTGGTCGCCTCCATTATGCCCGCTTTTCTTTCCGCAATCTCGAATGCGGCACGTCAAGGTCTGCTTTTTAAAGGCGGCATTCATTTGGAAAATTTAAGCCGTGTCACTACCATTGCTTTTGACAAGACCGGTACACTGACAGAAGGAAAACCGAAAGTGACTGATGTTATTCCCCTTGATCGTCACTCAAATGAGGAATTGATCTCACTTGCAGGATCACTTGAAAAGCTATCCGAACACCCTATTTCAAAAGCCATTGTTCAATTTGCAGAACAGAAAAAGTGTCCGCTGAGTCCGGCAGCTGATTTTCAATCGACCATGGGCATGGGTGTCTCAGGCAAAGTCAACGGTATTGCCTGTGTGATTGGAAAAATGGATTTTATCCATTCAAACCTGAATGCATCACAGCAAACAGCTGTTGATCAACTTGAAAACCAAGGAAAAACGGTTATCTTTGTTGAAGCCGATCAGCAAT
Organism: Sporolactobacillus shoreicorticis; assembly: GCF_024125445.1. GTDB lineage: Bacteria > Bacillota > Bacilli > Bacillales > Sporolactobacillaceae > Sporolactobacillus > Sporolactobacillus shoreicorticis. Next base: position 45,316 of record NZ_JAMXWM010000017.1, on the reverse strand, counting down.
TGATCGGCATATTTGCTATACAAGATACGCTTCGCGGCAATGCAAAGGAAACCGTTGCTCAACTTAAGAAAGCGGGTATCAAAACCGTCATGCTTACCGGTGACAATCATTCCTCAGCTTCGGCGATTGCACGACAGGCTGGCGTCGATCATGTCTATGATCAATTACTGCCAGAGGATAAAGTAACTATTATTAAGAAACTGACGGAACAATACGGACATGTCGCCATGATCGGCGACGGTGTTAACGATGCTCCGGCACTGGCAACAGCCACGGTTGGGATCGCCATGGGCGGTGCAGGATCAGATGTAGCATTGGAAACAGCGAATGTTGTTCTGATGGGCGATGACCTTTCGAAGATTCCAAAAGCTGTACAGCTAGGAAAACGGACAAGCAGAGTCATTAAACAAAATGTAACCTTTGCTATTGCAGTTATTCTTGTTTTGATTACGATAAACTTCATTGGTGACATCAATTTACCTTCTGGCGTGATCAGTCACGAAAGCAGTACGATATTGGTTATTTTAAGCGGATTAAGGCTGCTCCGTTAAAACTTACTTATCTTTCAAGTTAAAGGAATCAAGATCCCTTAATAGCGCATGCACTGGGGATCTTTTTTACTCGTGTTGCTTTTTCTAATTAATTAGTTTATTATCTAATTAGACAACAATAAAATTAGGAGATGTGCCTGATGCAGCTCACTCTCATCGTTGAATTTCACAAAGCACTTGCCGATTTGACACGTATTCGAATCCTTGCTTTATTGAAACAAGGGCCGCTTCATGGTCAGGCCATTGCCGGAAAACTTTCTTTGACGCCGCCGACAATCACACACCACATGAGCAGGCTTCGCGATGTCGGATTAATTAAAGAACGTCGTGATAAAAATACCATTTATTTCTCGTTAAATGAAAACGTACTGGAAAGCTGCGCAACTGCTATCCTGTCGATAGGAAAAGGAGAGAAAAACATGGATATGTCCGTAACTGCAGAAGAACGTGAGGCAATCATCAATAATTTTTTTAGTGCTGATGGTAAGCTAAAAACGATTCCTGCACAAAGAAAAAAGCGATTAGTTGTTCTTTCACACCTTGTCAAGGGACTCGAATTCGGAAAAATCTACTCCGAAAAGGAAATCAGTGATTATTTAAGAAGCTACCATCCGGATTATGCGACACTTCGCAGAGAACTGATCATTCATCAATTCATGTATCGTAAAGACGGACGATATGAAATGAACCCACCTGAACTTTGGAGCCAGGGCTGATCTTTTTCATCCCGTCTAGTCTTTAACAGATTGATAGTTCCGAACAATTGCATCTGCAGGACCAACATGCAGAAGTCACAAGATTCAATTCAGAACAAGCATTATCCGCCACAACGTTTAAGTCCGTGCATGCAATGATTACAGTATCAACATTTTCGACAGCTCATTCAGTAAAACAGTCCATAATTCTTTAGCCTGATTGATCTGATTGGGCTTTTTGATTGCTGCTATGATTTCATTGACCAAAATCTGCCACTTTGGAGTGACAACTATGATTAGTCACTCTATTTAGGTAATCCTCTCTTAAAATACCGTAGTAAATGCGATCATCATATTCATTTTCATTATGGTAAAAATACTTCCGCAAAACGCCTTCAAATTTCATCATTGATTTTTGCAACACTTTTCCTGAAGCCCTATTTCTTTCTCTATGGAAAGCCTGTAATCTGTTCAAGCCTGTTTTTTCAAATGTGAAGCCAATAACAGCAGAGAGCGCTTCGGTCGCGTATCCTTTCCGTTGATGGGCTTTACTGATGCAATACTCGACGTCTGCAAAATGATGATTCACATCAATAGCACAAAAAGCAATCTGTCCGATATTTTCATTCATTTCTTTCAAGACAACTGCCCATCTAAAAAAAGAAGCATCCGAATATGCCGAAATCCATTGACTAAGCAGTCTATTGACGGATTCAAGGTTTTCATATGTCGGCTCACCGTAATTGGTTTGAACCTCATCATCATTAATCCAGTTATTCAGCATATCATTTGCATCTTCCAAAGTGAATCTTCTTAAAATGAGCCGATCTGTTTCTATAGTTTCCGTACCCACCAATTTCGTCACTCCCACAAATGACCTACTTGAAATCAACAATATCATATTCGAACAAAATTGACAGCTAATCTCATCTATGATAATTCTGTTTATAGAAGATTAGCGTTTATCATTGCTGAATTGAAATAGAATTGGAGATAGCTTCGTGATTTCCTATCAAGCAGATCTGGCAAAATCGATCGAAATGAAAACATGTGCCAATGAGATCCATACGTCCAGAACTCATTTTCACGATGAAGTATCCATTGGATTAATTGAAAAGGGCAGTTGCAGAACAGAAATCAATCACCACGCGTTCACTCTATCTGCACGGACACTTCTTGTTATCCCCTCAGGAACGGTGCACCACTGCCAGCCCATTGATGTCAAAAACTGGTGCTTTAAGATGGTCTACATTCGAGAATCATGGTTTACTAAGATCTCTGATGGCAGAATCTGCAATGGAAGCATTTATTCGAAACTCAAACCAGACACCTTTGACTATATATTAAATACGTTCAAACAGCTTGAAGAACGTTTAATGTACGGGGAAATGGTGTCAAGTCCGCTGATTGAACTGATGGATGTTATGGATTGGCAGGAACACAGTTCGATGAAACAAGGTCCAAAAACAGAAATCTCCGAAAAAATTATTGAGATCAAACAGTATCTCAGCAAAAATTATCTTAACAAAATAACATTAGAAAATCTGTCGGAGCTCGCCGGGATCAATAAATACCAGCTGATTCGCCGATTCTACTCGTACACCGGGCTGACGCCGCAAAAATACTTGATTAATCTGCGCATCAACGCAGCGAAAAAAAAGCTTCAAAATCATGAAGCGATCATAGGCGTTGCCGCTGCCAGCAGATTTTACGATCAAAGTCATTTTGATAAATATTTCAAGGCTTATACAGGTGTCTCACCGATGCGTTATTGCTCCAATTAAAAATACCGCACACCTGATTTCTCTAGGTGAACGGTATTTTTTATTATTTGAGCGTAGGTAGACTTCCGGTTAAGTGGTTAACCGCTTTTTTCTCGCCATAGAGACAAAGGCCTAGGAAATTCAAGTCTTCGGTTGCCGTATTATGAAGCTTAGCTGTGTAATCTTCATAATCTTTGCTCCTCTGTGCAGTGGTTGTAAAATCAATCAAATCAATCTTTTTACAAGATTGATTTTTAACCTCGCAATGAATATTCATTAGGCCTTCTCGGGTTGACGATAAAACCGGAATGGGCAAGTTAACGATGCCCCTATGTTGAAATCCACTGCCGTCCTCAATATCATTCCCGACTACTTCACTAAAATCACTGCCAAGTGTACAGCCCAAAATTGCCGCTGTGTTGGCAATCACGCCGATCGGCAATTCATGGTCAATCACGATCACACATTTCTTTTCTGAATCATTCATGGTGTTTCCCTCCCAATCTTTACCCACTTATATTAGCTTGCGGTAAGCAAACGGTATAGGAAAAAATTGATTTGCAACATGCTCAACTTGATTGAAAGAGACCTGTCGCCTTTATGATCCGAATAAAGCCGCCGTTTTTCTCTTTTTCACGATCAAGGAAACGAATAAATTGCTCACGTTTCTTACCGGACAGCGCTTTTTTGGCTTTTGTTCCCGATGAGCAAATGTAATCATAGATCGCCTGCACGTCATTGATTAAAAGATCACCTGGGAAACGTGTTAGCTTCACATGCTTAAAAATAATGCTTCAATTGCTCTGCGCTGTTCTTCCAGACCAAAGGCATCCGCCTGGATCTTTGTCATGTTAAAGCCAATATTGGGGTCAAAGCGCGTCAAAAAGTCATTGAACCCGGACATATGCTCTTTTCCAATCGTTGAAGAGTAAAAGACGCCTGCTTGTTTTAGTACGCGACGTACTTCTTCGATCGCTTGCTCCCGATCAGGAACATAATAAAGCATGTGATTTGCAATGATGGCATCAAACCGATTATCGCCAAATGAAATCTCCCGAATGTCAATGCTTTTGAATATTACGTTTACGCTGTCTCCTAAATTTCTTTGCGCATCGTTTAACATGCCGCTTGAGACATCAGAAAGTGTAATTTTCCACTCTTCCGGTACACGTTCTTTATTCTTCAGCCAAAATGTCCCGTCTCTGCAGCCAAGTTCAAGAACTCTACTCCCGGGTTTGATATCATAATGGTCAAACAACCACTTATGCCAATCTTCTTTATTTGTGCTGTAACGTTCATGAATTTTAATCCGGATATTCAGATTCGATGAATCCTGATATTGCTCGTTTAAGTCAGGCATAAGGACACAGCTCCTAAAATTCCATTTCTTGCATTCTATCACTGCTGTCCAGCACAGACAAAATTCCATGCAATTCTGGATTATTCCAATTCTATTAAAAGATTGGTAATTATTACACTCCATTTTTAAATAGATTGAAAAACTTTTTCCATGCGGAATGCGTTAAAATGGATATAGAGTTGTTTGATTGACTTGAAAGGTTTTCGAAACAAATAATCTCCTAAAAATACATCGTTTCGCCTGCCGGTCAGCATCTTGATAACACAGGTTTCTAAAAGGCGGGTGGTTTTTCATGGAATACAAACAAAAGCATCGCTATATGGGCGGTTTAGACGGATTGCGCGCATTGTCCGTTCTTGTGGTTATGGCTTACCATATGAATTTACCCTTTGCCGGCGGTGGGTTTTTGGGTGTCGGTATTTTCTTTGTCATCTCGGGCTACTTAATTACGGATTTGCTCATTCAAGAATGGGAGGATACAAACTCCATTGATCTGAAAAAGTTCTGGGTCAGACGAGCTAAAAGACTGTTGCCTGCCATGATTTCTGTTTTAGTTGTCATCCTCGGTTATGTCATCTTCTTTCAACCGGCTTTGCTTCGTGAAACTCGGATGGACGCAGTCGCGGCACTCTTTTATTACAGCAATTGGTGGTCTGTCTTTCACCAACAGTCTTATTTCGACAGCTTCGCAAATCCATCACTTCTGAAGCATTTTTGGTCGCTTGCCATCGAGGAACAATTTTACCTCCTCTGGCCATTAATTGTGACCGTTGCTTTACGGATCGGCAAGGGGACAAAAGTACTTTATGGCCTGACTTTATTACTGGCCGCAAGTTCCATTCTCTGCATGGGCTTGATCTACCATACGGGCACTGATCCGAGCCGAGTCTATTATGGCACCGATTCCCGTGCATTTGCCCTACTTTTTGGCGCAATTTTGGCCTGCGTATGGCCAAGCCGTCATCTTAACGGATCAGGCAGCAGAGCACTTGGTATTTTTTTAGATGGTATTGGTACATTAGCTTTGATTTCATTGTTCTTATGTGTCGTCTATGTCAATCAGTACGAAGAATTTCTCTACACCGGCGGCCTAGCTCTGTTTTCTTTGGTTAGCGTTGTACTTATTACCGCACTCGCCCATCCTGCCACTCTGATCGGAAAATGGGCCGGAATAAGACCGCTGCGCTGGATCGGCTTGCGTTCTTACGGTATGTATTTGTGGCATTATCCGATTATCCAGCTCACGACACCGGCCAGTCAGGTGAATGAGGTGCATCCTTTACGCATCGTTCTGCAACTCGTTCTGGTTTTTTCCGTATCTGCACTCTCCTACCACTTTATTGAATGTCCCATTCGCCGATTAGGCAAGACCGGCCATTGGCGACGGATCATTCGAAATGCCAGTGTAGGTCTATGCGTGCTTTTCCTAATCTTTTATGGATCTTCATTTCTTGCACATCAGACGGATGCAAAGCCGGCATTTAACGAGAATGTAACTGAAAACGCACAGGGGAAAAAGAATTCCGGCGAGAAACAACCAACGGAAAATACAAAGAACGAAAAAACTTCTGCGAGCAAAGTGAATGGATCCGCTCTTTCTAATCATTCAAAACAAACGAAGAAGAAGTCAAAACCCAATGAAAAAAACAAACAGCCTAAAAAGCAGGCAGTGAAAAAAGCGGTCAAAGAAGAGAAACAGGAAAAACAAAATAAAACAACTGCAAAAGAGAAAACAGCGAAAACACAGTCCCAAGTTATCGATAAGCAAGTAACTGCGATCGGCGATTCGGTAATGCTTGGCGCCGAACCTTACTTAAAAAAAGAAATCAAACAGCTAACGATTGACTGCAAGGTTGGCAGACAGTTTCAGGAAGCCTTCAACACCGTTAATCAATTGAAACAACAAGGCAAATTGAAACAAACGGTTGTCATTGAACTCGGAACCAATGGTCCGTTTACTCAAGAGCAAATGGATGAATTAATCGGGTTAATCGGATCTGATAAAAATATAATTCTTATTAATACCCGTGTGCCGCGTCAGTGGGAAACGATTGTCAACCAAGTCATTCAAAAAACGGATAATGATCATGAGAACGTTATTTCTGTCGATTGGCATCAGGCGAGCGAAGGACAGAGCAATTACATTGGCGATGATGGTGTCCATCTGTCTGTAACCGGAGCAAAAAAATATTCGGAACTGATTGTCCAGGCAATCCAATCGTTTAAGTAAACATGGATTCTCTCTTAGAAAAACTGGGTAAAGAAAAGCCCCGTCCTCACTTCCGCAGGATGCGGTAGCTTTCACGTTGCCCCGTGTAAAATAAGCGGAGACTTTCCGGTTATATGCACCTGGCGCTTGTTTCACAAATACATAAGGGTAATTTTTCCGCTTATTCAAGGAAAAACCCTTCATTTTCACGTTTGATAAGCGGAATTTTTCCGTTTATTTCTCAGATTGGGCGCTAAGCTGCTCGCTCAACCGACAAGTGCAGATCGAGAATCAGCATCACATGAAGCTTATCGTCGTACCAGCAAGGCAAAACGATAAACTTTTTTTATCTTTTAAACAATTTGCTTCGCCAAGCAGCCGGTGCAACGGTCATGGGGGACCTAGTGTCCGGGATGCCGCAGGAAGCGGCGTACTGCCGGACCACTTATACCTCTGTTCCCTTAAGATTTTTAAACTTTCTCTTCTGCTAAGTTCACGATTAATTTTCTCAAAGCAGGAATCGCCTGATCCATTTCATTTATTGATGCGTACGCATAGGACAAGCGCAAATAGTGACTTGCGGCGCGATCATACACGACACCGGGATTTAAAAGGATACCATTAGCCAAAGCACACTCAAATAATGTATTTGGATCAATATCCGGGATCAATTTCAGCCAAACATAAAATCCTCCGGAAGGACTGCTCCATTTGGCAAGATCACTGAAATACACAGACAGCAGGTCGAGCATATAATCACGCCGGATTCGCAGTTGATCGCGTACATAAGATGCATGTGCTTCATACATACCGGACCTCATGCACTCTTCTGCCGCCCATTGTGATAGAGCACTTGATCCATAATCATTTTGCATCTTTATATCGGCTAAGCGGTTAATGACTGAACGTTCACCGACAATCCATCCGATTCTCAGACCGGGGCTTAACACTTTGGACAAACTACCAATATAAAGGACATTACCAGAGTGATCCATACTTTTCAGTGACGGTGGAGGCGGCGCATCAATCCAAAGGTCTCGATAAACGTCATCTTCTATGATTGGCAGTCTCATGCGTTCGCAGACATTTAATATGGACTTTCTGCGAGCCGAAGTCATTACCTTCCCGGTGGGATTATGAAACGTTGAAATAGAGTAGACAATAGTCTTGCCCCGTTCCTTATTTATTTGCGATAAACAATCAACCATAAGTCCCTCGGAATCCATTGGCAGACCATAGAAGCGCATGCCTGAAGATTGAAAAACATGAACTGAATAGAGATATGAAGGCTTTTCAAGTACAATTGTCGATCCTCGATCAAGTAATCCGATTGAAATAAGCTGCAGTGCCTGCAAAGCACCTGAGACAATAAGTACGGATTCGGGATCGGCGGCAACTCCTTTTGGCTTCAGGAATTTTGATACCTCTTCTCGAAGTCTAAGATTTCCCTTTGGTTCCGAGTACCCTAAAGACATACCATGGGTGGACACATTCAAAAACAGTTTTGCCAAATCATTGCTTGGAATCAAGTCCGGACTCAGCTCCCCGGTACCGAGCCTAATGATATCCGGAATAAATTCGGCTTGGTTAATCGTGCGAATCATTGGGAGATTCGGCTTGAATTGGCCTGCCTCAACATAGGCGCCCCAATCTGCAGGTTTTTGTTTCGCCATTAATCCCCATGTATTGTTGATGACTTGGGTACCTCCCCCGCGATTGCCTGCAATCAGTCCCTGGGCCGTCAGTTCATCAAAGGCTGCAGTCACTGTGCTTCGATTAACCCTTAACCGCTCGGCTAATACTCTTTGCGATGGGAGTTGTGAACCAATTGCCCATTCTCCTGTAGCTATCTGATTTGTTATATACGCTTCGACTTGCCTTCGAAGCGGTATCGGCGATTTACGATTTAATTTCAACAAATAGTCTCCTCGAATCATTAATTGATTGTTTTTCATTAGCTTCGCTCAATGAATTAAATGTAATTATAGCATGAAGCGAACGAACCTAAGAACCGAGGAGTGATCAGCTTTCAATTTGGCTGGCCTGTCTTTAATGACTTGGCTGGCGACTCACCTTGCTTTTTGATAAATAATAGTGGTGTGATCTTTTTTCGGGGGGAACAATCATGTTGACCGCACTCATTCACGGATTTCTTTTATCCCTCAGCTTAATTTTGCCGTTGGGAGCTCAGAATGTATTCATCTTTAATCAAGGGGCGCGTTCGGCGCATCTTAAAGAAGCACTGGCAGCCATTCTCGCCGCCTCATTATCCGACACCTTGCTCATCTGTTTGGCTGTCGCCGGTGTGTCGTTATTAATTTTAACTTTTCCATGGCTGGTCACATCCCTATTTATTGTTGGCCTTCTTTTTCTTCTGTTTATCGGCTGGAAAATCTGGAACGATACCGCCACGAACAACAATCAACCGGGTAATCAATTGTCAGCAAAAAAACAAGTTTTATTTGCTCTCTCCGTATCTTTACTCAATCCGCATGCTATTCTGGATACAATCGGAGTCATTGGAACCAATGCGGCTCACTACCATGGGGCAAACCAATGGTTCTTTGCACTCGCCTGCATCTCTGTTTCATGGATATGGTTTTTTGGTCTTGCATTTGCAGGCCATATAACCGGAAGAGCCGGCAAAAACGGGCCAATTTTGCTACTGGTCAATAAATGTTCCGCAGTAATGATCTGGGGCATCGCATTGTATCTTTTCTATAAGCTTATTGATTTGTAAATCTTTTTTAGTCATTGAAATGAAAACAGAGCCGAGCGGTCTAAGTCCGACACGCAAATCAGGCCCTGAATCGTTTCACTTTTCATACCGATAGGCAAAAATAATAGTTTGGCTCAACTGAACACGTAAGGGCTTACATGTAATTAGCCAAACTATTTTCCATTTGATCATTCACTCAATGCAATTAACTTTTCGAACCAATCCTTGTCATACGTCGCAAGCGCCAAATCGATTAGACTGTTTAATTCTGTCCGTGTTAAATCTTCATTGTCGTGAATAACATCGTCAAAAGAAATTTCCAACCATTTCATCCGTGGGTGATTGGCGCACTGAGTGACGCGCAGCTTGCACCTCTGAAAATCTGGATAAATTGACGTGATAAATCCAATACAATCATGTTTTCCCATATATTTTGTGTGAATCCACTGTCCAACTTCCATGGCTGATCGCCTCACTCTGATTCAAGTTGCCTGGCCATCATCACACTCCCAAGGATCTGAGTATCTGTTAATAGCATATGAACTAAATTCGCACTATGCCACACATCAAGACCTGTTTGGTCATTAGTTTATGCAAAAGAATGATGGTCATTGACAATTCATATAAAAGTAAAAGTATCTATAAACCTGCCAAAATCAGTGAAGATTAAGAGGGAAAAAATAGCTTTAGGGCTGGGAACGATAAGTAATTACTGCATAGCCAATATACAGAGTAAAATTTACGTCCTCCATTCTACTGGCTTCCGTAAATCGGTTAAGAAGAGATAGGCTGGATTTAATCCGACTCTATGGAAGAGAGCGTTATCTTTTTGATACAGTGCTGTTCCCTGCGGCAAGGCAATAACTGGTTGCTGATTGTGCTGAACATATTTAGAAATAATCTTGCTATTTTCCATCTGAAAATGGCATGTCAGGAAAAATCCGTAAATGAGATCTAGTCCATATATATCAGAATTTAATTGCTGGAGGATGTCAATTGTTTTGCCAAGGACAATGGCTCCGGCACTTTGACCATAAATAGTACCGTCATGGTAAAAATAGCTGTGCAGCACTTCGCCGAATCCGCCTCTAAAATGTCCCAATAATTTATCTGCCGATCCGCCGCTTATATAAATAGCTGAAAATCTACTCAGATCTTTCAACGTTTTGCTGTCTAAATTCGTCCACATCATCACCTCTCTGATGCCTTGTAGTCTGAACACAGCTTTTACATAATTAAGACAGGTTTCATAGGATCGGAACCTTGGATCTCCGGCAAGTGGAATGTAGAGCAACGGCCTATCCTTTTCAATAATGGAGGCAAAAAAGGTATTGATTCTTGCTGTTTGTCTTGTATCTCCGCCGCCGGAAAAAAGCAACACTCCCTCTCTGAGTGTAGGTTCTCTGTCATTGCCGATCTGCCTGAATCATGTAGCCATTTTTATGCCAATCAAGATCGATCAGGCGGGTATGCCATCCTCGCTTTGGGTACGCTTCTAAAATCTGATCCGGTTCAAGGCTGTTTCTCATTCTGGGGTTATTTTTCATGTACCATCCTATCTGCCGTATACGGGACTTAACGAGCCAACCGACATCGTCAAAATAGCGATTTACATCTTCAATAAACATAAAAACATCACAACTCATTAAATAGTCAATACTTTGTGCTGGAAACAGCTCGCGAAGCTGATCAATAGTCGCATGAATAAAGGTAAAGTTATGATTCATCAATAGTTTGGCTAACTCATCTGGACATTCTTTATCTTGATCAAGACCAACCACTTGATTAGACGTTCTGCTGACTCAGCAGATAGCTGCTGAGCAATCCGCCTCCGCAGCCCAAATCCAGAATCCTCCCCGATAAATTAGTGAAATAACGATAAATCCGTTGTTTATAGAAAAATGCTGCAGCTTGCTGATTCACATAATTTTCATGGCCGCAGCTGGAACAGCTTATAATCATTCCAAACGTTGTTCGATCCCACGGATGATGAGCATTCTGTAAAACGCTGCATTCAGCACCGCATTTGCTGCAATTGGTTCCCCAAATCATATTTTTATGTTCACGAAACACAATGATCACCTGCTGTCTTCATGCTTAACTATAAATGTAAACTTATTTGCTGTTCCAACTGGAGACAGTTGAAAACACCTCATTTTTAACGTATCTCGTGATATGATGAATAATGAAAAAAGTTTCATCATTAAAATCGTTTTGGAGAATAAATGTTCAGTCAACTATGTTTGGAGGCATCTTATGACCGCTTATATTCATCTGCTCACGTCGATCAGTGTTCCCATCTTAATCATTTGCGCTTGCGGAGTAATTTTACAAAAGAAACGAAGCAACGTCGACACAAAGCTTCTCGCTGATGTTAGTTTATACATACTCGCGCCTGCACTTATTTTAAATGCTCTGTCCGAATCGCACTTAAAAGGCAATAATGTTCTTCATATTTTTTTGTTTTCAGTCGTCATGACGGCCGCTTTGTGGCTGGTCGCACTATTGACCGCAAAACTGTTTCGCTTTCCTGAACCGAGTACCCGGGCACTAACCCTAACTACGGTTTTCAGTAATGCAAATAATTACGGCCTTCCTGTCTTGCTGCTGGCGTTCGGACAAGCAGGATTTTCACTTGGAGCAGTGTATGTCATCGGACAAATTATTCTTGTTAACATTCTCGGTATGTATATCGCTTCGCGCGCTGCAATGAGCGGTAAGCAATCTGTGCTTCATATTCTTAAATCGCCGCTTATTTACGCTTGTCTTGTCGGTGCGCTTTTGGCAATCATTCATATACATTTACCCAGTGGGACCGCCACCGCGATTCAAATGCTCGGAACCGCATACCCTGTTCTGGTGCTGTTAATCTTAGGCGTCAAGCTCGGCAGCACAGAATTCTCAGGCGTTTGGCGTCGCGAAGTATGGATCGGCGTCTCTCTCCGTCTGCTCATCGTTCCCGTCATCGCAAAAGCAGTCCTGTTTACACTTGGCATTCACGGCATGCTCGCTTCTGTCCTATTTGTAGAAATCAGCATGCCTGCCGCTGTAAACAGCGTAATGCTGATTGAAAAATTTGATGGTGATTCAGAGCTTGCTTCTCTCATTGTTACCATCACAACAATTCTCAGTTTCATTTATCTGCCTTTTTTCATTTATATTGGATAACTAGCTGAGCATAATATAAAACAATCAATTGCAAGAGATTTTTATTGGATTCTCATACTTTCAGCAAGTTTGCCGGTTACGGCTCTTCTGTAATGAGGCATCTTTAGAAAAGGTATTGGGCCGTTGCCTCGGCAATAAAAAAGATGACGAATAACAAGCGATAATGCAGCAAAAAAAGCAGATCATTTGATCTGCTTTTTACTTACCGGTCTATTGTTCATTTTTTCCTTCTTGTCTTGCAAGAAGTTTTCGAGCAAAAGATTCGCCTAATTGTATTGCCTGGTCACGTTCCTCTTTCGTCATCGAGAGCTCAACTTTAAAGTTGTCCTCAATAATTTCTGCTCCACACTGCTCAAGCGTTTCTTGAATGGTATCGACAGCAGCAGCAAAGAGCCCGTAGCTGCTATCACCCGATCCAAAACACGCGGCAACTTTTCCTTTGAGGTCATTCTCGTTAAGATTATCAAGAACGTCTTCAACTGAGTAAGGCAGGTCGCCCATTCCATCAGTGAAGCTGCCAAACATAATCCCTTTGTAATCGTCAAATACCGACGCTGATAATTGTAAAACATCCTTAACGACAGGATCATTTCCAGCCCGCTTAACACCTTCAGCGATCTTTTGTGCCATTTCTTCCGTATTGCCTGTCTCACTTGCAAATACGATGAGAACATCTGCCATTCTATATTAACCTTCTTTCTTATCGTCTTTAATTGATAATGAATATCATTTTCGTTTAAAATGATACCATTTTTATTCATCATGTTAAATACCCAAAATGATTATTTAAGTGAAAATTCATTAATTCTTCTATAGTTGAGTTGGGTAAAGAAAGCTTGACAATGTCAAGTCTTCGCTTTTCCTACACCAGTCATCTGCTAATCTCTTATCTGTTCCCTTTCTTTTTGTTTAGAAAAACTGGTCAAAAAACGTTTGGTTCTGAATACGCTTTGATTCTTAATCAAGACATTGGTTTATTAGTTAGAATACGGAGCAAAATCATATACTTTCTTTACTTATAAAAAAACTGAGTCGAATGATACCATTCGACTCAGTTTTTCACTGGTTTTTGTATTCAGGGCTGATTTTCAGCTTATTGTAGTTTTGCATCGAAGCAGCTATCTTATTTTAATATCGAAAAAGAACAGCAATATTTTGTGAACCGGCACCAATTGTCCAGAACATGACATAATCGTCTCGCTTTACCTTTCTTGACTTTATCGCTTCATAAAAAGCAATAAACGGACTGCTGGTGCCGGTGTAGCCATATTCGCCGCCAATGAATAGTGAGTGGGATTCGTCAATTTCCAGTAGTTTTCGCAGATCAACGATATTAGCATATGCGTACTGAGACAAACAGAACATGTTTACATCGCTTGGTGTAAGCTGGTTTTCCTCAAGCAATTCTCGCATATTATGGGCGGCTGATTCAAGTGAGACATTCTCAAAAGGCTTCCAATCGAGCAGCCATTCATCTTGTGATGCTCCAAGCATTTTTGACACCCCGCAACCGGGAAACAAAATGTTATTATGTTCTATTGAATTAATACGGCATTTTGCACCGAGAAATCCGCGATCTTCGTTCGTTTTTTCAAGTATTATGGCACATGCCGCATCACCAAAATGTCCATAACAAAATTCATTGTCTGGATTAACCACTGAATTGATGTAATCCGACCCGACAATCAATGCGCGATTGACATTCTTCGTAACCGACATATATTTCGTGACGTTTTCAAGTGACAAAATCATTCCGGCACAATTTCCATTTAGATCAAGACAAATACATTCAGGTTTTCCGCCAATGGCTTGGTGCAGATGAATGGAACTTGGCGGTGCCGTATATTCCGGAAAAAAACTGGAAAGTACAATCATATCAAGGTCACTGCCACTAGTTCTCGTTTTATCAAGAACTTTTTCAGCAGCGGCTACCGCCATAGTCAGACTGTTCTCTTCCTCCGAAGCAAGCAAATAACGCTTGTCCATTCCGATTATATCTTCGAAAAAATGAGTGTAGTCCTTTCCCTTTTTCTTAAAATGATCGAGGTAAGCATCATTTGCAACAACTTTTTCACCGTGGTACACTTCAATCCCCAATAAATTCACATGAATCACGATGCATTCCTCCATCAATAGAGTTGATTTAATGAAAAGAGCTCTTATTTACTTTACCCAAAATCTCTTTAATTATCTACATAAAATGGGTATTGAAAATGATCATCTGCACTTTAAAGAAAAAGAAAATCTTCCATCTGAAGCAACTTTTTTACGTTTTTCAATGATCTTATAATAACTTGAATTGAGTAAGTCCGGCCTCTTTGGCTAAACGTTTAATTTGCATATTAACAACTGCGCTTTTACCCAAGTCCATCGTTATGTTCTGGAATCCCATTTCTTTGTACATAGCAATTATATCTTTGAGCATGCCGACCATTTCCTGTGACGATACTCTTAAGCCGGAACCATCAAGCATTAAATTACTGGTTGCGGGATTTACTTGAGCAGCTGCCTTTTTAAATTCCTCCACATAGCCTGATGCGTCCTCCATCGTAAAAACACCTTCACATACGACATTGATGTCATTTCCTGTTGTCACAACACTGTATTTCCCCATCGTTAAACCTCCACTATTTATTAACAAAAAAAGCTATGACATGTTAATCACAGCTTCTATGCCCAATGGTAACCCGGCTGCCGTTGCTTTCGCATTAGACCCGTGGCTTTGCGTCCTAATCTTTCGGTTAGTTTGCTCTTTTCATTTTATTTAGTTGGAAATAATTATCAATTCACATTACTATTGTATCGTATAATTTTTTTCACAATTAGTTAAGAGTATTTAGTATTGGTTCTTTATTCTTATTAATTTTCGGAATTAAATTGAACAATAATAACCTCTGCAAGAAGCCGTTCTGAGAGCTGTTTTCCCCAAACACGAATTATTGTATTTTGATCGAATTGCTTCAATTGATTCATTGTTATTTTTTTTAAACTGCTTTTTGATCGACCCTGATCGGCCGCCTTTTCCAAGTAAATTTTGGTTAATTCGTTAATCGAGATTTTAACCAGAATACTCCCTTGATCAGCATCAGTTTTCACGATTAGATGACTTGTGTTTCCTTGAATCATTGTCCCAGTATACTCAGGAATACGAACAGTGACGCCAATCGCATCTCTTCCCCCATCCGCTAAATCGGCTCGTGTCATTCCATCATACTTGAACAGTAAGAGACAAATGCTTATGAACAGTGTCATTAGAAAGATTTTGCAATGCAGATTTAAGCGGTGCATCGAAATCCAATCGCCCAAAAAGCTCCAAAGTGCAAATCCAAGAATACTTCCCAGAACATTCAGAATCAAGTCATCGACATCACTGCGACCATTCATCAACACATACTGAGCAATCTCAATGGACAGGGTTGCAGCCACCGGTATCCCAATAAATTGTTCAAATTCCATTGGTTTACTTCTTAGCATCGGGATAAGGAAACCCAATGGGATAAAAAGTACAAACGATTGAAACGTGCGCAGCAAAGCAACTTGGTAACCTTAATCACGATGATCAGATAGGTAAAAAAGAGTATTGATCCGATTCATCGGAACCCAATTAACAGAACGAGAAATTTCCAAATCGTGACCATGCCCAAATTCAATTTTCAGCAAGAAAAACATGTAAATAAGAAGCAGCAGCCACATCAGGCATTTAAAAAAAAGAGACAAATCCATCCATTTTCTTGCTTTGGTCCATTCATTTACTCTCGATCGATGAATCATTCTACTTTCCTTCCTTATCATCATTCATGTGTGTCAAACCTGTTCCAATCCTCAATGCCATATCGAATGTCGTTATTGTCTAACCGTTGAATTATTTTCTATAAAAAAGGTGCATGAAAACATCGTTTCTGAACGTTTGCCAATACACTCCAAAGATTAAAGGGAAGTAGGACATAACTGTTTCCGGATGAGTAATCAGAAAAATGCGATTCACCACTCATGAAATAACTCCTTTTCGAACCTATTAAAGCATTCAAAAAGGAGTTTTCTTTTTAACAACTTCTTATATTATTCTTAAGATTTTTTCGCAAAGAACTACAGACGATGTCTTTGAAACTGGAAAAAGACATCGTCTTCTCTATATATCCACCAGAAGTGATGCCTTTTCCAATATTTATGGTAAATAATTAATCGTGTATTTTAAATGTTCTGTTTATGCATGGCGTCTTCCCTTTCTTTTAGCTGCTCAGTCTGCCAACCACTCTTGATTCCCCAAATATAGAAAAAATAACCAAACAATGCAATGGTAAGAAAATCATCGGAAAGAAGCTCACTCCAGCAGGAAGATCTTCAGAGTAAAAGCTCATCACCATTATTTAGTTCGTTGTTCCATAAAGAAGCACTAAAACGATTTCTTATAATCCGTGCAGAAAAAATCCTTTCTTGTTCTTTTTTTCATAAAGAGATCGAAGCAAAATAAATGATGCCGTTTAAATTCCATCTGCAGTTAGCCGCCGCTTTTTAATTACATAAAAAGCATTATACCCAATTATTCAATAACTTTCAAAAAAGAATTTGCTTGACAATTTTTAGTAAAAAATCAGCTGAGTGCTTGACTAAACAAAAAACCTCTGAAGTTGTTTTTCCTCAGCTTCAGAGGTTTTTCCATTAAAAAGACAGTTAAAAGGGACGACATCCAAGAGCAAGTTTTCTGTTAAATCAATGAACGTAAGGCATGAAGTGCAGCCTCATAATCCGGATGATTCGTCATTTCTTTCACGTATTGAACATAGCGAATCGTATTCTCCTGATCAATAATGAAAATCGAACGCATATCCAGCTGCAGTTCCTTAATTAACACGCCATAGTTCTTTCCAAACGTGCGCGTTCTATAATCAGAAAGTGTATCGAGATGATCAATTCCAGCCACTGAGCAGAAACGATCCTGTGCAAACGGCAAATCGACGGAGATGGTGAGAACAGCAACCTGATCACCGAATTTTGTCGCTTCTTCATTAAATCGTCGTGTCTGGGCTTCGCATACTTTTGTGTCCAGCGAGGGCACAACAGAAATTAGCTTGATTTTCCCCGCGTAATCGGAAAGCGACTTCTCTTCCATTAAATCTTTATTCACTGTAAATTCAGGGGCTTTGTCACCGACTTTCAATTCCGGTCCGATTAAAGTGATCGGATTTCCACCTACCGTTGCATTGCCGGTTCTTTCTTCACTCATCGTTATCCCTCCAAAGGTTCGGTCTCTATTAAAGTCATGTTCCACAAATGGGGTGTCGTAAAACGGTTGAAACAGCGATTCTTTAATTGAACGATTTAATAATCAGTTTGTTCTAAAATTCGTCACGTGCTTCGTTAATAATTTAATGGCTTGGTTTAAGTTCTGCATTTCATCCATAGTCAAATTGCTTGATTGGATAAACGCTTCGGGAATACAAATAGCTTTTTCCTTTACTGCCATTCCCTTTTGTGTTAAACGGACCATAACCTTCCGCTCATCATCTTGTGATCGTTCGCGTTTCAAAAAAGCTTTGCCTTCCATCCGTTTCAGCAAAGGAGTCAACGTGCCTGAATCAAGGTCAAGAAGCGCACCGATTTGTTTCACCGAACATTCATGATTTTCCCACAGTACAAGCAAAACCAGATACTGAGGGTAAGTAATTCTTAATTTTTGTAACACAGGTTGATACATACGTGAGATTGCCCGTGAACAGCTGTAGATAGAGAAGCATAAATGATCCTCAAGACAGAACACTGGCTCCATGGCGCCCACTCCTTTATATTGTGCACAATTAAAGTGTATCCAATTGATTTTTGCTTGTCAAAGATTTTGATTAACTTTGCCATTACTAAGCAAAAATTCATTTTTTTCATTTATTTGTTCCGGATTTGTATTTTCTTTTCCATTTATGGCAGAAGAGTTTGTTATTGTTCCAGACTGGCTGGCGAATATTTTTCAATTCAGTTTTGTCACGGCGATGCGGGTAGACAGTTGGTTCACCGATTTTCACGCAGTCACTATTTTCGGCTATCCGCTGCTTCTCCCTATTGCTGCTTCACTTGTCTTGCTGCTGGTCTCTGCTTTTTTTACGATAATGCTTTACAAAGTCCATAGGCAAAAACAGATACAACAGTAAAATAAATCAAATGAGGTGTTTTTTTGGAATTGACATTAAACCAAGTCACTAAGAAATTTGGCCAGAAAACAGCCCTAGATTCAATCAGTGTCACGCTGAATGAAGGCGTCTGTGGAATTTTAGGGGCAAACGGATCCGGAAAGTCCACACTGATGAGAATTCTGGCCACCATAATGCGTCCGACAGACGGAAACATTCAGCTTGATGGAAAAGATATCTTTCAACTAGATGCCGACTACCGCACGCTGATCGGTTACTTGCCGCAACAGGTTGGCTATTACCGAAACTTTTCCGCAGAAAAGTTTCTGCATTATATTGCTTCCTTAAAGGGATTAACAAAAGCGCAGGCCAATAAAAAAGTTGACGAGATGCTGCAATGGGTCGGCATGGAGCAGCACCCGCATCGTTCTTTTGTCGACACACATCGTATCCGATCTTGACTATTTAGCAAATAATATAATGATTATTAAAGACGGACACTTTGTTCAGATGGACACACCGAGCGCGTTATTGAAAGCAATCGACGGTCATGTATGGAGAGTCACCACGACCGATGAACAGCTTGCCGACTATCAACAAAATTATAAGGTTGGCAATATAATTCGCCGCGGAAATGGTATTGATCTTCGATTGCTCGCCAACGAAAAGCCTACTCGGAAGGCAGTTCAAGCCGTCCCGAATCTTGAAGATCTCTATCTTTATCACTTTGACGACCTTAATGAGCTGAAATGATCCACAGAATGAAAGAGGGTATCTCAAGAACACTGAGGTATCCTCTCTACTCATTTAATGGAATTATTGATAACGGTTGCACGTATCAATTCCCTTTTTACTCATAATGCCTGTTCTAGGAAAACACTTAGTTTAAAATCTGCTGCTTTGTTTCCGGTCCCCAAATGATGGTCAACACTGCGGTCAACGCTAAGAAAATGCCGATCACGATAAAGACCGATAGAATGCCCTGACTGGTCAGCAGCCAAGCCACGATATATGGTGTGACAATGGTAAATAGCCGGCCAACCGCTTGCGCCGTACCGTTGCCGCGCATTCTCAGTGCCGTTGAAAAAAGTTCGGGAACATAGATGGACAAACCTATCGCCATCAGTATGTAGAGACCTACCGTCATTAAAAAACCAATCACCATCAAAGCGGTCGGTTGCGTCTGAAAAGCATAGATATAACCTAAAACGGCCGTCATGATCAATGCACCGACAATCATCCATTTTCTCCCCAGTCGGTCCACGGTCATACGGCCAATAAATGCGCCAACTGGTGCACCAAGCATCATTAATGCTGTATAGCCAAGTGACTTGGAAACCGTGATGCCGCTATTAACGAGCAGTGTAGGTACCCAGGTAACAAACGTAAAGGCGGCTGTATTGATCGCCCCAAGAATCATGCAGCCCAAGCAGGTGCGCTTGATCATACTTTTGCTGAACAGCTCGCGGTAATGCCCCTCTTTTGTTATGATTCGATTGACTGAAGTTTGTTGATCATCAATATTCCGGCTTCTCCCGCTCGCCTTGGCCTCTGCCTCAAACTGTTCAACAATCTGCTCTGCTTTTTTATAGTCTCCCTGAGAGAAATACCAGCGCGGAGATTCTGGAAGACTGCGCCGAAAATACCAAACAATAATGGAAAGCACACCGGCGATTGCAAACATCCAGCGCCAGCCAAACGTTGGGATAATCATAAATCCGAGAAATGTGGCGACTGGTGCGGAACAATTGGCAAAAACAGATAATCCGCCCACCCACTTTCCTCGAGAGGCAGCAGGAACAAATTCTCCTAACAATGTAAATCCGGTTACAATTTCAGCTCCGAGTCCGATCCCGCTGATACCTCTTAAAATAATCAGCGTCATCATGTTTGGCACAAAAAAACTGGCCAGTGAAGCTATACCGAAAATGAACAAATTTATTTGATAGGCAAATTGGCGTCCTTTCCAGTCCCCAACAAAACCGGTCACGACAGAGCCGATGAAAAGGCCGATAAATGTCGTCGAAATAAAGGCCGCGTTCAAAGCAAGCGACGACCAGCCGCTTTGAACTAGTTGGCCAAGAACACCTCCTGCCAGATAAACATCAAATCCATCAAGCATCATGCCTAAAGTAATTAGAGTGAAAATACGATACATTGTTTTGCTAACCGGGAGATGGTTAATCCGGCTCTCCAAATGAAGAATCTGATCTTGCGTATAATAACCCGTTTCAGCATCAATAACGACTTTTTTATTCTGTATACCCTGTCTTCCGATTGCTCCCTCTGTGTTTATCATAATCATCTTCATCCCTTCTGTTTCCGTATCCGATTTTATTTTTCTGTTTAATCCATGTTCAATTACTTGTGTAACGTCTTCCTCCGACCTCCTCATCGAATAAAAAAGTGTACAAAAAAGGCCCACTCATGATTGAATGGGCCTTGCAAAAGACAGTTGATCCCACAAACGATCATGAACAGGACATCAGCCGTCCTGCTCACTTCCGTACGGTTGCTGTGTCCTACTAAAGAATGAAGTTGGGCTGAGGCAAAGCAGTCAGCACTTGCAACAATTCATTTAGCAGGTTTTGCAATCGACGGTATGTACTCATCGTGAGACTTCCTTTCGTTTTGTTTTGAAGTACTGCTATTCTACTGCCAAAATTTTAATTCTGTCAACCATTTTTTATTTTTTCGAACAAAAAATATTTTTTTATCAAGCATTTAACCACAGTGATAATCGAACACTAACTTTATACGACTTACCGGCGATGAACCAATAAAAAAATTCATTCACCAGTTGACAAGAAAAATAAACGATGTATTATTGTGAGCACAAACATTTTTTCGAAAACGCGATGATGAGGAATAAGCAATTGGCTTTCGTACTTTCAGAGAGCCGGAGCATGGTGAAAATCCGGCAGTACCGCTGATTGCGCACTCGCCTCTGAGTGCCGATTTGAAAGTGAAGTAGAATCGGCCAAGTGCGGTAAGCACTTGTTATCAAAAAGACATTTTGCTTGTCAAAATGCCGCTGAGTCGCTGCTTGCAAGAGCCGCGAACAAGCCGGGTGGTACCGTGAACGAAGTCCTTTCACCCCTGCATCGAGTCATTATTATGGCCGGTGCCGGGGCGGAGGGACTTTTTATTTTATTCCGATGCGCGGAAAAGAGCTGCTTAACCGCTCTTTCTTAATATAAATAAATGCGCAAAACAAAAAACAGAAAAGATACAAGGAAAGGAGTACGAAAATGGAAAAGGTTGAAATTTACGACACAACACTCCGTGACGGAGAGCAATCCCCAGGCTGCAGCCTGAAGGAACACGAAAAAGTGCAGGTGGCTCAGCAATTGGAACGCCTGAATGTGGATGTGATCGAAGCCGGATTTCCCGCAGCATCACCGGATGATTTCAAGGCCGTTCAACACATCTCGAAAATCATTAAAAACAGCACGGTTACCGGTCTTGCCCGATCAAAAAAGAGTGATATTGACGCGGCATGGGAAGCACTGAAACAGACTGAAAATCCACGCGTCCATGTTTTTATTGCTACATCCCCGGTGCATATGACTTATAAACTGTGCATGAAGTCTGAAGAAGTATTGGAAATGGCTGCTGCATCCGTCCGATACGCGCGTCGATTCTTTCCCCAGGTCGAATTTTCGTGTGAAGATGCAACGCGCAGTGATTACGCCTTTATGTCACGAGTCGTCCGGGCAGCAATTAAGGCCGGCGCTGCGATCATTAATCTGCCGGATACCGTCGGTTACTGCTCTCCTCAAGAATATGCAGCAATGTTTCACTATGTTAAAAAGCAGGTACCAGACATTGATAAAGTTCGCCTTTCCTGTCACTGCCATAATGATTTAGGTATGGCAACGGCAAACACCTTGTCCTCTGTCGACGCAGGTGTTCGGCAAATTGAATGCACCGTTAATGGTGTCGGCGAGCGCGCCGGTAATGTTGCACTTGAAGAAATCGGTGTCGCGCTGCATATTCGTCACAATTATTACAAGGTGAAGACACAGTTGAAACTGAATGAGATCGCAAAAACGAGCAGAATGGTCAGCCAATTGATGAACAGCCCAATTTCTGCAACAAAACCCATTGTTGGTGCGAACGCCTTCGCTCATGAAGCAGGCATCCATCAGGACGGCGTATTAAAGAATCCGAAAACCTATGAAATTATTTCCCCTAATCTGGTCGGTCTAGATTCAGGGACGCTCGTACTCGGTAAGCACTCCGGACGTCATGCTTTTAGAAAAAAGGCAGTTGAAATGGGCGTTCACTTAACGGATAAACAGATTGATCAATCGTTTCACGAATTTAAAAATCTTGCTGATCAAAAGAAAGAGCTTACTGACCATGATTTTCGTACCATTTTTTCAAAATACGAAAAAACAATGGTGCATTGATGCAGCCTTAAATTTTTAAGATAAAGTGAGTTGATTTAAATGACAAAAACAATTACTGTTCTTCCCGGTGACGGTATTGGTCCGGAGGTTACTGAATCTGCCGTACGCGTCCTTCGTTCCGTTCTGGAAAAGAGCCGAATCGATGTTCGATTCGTCGAAAAGAAAATCGGCGGTGCTGCCATTGATGCTTACGGTACCCCGCTCCCACAAGAAACAATTGATCAATGCAAGAACAGCGATGCCCTCCTGCTCGGTGCTGTCGGCGGTCCTAAATGGAATGAAAAATCAATGAAACGGCGGCCGGAGCAGGGGTTGCTTGGAATTCGCAAAGCAATGGGTTTATTTGCGAATTTGCGACCGGTTGAGACCTTCCAAGCCTTAGTTGACGCATCACCAATCAAACGTTCTTTTGTAGAAAATGTTGATTTTGTCATCGTCCGCGAATTGACCGGCGGTTTGTATTTTGGAAGACCAAGTGAAAGGCGCGGACCAAATCAGGAGCAAGTCGTCGACACATTAGCCTATAGCCGACAAGAAATTCAGCGTGTTGTCGAAAAGGCATTCCGGCTGGCGATGAAAAGGCGTAAAAAAGTAACATCAATTGACAAAGCGAACGTTCTTGAATCGAGCCGAATGTGGCGCGAGATTGTCGATCTAACTGCCGAACGCTATCCAGAAATTGCGGTCAATCACCAGCTTGTTGATTCTGCAGCAATGCAGCTGATTACAAATCCATCGCAATTTGATGTGCTTGTGACCGAGAACATGTTTGGCGATATCCTCAGTGATGAAGCATCAGTCATTACCGGTTCGCTAGGCATGATGCCCTCAGCGAGTCTGAACGCTGATAAAGTGGGCTTATATGAACCCGCACATGGATCGGCACCGGATATTGCCGGTCAAGGAAAAGCGAATCCGCTGGCAACCATTTTGTCGGCGGCCCTGCTTCTTCGCTATTCGTTAGAAATGGAATGTGAAGCATCTCAAATTGAACGAGCAGTCCATGACGTTCTTGATCATGGATATCGCACGTATGACCTGCAAACCGCGCAACAGAACGAGAAAACAGTAAAAACAGAAGAAATGACGGATCGCGTTATTGACGCAATAGACAGGAGAGCTGTTGCTCAATGAACCAATCATTTATGAGGAGGAACGCATATGCCCCGCAACATCATTGAAAAAATCTGGGATCAACATCTGATCTATAAGGAAACCGGTAAGCCGAACTTACTTTACATCGATCTCCATCTTGTTCACGAGGTCACTTCTCCGCAAGCGTTTGAAGGCCTGCGTATGAATCATCGAACCGTCAGACGCCCGGATCGAACCTTTGCAACCGTTGATCATAATGTTCCGACATCAGAAAACAGAGAAACCAAGGATTCAGTGTCAAAAATTCAAATTGAAACGCTGCAAAAAAACTGCAGGGCATTAGGTGTTGAATTAGCCGATATATACAGTCCTTATCAGGGGATTGTTCATGTCATCGGTCCGGAGCTTGGTCTGACACAGCCTGGAAAAACCATCGTCTGCGGTGATAGCCATACCTCGACCCATGGCGCATTCGGTGCCATTGCCTTTGGCATTGGCACAAGCGAAGTGGAACATGTCCTCGCCACTCAGACCTTATGGCAGAAACGCCCGAAAACAATGCAGATCAAAGTTAATGGTCAATTGGGAATCGGTGTAGGTGCCAAAGATTTGATTCTTGCGATTATTGCTAAATACGGTATTTCAGTGGGAACCGGACATATCGTTGAATATACAGGAGAAGCAATCCGGGATCTGTCGATGGAGGAACGGATGACCGTTTGCAATATGTCCATTGAAGCAGGTGCAAAAGCAGGTTTAATCAGTCCCGACCAGACCACAATCGACTATCTGCACGGCCGCCGGTTCACACCGAAAGGCGCCGCATTTGATGAGGCAGCACAAAGATGGCTGGCACTCGCAAGTGATGACGGTGCGACCTACGATCGTACGATTGAAATCAATGCTGCTGAAATTGAACCACAAGTCACATGGGGAACAAATCCCTCAATGGGCGCTTCAGTTAACGACACGATTCCGGATCCGGAAAGCTTTGGCACGGATGACAAAAAACAGGCGGCAAAAAAAGCGCTCGCTTATATGGATCTCAAGCCGGGAACACCCATTTCCGCTATTCCTATTGATGTCGTATTTATCGGTTCCTGCACGAACAGCAGAATCAGCGACCTTCGCCAGGCCGCAGAAATCGCACGAGGAAAACATGTCCATGAAGGTGTCCGAGCATTAATCGTTCCCGGTTCCTCCGCAATTAAGAAGCAAGCGGAAGCCGAAGGTTTAGATCAAATTTTTAAATCCGCCGGCTTTGAGTGGCGTCAAGCGGGATGCAGCATGTGCCTGGCGATGAACGATGACATGGTACCGGCCGGAAAGCGCTGCGCATCGACATCAAATCGTAATTTTGAAGGACGCCAAGGTACCGGATCACGTACACATTTGGTCAGTCCAGCGATGGCGGCCGCGGCAGCAATCAGCGGCCATTTTGCAGATATCCGTTCGTTTGCTGTTGCCCAATAAAAGGACGAAAAATAGATATGGGGGAACGAAAAAATGGAACCATTTCAAACATTTGAAGGACTCGTCTGTCCACTTGATCGTACGAATGTAGATACCGATCAAATTATTCCGAAACAATTTCTTAAACGCGTCGAACGAAAAGGCTTCGGCTCTTGCCTTTTCTATAATTGGCGCTTCGACGAAAAAGGAAACAAGAAGCCGGATTTTGTTCTCAATCAGCCAGAATATGCGCAATCATCCATTCTTGTCGCTCGTGACAATTTCGGTTGCGGTTCGTCACGGGAACATGCGCCGTGGGCGCTTCAAGATTATGGTTTCCGAGTGATTATCGCGCCAAGCTTTGCTGACATTTTTTATAATAACTGTCAAAAGAACGGCATTCTCGCCATTCGGTTTGGCGCTGATCTTATCGACACATTGATTCGGCGTGCCACTCAAGAGTCCTTCATGCTCACCGTTGATTTAGAACAGCAAAGACTGTCTGCGCCAAGCTTTGACGCGAAATTCGTAATTGATCCGTATCAAAAAGAAGTGTTGCTGAAAGGATTGGATGAGATCGCAATCACCATGACCTATGAAGATGAGATTGCGGCTTACGAAAAGAAACAAACAGCCGCTCAATAAAGAAATATTGATTTTCGACCTCCTGACTGGGAGGTTTTTTACAAGATAATAAAGTTTAGTATTCAGCCTGTTGATACGACAATAAGGTCATAAGTTGGGCGATCAGGTAAGCGCCCAATCTGCGAAATAACCGGAAAAATTATTCTTATTTATCCGTGAAGCAAGCGCTATGATGCATATAACCGGAGAAACTCCGCTTATTTTACTTCGTTACTTAATGAAGAACCAAAGTGATTTATGAAATAGAAATGTCTGTTCAAGGTTGATGATTCAAAATTCCATTTGGAGCTAAGGAGCTTTCGCTAACAATAAAAGAACTTTCGCTAAATACGCATACGTCCTGTACGCAACGCGAAAGCCACGGCATTCTGCGGAAGTAAAGACCGGGCGCTTTTTGCCCGGTTTTTCTTATTATTTGTTGTTGAGCGCGGGATTGTCATGTGCCAATCCACATAACTATAATACCCATTCCTGAATTCAGGAATATAATCCTTGGTTTCTCCTTGCGTTACCTAATAAGCATGAAAGCAGAACATTCACCTAAAACGAATGCTCTGCTCAAATCGTGCAATGCCAAAATCAATACATATTCAGTTCAGATAAAAAACGATCCACTGATTTAGCAGGATCGGGACTTTTTGAAATGGCTGAAATAACGGCAACACCTGCTGCCCCTGCGGAAAGAATGGTGGAGACATCATTAGGGGTTACCCCGCCAATTGCGACGGTTGGCAATGGATAATCTCGTTTTGTGAGTTCTCTGAACAGCTTATCACCTACCGGCGACTCGGCATCGGCTTTTGATTGCGTCGGTTTATAGGGACCGACACCAATATAATCGGCACCGTCGGCATGAGCATGCTCGGCCTCCTCAAGCGAATGTACAGAAACGCCGAGCCACATATCAGTTCCAATTCGGCGGCGGACTGTCTGCGCCCCCTCATCCTTTTGCCCGACATGCACGCCATCGGCACTAAGCTTTAACGCAAGTTCTACATCATCATCAACAAAAAAAGGGACATGGTAATTCGCGCAGAGCCGGCGCGCCGCTTGAGCGAACGCAATTCGTTCCGCCTCTTTCAAAGATAAAGGTCCTTTTTCCCGCCATTGATAACAGCTGACTCCCGCCTTCAACGCGATTTCAAGTGTCGTTAACGGATCATAAAGCCCGATGTCCTGTGAGCCCATGACAAAATACAATCTTAGTGCTTTTTTCAAATCAAGTTCCTTACTCATTTTTTCCGTCATCCTCTCGTAATAACCAATGGGCAACCGGGCCATGACCATGACCGATTTCAGGTGCTTGAGCGATGGCACGTGTCAGGAGCTCTTTTGCCGTGCGGACACTTGTCTCTAAATCATTGCCCTTTGCCCATTCCGCCGTAATTAAGGAGGAGAGCGTACATCCCGTACCATGGGTATGCGGTGTATGAATACGATCTGCTTCAAGCCATACCGTCCGTTTCTTCGTGACGAAACAATCGCGTGCTCGTTCCGGATTTGCCTCGTCATGTCCACCTTTCAGCAGCACCGCTTTAGCGCCGCGCTTGATAATTTGCTTTGCCGCCAGTTCACGATCCGAGTCCGAATGAATCACAAGTCCTGACAAAACCTCCGCCTCCGGAGTATTCGGCGTTATTAAATCAGCGAGCGGCAACAGCTTGCGGCTGAGTGTTTCGATTGCTTCGGGAGCAACAAGGTACGCTCCCCCCTTTGCAACCATGACCGGATCAACAACAAGAGGATGCCAATCATAGCGGCGGATGGCGTGCACAACAATTTCAATTCGCTGCGCGTCAACAAGCATCCCCGTTTTAACGGCGGAAACGGTAAAGTCATCCGCTAATGATTCCATTTGCCGGGTAATTGCTTCGAGAGGCATGGGATAAACGCCTTGAACACCCTTTGTATTTTGCGCCGTGACAGCAACCACTACCGACATGCCGAACACATTCCGCTCTTCGAAAGTTTTTAAATCTGCTTGAATTCCCGCACCACCGCCGCTGTCTGTTCCTGCAATCGTAATCACTTGTGGTCTCATGAGCGAGCCACTTCTTCAAAAGCAGCATATCGCCTAATTTTTTCTTCAGTCAATAAATACAGCTCATCCATTAATTGTTGGCGAAAAGATCCGGGTCCCGCGCATTTCTCTCCCGCCAGCTGTCCAGCAATCGCGTAATTTACCGAAGCGGCGACCGACGCCTCGAGGTAATTTGGTGAAACGGCGGCATAAGCTGCTTGAATCACGCCGTTCAAGCAACCGGAACCGGTCATATAGGGAAACAGCGGATGACCGTTTTTTATGCAATACGTCTGCTGTCCATCTGTGATCGTATCCGCAGCTCCGGATACTGCGGTAACGGTGTGCCATTTGCGGGCAACGCGTTCTGCTATCGCCACAATGTCGCCATCACCTTCTCCGGCATCGACTCCTTTGGCTCCCCAATCTTCTCCGGCAAGAGCAGCAATTTCACCTGCATTACCGCGGATTATCGCGATATCCAGCTCATCGAGCAGCTTTTGTACTGTTTGAAGTCTGAATTCAGTTGCACCGGCGCCGACCGGATCGAGAACAACCGGAACACCTGCCTGATTCGCGGCATGTCCGGAAAGCAGCATGCTTTGAATGGAATACGGTGTCAGGTTACCGATATTAAGCTCAAGTGCTCCGCTAATGGCAGCGATTGTTTCAACTTCTTCATGTGCCTCAGCCATGATCGGAGACGCACCGACGGCAAGTGCCCCATTCGCTGAATCGTTAATTGCAACACGGTTGGTAATCACATGCAGCAATGGTTTTTTCTCGCGTACTGCGCGCATTAAATCAATCAATCGTTGAGTAGAAATCATGAACATCCTCCCCTTTCTTTTGTTCCGGCCAATCACTGCGCGCAGCTCCCATATCCCAGAATCGAATTTCATAGTAGCTGCTTTGCATAAAGATATGGATCATATCATAGCGTTCTGCATCGGTCGCGTCTTTGCTTGCTTCATCCCACAGAGCGCGTTCGATGAGTACATTTTTTTCAATATCTTCACTGCTGTACTCGGCAATCCAATCTTGAAAAACCTTTACTTGCGGCCGAGCATCTTTTAATTGCAGTCCAATTTCATAGTAGAGCCAAGGACACGGCATTAACGCAGCCAGCGAATACCCAAGCTTTCCTTTACTTAACACATGGTAGAGATGACTGACATATGCGTAAGCATCCGGAGCCGGACGGAACGCCTTCCATTCCTGATCACTGATCCCAACCGTCTGAAACACGCTTTGATGGAGCTGCAATTCTCCTTCAGCCAAACCGTTTCCTATTTTGAGAAGCTTTGAGACCGCTGTCGCATCATCCGTTTGCGCGGCAGCCATGCCATGAAGTTTGGCAAACTCTCGGACATAATACGCATCCTGTTTGATGTAAAAGCGAAAAGAATCCAACGCTAACGTTCCGTGCTTAATCCCTTGCACAAAAGGATGATTAAAGCTCTTTTGCCATAATGCATCGCTTTGCTTACGTGCCAGTTTTGAGATTTCTTTCATTTCGTCACTCTCCCTATTTAAGGCAAAATTAAAACCGCTTTCGCAATGAAAGCGGTTGATCACCATGAATGAAAAGCTGGATCAGCCACTTCCCTACGCCGGCATCACCCGGATCAGGTTCAAAGGGTCTTGACAGAGTCAATCTCAGCTTTTCGCTCCCCTAGTGGAACATTTATCTAATTTTATTCATCGTAACATAAGCGCTTACTCTTGTTCAAATGATTTGCGCAACGCTCTCGCTTTCTTCGGTGTGATGTCCTTTCCTTTTGGATCGACCACCTTAATTTGAGAAAGCTGCTGTTTAAAACGCCGACGAAAATTTTTCAAATACTGCTGCCGAAGTTCCGCCTGCCACTTTTTTTCCTCTGTAGTCAATGGCCGCTCTCTTGAAAGACGAGCTAGCTGATTAATTTCGTCGATCAATGCACTCATTTTTTTCAAGCCACTCCTTTATAACGCTCTCGTTGCATTATCGCATACTCGCCAATTATAATTCAATCGATCCCAGTACTTTTTATTTTCACCTACATGTTTTTTTTCGTTCACCGATTTATCTTTTTTAACTGAGTTCAGAATGGTTCAAACGGAGAATTCCTCAATAATTTCTACCACTTCAATTTTCCCGCTGCTCAGCAGTTCGGGAAGCTCATTTTTCACATTTCCTTGCCAATATTCTCTGGCCTGTTCCATTTTTTGAGAGAAAGGGACTCCGTCTTCCTTTGGTAAACGATTCCCATCACCTTCAAAAAAATTTCCATTGACCCGCAGCTTAACAATCTGCAAAATGTTTCGATGATATGAATCAAATATTTTTTTCCATTTCAAAACATCTTCATAACTTTTCGCAGCGTATAAGCAGGACAATCTTGAAGGGTATTCAGGAAATTCTTGCAATCTTACCATTTCTACAACCACTTCTCTAATCGCTCGGATCGTTTGACCAATATACTTAATCGCTACTTTGGCATTTTCTTCATTCAGGTTCAAGCCTTTACTTGTATCATGATTTTGTAGAATTTGAATAAAGTCTTCCCCTTTAGCATTCAATTGCTCTCTCTCAAAAAAGAAGTGATATAAGGTATTTTTTTGATTTTTGTCAAAGTTAATGATCTGCCCGCGGCTCATCTTTTTTCGAGTAACAATATGATAAACATACAGTTCATTCGCTTTCATGACATGTCTCCTATTAGCAGTCAAAATAATTAGCAATACAACTTTCATCCTACTGGTGCGCGATGTATTGCTTTCTTCAAGCGCTTTATTCCATAGAAATCTCTCTGCTTATTTTCCACCGGTAACCAAGACCTGTCATGAATTCAGATTCAGTTACATCAGCTTGACGAACCAAGTAGCATGGACTGGCGGCATCTTAATCATCTTTTCGTTAGTCAAACTGCTGGCTTAATCCTATAAAAATTAAAAGATCCGGCAACGATGCCGAATCATCGTTGAAAAGCGCGTTACAATGACAACGTACTGAATAAAGAAATTGCAGCCGCCATCATCATCCTTACGCGCACCACATAAGCAAAAAGCAGAGCGGTGAGCATCAATCTGCCGGTAATAAGGGACGTACAGGCCACGCCTCTTAAAAAATCATGTCACTGTTCCCGCCATTTGGCTACTTGTTTGTCGATTCTTTTTTGTAATACCTTAGTTATCGCCTGTTGATTGTTAATGTCCGTCGCTTGTTCCGCGTACTCCTTTGGGAACATCTCCTTAATCGAGTCTGTAGATTTGCTGCCGTCCTCAGCCTCTTTAAAACCAACAACCTTATAATTATCGTCTACTTTTTTTAACTTGACACATGCAAGAACCGAACCGCCATCAACTTCTGTCTCTTTGTCTCGTTTAAATTCTTCGTAAAGATAGTAGAGATAAACCTCAATGATTCCGTTATCCTTTTTTCTTGCTCCGTAAATTTTGTGTGCCTCGAACTGCTGGTCGACTTGTTCAGAAAGATCTTTGTTATAAGTCAAGATGTAATCCGATACCACTCGATTCATCGATTTCGTAACCTTCACCGGTTCACCTTGATCGGTGCAACCAGCAACGAAAAGACTTATGATCAGAAAAGAAAGCAGCCATTTTTTCTTTTTCACGCATTCTTCCTCCTTCGTATCATCTACTCGAGTCGCAAAAAATAGATCCACCCTTTTACGGGGTGGATCAACGCGTTTCTTTCAATCATGAAATTTATTGTTCTCGACATCCTTAATAAAGGTCGCGAGATGATCGAAGTAAACCGGTGCGTTGTCAATCATATGATGGTGACCGCCTTCCGGTGTTGTGGCAAGCCGGGCATGCGGAATGGTTTCAGCCATCCGCCGAGCAGCGGCAAGCGGCATCGTTTCATGTTCGCCAAAAGTGATCAATGTTGGCACGGTAATCTCCTTCAACCGATCACGCACATCCCAATCTTTAAGTTTGCCGGTCACAACAAATTCGTTGTCTCCTTGAAACGCATTATAGACAGGGGTCGCCATGGTTGGTGACAGATGTGAGATCGCCATCGGCTGCTTGCGATCGACAAAGCCTTCATTCAAAATATCCACGTAGCCTTGGTAACGATCATTATCGTAGTCATTCGTCGCCTCGCATTGTTTCATAAACGCAACCGCATCGGCGGGCAAGGTGTCCTCACGGATTTTATTGATATTGGCAACATATTCATCAATGTTATCCGTCATCGAGGAGATGATTGCACCCTTTAAATGTTCGCCGTATTTCAATGCATACAGCTGAACCAGCGCGCCGCCCCAGCTCTGACCGATAAGATAGAATTGATCCAATCCCAATTTTTGCCGAACCTCTTCAACTTCATCAAGAAAATAGTCATAGGTTAAATACTTCTCAGCGATCTCCGGATTTGAGTAATCCGGCTGGTCCGAATAAAAGGAACCGAGTTGATCGTACATGTGAACTTGACTATTTAATCCTTGTTCGGCAAGCTTTTCCGCAAAATTTTCATAGTATTCATGATTGCCTCCCGGTCCCCCGTGCAGGCAAAGTAAATGAATAGTGCCGCTTCCTTGAGTATTTGTCCAAAGATGATACCCGTTGTCCAAAGTTAAAATGGTTGTTCCTTGTTTCATATAATCACCTGATTTTTCCATTAATGACTTGATCATAGCACGAATAGACTTGATTTGCTCAGATTTGCCAACGTCCGAGGGCGATCAATCATTCGACAAAAGTTCGTTTATCCGCTGCGCCATCTTTTGATTTTAAATTTTGTTCATGAATCAACTGTTTATACCCTTTTGTACCGATCAATCCCAGAGATACTGCGGTCATTGCCACTCCCGCTATAATTGTGACCTGAATCATACCGATAGGGGCTGTGAGCGTGCCGCCGACGAGCAGGCCGATAATGCATCCAAGATAGGTAAACATCTGCATGATGCCTACTGCCCGTCCCCTAAAGGTCGGAGGCGTGACAAGCAGAAAAAGTGAGCTGACCGGAACATTCAGACACGAATTAAGCAATCCAATGATACTGATCCATATAAAAAGAGCTGCAAGTCCGAAAGTCGCTTGAAGGGCATGAATAAAGAAAATAAGTGTCATCCATATGCCGAGAATCGTCCCGGAAGTGATGATAAATTTGCCCGGGTTGATGCGTTTGATCAAGAGCGGTCCGGCAAACGAACCGAGAATCGCGCCGATCCCGCCAACGGATTGAAGCAAACCATACTGAAATCCGTTTACATGAAAAATTTGCAGCTCGATCGATACCGATGTTGCATTAAACACACCCGCTGCTAACATTAAAACAAATACAATGACAATTAAAAATTTCAGACTTTTTAATGAAGAAACCTCTTTTAGCCCTTTACCGATAGAAATTAGCAGCGATTCATGAACCTTGCTTTCAATAAGTTTACGATTTGCTTTTCCATAGCGTGATGAAGCAAAAATGAATAAGGCCGAAATGAAAAAGGTAAGCAGATCAATCATCAGAATTTCTCTGCTTTGAATCATGAGAAGCAATGCGCCGGCAATAGGCGGACCAATCAAATCGGCGGACTGACTCGTCGCTTGAGACAAACCGATCGCCTCCGATAGTTTCTGCTCCGCCACAAGTTCCGGCAGATAGGCCGTCTTTGCCGGTCCGTAAAATGCGGCAGCAGCCCCTTGAATAAAAATCAGAAAAATAAGCAGCCATGCATAATCTAAGGAAAAAATCATTGCTCCGACAATGAAGAGTTGCAGCCATTCACTGCTGATCATAATGACGAACTTTGGCATACGGTCGGCAATTGATCCTGCGAAAAGACCGATTAGAACCATTGGCACCATTTGAGCAAGTAAGACCATGCTGATCATGAAAGCATTGCCTGAATGCGAGCCGATATGATACACCAGCACAGTCAGTGT
This sequence comes from Sporolactobacillus shoreicorticis, assembly GCF_024125445.1. GTDB lineage: Bacteria > Bacillota > Bacilli > Bacillales > Sporolactobacillaceae > Sporolactobacillus > Sporolactobacillus shoreicorticis. Next base: position 11,210 of record NZ_JAMXWM010000017.1, on the reverse strand, counting down.
AAGCGCATTACCGAAGCGCGTCGTCAAAGTTGACAGCCAAAGCATGAGATAGCCTTTGTTTTGAAACAGTAAGTTTTTCATTTAGCTCGCCTTCTTAATATGAATGAATAAAATATTATGTATTATTTTTTTAATACGTTATGTAAAAAAAAGAAAACTTTATGGTTTAGTTTGATTCTGATTTCGGGCCAGTCGGAAACAGCGTCAAATTAATATAATAATCCCGGGTTGATTCATCGGTTTCACGCTGACTTAATCGCTCCAGTTGTTCATGAAGGTCAATGATTTTCTCAGCAATTTCTTTTCTCTCTTTGGCGGTCAGGGAAAGCGTTAATGAAACTTGGACTAATTCCGGTTTTTCGAAATTTGCGCCGGTCACTTTTTCACGCATTTCATCGATCGCCTCTATAGCGCTTTGCCTCATGATACTATCAAGTTTTGATGCCTCCTCGCCATTGATGAGAGCAGCCACCTTTCGCAGAGAAAAGCGCTGCGCAACAGGCAAGTAAAATTTCTGCTGAATTCCGTTTTTCAACTCAGTTCGCACCACTTCTACCAATCCGACGCGTTCTAATTCAGTGAGGTGATACCGCACTTTAGATGGAGACATGTGAAACTCATCGGCGAGCATTTTTCCTGTTTTCTCCTTACCGTAGAAAGACCATAGAAGTTTGATTCTAAAGGGTTCACTAAACACTCTAAGCTGTTCTAAATCTTTGATCGAGTATACTTTTTCCAAGAAAAACACCTCATCGTACAATAAAATTATACGTACAAAATAATTTGCACGTTCAATATCACTACTATATTCCTTAATCAATTTTTTGTAAAGAAACTGCCTCTAAGATAGCCATCAACCCCTAATTCTGTTTTTTTGGCAACTAAAAAGGGTATTATTTAAGTATTGAGGAAAGAAGGGATGACGATGAAAAAAATAGTAATAATTGTTGCATGTTTGCTCGTATTCTCATTGATAAACGGCTGTTCGCAAGGCAGCGGAGACGGCAGCACATCAGTACATCAGTCTTCATCAAGTCAAGCAGACAGTTCTTCGTCAAAAGCAGGCAGCAGCTCCAGTGTGCAAGATAAAAATAATAGCAGCACTGCGCCGAAAAATAAGACAGAAGAGAAGCAATCATCTGAGAAAATCGGCACGCTGAAAAAAACACTCGCTGATGTCAGATTACTGTTAAAAAAACACACCCCACTGCTCCTTCCGCAAAAGTTGCCGATTGAAAACGGAAGCTATGTTTCAGCAGTCGTAAAAAATCAAGCCAGTGAATTTACAATTACATTCAAACAGACCGGCACTCCATTAAAGGTCAACGACAAAGCACTATCGAAAGCAAAAACAATTGCGACAATGACAAGACAGATCTACTCAAACGAGTCTGAGGCCGCTAAGCAAATGACCTACCATCAATACGGAAGCTCTGACGGTGAAGCTGTCCCGCTCGGACATCAAATTACAGGTTATGCCGATGCGGGGGCAGGAACTGCGGGAATTTCTTGGAATGAAGGCCGTTGGACGCTCGCGTCTTTGTCGCCGACTTCTGAATCCGCTAAAGGGCAACAATTAGCGCGGTTTATCGTTGACTATTTGGAGGAACACGCTCTGCCGGTTCCTCGACAGTATGGCCAAATTCAGGCATATACAGATAATCGCCAGAGCATGATCCGATGGCAAGACCGAAAGTCCATTTATGAACTAACCGGCAATGATCCCATGGTGCTTCTGGAAATAGCGGTATCAATAAAATAAATGGAAAGTGTTTATGTCTCTATGTATTTTACTTGGTGTATTTCTGTTCTTCCATAAATCGTCGCCTGATATCTCTTTCCAAATTGTATATGGTCCTTTGCAGCATCAGTTTTAATAAACAATTTGACCGTTCCAGGCAATCATTCCGCCCATCATATTTTTCACGTGATAGCCATAAGCAGCAAGCAGCTTGGCAGCAAATTCACTTCTCACGCCTGCATGGCAAACGAGAATATGTTCTTTAAATTTATCAATTTGATTCAGTTTCGACTGAATGATGTTGACCGATATATTAACCGCACCAGGAATATGCCCCTCATCAAACTCGTCAGCTTCGCGAACATCAATGATGCTGACGTGTTTTTCTTGTTGACACAGCCGTTCCACTTCTTCCGCAGTAATTTCTTCGTACATTCTGTTTCCCTCCAAAGCACTTCATTTTTCTAGACAAAATAAGTTTACATCTCGGTACTTTCTGATGCATTTCGAAGACGATCATTATCAACATCACCATGCGCAAAAATGACCATGTATGTATTTCGTGCATTCTCGAACGGAATTTGCTGCAGCATAAAACCGACCGGAGCGCGAAAGCCTTCCTCGCAATCAGGATAATCATAAATGTGAGCGTCCAATTAATGCTGTTCGATCATGAAGAATCCCCAAAACAAAGAACGAAGATCCTAGACACCATTTCACCTCTGTAATGAATTTTCGAGTACATTCAGGCCGTTTTTCTCTATAAAAAACAAAAAAATCACTTGACCGATAAAACACGACTAATAGAGACTTCAATGATGCTTATTTAATATTCTTGTGGAAGTCTCTGAGCCGCAAAAACAAACTAGGCTTTTTTTCTCTTGATTAAAATTCACTCTTACGCACCGGGCAACCAGTATATCATCAATCAGCAATTTTAGTAATTAAAAAAAATAATGAGAAACCTGACGTTTATGATAGAATCAACTTATCATCTTTTGTACAAACCTCAGGAGCTGGAGTGGTCGATCTGGAATCAATGAAACGCAAGTACTTATATATTATTCTCTTTTTTGCCGCATTTTCGCTTTCCGCTTCAGCTATTTTTGTTAAATTATCGGATGCCCCGTCGACAATTATTGCCGGCTATCGCATGCTTATTTCAACAGCAGTATTGTTGCCTTTCCTTTTGTTCAATACAACGAGCCGAACAGCACTACGACAATTGTCTGCAAAGCAATGGCTTCTCGGCATACTGGCTGGATTCTTTCTTGCCGCCCACTATGCGCTGTGGTTCGAATCACTCCGATTCACCTCTGTCGCAAGCTCGACCGTACTCGTCACCTTGCAGCCGTTATTTGCCTTTATCGGAGGTTATTTTCTTTTTGGAGAAAAAATAACCCGCCAAGCACTATTCGGCGGACTTCTGGCGATTTCAGGAAGCACGCTAATCAGTTGGCAGGATTTCCAAGTAAGCGGCGCAGCATTTTTCGGCGACATACTTGCATTCATCGCAGCCGGATTAATCACTGGATATTTTTTTCTTGGTCAGGGACTGCGAAAGCAGCTGCCGCTCATTCCCTACGTATTGATCGGGTATGGCAGCAGTTCTGTTTTACTGCTCACTTACTCGCTGCTCAGTGGATACTCACTCATCGGTTATTCGGCGAATAACTGGTTATGGTTTGCATGTCTCGCTCTCATTTCAACCGTTTTCGGGCAGACCATTTTCAATTGGCTGCTAAAGTGGCTGAGCACATCAACGATCTCAATGAGTATTGTCGGCGAACCGATTGGAACCTGTGTTCTTGCTTATCTCATTTTGGGACAAGGTGTCACACTCCAGCAAAGTATTGGTATTCTTGTCATCCTTACCGGAATTACTATTTTTCTATCCAAAGGCAGAGAAAAGCAAAGCTCAGTCACTAAATTCGTTTCCAACAAAGAACAGAAGGCCGCTGATTAAGTCGAATTCCAATTGTATGGGGTTCATCTTGCATCGGATTTATTACGGATCACAATCCAAAAATAGTCTTTAAATGAACTTTTAATTGCTCCGCATATACTTGAGCATCCGGATTTTTAATAACATCATGAAACGACACGCTCGGCAGTTTGGTCAAGCCAACAAAGGCTTGAGTATCATGAAATACTGCAAGTACTTCATCGACAGAGCGGCCGTTGAAAAAACTGCCAGGGGCGTCAAATACATCTTTCGGTGCGTTCCAAGTCGTGGACAGTAAATAACTTTTTCCCTTCAGCAATCCACCTCTTCCGTACTCGGATACACTGGAATAGAAAAGGCCGTAATTGTAAACGTCTTCGATGTAACGTTTCAGAGCAGCAGGTGCCGCAAACCAGTAGATCGGAAATTGGAAGAAAATAACATTCGCCTTCACCCACTTGTTTTCTTCCTTCCTGACGTCGTAGCCGTCAACGACAACTGTCGTGTGTCGTGAGCACTTCATAGCCTTTATCGCCCAAATATCCGGCTGCCGTATCGCATAGAAATGTATTCAAGTCTCCTTTTGCAACATGATCGTACCGTGTATCTTTCCATTAATAATCAACACCGTTTTTAATCCCATTTAAATCGCCCCTGAATTCTAATTTTGTGCGCTTATTTGACTATTCTCTGCCGCATCTGTTGTATCCTTCTTAAAATAGCTTGACTGCTGATGCTTTCTCGTTTGTTCACAAAAGCAAAAAAGCCATGGCGCTATTCACAGTCAATGTAAAGAAAATAGTAAAGCTCATGGGGTAAAGAAGCAGGGTTTTATCTCTCCAGTCAAAGGAAAAGGCAACTCAAAAATGAATTTTTGAGTTGCCTTTTCGATAGCATTATTCAGTTTTTCAGTGGCTTTCAGATTTCAAGTTGTCTTAATCGCTTATTCTATTAATCTAGTAAATAATCACCGGTTCGTTTTGTTCGAGATTATCATAAACAGTTTTCATTATAGACGGAGGAGTATTCACACAGCCACCTGATCCCTGCGTTAAATAGGCATCTTTTTTCCAGTTTCTTCTCCAACTGGCATCATGGAATCCACAGCCGCTGAGTGTGAACGGTGCCCAATAATCAACCTTCACTGAATAATTAGGATTGCCTGCCTCACTTCCTTCAAGCGTTGAAGGCGATTCCTTATACATGATATACCACAGTCCCTTAGGTGTATCTTCATTTGTATCATGGCGTCCGGTCACTACGTCAGTAGTTACAACGAGTTTGCCATTTTTATAGATCCATATTTTTTGTTCCGAAATAGATATTTCTGCATAGCTGTTTCCAATTCCGTTATTCGTTGTGTTATGATAACCAATTCCATAGGTACTGTATCCGACACCATAGACATTGTAGGCTTTCAGTGACGTTTTTCCATTTTCAAACGCCTTCTGAATCCGATTGGTTTCCTTGCTTACATTCAGCGCCCATCCGTAGGATTGTCCCTGAACTGAAATAACTTTGCCTGTATGTGTCTTAAATGGAGATTTCTTATTTAATGTTGATTGGTTCTTATTGATCTCTTCAATTTTATTTTTCAGCACACTTGGATCAATAGTCACTTTCATATTCGATGTTGCTTTTGCATTTTTGATCAACTCACTTGCTTTCAGCGCGTAAACTTTATTTTGTACCGAATAATTTACGCTCTGATTCAAGAGCGATTTAAGTATTTTAGTCTCATTTTCAACTATTTTGCTGTCTTCCTTAATCGGATGCAGGCGCCATGCCGTCAGATGAATTTCACTGTTGTACTCCTGCTTGTCATAGGCACGCATGAGCTTCTCCACGTCATATTGCCTGCCGGCTTCACTTTTAGATACCTTCAGATCTCCATCTTCTATGTAGGCATAGGCGTCTTTTGGTGCTTTCAATTTTTTGTTTAATTGTTTTAACCGGGATTCCACTTGTTTCTTTAGTGTACCTGATCGATAATCGTCGTTTTCTGCCGGGTTAAGTGCATAATTTTTTTTCTTAAATGATGGCAGCCAAGTCTGCTGCTTTTTAAAAACTCGATTCACGGCCGCTAAATCTTTTTTCGTAAATTTAGCTACTGTATTCTTACCGTTGATAATCTTCTCATCCCCAATAAAAACATCATTTTTTAGGGATTGTGCAGCTAACTTAGTCACTACTTGTTCGGGTTTCAGATGGCCGACTTTGACACCGTTAATCGTTACATTTGTATTAAAATGTGTGGCTTGAAAGTAACCCATCAGTCCGAAAACAAATATTGCAAGAATCAGAGCACTGCTGCTTACAATAATCACATTTACCTTACGAATGATCGTTCACCTCAAAAAGATTAATTTATCAATTAACGTTCCATGTTATGCTTTCGTTTTAAAAGATATTCGTTATTTATAAGATATATGAGTATAAGCAATTTAACAAGGATTTATTAATAATGAATTTTCTGATAGATCGAGTTTAAGAGGCAGAGGCAATAAATGATAAATTATTCAATCAATTGGTCCTATTTTTCTACGTTAATTTCCATAGGGGCTATCATTTTTTAACCCGGACCCTATCCTTGAATTGATCTAGATTCAAACCAACACCTTTTTTACTAGTTAGATACAGCTGCTGTACTCTCTTGCTTGCTCGTTCGTTTGATTGGAAATTCATTTACGAAGCCACTTTATTAGACTTGGAAAAATGAGGATGCTAAACTAAAAATGAAGGAGGAGAACGATTTAATGACAACTATTCCACAAAAAACACTTAACGATGGATTGCAATTGCCTGCTGTTGGTTTCGGTACCTACAAACTGAACGGCGCCTCAGGCATTAATTCCATATTAAGTGCCATTGACACAGGTTACCGTTTACTCGATTCGGCATTTAATTACGAAAATGAAGGCGCGCTTGGTGAAGCGGTACGACGCAGTTCCGTCTCACGTGAAGAATTGATCATTACCTCCAAATTGCCCGGACGTCATCATAGCTATGATGAAGCGATAACGACAATCCAAGAATCACTCTTTCGAGCAGGACTGGACTACTACGATCTGTATTTGATCCATTGGCCGAACCCAAGCAAGGATTTATATGTAGAAGCATGGCAAGCGTTAATCGACGCACAGAAATGGGGCTTGATTCGTTCCATCGGTGTCTGCAACTTCCTGCCCGAACACTTAGACCGCCTGATAAAAGAAACTGGCGTCACCCCAAGCGTTAATCAAGTTGAACTGCATCCTTATTTTTCACAGGAGCAACAGAGAGCGTATGATAAGGAACATGGTATTCTAACCGAATCATGGAGTCCATTGGGGCGGGCAAACAAATTATTGCAAGATCCAGCGATAAAAAAAATTGCCGATGCACATGAAAAATCTATACCTCAGATTATCCTGCGCTGGCATGTACAGCTTGGTGCCCTTCCGTTGCCAAAATCATCTTCACCGAAGCGTCAATTAGAAAATCTTTCACTCTTTGATTTCTCACTGAGCGATGAAGAAATGCAAACGATTGGAAAACTAAGTCATCCGCATGGCAGAACCTTTGATCAGGACCCTTCCAGATATGAAGAATTTTAAATTTCATGAAAAAATGGTCGAGCCTATTTGCCCGGCCATTTTTTATACACTTCTCAATGAAACACGTGATCACCGCTCTGAAATCCAAGGCCGGGATGATGATCAAAGCGCACAACACCAACCGAAGCCTTCCCTGTAACCGCAGCCGAAATTTTGCCTACGCCTTCATTTCCGAATCCGCCGCATAATTCAATACATTTCACGCCATCATCAGCCAGCGCCACAGCCGCCTTCACTGCTTCTTCATAATTCTTTACTCCAACCACTTTCAGGTTAATAACAGGAGTCCTGATCTGGGCCTGAGCATGTGACGTGTCAATTTCGGGACCGATAAAAAGAAATGCTGCTTTTACTTCTGCCATCTCTCCCACCCTCTCTAAAATAACTGATTGCTCTATAAGAGCATAACATTTGTGTATGCGTTTTCAAAATAATTTAGTTCACAGTTTCTTAGTCATTTCATGCCGTTCAAAATGAAGTATTCATTCATTTGCCACATTTTTTTCTGCATAAGAAAAGGTAATTGTCTAAGGATGTCGAAATTATTACCATTGGGAAGGTTTTTGCTATTTGTGGTTCATAATTATGGAGGTGATCGAAGACTCGACGTTTCTATTCAAATGAGTTAGGAAGTTGATAAAGTTTTCACTTTGACTGGTCATGAATAAGATTCCGTTTTTTTCCAACATCCGCAACCTCTGCTTCTTTTAACCCTCTTTCCTGCATTTCTGTCTCTCATAAATAAATAACTGAATCTGCCGTTCCGCACCATTTCCAACATGTCTATTTCAAAAAACGCATTAGCATTAACCTTGTCCATTTTTTAATCCCACCATAAAGGAGTTCTTCGCATGATCAAAGCCTTTAACAAATTTGTTTTTGCCTCGCAACGCGGATTCACACTAATTGAAATGATGATTGTATTGTTCATCATATCCATATTGCTTTTGATTGCTGTCCCCAATATGACTAAATCAAATGATGTAGTGATGAGTAAAAGCACCGATGCCACCGTTAAGCTGGTTCAAAGTCAATTAGCTGCCTATCAGATGGATCATGATGGAGCGCTACCAGACAGTCTGAATGACCTCATCCCCGACTACGTCAGCAGTGTCAAAGCATCGGACGGCACACCACTAGTTTATGACAAAGTAACCGGTGAAGTCAGTGCACCATAATAGAATTTTCACACAGGATTTCGGGTTCACACTGATTGAAGTATTGATTGTCTTATCAATCGCCTGCATCCTTACCCCCATTTCTTTTTTCGCTTTTTCTCATCTATCTGATGAAGTAACACTCAGACATTTTATGAGCGAACTTGATGAGACCATTCATGAAACACAGGTGGGCGCAATCAGCGAATCTGATGTTGCCCGAATTGTCTTCAATAATTCCGGACATTTTTATTATGTCGCGATTAAAGATAGAGTTGAACGCACCGAAATAAATCCCCGAATTACAATCTACAGCGGCTATCAGGAGAATTCAATTATGATTAATCAGTTAGGCCATTTTTCAACGATAAAAACATTTACAATATCATTGGGAAGCATTCGCTATCGGCTCGTATTGCTTCTTGGTCAGGGCAGATACTACTATGAAAAAACAGCAGGATGAACGCGGGCTTTTCCTCCCAGAAGCCATGACCGCACTTGCCATTCTCACCCTTCTGATCCTTATTGCCACTCCGCTGCTCGTGCACGTTGATCAAGAACGGCAGCTTGTCAAGCAGAACCACGAGGCTGTCAGCTTGCTTCGCTATCATTTAATGTCGTGGAAATCGGATGGTGCTATTTCCGATAAACCTGAGACCTCACAAGATTTTCATATCAAATGGATCGAAAAAAATGAGCACTCTGTCTGTATAAGTATCAGCTGGAATTACAAAGGACACATGCATAAAGTCATTGGAGAAGCTAAAAAATGAAAAACCAAGCAGGCTATACGCTGTTATCCATGATGCTCGCCCTCTCTGTTTTTCTGATCATCGTTAGTCTAGCCGTCAATGTAACAGCATTCATGAATCAGCGATTCCAGCCACAATGGGACACCCAAAAGGAAACACGGTTATTTTTTATACAAACAGCAACAGAACTGCATTTCTCTCACCAAGTATCCTGTTCAACGGATCATCGGATGCTGACAATGAAAAAAGGTACGGATTATGTAAGCTACGCATTTATGACAAACGGACGGATCATCCGTCAAGTGAACAGAATGGGCTACGAGATTGTCCTTCAGCAAGTCAAAAGTGCAACGTTTCAATCGGATGGCGAATTTATTTCCATTCGCGTAACAGATAAAGCGAATCGCCATTATTATTGGGATGATCGACTCTATGTCAAGGATGATGCTGGTGATTAAAGGATGGAAAAATAATCAAAATGGATTTGTTCTACCATTAACAATGATCTTGTCACTCATACTTCTCGCCTTTGTATTCCATGCACTCCTGATTCTGAACAGCGACCGAAAGTTTTATCAACAATCATATGCTCAATTTCAGCTCCAACAATTACGCGAATGCGCGCTTATCGATTTTGAACGTGAGCTGGCATCGTTAACGGAACAAGGAACATTCGTTTATCGCAACGGTACCGTCCAATTTAATATCACAGAAATCGAAGATCATGTGATCATTAGATTTACGCTGATTACTGATGATCGTAAAGAGATTGACCAGATGACCTATTCTAAAAAAAGCGGAAAACCGATAAAATGGATGGAACGATTAATCCAGTGAATCCATGCCTTCGAACCTCAAGAAGAAACAATGCCTGTTTTTCATGAATCAATTGTTCTCTTTTTGGGCAAAGTAAAAGTAAAAAGGCGAAGGAGCAAAGGATTATGAAATCCGATGAGTATGTTCGTTTTTTAACCGAGCAGTTTGTTCGTTACATGGAAACCCCTCGTGATGAAAGAGCGAAGGCCCGCATGGAACATAAAGCGAATCGCCCGCCATTGCGCAATCAGCTTTTTGGGCAAATTCCCGATGCGATTGAGAGTTATGCTGCTCAGATCAGCGAGCACTTTAAAAAAAGAAAAAAATAACCCGGATACGTATCCATTTCGTATGCCGGGCATTTTTTTACTCGATTTACTCACATGGCCTGCTCATCGTGAATATGCGATAAGTAAGCACATCCTTGAATTTCTGCATCATTTGCATATGCTCAAGCCAAACGTCAATTGCTTCTTCATCAATGATACTCGTTAAATTATAGGTCGGAAGTACGTCTTCTGAACGCGTCTTCATTTCATCAGCGTGAAACGAATTCATGTCCACGAATCCTGCATTCTTCCAAATAGACAGCCATTCGGGTTCTGTCCGGACATCACTGACCCCGTAAACCGACTCGATTAGGCCTTTATCGTCCGCGTCAAGCTCTTTCTCAATAGTCATTTCAATAGCAGCAAGCAGGCCACCAAGCTTCAATACCCTAAAATATTCCGGAACAGACAGAGAGACATTGGTAAACGCAGTCACAGATTCTGAGAACAGGCAATCAAAGCAGGCGGATTCAAACGGCAGTTTTTCGGCGGAAGCCTGTATAATTTTGGGAGCAGAAAAACTTAATGCCGCACGTGCTTTTGCTCGTTTAATCATACCCGGATGCAGGTCAATCCCCGTTACATCGGCTTTCAATTTCTCAGCAAGGAATACGGTGGTCGCACCGGTACCACAACCTACATCCAAAATGCTGCTCTTCTCACGGATCTTTAGTCGCTCAATAATTGCCTCTGTCAAACCATGACCTCCAGGATGCGCATTGTCTACTGCCAATTTTGCAAGAAAATTGATATATCGATGATTAGGCACAGCACATACCTCCTCGCTGTTTCTCATAATGCCTATCTTATGAGGAACAGCAGTTAACGTGCGCCCGCATCTTTACAAAAAACCACGATCCTGCCCTATTTTAGG